>NZ_PYUC01000020.1:0-92354 GCF_003028655.1 Trinickia symbiotica
CTACAATCATGAGCGGATCAAACTCAAACTCAAGGGGCTGAGCCCCGTCGAGTACCGACTTCGATTCGCGTGAGATTCGTTCACCCACCGTCCAACTTCAGGGGTTCAGTTCAGATCTGGTGGGAATCAGATTGCCGACTCCGCGAGCCTATGAACAGACGGTGGTGAGGCAACGCTTACGGTTTGGAGAAGTCGTCGTTCGTTACAATACTAGACGCCAGGTCTTCAAGGGAGATTGAATGAGTGACGGTGGAAGTACGCCTGCCGATTGGAAAAAACTCTACGATTGGTATCGCCAAAACACTGAAGCGCTGCAAGAGCAGGTTGAGGCTATCACCGATGATTTGCCGAAGGTAAGGGACGAATGCGCGGCTTTGCGAGAGAGTACGGAGTCAATGACCCAAACAGCCTTGCTAATTCAATCCCACGTCCGCCGGGCCGAGGATGCTTGGGGCAAAGCGGAAGAGGTTGCAAATTCAGTTGGTCTAACTGCCGCTTCTTCCGCAACATCTGCGGTGGCCGCCGCGGCAAATGACATGGTGTCGTCTCTCGGACACGCGACGGAGCATGCTTGGGAAGTGACCGCAGCGCTGAAGCGAACCATTTCTTTCAGTCGAGCGATCTCCATCGCATATTTTCTACTAGTGTTCATTGTCTGCCTCGCTTGCTCTTACTTGGCCTACAGAAAGGGAGTCAACGATGAAGCGGCACGTCATACAGAGCCGACGGCTGAACGTAGCGCTACGTTGATGTACTACGGCGCTGCACTCGAGAAGATGTTTCAGCAAGGTTCCGCGAAGGACCGGCAGAGACTCGAGCAGCTGTACAACCGCGTGACAAGGTCGCCGCCGTAAGACATCAGAGACGCATGCCACCGTGCCGCCCCATGGGGCGGTCTCGTTCTATTTCGGGGCCGTGCTTTTCCATGGCCCGTGCTCGCATTTCCCTGCCCACAGTAAGCAGGAAGAGTTGTTCCAGGCCGCGGAACCGTACCGAATGAAGCTCCGGGAGACGAAAGTCTTCGCTTGGGACGTAGACATAGACAGAGCCTTCGATCGATTTAAGTGCGTCAGCCGAGCACGAGCCGGCAAGCATGAAAAGCAAGGCCAAATACTTCTCAAATCTGGCAGCGCTTGAACCGAGCAGCTTGCTTTCGAGAAACATTTCGATGAAATGATCTGCATCCACACGGTTCTCCGGCGCCTGGATGGGGACACCCAGTAGCGGGCAGACAGCGCCGGGATAACTTGCTAATGCGATTGATTCGACATCCGCCATACCGATCCCCGCAAGTGACTGCGTGATCGTCGTTCCCCAGCCTATAAAGTGTGCGGATCGGGCCCAGCGCAGGGGATTTTTCTGTTGAGAAATTGTTTTGCAAAGTGCAAGGCGCAGTTCCTTTCGCGCTTCGGACCGGAATGCGGCTTCGCTAGCCTTGAATTCAATTAGACAGTAGCGGCCACGTCGTGCAACGATATAGTCGGCCAACGCCTTGTCCTGGCCGCCGAGCGCGGTCGCACAAAGCGCATCACGGGCCTGCTGCTGCCCCGCATAAAGCGTGCGGAAATGCCGGTCGAGCTTTGTAGAAAATCGCGTCACTACGTCGGATTCCAGAGCACGGGGGGTGTTTACACCACGCAAACGCGTCGCCAATTATCCTCCACGCTAAGCCATCAGTTTCGGTTGGTGCATCATAGCCGAACCGAGCTCCCGTGTCCGATGTCGACTACGGCCGCCGCTGCGGCAAGAGTAATTGATTTAAGAGGAACTGGTCGAGGCACTGAGCGGCAGAGTTCGATGACACATTGAAGTGCGGTCATCTGCAGAGACCCTGTGACCGATCCTCCTCTGCGCCGAGAGTGCCGGCGATTACGAAACTCTGCTGCCCTGGCGGCTGGCCGCGTCCACTGACTAACGCAAGGCCGATTGCCCCGCGCAAGCCACGTCGCCTATTGAGCGCTCCTGACGCTCGACCGTGCACGCTCCTGCGGAAGTTGCGCAATCTTGTCGCCAACCCTTCAAAGCAGCACAGAGCCTTGAAATTTGCCAGCGACGTTCGTAGGATTATTTTGCCCGGATATTGAGGGTTCAACCAAGACGCGAGGTGACCATGGCAACTGGAAAGAAGGCGGCATCTGACGCGGGCAAGCAATTGCGGGATCCGAAGTCGACCAAGAGGGAGAAGGAGGTCGCCGCGTCGGATCTCGCTCAGCGCAAGGGCGCGACGCCGAGCAAGCCGAAGAAGAAATAGATATGTGGGCGCGGCGGGCCGCCTCTTCGGAGCCGGTGCGCCTCGCACTGCGACTGCTAATAGAATCGGTGATCAATAGTAAATCGAGCAGCAATCGACATTCACTCACCTAGTGCCGAAGCGAGCGCGCCGATGACCACACTGCTTGAATATACAATCATCGAAATTCCTAAACTGACATCTTCAGTGGTTCTGCTGGCCCTCGCTTGGTTCGTTGGGCAGCGTCTAACCGTCGCTTGGAATTTGCGGCAGAAGCAAAAGGAGAATGATCTAGCTACTGCGCGCGACTTTCATGCACTATACGGCGAATTTTTCGCAATATGGAAACTCTGGAACTACTACGTTCGAGATGTCGGTGCGAAGTCGCTTGAGGGAGCTTCGCGCTGGGCGCTTCTCGTTCGCGCGTGTGAGGCAGAAGCGAAGCTAGAAACCACTTTCGTACGGTTGGCGTGCGAACAACGTTTGAAGCCCGACGACATCGCAGTGCTCGGACACTTTCGTCAGGTATACCAGCAATTGCGGCAAGCGATCCGCGACAACCGCCCCCTCGCGTGGGATAGCGCAACGCACGCTGACTATCTGTTGTTTAAGACGTTGGCTCCTCAGGTCGCATCGCTAATAGTCGGCGAGAGCGGCCTCGCGGGCGACCGAGATGTCGCCGCAAGCGTTCTAGTCGAAATCACTTCTAACAAATGGGAGAATTGGGCCGGGCCCAGCGCTCACAAGACAGCGGCAATCACTGAACGATGAGGTTGCTTTGGTGTCCACCCTTCAGCGGCCGTGAAGCTGTCTGCAGGAAGGTCCCCCGCAGGTCTTTAAACGCGAATTCGTTAAGCCGTCTGACTCTCGCGGTGATAGTCATGCTGGCCGTCAAATGGTGTGCAGCTACGAAGCGGTACAATTCGGGATACCCAGGACCGTCCCTGCGGAGCAAGTTAAAGAATATTCGACCGCGCGTGCAACCCTGGGCGGCACATTGTGGCTGAAGGCATGGAGCAAGACGTGGGGAAGACACCGAGTTCTATTGAGGGAGCGTCGCCTGTTGCACCAATGGCAGTACCAGTTAACGAAGAAGTGCTTTTCAATGGCCTTTTTGGTCCAGACGCACTCCGGGAGACTTTCAACGACGAGTTTGCGAGCACAACCGGGAAAGGCGTTGATCGCCTCAACGGGTTCCAGTTCAGAACGAGTGCGGCGCACGATCTCACCGTTGCGTCGGCGAAGATCCTGAGCGGGCAGTTTCGGTTCTCGCCGTTTCTCGAAGTGCTTAGGACGAAGACCCGGGACAAGCCGCCCCGCCTCATTGGCATACCTACAGTACGCGATCGCGTAGTACTGCATCAGCTAAACAAGTACCTTGCTGCCCTGTACCCCGAGAGAGTGCCAAAGAACGTCGCGGGTACGTATGTTCGGGCGATTGCGAAAGATCTAAAAGAGCAATCTCCAACCGACACATGGATTTGCAGCACTGATATCAGGACGTTTTACGACTCGATCAAGCAGGATAGGCTGCTGAAGGTACTCTCCAAAAGAGTGAAGTGCATTTGCGCAGTCAAGCTGGTTACGCACGCCATATCGACTCCGACAGTTCCCAGGAACACTCACCGCTCTCGTCACAAGGACTTCAGGCCTAGGAACGGGGTACCACAGGGACTGGCGATATCAAACATCCTGGCGTCCATCTACATGCAAGATGTGGACGAAGCCATGGCGAAGCTTGACGTCACCTATTACAGATATGTCGATGACGTGCTGATGTATGGCGCAGAGGCCGCAGTGAAGTCAGGTTTTCGCTCGTTGCGCTCGCGCCTTATACCGAGAGGCTTGTCGCTGCATCCCGTGGGGTCCGGCAAGACCCTCATCGAGCCCCTGTCGGCACCTTTCGGATATCTTGGGTACACCTTTCATTGGCCAATGATATCGGTGAGAGACTCGACGATCGAGCGGTTCTTGCAGTCAATCGTGGCGAAGTTCAGTGACTACACGCACAACAAGATTCGCAGGTTGGCCAAGTTCAAGTACCTTGACGAAGATCGACTCAAGGATATCTTCCTTCACGAGCTAAACGAACGCATAACCGGAGCCATATCTCAGAAGAAGCGCTACGGCTGGATCGCCTACTTCAATCAGATCAGCGATCTGTCGTTATTGCATCGACTGGACGTCGCGATTGAAGGGATGTTCAAGAGGATGCCGGACTTCGGGCATAAAGCTCCTCCAGAACTAAGAAAGCTGCGGCGCGCATACTACGAGATGAAGTTCAATCCGCAGGGCGGGTATGTGCGGAACTACGACAAAATCACGAATCGAATCGAAATGCTCGCGTTGCTGACTGAGCGGGGGCGCGTGGACCCGGAAGAGGCGCTGACCGATGCAGAAATCAAGGATCGGTACGAGAAGTATCTGCATCACATTCTTGCGGCCATGCATGCGGACGAGGGTGTCGTTTACGGGTGAGTCGGGTAATATTCGTCGGCGGGCGATGCCTATCGCGAAAGCGATACCTCGCGAGACCTCGATCTTGCGGGCGGAAGTGCCCCCTACTCCGCGAAAGCGTGGGTCGCCGCTGCTGGCGGCGAAACCTTCTTGAGGGAGACGTAATACGCCTCTGCTCGGGAAGTGGATATGACTGATCCATGAGGCATCGTCCGCACCCCCTTAGTCGAATTGAAATCAATCCATGAAGACATTTCTGATGGATCTGCGGACAATCGCTTGGCGAACGGCTGGCGCGCGGTACAACGCAGCGCGCCGCTTGAAGCAGCGCGAGTGGTTCTCAACTTTGAGCCTTGCTGCACTTTCGGCCCTGAGCATTGCTGTGGCATTCGCACAGAAGACCTATTCTCCGACGCCAGGTACAGCACTAGATAACTACCTGTCTTCACTCGCTGTCACATTCGGAATTTTTCTGTTAGCAATCAGCCTCTTGGAGTCCGGGTCAGGTTATGGTGCGAAAGCTGAGGCTCTGCATCACAATGCGGAACTCTTGACTGCCTTCCAGCTGAAACTTGCGCAGATTCTTGCGCAGATCGATACCGGAAAATCCGTCACGGATGGGGAGGTGGACGATTTAAGGCTCGAGTACGAGGCAATTAAGGACATGTGCTCGTGCAATCACATGCCTGGAGACGATGCACTGTTTAGGGCAAGCAAGAGATTCGCGAAAGAGTTTGCGGACGGCAACGGGAAGCCGTTGATGGGATGGCACGTGGCTCTGCTGACACGTGCACGCTGGCATGCCTCTGCGTTTTGGTTCTTCGGAATAGTTTGGATTTTGGTGCTAGGATCGCTCGGGTACTCCTGGTGGATTCCGAAGTCCTGATCCGATGACCGGAAGTATGGTTAGCACCCTCATTGGCATCAGCGATGGCGGCGGTGACGGCCAGCGAAGATAGTTCGATCACACATTGAAGCGTGCCTGTCCTATGTCCCTCAGTGGGGGCATTATCGAAAGGATGGAAAGCCTTTGCCTTGCCACATAAGCCTAAGCGGGACTGTTCGATCCTCCTCCGCCCAACCGGATTCGAATTAATGCCGTCTGGCGCATCCGCCTTTGCGTTCGCCACGACTGATGGCGAAGACTCGGACGAGCGGGGCCACCGCGATGGAGGCCGGGGAGTCGTCGAGGGGC
Organism: Trinickia symbiotica; assembly: GCF_003028655.1. Classification (GTDB taxonomy): domain Bacteria; phylum Pseudomonadota; class Gammaproteobacteria; order Burkholderiales; family Burkholderiaceae; genus Trinickia; species Trinickia symbiotica_A. The sequence goes on from NZ_PYUC01000020.1 coordinate 5,883, forward strand.
GAGCCAAACAGCCGTACCACTAAAGCTTTCAGGCGATCTGCCGATATTAAACGATTAGCGTTTCCACACTGATGCAATGGGCCAATGCATCGGTTAGTGACGGACACGAACGCATTCCGAGCCGGAAGGCAAGGTAAAGATGTTTACAAAAACATAACGTGTCATCAGGACAGCAAATGAAGCTAAGAAGAGCAGCCAATGCACCGCGGAAGAAGCTGATTGCGCTCGGGGTCTCGACATCCGTGCTGGCGGGTTGTGCAATCAACCCCCAGAGCGGCCAACCCGAATTCGCTCCCGCGGTGAAGACCACGTTCCAAAGCATCTTTGACAGTCCGGATCCTTGCTCGAGCAATGACCGCAATATCGGCGTGCTGGTCGGCGCCGGCATCGGTGCAATAGCAGGCCATTACCTCGGCAAGAACACGGGTCAAACGCTCGCCGGCGCGGCGGCTGGGGCTTTGGTAGGCGGTCTGATTGGCCATGCCATGGATCAGCGCAGATGCAACCTCTACCGAGTTGCGCAGCAGTACAACATGAAACTGGCAAGTGCGCCGGTCACGGCTAGCGGCCTCGGCATCTCCCCGCAAGCAGGCAGCAGCGCAAACGATACTGTCGGCCTTGATGTCCAAATGGGAAGTCAGGACGACGAATTCCTTCCCGGCACCGCAACCTTGACGCCTCGCTCGCGCGAGTATTTAGCGCACATTGCCGACCAATACAGCCCGGCGGCGTTAGGCCCTCAGGCGACGCCTGCGCAAAAGGCGCAGTTCGCACAACGCCACTTGCTGATCGTTGGACATACGGACGAACGTGACGACGCGTCCGGAGCCGAACTGGCAGCGCTATCCGAGGCTCGTGCTCGAGCAGTCGCCCAGGTATTTGCGGCACGCGGCGTCCCGGCAGCGAACATCGAATACCAGGGGGCGGGCGACGCATTGCCTATCGTTCCCAATGGCACCCAGAACGGCCACAGCGACAATAATCGCGTCGAGGTCGTCGACATGCCGAACCTCGACTACTTGGCACGTTATGCAGCCAATCGCGCAGCGAACCCGGCGAATTTCACGGTGGCGCAGCAGGCCGCAGATCGTCCGCACGTTTCAGCCGGAGCATTGGACGAGCAGATCGGCGAGGCGTCGCACACCGCGCCTGCAGCCGCGCTCGATTCGACCCATGCGGCAACAACAACGCACCCGGCCCGCAAGAAGGCGAAATCGAAGCTGCCCCCAAGCACGGTCGACGCGCGTTCGAGCAGCGCGCCCGTGGCCGCTGCCTCTTCAACTGCTCCCGCAATTTCGACCTTCGGCTTCGACGGAAAGCCAATGAATGACGCGGGTTACCGCGTGGACTTGGGTGCCGCGCGCGAGAATTCGTCATTCTTCAACTTCATCCGCCCTGCCAACGCAGACACGCCGGTCACCATCGGCTCATGCCTGCTCGATCATCCGCATGTCAGTACGTCGATTCGGAACTTGGCGACGAACCAAACGTTGAAAGTTGACGACGCATTGCCGGGCCTCTATGGTCAGCCGTGGTTCGGTGACCAAGGCGCCGCAGGGATCGCGCTGATGCACGTCTATGTGCCGCGCGATGGCGCAGCACCTATTCCCCCTGTTACAGCGGAAATCTTCCGCCGTGACGATCAAGGCTATTCGCATGAGCCCATCGCTCGCTTTGCCGATGCGCCGGTCAACGTTTATCGGGGCAGCAGTGCCACTCTGTATCGAGTCTTCCTGCATGGGGGCGCGCAGTGCATCGATCTCCGCGTACCCGTTAAGTCCGCCAAGGCGGACGGCATCATCGTCTATCCATCGGACGGCAAGGAGTATCAAGCCGCCGGCGCGTTCACTTCGAAGGGATAAGCCATCGTGCACTCCATCATTTCCATTCTCACATCGCTGCCGGTCCTCATCTCCGTCCTGGCGAGCCTCGTGCTGGGAAGCTTCTATTTCTGGCTTCGGGCAGACAATTTTCGTTTCACGTCTTTCGCATATAAGCGTCCTTGGGTTCCCGGTAACGATCACAGCGGTGAATTTCAACGCCTTTCGAAGGAGAGCGGTGACTCAGTCGTTGATGAGAACGGACTGGTCCACGCGGAAGGTACGCTCTGTCAGACCTTCAAGGCGGTGATCGCGGGGTCGAGCAATGCAGAGGTAACGGCCGAACAATTCAATCGCGCCAAGAGCTACCTGAAGATTACCCAGCAAAACGATGTTCATCCACCGTCGATGCTTGCACGCGTGGGCCTGTTCGTCCTGATCTTGGCCGAGTCTGTGGGAACGGGTTATGTGCTCGCACCTTGGCTATCGAATGACATTACGCCCGCCCGCGCAGATATGGCGGCAGCCGTCCTCGCGCTGGCAGTGGCGATCGTTCTTGCCATCATGACCCACGTCGCGGGTGCGGAAGCTGCAAAATTCTTTCACTATCGAAAGAGGGCGGGCTCCGAGGGTCTGGGGTTGCCAATCGACCTTGGCGACGATCAAGATCAAGACGCGTTCTATATCGATCCGAACACGGGAACGGTAAAGCAAAATCCTTTACCGCGCCGGTTCGCAAACCGCGTCGATGATCCGGGCGCTTGGGGGCCAGTCTTACTGGCGATCGTGACCGGCGTTGTCGTAACGATCATGGTCGTGATCTTTGTGCACCGTGTCGCTGGAGTGGAAAGCGAAGCGACAAAGCAGATTGTGTCGATGGAAGCAAACGGTGTCGCGGACTCAGGCAGTGGTTCAAGCCCGTTCGACACGGCCAGTTCCTCGTCGTTGCCGCCGGACGTTGTCGCCGCTCAGCAGCAGACGCGAAGGACGGTTGCGGAAAGTCTCGGTGGTGATTACAAGACGCAAGGAATGACGGCGTCGATCATGTTGGCGCTGATCTACCTTGTCACCCAATTCACGGCCTTCATCGTTGCGTTCAAGAGCACTTTCAGCGGCCAAGGTGAAGCGGCGTATAGCTTCACCCGCAATCAACCTTCTTTCGACACATTTCGCGCCAAGTTTTTGATGCCGAAGATCGCGCGGGCTGAGAGCTTCCTAACGCAGCTGCGCGACGCCCGTAAGAAGAAAAGCCATCGCATTGGCACCGGTAGATTCGAGGACTTCCTGAAGTCCGGCGAAGCCCGCGAGGCGAGCGCTCGCGATAATCTCATTACCCGAGCGGCGGCCGAGATCTCGACGGGGAAGACTGACGACGATCGCGAGTTGCAATGGGAGCTTGCGCTAAAGAACTACAACTTCTCGTCGGAGGAGCAGACGATCCTCGTCCAGAAATGCGAGGAGGCGCACGTAAAGAAAGATCGCATTCGACTACGTGAACGCACGCATGATGCGTCTTTGAATCCGGTCGGCGCTGCATCTGTTATGGCGCCCGTGGCGGCGGCTGGTGCGTCATCTCACACGGTCGCTGCGGGCAACGCATCCTCGCCGGTTGTAGATACCCCTGCTATCGACGAACTCGCAAGAGACTTCCTCAAGTTGCCGGACAAGCAGGCAAAGACCGAATTCCTGGCCAAGCAGCAAGGAACCCTCAGCGAGGCGAATTTCCAGCTGCTTGCGGAGGAGATCAAGCGGCAGAAAGAATTGGCAAAAGCCACTGAAAAATATGGTGACCTGCTCGAAGACTGATCCGGTCGCCCTTCGCACGGCGACGCACCTATCATCGTGGCGATGATAGTGCAGGGTGAAAACATTCGATACGAATCTATGAAACTCATCAGAAGGATGGCGGCGTCTGCTGCGCTCGTCGCCATTCAAGCGCTCACGCTCGCTCATGCAGGCCTCGTCAACGACGTGCCGAGTTGCTATGGCGCTTTTCATCTCACGGCCGTTCCCCAGCCCCCGGATCGGCTCGTCTACATTCTCATCGACCAAACGGTTGAGCTGGACGCGACCCTGCAGCAGTCCGTCATCGACAACATCGACCGCCTGATACAGCCAGGGTCGAAGTTCGTCATTGCCGAGTTTTCGGCCTTCTCGCAGGGGAGATACCTTCAGGTTGTTCATACGGGCGTCGTCGAATCTCCACTTCCCGAAAACGCCTATAGCGATATTCCTATCGCTAAGGCGCCGCAGATTCGGGCGTGCTTCGGTCAGCAACGGACGTACGCCCGGCGAATGGCGGCGACAACTGCGAAGCAGGTACTGGGGACCGCAACTTCGTCTTTCGACCATTCGGAGATCATGGCGGCGCTTCAGACCGTCGGGCAGGCGATGCGTGCTGATTCCGCGCGAAGCAAGGTGCTGTTTGTTGTGACTGACGGGCTGGAGTACTCGAGTGTCGCGTCGTTCTATTCGCATAACACTGTGCGCGATATCAATCCGGCAACCGAGCTCAGTAAGGCGCGGTCCAGCCAGATGCTTGCGGATCTTGCCGGCGCAAAAGTGTATGTGCTGGGAGGCGCCATGATGCCGCCCGCTAAGACCGGGACGCTTGCGGAGCGCAACGGCTATAGGGATGCGAAGACGTTGCGGGACCTCAAGGCGTTCTGGCAAGGCTATTTCCAGGAATCCAATGCATCGCTGATCGAATTCGGGGAGCCGAGTCTCGTTGAGCCGGTATCCTACTGATCGAAGTCGTTTAGGCGGCGAATGCCTTTTCTGGATCTCATGCTTCCGTCCATAGTTGCCGCCGCCCACAGAAGCGGCGATTCGACTTGGCTAGACATTGTCTCCCGGTCGAGAAATCGGCCCTGGTGTGACGCTTATGTACTGCTTCAGTTCAGGCTTCCCCAAGGCGATCAGATTGAGCATTGCAACGCCGAGCCGGCGAGCAAACTCATCGTCAATCCGATAGTTGAACTCGTCAAGCAGGATCGGCATTTCGAGCCTGCCGGCCAGTAACGGTGCTAGCTTTGCTGGGTCGACTGTCTGAGCATTGAATTTTTGTTGATCGTCGTCGTACGTCAATACGACCGAGTAAGGCGCGTGCGTTGCCATCAACATCCTCCGAATTGCTGGTAGTTCATGAATACCGCTAGCACCGCGCGCGCACGCAAATGAAAGCTGGCGCCCGGGACAACTCCCGATAAAGCCATTCGGAGACTGCCTTCATCTCCGGCAGCGGCAGTGGCTCGACGAATCGATCGAGTCGCCACCCACCGTCGACCAACGCGTTCAAGATATCCGAGAGCGGCCGCCGATAAGCCTGCACGTATGGCTTCGGCTCACCGAATCCCGACCAGTAAAACCCAAATCGACTCGTATCGAAGTACGCCCCGTCCCCACGAGTTCGCTCGTCCGTCCAGTCCCGCATCGGATGCGCCATCGAAAACACCAGCGTCGCTCCGGGGCGCGCCACCCTGCGGAATTCACTGAGCGTTGGCCCAAGGTCTTCCACGTAGTCGAGGGCGAGCGAGCACAGTATTTTGTCGAACGTCTGATCGGGCAGCCACGATAGCGGAGCCGTGAGATCACCAGTCACCACTTCGACTGGCAGACCGGCACATCGAACACGAGCGAGCTCCACCATCTGTGGCGTGACATCGAACGCATGCACGGACGCCCCACCACGAGCGAGATGTTCACTGCAGATGCCTGGCCCACATCCGGCGTCGAGTATATGCAAGCCGCTGACGTCCCCTAGAAGCGACATCGTCGCAGGACGCTCGTAAAGGGCGTTATGTGGTTTCGTCGGCGCGATCGCGGCATAGCGCTCCGCAAACTCCGCGTATGCGTTGCCGCCGATGGTTTCATTTGCGGTATCCGAATCGCTCATGTGCTGCGCTTCCGCTGACGAGGGAGAGCGGGCATTGTGCCTTAAGCCGGAGGCGCCAAGCGAGGATGAAGTCATGCCGACCAAGGTTGCGCAAAGCTTCGCTGAAGTGGAGTGGGTTGCCGGTGTGCCCAAGCGCACGTGATACCGGGCGTGACCCACCCGCTGTTTTATGCGCCTGTCCCAGCATCAGTGTCGATATCCGCCTGTTCCGCGATCTCGCTCACCTCGAGCGTGCGGCCGTAGCCAGTTTCGACCAGGTCACCCCACGCCTGGACGCGTGCGCCGGGTGTGAGATACGTCCGCAGTTCTTCGGCGGTGTGATGGGGCATTCGCAGCGACGTGCCGTCATCGAGCAATGCGCCACGCAACTCGCCCTTCGGGCCATAGAGCGACAGGACGACGGTTCCCGCTACTTCCGTCGCATGCGGTTCGGCTTCGGGTCTTCCATGCTCGTCGTCATCGCGAGGGGGGCCATCGTCGACGATGGCCTCGCCGTCTTGGGGAGTAATCGAAACTGCCGCGATGATGTCCGCCGCGCGTGGCTTGATGCCTCGCACGATGACGATGTCGCCGGGCGCTACGCGTTGCGCGATGCGTGCGCCAAGGTGCGGGGGGCAGTAGACCTGCCGTTTCCCCTCGAGGATGAAGCCATCGGGATCGCCGTGCGGGTCGAGCAGGAATTGCGTGACGGCGCCCTTCGTTTCGGGCAGGCATGCGGGGTCAATCCAGTGCATGGTGTTTCTCCTTCAGTTGGGAAAGTTGCTGTAGAGCCGGGTGAGGTTGCCGGGAGTGCCAAAGGCGGTGGCCTGCAGGGCTTCGCCGTACTGGTTGCGGGTGCCGTAGCCGGTGGCGGCGACGGACGCGCCTGGGCGCAGCAAGCTCACGAACTGCTGCGCCGTGCCAGGCGTGAGCTTGATGACGGTGCCGTTGCGCAGCACGACCCCGTCGGGTTCTCCGCGACGGGCGGTTGTCACGCGCATGACCTCTCCCTCGGCGCTGAGGCGCACGAGCCCGGCGCCGCGAAGCGCGGGCGGTGGACGCGGCACGTCGCGTGGCGGAGGCTGGTCGAAGAGCTGCTGGCCGGTGCGCTGGTTGACGATTTGCCGTGCCTTGACGTCGCCGCTGCCGTCCATGAACCCTGCAATTTGAACGGCGTCTCCTGGCCTTACGGCAGCGACCAACTGCGTACCGAGATGCGGCGGGAAATGCACGAGCGACCCGTCACTCAGGATGAAGCCGTCGACATCGCCCTCGGGGTTGATAACAAACCGGCTGACGGTGCCTTGCGCCACAGGGGACTGCTGGATTGCAGGTTGCGCCCATGCGCGCGGAGGCGGCGGCGGAACAGACAGCGGTCCACGACCGGGAGGCCTCAATGGAGCAGCCGCCGGAGGCGACATATCCGGTGCGGCCGGTCCCTGCGACGTCTGCGCAACGCATGCGCTGGTCCAAGGGCTTAGCGCGATCAGCAATATGCGAACTGCAACACGCACGGCGTGCGTTGCAGGCCGCATTGCGCGTTCAGTGTCGAGCGGGGATGTCCGATACATGGTTCACTCCTGTCAGAAGACGGCGAGTGAATTGCAAGGCCGATGCCATGTGCGATGGCATGGCCGGATAAGGGAATGACGGGGTGCCCAAAAAGGAAAGCGTCCGGTTGCTGGACACTTGGCGTCGGATTTGTTGACGGACTAGGTCAGTCCTCAGTTAGCCATCTTCCTGTAACGCGATTGCCGGCTGATGCCGAGCCGCCTTGCCGCGTGCAGCGACTGTTTTCAGCAAAAAACCAGGCCAACAGAAGCCGGCACGATCCAGGCCGTCTACGCACCTGCGACGTATCTGCATTGGTTAAACTTGGCGATCCTGTGGCGAGTAGGGGCGTATCGTTGCTCGCCGCGATTTCGGAATCTCGCTCGCGCCGGCACGCGTTTGACAGCATTCGATTACACCCCCACCACAATAAGCACGACAACAAACCAACGATGAACGAGCTGTCCCATTTCCACGCTCATGCGGGCCTGCTGTTGCCGACGCTGCAGACGCTCGATGTGCGTACGCTGCTCGGCATCGCAGCGGCGCTCGTACTCGGCGGGATCGTGAAAGGCATCGTCAGCATCGGCGTACCGATCATCGCCATGCCGATCCTGAGCCAGTTCATGCCGATCAAGCAGGCGGTGCTGCTGCTCTCGATGCCGGTGATTCTCGGCAACATTCCGCAAGCGCTCGAGGGAGGCGAGCTGTTGCCAACCGTGCGCCATATCGCGGCCCCACTCGTGGGTACGGTGCTCGGCAATCTCGTCGGTGTCTCGGTGCTGATATCGCTCGAGCCCCACCATGCGCAGATCGTGGCAGGCGCGCTTTTGGCTTTCGCGGCCATGCTGCTGCTCATTTCGCCGCGATTTTCGCTGGCGCCGCGTTGGGTTAAACCCGTTGGGTTCGTGCTCGGCTTCGGGGCTGCGATGATGGAAAGCATCGCGTCGATTCCCGGGCCGTTGCTCGCCATCTATCTGATCGCCTCGGGTGCGCGTGGCAAAGCATTTACGAAGCAGATGGCGGTGATCCTGGTCGTATCGGTCATCACGCTGCTGATTGCATTCAGGGGCGGCGCACAGGCGAGCGGCTTCGATCTGCTGATTTCAGCCGCGGCGAGTGTGCCCGTGATCGCCGGAATCGTGCTTGCGCGCCCGCTGCGCGACAAGCTGCCGCCGCACGCGTTTCGTATCATCGTGCTTTTGTTCGTGCTCGTGGCCGCGGCGCAGATGATTCGTAAGGCGGTGGGGTGGTAGCGGCAGCAAGATTCCAGACGTAGTGACCGACGGGATCGTCGGGCGCTTGCTCAAGTGCTGCTGTGCCTGTCAGCGGATAATCGGGAGGAGGTGTCCAGCATGGTCGATAAGGCGATTGGTGCCGGCGGCAAGGCAGACCCTACGCCTGTGCAGGACCTCGGCTTCATGTATGGCCGCAGCTTCGAGGATCCGGATGGCCATATTTGGGAAGTGATGTGGATGGATCCCAAAGCTGTGCCGCCGCACGGCTGATATTCCTCGAACGAGAATCGTGGATCGCCCGGAGGTTCAGCCCGTTTTTGGCGATGCCCCCGGGCGATAGCAGGCGATGGGTCTTGCTATCGGCACAAGAGGTCTTGGTCGGCCAACCGCACTTCGATCGCGTTAGCGATCTTCACGTGCTCGGGATTGTCGGCGGAGAAGACCTCGTTGGCGATGCTGACAATGATGGTGCCTCTCTGTTTATCGCCTTCCATGACCGGCAACAATTCGGCCGCTTCCGGCAACTGCTCCGCTGTGACGATCTTTGCAAGGTACAGCATCCATCCAGCACCCGGCTTGTTGCGGAAGACCTTACGCGTCGTGTAATACATCAGAGGTCCAACTTCAATCTCAGAGGCAGCGGGCCATACGTCGAGCAAGCCAATTATGAGTTGTTGCGCCTTCTTCGCATTGTCGAGCGTCTCAGGATTTTGGAATTGAAGTTTGAAAACACAGATGGGGAAGTTGCCGTCGGTGGAGAACGAGACGTAGAACGCGCTTCCCCCGGCTTTCTGTTTACCGTTCCAGACGGAAGTGATTCGATAGTCGGTTGTCCGGTCTTTTCTGTCTTCCGCTCGGAGCATTTCGACGGCAGCAGGCGTTGGACCATCGCGGTCGAAGGCTGGAGTCGCGAGGGACTTCTTCGGTGTCGCCGCGGGCGGATACCACTCTTGCATGGGAAATCCGAACGGCTCAAGCAGTTTGGCGATCTTCCAAAGATAGCGAAGATGCTCCACCTGCGACGGGAGCGCAGCTTGTTGTAGTCGAAAAATCAGGGTTACCTGCATGTCTATGTCACGAGTGGAGTGACGATTCGATCGAAAGCAGTTCTCTCGAAAATAGCTCGAGGTGCGTTCTGTGATTTATTTCAATCATGACGCCGTGGCGCCGCCGATGGCGCCGAACGGCGAGCCCTGATTCGATTCTTGATGTTGCTTGCTCAGCTCGTTACTGAGGCAAGAGGTCCTGATCGGCCAAACGCACTTCGATCGCGTTCGCGATCTTCACGTGCTCGGGATTGTCGACGGAGAAAACCTCGTCGGCGACGCTAACGATGATGGTGCCTTTCTGTCCGTCGCCTTCCATGACAGCGACAAGCTCGGCCGCTTCTGGCAACTCCCGTGCAGTGATCGGCTTTGCAAGGTAGAGCATCCATCCCGCTCCCGGCCTCTTGGGAAATACGGCCCGCGTGGTGTAGTACATCAGCGGCCCAACTTCGATGACAGATGCATTCGGCCATATTCCAAGCAAGCCGAGCACGAGTCGCTGCATGTTGGTCGTGTTTAGAAGTGCCTCGGCAGCGTCGAATTGGAGGCCGAGCACACAAGTCGGGTTGCCGGGATCAACGGACAACGAGACGGAGAAGGCGCTGCCTCCCTCCTTCTGTTTGCCGTTCCAGACCGAAGTGATTCGATAGTCGGTTGTCTTCTCTCTCTTATCTCCAGCTCGAAGCCTCTCGACGGCAGCAGGTGTCGGGCCGTTGTGGTCGAAGGCGAGGGTCTCGAGGGACTTCTTCGCAGTTGCTGCGGGCGGATGCCAGTTTTGAATGGGGAAGCCGAACGGCTCGAGCAGTTTTGCGACCTTCCAGAGGTAGACGAGATGCTCTTGCTGTGAAGGGAGCATGGCTTGCTGTAGTCGAAAAATTTGCGTTATTTGCATGTTAGGCATGAAGTAAGGATTCGATCGGAAGAGCTTCGCGCGCAAATTGCTGCGAGAGGAACGCGTGGGAAATGGGCTGGATTCGCGTTGACGATGCTGTCTCGGACAGCTTTGACGAAGTCACGCTCGTTTCCGTTGAGAAGATCGTTCTGTTGTTGGTCTGTTTCTTCACGCATAAGTCGATGTTTGAAAGCGTTTGCCTCCCGTCTGCTCGCGCCGACGAGGGCGCGCCAAACGGATCGTTCGTACGAGGACCGGCAACGGCGAATGGGTCTCGGTTGCATTAGTCCGGCGATGATTCTTGACGCGGGGCCGGCTGCAGCGGCCCTTTTCGGCAAAAAATCAGACCAACGGAAGTCGTTTCCTGGAGCCGAAGGTGAAGGAGGCGTGATGCATCGGCTCGTTAGCCATTCGGCTACGTTCCGCCATATGTTTTTGAGATACACATGGTGATAGTCTTAAGCAATTCGGAGCAAGCCCGCAATGGCGAACTGCCTTGAACGATTTAGGTATTCGAGCATGGAATTTTCACAGCGCTTATTTCGGCTACGTAAAGCACGCGGACTATCGCAACAGGCCCTGGCCGACCTGATCGGCGTTACCGTCGTGCAGATTTATCGATACGAGAAGGGGGCGTCGCAACCTCCCTTTGCCGTAATTCGGAGGTTAGCAATTGCGCTGGGTGTCAGCGCTGATGCGCTCATGTTTGATCGCGACGAACGCCGTCCCGATGACACGTTGCGCTACCACTTCGAAACGATTTCGCGTATGCCGGAGCACGAGCAGCAGATCGTGCGCGAGCTACTGGACGCGCTCATTTTCAAGAGTCACGCGATCAACGAGCAAGCAACGAACTCGTACGTACGCAGCAGGAGGTAAAGAAGGTAAGCGGTAAGCGAAGCGCGGGCCGAGAGTGTTAGCAGCACTCACGACCCGCTAACCACAACCCACTCTTCACAGGAGAGCAGATCATGGCTGAGGCCAATCATAAGTCACGTAGTCTCGTCTCGGAACGTTTTGTCACCGTTCAGGAGTCGAGGCGTTACCAATCGTCGTGGAACAAACCTCCGTACCGATACCCGGCGCCCGTGTTTTATCCCTGGCTGAAGCTTGCCGGTCGATGGATCGAGCATGCCGGGTTCCGCCCCGGGCAACGCGTCAAAATCGCTGTCGAAGTCGGCAGGCTGATCATTACCGCTGCTTGAATGTGGGGAGGCCGTGCCGCGGTTCGGCTCGCGGGCGGCGTGAGCTAACTACCTGGACACGGCCCTAGCAAGGCCCAGACGCAGCCATGCTCTACGGCAGATTTATCTATATTTGGGTATAATTCGATGTCTGCAACGATCAAACCCGCGTACTGGGTGGGCTCAGCAAAAAGGGACGTAAGTCGACGAGCGGGATTACCAAGCCGAAGCCGGACGTGTAGTTGATCGAGCAGCGATTGAAAGCGGTGGCTGCGTTGGAACAGGAGTAGGAGATGAGCAGGATAGCGATCGTCGACGGCATAGCCATGGAGCAAGGCAGCGACAATCCGTATGCGGACTTGGGCTACCCGGCGGCTGAAGAGATGCTCGTCAAAGCGGGGCTGGCGCACGAGATTGGTGAAATTATCAAGAGCCGGCATCTCACGCAGCAGCGGGCGGCTGAGTTGCTCGGGATGCCGCAACCCAAGCTGTCGGAAATGCTGCGCGGCAAGTTCCGAGGTATCAGCCAGGCAAAGATGATCGAGTGTCTGAATCGGCTGGGGCGCGATGTGGACATCGTGGTTAGGAAGGCCAAACGGCGCACCATCGGGCATACGCACGTAGTCTTGGCCTAAGAAGTCGTAACAAGATGAGTCGAGGGGCGGTCGGCCACTGTCGAAACCTACCTTCGTGAAAGTGACCGCGGCTACACGTTGGTGGCATGACGAGAAGCCATCCGATTTGTCCTCGACGCAATGACCGAACCCAGCCACGTGCTGCTGTGAATCGGTTAAATCGAGTGCGATGTGAGCGAAGACGCTGGCGAGTTGCGGCTCGTCATCGAATAGAGAAGGGCGTGATCATGCTGCTCAAATCCATCAAGCTAGAGAACTTCCTGAGTTTCGGCGATTCGACCCGAGCGGTGGAACTGCTGCCGCTCAACGTGGTGATCGGCCCGAATGGCTCGGGTAAGTCGAACCTGATTGAAGCGATCGAACTCATACGATCCGCGCCGAAGGACTTGCTGACTCCCATTCGTGACGGTGGGGGGGTGCACGATTGGTTGTGGAAGGGAGCATCGAAGACGCCGACCGCAACGATTGACGCCGTGCTCGACAATCCCATAGGCCAAGCGGATCTGCGCTATGTGCTGAGCTTCACGGAAGTGGCTCAACGTTTCGAGATATTGGACGAGCGCATCGAGAACGAGCGTCCAGATGCCGGTCACCACAAGCCGCATCTCTTTTATCGCTTCGAGCACGGCCGCGGTGTCCTAAATGTCAAGGGTAAAGAGCGGCGTTTGCTGCATGAGGAAATCGAATCCGCTGCATCCATATTGGCTCAACGGAAAGACCCGGACCAGTACCCCGAGCTCACCTACCTCGGCAACGCCTTTTCCAAGATCCGCCTCTACCGCGAGTGGAGCTTCGGCCGCTACACGACGCCGCGTCTACCGCAGAAGGCGGATTTGCCAAACGATTTGCTCGAACCGGATGCCAGCAACTTGGGGTTGGTACTCAATCGTCTCCGTCGTGAGCCCGCTGTCAAGCGGCGTCTATTGGAAGCGTTGCGTGCCTTGTACGAAGGCATTGATGATTACGACGTACAGATCGAGGGCGGGACTGTTCAGGTCTTCTTCCACGAAGGTCGCTTTACGGTCCCCGCGACACGTCTATCGGATGGCACGTTGCGGTACCTGTGTCTCCTGGCCATCCTCTGTCACCCGAACCCGCCACCTCTAGTGTGCATCGAAGAGCCAGAGCTTGGTCTACACCCCGACGTACTCCCTGCTCTGGCTGACCTTCTGAAGGAAGCCTCGGAGCGCACTCAGCTTGTCGTCACCACGCATTCGGACGTGCTGGTCGACGCGCTGACGGATCGCCCGGAAGTCGTGCTAGTGGCGGAAAAGACCGCCGGTAGCACGACGCTCACCCGGCTCGATGCTGAAAAGCTCAAACCATGGCTCGAAAAATATCGTCTCGGCCAGCTCTGGACACGCGGTGAAATCGGGGGGACTCGATGGTAAAGCTTTATGTGGAAGGGGGAGGTGACACGACAGCGCTCAGAACTGCCTGCCGTGAAGGTTTCACGACGTTCATCACCCGCGCAGGAATCACCGCTCGTCCGCGGGTAGTCGCCTGTGGCAGCCGCCGGGACGCCTACGAGTCGTAATGCACGGCAGTAAAGAATGGCGAGGACGCAATGTTGTTGGTGGACAGCGAAGCGCCGATTGCGCCTGAGGATGAGAGTCCTCAAGACCGCACTGACAAATGGCTACCGTGGAATCACCTGAAAAAGCGTGACCTGTGGGACAGGCCTGGCAAGTCGCCAGACGCCGATTGCCATCTGATGGTGCAGTGCATGGAAAGCTGGTTCCTTGCCGACCCGCAAACACTCAAAGCCTTTTTCGGGCAAGGCTTTAGGGAAAAGCCGCTACTCATCGCCAACAATTCGGTCGAGAAGGTAGGTAAGGCCCAGGTCTACGATGCGCTTGCCAAGGCGACAGGTGACTGTAAGACCAAGGCGGAATACGGCAAAGGCGAACACTCCTTCAAGTTATTGGCCAAGGTTGACCCTGCCAAGGTCACTGCCTCTTCTCCTTGGGCGAAACGCTTCGTGGATGGACTGAAGAAGCGAATGGGCTGTTGACGTTGACGGCAACACAGCTCGCGTGCGGCGAAGGATCGCTCGATGCGCGGTGTTGTTCCTTTTGCTGCAGCGGTACTACATCGAAGGTCTCGTCGCCGGCGCGGTAAAAGCTTGAGTCACCGCGGCGGAGACGAGTCTTCCTCGTCAAAGAATCCTAAGCTGGCGAATCTTCCCGATCTGCGGCGAGCGCTTGAGAATCATGTCGGTGATGTACTCGACCAGGAGCGCGCGCGGCACATTGTCCGGCACCCCCTCCACAAGCTGCGTCGGAACGTGAACGATGAACTCGTCCGGCTTGCTCTTCAGACTGTGCTCGTAACTTACGCGGTAATCCATGATTTTGCCTAACGTTGGTGCGGCTGTTGCAGTGCTGATTCTACCGGTCCCGTGAATCTCGGAGGGATAGAACACTGGCTGCGGGTGCGCGACCCCTCACTTCGGCTGAAAGGCAATAACGGCCATGCCTCCGACGGTCAAAGCAACGCCAAGACAGTCCCACCCCGTCGGGCGGATACCTTCGACAATCCATAGCCACAGAATAGCGACAGCGATGTAAACGCCGCCGTACGCCGCGTAGGTCCGGCCAGCCGCCGCCGGATGCAGCGTCAGCAGCCAGGCGAACGCCGCCAGACTCATGGCTCCCGGCACGAGGAGCCACGCGCTCGCTCCTTCGCGAAGCCAGCGCCATGGCAAATAACAGCCGAGTATTTCGGCGACGGCGGTGATGGCGAATAGCGCGAACGTCTTCACGCTCAGTGACAGTTCTTCGCGCCGGATCCGCCACGAGCGGATGTGTGCTGGTCCGCGCACTCGTCGTGCTCGATCTGCACGGTGACGTGATCGATATTGAAGTGCGTCGCCAGCCGGCGCTGAACCGCCTTGACGACATCATGCGGATCGGCCTCGACCGCGGGATGCACATGCAGCGTCAGCATATGCTGCTCGCCTGTCATCGACCAGGCGTGAATGTGATGCGCATCGCGCACGCCCACGACGTTTTGCTCGAGGTCCGCCTTGATGTCGGCCAGGTTCACGCCCGCCGGGGTGCCTTCGAGCAAGATATGCGCGGACGACTTGACGATACCCCATGCGCTCTTGAGGATCACGAGCGCAACGAATATCGACAAAATCGGATCGATGGGCGTCCAGCCGGTAAGCAGGATGACGCACGCCGCTACGATGGCTGCCGCCGAGCCGAGCATGTCGCCGAGGACATGCAGCCAGGCTCCCCGCAAGTTGAGGTTCTCGCGGTTGCCGCCGTGCAGAACCGCGAACGCGGCGATGTTCGAGGCAAGACCCGCGATCGCCACGATGAGCATCGTCTTGCCGACGACGGGTATCGGTGACGCAAAGCGCTGGATGGCCTCGATCACGATCCACGCGGCGATGACGAACAGCGCACATCCGTTGACGAATGCAGCGAGGATCTCGAGGCGCTTATAGCCATACGACAGTTCGGCCGTGGCCTCGCGCCGGCCGTAGTGAATCGCGAACCAACTGAATCCCAGCGCGGCGGCATCACTGACCATATGGCCCGCGTCGGCCAGCAGCGCGAGCGAGCCCGCCATCAGGCCGCCGACGATCTCGACGACCATGAACACGGCGATGATGATGAATGCCCACCCGATGCGGTGCTGATCCGTTACGCCATGCAGGTGATCATGGCCGGCATGACTGTGCCCTGCATGACCGTGCCCGGCGTGGTCATGTCCCGCATGGTCATGGGCATGATCGTGGCTTGCATGCGAATGACCTCCACCATGGTTGTGGGCCGCATGGCCGGAACCGTGGTCGTGATTGTGTGCCATCGGACTATCGCTCGGCTGGACTCTGGATGGGCTATTATATACACATATAAGTATGCGTTAATGTGAAATATCGGAGGCGAGATGCGGCCGTTCGAATTGAGCGACGACCAGGTCACGGAGTTGTCGGAGATGTTTCGGCTGATGGGCGACCCGACGCGCCTGAAAATCATTGTCTCTTGCCTGAGCGCGCCGATGTGCGTCACCGACATCGCAGCGAAGCACGGCCTGTCTCAGCCGCTCGTCAGCCATCATTTGCGGCTGTTGCGTGCGGCTCGCGTGCTGCGGGCCGAGCGCCGCGGGAAGCAGATTTTCTATGAGGCGGCGGACGAGCACGTTAAGCGCGTCATCGGCGATATGGCAGACCACGTCTGCGAGCATCCGGGCTCGGAATTCGAGGAGTCGGCGAAGGAAGCGTGAGCTTCTGGCAGGCAAGCGTTGGAAAGTGCCCCGCGCGCGCTGAGCGGAAAGACGCGTCGTCGTTTGGCGATGAAAGTGACCGTAAGTCCAGCTCAATCATCCTGAAGCGGATGCAAAAGGCCTTTCGGGCCGACATCGAAACTGGCGCCGCGCCAGACCACGCGCGTCGAGAAGAAACTCGCGATCAGGATCGCGACCGAGTAGAGGTCTCGCAACGGCAGCAGCCATAAGTCGCGGCACCGCTCGTGCACCGCAGCGTCAGCGACTAACTTCAGCGCGACGCGCGCCAGCAGCGCGACGAGCACGAGCGGCCATGACCATATCGCGCCGCCGGACAGGCCGGCCGCGATCAGCGCGAGCGGAAACGGGTGCGTGAGCACTGAGCCGAGATGGCCAAGCGGATCCATGATGCGCAGCGAGCGGCTCCAGCGAAGTTCGTGCGCAGTCAGTGCGCTGAAAGTCGATTCAGCCGAAGTATGGGAAATGACGATCGGCGGGATGGCGGCCTGCTCGCCCGCGGCCCGCACTGCTTCGCCGATAGCGTTGTCTTCGACGAGGATGTGCCCAAAGCGCGCGAAGCCGCCGATCTTGGCGAGCGTCTCGCGCCGCGTCGCGATCGTCTGTCCGAAGCATGGCCGGGCGATCTTAAGCGCAAGCCCAGTGACGACGCTTGGCAGGAAGTTGTAGTTGATGCCCTGAGCCGATAGGTGCGGCCAGAATCCCGGCGCCGGTCGGCCGCGGTAAAGGCAAGTCACGAGGCCGACGTTCGGTTTTTGCAGCTCGCCGATGACACGTCGGAGATAGTCTGGTGACACTCGGATGTCGCTATCGGCAAATACGAAAACATCGTGCACTGCATGCGGCATCATGTTGATGAGGTTGCTGACCTTTCGATTCGGGCCATGCAGGCGCGAATCGGCGACGACCGTGATATGCGCTTCGGGAAACAGCTGCTTCAATTTCTCGACGGCTTTTAACGCGGGGTCTTCGCTTTGCTGGACGCCGAACAGGAATTGGATGGCGCCCGCATAATCTTGCCGGCAGAAGCTTGCGAGGCCGTCGAGAAGCCCCCATTCGTCGCCGGATAGGGGTTTTACGATCGTGACCGGAGGAAAACTCGAGGGTTCGGATTTCGGCTTCTTGAAGAACCGCCAGACCAGTATGGACGCCGCGACGGTATAGATGATGCCGATCGATGCGCAGAGCGCAAAAAAAGCCGCTAACGCTGCCAGAAGGATGTCAGCCGCGGGAGGATCGATGCGTGTAATGCATTCCAATCCCGCTGCAGTGCCAACCAGACACGCAAGCCATATCAGATACCTCATTCGCCAAGCTTCCAAAAAAGAGCCGAACGCGGGCCGCGGCGGCCCGGCTTATGAGGTAGGTCTTGCGCACACGAATCCGCGTGTCATACGACAGCCCTCTCTGGGCCTGCCGCATTTTTCTTGCCAGGGGACGGTGATGGAGGGGCGGTCTCGCGACATCAGCGATACCACCGATGATACGAGACGCTAGTTGCCGATTTAATCGTGAAGGCGGATTAAGCCGCGCTGGGAGCGGATCTGGCTCGGGCCGCCCGTCAGCCCGCGAGACGGGCGGCCCGCCGAATCAATAAACCGGATGTCCGCTGATGAGGCTGGGCAGCCAGGTGGAGAAAAACGGCAAATACGTCACGATATTGATCGCACTGAAGATCGCGAGGTAATACGGCCACGCAACCTTCGTCGTTTCCCCGATCGACACGTTGCCGATCGCGCATCCGACAAACTGCACGGACCCGATCGGCGGATGCACGAGCCCGAGCGAGCAGTTGAGCAGCAGCATGATGCCGAACTGCACCGGCCCGACACCGCAAGCCATCGCGATCGGCAGGAACAGCGGCGTCGTGATCAGGATGTGCGCCGCCATGTCGACGAACGTGCCGAGGAACACCTGCAGGACATTGATGTAGAGCAGCATCAGCCAAGGCGCGGCGCTCGATTGCTTCAGCAAGGCCTCGATCGCATCCGGAATCTCCAGATACGACATCTGGAAGCGCAGCATGTTGGACACGGCGATCAGCAGCAGGACAACGCCCGTCGTGCGCGCCGCATGCGACAGGGCGCGCCACAGCTTCGCGCGATTGAGCGTGCGGTAGACGACGGCCGTCAGCACGAGCGAGTAGACCACCGCGATCGCGGCGGCCTCCGTCGCCGTCGCAATCCCCTTCGCGACACAGACGAGAATGATGGCAATCACCATGAGCCCCGGCACCGCGCCCGCAAAGCTGCGCGCGACGGCGTACCAGCCCGGAAACTTCGGCAATTCGCTCGACCCATCGGCGCGACGCGGATAACCGTGACGCACGGCCTGCCAGTAGGCGGCGGCAAGCACGAAGCCCATCACCCACAGCACGGGCAGCAGGCCCGAAAACAGCAAGTCGCCGATCGACACACCGCTCACCGGATGCCCGTTGAGCATGCCCGTAATGCCCTGCGCGGCGAAGGCGTAGATGATCATGTTCGTCGAAGTCGGCATCAGCGCGCCGGCCAGCGACGCGTGCGTCGTCACGTTGACCGCATACGCCGCGCTATAGCCTTCGCGCTTCATCAACGGAATGACCACACCGCCCATCGCCGAGGTGTCGGCCGTCGGCGAGCCCGAAACGCCGCCGAAGAGCGTGCAAGCGACGACGTTCGCCATGCCGAGACCGCCGCGGAAGTGGCCGACGGCGGCCTGCGCGAACCGCAGGATCCGGTCGGCAATACCGCCGTGCAACATCAGCTCGCCCGAGAAAATGAAGAACGGCACGGCGAGGAACGAGAACGCATTCATTCCCGACACCATCGACTGCATCGCGGTCGCAATCGGCAGGCCTTCGGCGAAATAGGTGGCCACGCACGAGAGCCCGAGCGCGAACGAGACGGGCACGCCGAGGACGAGAAACAGCAGAAAACTGCCAGCGAGGATCGCAAGTTCCATGACTTTTAACGGTGTTCGTGACTACGGAGCGCAAGCAAGTGCTCGAGCGAGAAAAGGATCATCGCAATGCCGGCCGGAACTGCGATCATGTAGCGCAGCCCCTCGGGCAACCCGAGAATCGGAATGCGGTCTTCCATCGTCGTGCTCGCCATGCTCCCGCATCCGACGATGATCGCGATGGCAAAGCCGATCAGGCACAGGTGCTGGAATGCGATCGCTACCGTGCGAGCCTTAGGTGACAAGCGCTGCACGAACGAATCGAGGCCGATGTGGCCGCCGTCGCGTACTTTCAACGCGGCGCCGAACATCGCGATCGTGACGACGAGCAGCAGTGCGATGGGCTCGACGAAATCGGGCGCGTTATCGAAGACGTAACGCATCACGACGCCGTAGAACACGAGCACGGTGAGTGCGATGAGACAGACGGACGCAACGATGGCGAGCGCCCGAAAGAGCGCATCGTTCGAGCGCTTGAGGAGCTTCATGACTTCGGTCCTTCAACGAATACCGCCCGCCTCGCCGCCGGCCATCGGCCGGAGGACGTGCGGGCGTTGCCTGATCAACGCGCGCGGCGCGTCGTTACTTGATCGCCTGGATTTCGTCGACGATCTGCTTCATCTCCGGCGTCTTCTCGTACTTCGTCCAGAGCGGCTGCATGGCCTTCACGAACGCCGCGCGGTCGACGTCCGCCGCGGGGATGATCTTCGCGCCGCCCTTCGTCACAATGTTCTGTGCCTCGGTTTCACGCGCGGTCCACAGTTTCTGGTAGTAGGGCACCGAATCGGCCGCTGCCTTCTTGATGGCCGCCTGTTCCTGCGGCGTCAGCGTATCCCACACCTTCTTTGAGAACACGAGCACTTCCGGCGTCATCGCGTGCTGCGTTTCCGAGTAGTCCTGCGCAACCTCGAAGTGCTTCGTCTCTTCGTAGGACGGCAAGTTGTTTTCCGCTGCGTCGACGAGCCCCGTCTTCAGGCCCGTGTAGACCTCGGCGAACGGCATCGGCGTCGGCGTGCCGCCCATCGCCTTGATCTCGTCGACCATCAGGTCCGACGGCTGCACGCGCACTTTGAGGCCCTTCATGTCGGCGGGCGAACGCACCGGCCGCTTCGCATAGATCGAGCGCGCGCCGCTCTCGTAGAACGTCAGCGCGATCATGCCCTTCGCCTTGAACGCATCGAGGATCTTCTGGCCTTCGGGGCCGTACATCACCTTGCGGAAATGATCGATGTCGCGGAACAGGAACGGGAACGACGGAATCAGCGACTCGGGCACGATCTCGTTGAACGCGGCACCGTTCGCGCGAACCATGTCGATCGCGCCGATCCGCACCTGATCGATCGTGTCCTTCTCGGAGCCGAGCGCGCTGTTGCCGAAGACCTTGATCGAGTCCTTGCCGCCCGTCTCCTTCGAGAGCTCGTCGCTCATGAACTTCACGGCCATGTTGGTCGGGAAGTTGTCGCCGTGCACGTCCGCCGAGCGGAAAACGCGCGCTTGCGCGGACATGGCGAAGCCGGCGAGCAGCGCCGCTGCAAGCGCCACGCGGGAGCGTGTGAATGTCTTTTTCATCGTCAGTTTCCTGGTTCTAAAGCCTGTCTCCGAAGATCGTACATCGTACGACGCGTTGCGCGACTTTACGGATATGCGTCTGTTCGCTCACTCGGTAGTTACCCTTAGGTGCGCGGAGTCAGGGCGCCACGGTAGGATAGGCGGGCCGTCGTGCTGCGAATCGGTGAGGTAAGGCGTTCGAAGGAAATTCGAAGGTTTCGCGAAAACGGAGAATTCTCTCGCGCGATATTGGCGATCGCCCGATGGCTATTTCTTCGGCTGCGCCTGCTGATCCGGAGTGTTGTAGGACGACTGATGACGATGATCCTGTACGAGGGGAGCGGCTCCCACTGCTTATCTCGTACCGCCGCACCGTCCCGCGGAGGGGGCGGTGTCGAGTTGCCCCGATCTCGTCTGCTCCTTACAAAAACCAACCGGCATCGCCTTTCAGCGAGGCCACGACACGGAGACACTCGTCATGACATCCCGCTTTCCCGCTCTGAAGAGAAGATCGAGGCCCCTTGGCCTGTTCGCGGCGCTACTGGCCGCCGCCACGACGTTGGCCGCATGCGGCGGCAGTAGCGACGCGCCGGTCGCAGCAGCCGCGACACCGACGGCCAACAGCGTCTTCCAGGTCGGCACGACGACGTTCGATGCAAACTTGCCCGCAGAGCCGACGCTGCCGACCGACGCCCAAGTTTGCAGCACGCTCGAAGCGAACAATTCGCTCGTGAGCCGGCCGGACGGCTCGCTGCCGCCGGAAGCGGATCCTTCGGTGGTCGGCGTGGGCAAGGCGGTCTCCACGGCCACCGCGAATCCGGACCAAGCTCGCATCCAGGCGGCACTCGATGCTTGCGGAGCGTCCGTCGATGCCGAGGTGGGCACAACGATCGCGGCTGCCGACGCCGCGGCGACCGCTTCCGAGGTGGCGGCCGCGGTCCCGAACGTCAACATCTCCGGCGCGTCGGGTGAGGAGCTGGCCAAATCGAAGTACCACGCCAGCAAGTTCGCGGTGCGGCTCGTCGTGAGCAGCACGGGGCCGGGCAACAGTTTCATCAGCGGTCCGTTGACGCTGCCGTCTGGTGTGACGCTGTGGATCGACAAGGGCGTTACGCTCTACGCATCGCGCGACGTCAAGGCTTATTCGCCGAACGTGGCGGGGCCGTATTGCGGCAATACCGCCGTCAGCGCGACGAAGGCCGGAAGTTCATCCAACTGTCTCGCGCTGATCACTGGGACGGACCTCGTGAACTCGGCCGTGGTCGGTGACGGTCGCATCGACGGACGAGGTTATGCGGAGATCGTCACGTCCGACGCGAAGTATCCGTTGATGAAAGTCGATTTGACGTGCTCGAACACTTACGCGGCCTATAAGACCGGCACGGTTGCTGCCGACGGCACCGCTTGCGATGACGGCGGCACGGTCGTCGATTCGAAGTCGCCGGCGCGCAACATGACGTGGTGGGACCTTGCCTACCTCGGCAACATGGTCGACAACGGCACTACCGGCGTCGGCTCGCAGTCGAACTTCCGTCTGATGGTGTTCAACTACGCGAAGAACCTGACGCTCTATCGAATCACGCTGAGCAACAGCCCGAACTTCCATGTGGTACCGAGCGGCGTCGACGGTTTGACCATATGGGGCGTGAAGGTGCAGACGCCGAACCTCGCTGCGTTCGCGAATCCCGCGGGTAATGGCAACCCGCTTTATACGGGGCAGACGTTCACTCGCGACAACGTCAAGAACACCGACGCGTTCGATCCGGGCTCCGCATCGAAGGCGATTTCGGCGACGCTATCGACGGGCAGCACGACGACGTCCGCGAGTCCCATCTCTTTCGACGGCTATCTGAAGAACTTCGTGTTCGCGTACAACTACGTGAGCACGGGCGACGACGATATCGCGCTCAAGGGGAGCGCCAATCCGTCGCCGGCCGGCTCGGGGCTCTTCGGCATCGACGGCAACCGCGACGTGAGATCGGATCGCAAGTGGGGCGTCGTCATTGCGCACAACCACATCTATTGGGGGCATGGGATTTCGATCGGCAGCGAAACGAATGCGGGCGTCACGAACGTGCAGGTCTTCGACAATTCGTTCTGGAATTCGGAAGAAGGGCTGCGCATCAAGTCCGACTACGCGCGCGGCGGCGAGGTCAGCCACATCCAGTACTCGAACATCTGCATCCAGGATGCGACGAACGCGTTGTTGTTCACGCCGTACTACAGCACGAAGGCCGTGCCATCGAGCGGTCCGCTGTATCCGAACTTCCATGACATCTCGCTCAACAACGTCGTGATCATGGGCAATGCCGGCGTGAAGCTGCAGGGGTTCGAGGCCAACACGGGCGGCTACGGAGAGCCGGCCTTTCCGCTCGTTATGTCGCTGACGAATGTGGTGGCGGATACGCCAACGGGGATCTCGCTGATCTCGTCCGACGCCAATCTGACTGTCGACCACGTGAACTTGCCTATTGCCGCGTCGACGGCGAACCGCGTCGTCGTCAACGGCACGGTGCAGCAGAATCTGCCGACGAGCAGCGTGCTTGATTGCAGCAAAGCGTTCGTCGACTTCCCCGGGATCGATCAATCGAGCATCTTCGGGACGACATGGGCGTCTTTGCAATAGCGGTTTGATCGTGGCGACCCTCGAGTGGGGCTCGGGGGTCGCCGAAGCGGCGCGCCTCAAACCGTGGGCAGCTGCTCGAACCCGTTGAAGCGCGGAAACGGCGGGGCGATGTTGGCGATGTCCATTTCCCCGACCAAAGCGGTCGGCATCCCATCCTCCAGCCACTCGCACATCTCGACAAGCTGCTCGGTCGATCCTTGCAACATCACCTCGACCGAGCCGTCCATCCGATTGCGCACCCATCCGCTGACGCCCAATGCCCTCGCGTGCTCGACGCACGCATCCCGATACCCGATGCCTTGCACCGTGCCGCGTATGCGCACGAGTCGGGTCTCAAGCATGCTCTCGTAGGATTCCATCGCGATTTCCCTCCACGCGAAGTCCCGCCTAAGCTTGCAACGCGCTTAGCGCCCGCTCCACAGCCTCCGAATCGCGCTCGGCGAACGTACTATCGTGCCTGCGTGAGATCCGATATAGCGAAATGTCGGGCGGGGGCTGATGCGCGAGTCGGTGGATCGAGCAACCCGTCTGCGCGCGCAACGCCTCCACCATGAACGACGGCACCAGCGCCCACGCTCCCGGACGCTTGAGCAACGGCGCAAGCAAATGACTCTTGTCGGCCGAGTTCAACGGCCTGAGCAGCCCGCGCTTCGTGCGCCACAAATCGAACTGCCCCGACCACGGCAGGTAAATCTCGCGCGAGTAGTCAAAGCTCGTCAAATCGGCACATTCCTCGATCTCCTGCTCTCCGTTTCGCGGCATGTACGCGATCCGCATGGCGTAGCTTCGAATTCGAGTCGATACGAGATCGGCATGGTCGGCGGGCGACAAAGTAAATGCGGCGTTGAGGTGTCCCGATGCGACTCTGTTTGCCAGCTGCCAGTACCGCCCGCTTTCCAGGTGCAGGCGGATCGGCGGATCTTCGCACGATAGTTCGCTCACGAACGGCGGCAGCACGTGGATCGCAACGGCATCGACAGCGCCAATCGCCAGATAGCGATCGCTTTCCATTTTCAACTGCTCGGCCTCCATCTCGAGGCGCTTCCACCGCTCGGCGATATCGAGGAACCGCTCGCCATGCGGCGTGAGCGCGATTCGTCGCGAGCCGCGCGATCGCAGCAGCAACGAATGGCCGATCCGTCGTTCGAGCGCCTGAATGCGATAGGAAACCGTCGACTGCGTCGCGCATACGATCTCCGCCGCTTGCAACAGGCTTCCGGTGCGCACAACCGCTAGAAAGGTATTGATCTCTTCGCTGAACAACATATCGATCCCTTCGATATGACGTAAATAAAGAACGACATTGACCGATATTTAGCGCGTCTCTAGCCTTGATGCAAGCGGATGAGAAGAAGCCGCCTCTACCCCACATGTACGCATCGGGAGTCCCACCATGACAGAGAGACGCGTCAGCCTCGACGAATTGCCTACCGGTCGTTTTCATCGACGCGTCGCGCTCGTCGCCGCCGGCGGACCGTTTTGCGACGGTTACTTGCTCGGAATCATCGTTGTCGCATTGCCGCTCATCGCGCGCGATTTACATCTGAGCGCGGCCCAAGCGGGTCTGATCGGCGCGGCGAGCTTGCTCGGTATGTTCGTCGGCGGAATCGTGTTCGGTCCGATGACGGACCGGTTCGGGCGCCAATCGATGTATGTGCTCAATCTGGCCGTGTTCGTCCTCTGCTCGATCGCGCACCTTTTCGTCACGGGTGCGACGGCGCTCTTCGCGCTGCGCCTCGTCATGGGCATCGCGCTCGGCGCCGACTATCCGATCGCCACGGCGCTCGCGTCCGAGTTCTTGCCAAGGCGGCTTCGCGGGCCTGTGCTGTCGAGTCTCGTACTCTGCTTGTGGGTCGGCTACACGCTGAGCCTTGCCACCGGGCTGTTCGTCCATACCGGCGATAGCAGTACGTGGCGTTACGTGCTGGCCAGCGCGGCCATTCCATCCGCGATTTTCCTCTTGCTTCGGCTGAACATCCCGGAATCGCCGCGCTGGCTCGTGTCCGTCGGACGAATCGACGAGGCGCGACGAATCGTCGAAACACATCTCGGGCGGCAGGCCGACTTCGATCACCTGCTTACGCATACTTCGCGGAGCGCGCCGCGCACCGGGCTCGGCTTGTCGAGCATTCGGGAGTTGTTTGGGCGCGGTTACGGCCGGATGGTGTTTTTCTGCTCGGTGTTCTGGACCTGTCAGATAGCGCCGTCATTCGCCATCAAGACATTTCAACCGCTGCTGCTGAAATCGCTCGGCGTGACGCATGTGCTGAGTGGCACGCTCGTGATCATTTCGTTTGCGATCGTCGGCACCGCGCTCGGCATGCTCGTGATCAATCGCATCGGCCGCCGGCCGCTGCTGATCGTGTCGGGCACTATCGCAACGCTCTCGTTGTTCGCGCTCGCGACGCCGCTCTCGGCGCTGGCTGTTTTCGCCATCGCGCTTTTCATCCTTTTCACGATCGCCGAAGCCGCTGGCTCGGCACTGCAGTTTGTCTATCCCAACGAAGTGTTCCCGACGGACGTTCGTGCCACCGGCATGGGCCTCGCGATGTCGGTGAGCCGCATCGGCGCGGCGGCCGGCACGTTCGTGCTGCCGATCACGATTGCGAAGTGGGGCGCGGCGAACGGGCTCCTGATCGCAGCGGGCATTGCTGCGCTGGGCTTGCTGGTGTCATACCGGATGGCGCCGGAAACACGCAATCTGCCGCTTGCGGACTCGGAGCCGCCTCAAGCGCGCGAAAAGCTTTCTCCTGTGAGCAACAACGAGGTTCGAACATGACGATTTCTTCTCCCCGCGTCCTGATTGTCGGCGCAGGCATCATCGGCGCCATTCTTGCCTACGATTTCTCGCGCCGCGGCGCGCGCGTCACCGTGCTCGACCGCAATGAGCGAGCGAGCGGCGCGACGGCGGGATCGTTCGCCTGGATCACGAATCAGACGAAGTTTCGCAACGCCGATACGCTCAGCGAGGCCGGCGCACGCGATTACTTCAATCTTCATCGGCTCTCGCATCTGCGTTGGCGCTATTTGCAGGACGAAGTGAAGGCAAAGCTGCCGATCCGCTGGTGCGGCTGTCTGCAACTGGCGGTTCCAGGCACTCAGCAAGCGACGGAACTCGACGCGGAACTGCAGCGCCGCCTGAGGTGGGGGAGTCCAACGTTCAAGGTGAGTGCCGCCGAGGCGCGCGAACTCGAACCGGCCCTGCGTCCCGGTGACGAGACATTCATCACCTACACGCCGGACGAAGGCATGATGGCGCCGGTGCAGATGACTGCTGCGATGCTTGACGAAGCGATTGCGCTGGGAGCCTCATACAGCGCGAACGATGCATTCGCGAGTCTGCAACGAACTGCCGGGGGATATACGGTGACGAGCGCCAAGGGCACGCGTGAGGCCGATATTGTCGTATTCGCGGGCGGGATCGCCAATCCCGAGTTGACCGAACAGGTTGGACTGAAAGCGCCGCTCGTTCATAGCGTCGGCAGTGTCGTTCACCTCGCGCCGCTGCCCCCGCTCTTCGATAAAGTCGTGCTCGGCTCGCACGTGCATGCCATCCAGCGTTTCGACGGACGTGTCGTCATCGCGCAGCATTTCTCGGGTTCACCCGTTGGCGACCCGAGCGCACCCAATCCGGAGCAACTCGTCGAAGTTGCCGCCGCGATTCTCCCGGGGTTGAAAGGCGCGAAGGTCGAAAAAGTCACCGAAACGCGCCGCGTGATCCCAGCCGATGGTCTGCCGGTGTTCAGCCGCAGCGGCGATGAGGCCGGAATCGCGGCCATCACGACGAATGCCGGCGTGAGTTTAGGAGCGATTCTTTCGCAGTTGATCGTGACCGAAATGATCGAAGGTGTGCGCGTGAAGCTGCTCGATCCGTACCGCGCGGAACGGTTCACCGCTTAAGGGCGGAACGCGTGGAATCCTGGGCGCGCGGGTGGCTGCGCGCCTTAGTCATTCATGATCCCACCGGAAAGTTTGCTTCAAATCATTGCAGTGGCTTCTTGCAAGCAGCTGCCGGTGCTGCAAGTGACCCACGACGATGCCAGGGGAAATGCCAACCATTTTGGCGAATGCGACGATAGTCGCCTTCCCAAATTGCCCCTGCTTTACGAAGTCGGATAGTTGCGCGCGGGGCAACAGTTCTTGTTCCGCGAAGTTGTTCGCCTCCGCTTCCTTCACCGCGTCCAAGCCATTGGTGCCCTCGAGGAAAAGTTCCTTTTTTCCATGCAACAGAATATGCCCGGCTTCGTGAAAAAAAGTGAACCATAGATGATCATCGGTGCGATATCGCAAACTGAGCTGAATGATCGCTTTGTTGGCGCTGAGCCATCTCGTGGCACCGCTGACCCCTGTTTTGGGGAGTGCAGGAACGAAGACTACAGCTACGCCAGCCGCCGCGCATAGTGTCTGCAGACGTGGGACAAAGAACTCGGGACGCTCGGTTGTCAACGACCGAATCTTGTCGAGCGCCTCACGGAACAAGGCCTTGTCGAACGGCGCACAAGTCATCTGCGAGGCTTCGATCTCGCCACGACGCAACCAAGCCGAGACCGCTTCTGGAAAGATCTCATGATGGTTGTGCTGTCGGTAAGCTACGTTCAAGCTCGGCCACAGGTCATTCCACTGGCTAACGCTTGCAATCCCGAAAAAACGCAAGACTTCTACCAACTGTGCCTTTGCGTCATTAGTCCTTTCGATCCATCCGAGCTTCGCCATCATTGAGACGGGGACGCGTCTGAGCCAACCTAGGTCACGCTCGAGCCGCGCCTCCTCGCGAATTCGGGCAAGAGCTTCCTGATATTGACTTTCCAGGTTTAACCAATAGACAGCGGGCATGCCCAGTGCCCTCTCCAACTTGATGGCGGTTTCGGGCGTAATCGACGACTTCGCTTGGACGAGCGAGACAATGTGCTTCGGAGTCAGACCCGTCCGCTTTGCGAGCTCTTGCTGAGTCATCCCGCGTACTTCCAGTTCCTCGCCAAGCACTTCGCCCGGCGCGACGGCGTAGTCAGGCCGAAATTCGTTGGTTTGCCTAACCATGAGTATCCTCGATTCCCGTTATTTCGATGGCAGTCACGCGGCTCCAGTCCAATCCGCCCTCCGGTCTCTCGGGCAAAGGATCGTGCCTTGCCTTGAATACGAGCCTGTATGGGTGATCGAGGTCAACCGTCAGTTGGCCCTTTCGGTTCCCGGTGAGTTCATGACATCGATGCGGTGGACTCATCGGTGGCGCGAAAATTCCCAGGTTGGGGGCAGCACGAAGCTTCACCATCGCAATCTTGAGTTTCTTCGCTCTCAAAGGACCATGCGTCTTGATCATCGCCTTCTCTTCGTTGAGTTGCTTGCACAGCGCCTTGTTGGCGAAAGTGATGTCCATTCACGTCGATGAGACTACAATTTCATTAACCTAAGAGGTTATCATTTCTTCTGGTAGCTGCCAAGGATGTGTCCGAGCGGTCCGCGCGACCGACCTCCGGCTGCCGAGCGCGATGTCAGTGCCTGCATCGCGTCCGGCAAGCGCGGTGCCGCGCCCCAATTTTCCTGAACGACCTTGAGTCCAATGCTGCCTTAATATGTATGCCGGCCCGCGCTGCGGTTCGGGGCCGATCTCTTCGAAACTACCTTCGGTCTCTGCGACGGGCCGTCGCTGACCGGATTCACACGCACGTTGATGGAGTCCCGTTTGACCTCACACACGCTTCCCGCCGGGCTGATGCTGGTGCATGGCAACCGGCCCGAGCGGCTGCGCGAGCTGATGATCGAATGGATCAAGCAGTACCCGCTGGCGCCCTTGGAAAACGAAGTGATCCTGGTGCAAAGCAACGGGATCGCTCAGTGGCTGAAGCTCGCGTTCGCGGCCGATGCCGAGGAGGGCGGCTGCGGGATTTCCGCCGCGCTCGATCTTTCGCTTCCCGCGCGTTTTCTCTGGCAGGTCTACCGCGCGGTGCTCGGCGCCGATGCGGTGCCGGCCGTCTCTCCGTTCGACAAGTCGCGCCTCGTCTGGCGGCTGACGCGTCTCCTGCCGGCGCTGCTCGAGCTGCCGGAATACGGCCCGCTCAAGCGCTTCATGGCGCACGACGACGATCAGCGCAAGCGGTTTCAACTCGCCCAACGTGTGGCTGAACTGTTCGACCAATACCAGCTGTATCGCGCGGACTGGCTCGCGAGATGGGCCGCGCACGACGACGTGCTGATCGATGCCCGCGACGCGCGCACGCCGCTGCCCGACGAGCATCGCTGGCAGGCGGCGTTGTGGCGCGCGCTGCTCGACGATGTCCGCGCGCATGGCCCGGACGGCATCGACGCGGCGAAGGGCGGCCGCGCGGCGGTGCACGACGCATTTCTGCGGCGCGTCGCCGCCATGGGCGACGGTGAGCGGCCGCGTGGGCTCCCGCCGCGCGTCATCGTATTCGGCATCTCGAGCCTGCCTCGGCAATCGCTCGAAGTGCTCGCCGCGCTGGCAAGCTTCACGCAGGTGCTGATGTGCGTGCACAACCCGTGCGCGCACTATTGGGCCGACATCGTCGCCGACCAGGATCTGTTGCGTGCGCAGCGCTCGCGCCAGCGTCGTCGTCAAGGCGCGCCCGCGATGATCGACGAGGCGG
The DNA here is from genome assembly GCF_003028655.1 of Trinickia symbiotica. Classification (GTDB taxonomy): domain Bacteria; phylum Pseudomonadota; class Gammaproteobacteria; order Burkholderiales; family Burkholderiaceae; genus Trinickia; species Trinickia symbiotica_A. The sequence goes on from NZ_PYUC01000020.1 coordinate 36,096, forward strand.
AGCTTCACCTCTACGCCCATCCGCTGCTCGCGGCCTGGGGCAAGCAGGGGCGCGACTTCATCGGCTTGCTCGATGAATTCGACAGCGACGCCGCCCGCAACACTTATGCGTCGCGCTTCGCGAGCATCGGCCAACGTATCGATCTGTTCGAGAGCGACGGCACCGCCACGATGCTGCAACAGTTGCAGGACGACATTCGCGATCTGCGGCCGCTCGCGGAAACGCGCGAGCGCTGGCCAGCGGTCGACCCACGCGCGGACCCGTCGATTCGCTTTCACATCGCGCACAGCCCGCAGCGCGAAGTCGAGATCCTGCACGACCAGCTGCTCGCCGCATTTGCGGCCGATGCGACGCTGCGCCCGCGCGATGTGATCGTCATGGTGCCCGACATCGAGGCCTACGCGCCGCACGTGCAGGCCGTGTTCGGTTCGCTCGATGCGGGCGATTCGCGCCACATCCCGTTCAGCGTCGCCGATCGGGGCCAACGCGACTTCGACCCGCTGCTCGGCGCGCTCGAGACGCTGCTTGCGCTGCCGCAATCGAGAACGACCGTCAGCGATGTGCTCGACCTGCTCGAAGTGCCCGCGCTGCGCGAGCGCTTCGGCATTTCGGCCGACGACGTGCCGACGCTGCACCATTGGATCGGCGGCGCGAACATTCGCTGGGGCCTGCACGGCGAGCAACGCGCGAGCCTCGGTTTGCCGAAGACGGGCGACGACGATGCGCCCAACACATGGGCCTTTGGCCTGCGCCGAATGCTGCTCGGCTACGCGGTGGGCGACAAGTCGGACGCGTGGTCCGACATCGAGCCATATGCCGAAATCGGCGGGCTCGACGCGGCGCTTCTCGGACCGTTGACGCGCCTCATCGAGGCGCTCGACGAGACATGGCGCACATTGCGCGAGCCGGCCACCGTCGACGAGTGGTGTAGGCGCCTGCGCGAGCTCAAGAGCGCATTCTTCGCGCCCTCCGATAGCGACGATGCCTACACCCTCGACCGGCTCGACGCCGCGCTCGAAGCATGGCGAGACGAGTGTGACGACGCCGCGCTGACTGAGGCGCTTCCGCTATCGATCGTGGCCGACTATTGGCTCTCGCAATTCGAAGGAGGCGGCCTGTCGCAGCGATTCTTCGCGGGCGCGGTCACGTTCGCGACGCTGATGCCGATGCGCGCGATTCCGTTTCGCCGCGTATGTCTGCTCGGCATGAACGATGGCGACTTCCCGCGCACGCGCACGCCGCTCGACTTCGACCTGATGCGGCAGAGCTATCGGCCTGGCGATCGGTCGCGCCGCGAGGACGATCGCTACCTGTTCCTCGAAGCGCTGCTCTCGGCACGTGAGCATCTGCATGTGTCGTGGGTCGGGCGCAGCGTGACCGACAACACGCCGCGTCCGCCATCGGTGCTCGTGGGGCAGCTGCGCGAGCATCTGTCGGCCGGCTGGCGGCTGGCGGGCGACGAGAGCGGCAAGCCCGACGCGCTCATCGACGAACTGACGATCGTCCACCGGCTGCAGCCTTTCAGCGCCGACTATTTTCCCGCCGATCCGCACGCCTCGAAGCTGTTCACTTTCGCGAGCGAATGGAATCAAGTAGAGCGGACGGACAACGCAATCCGCCGCACCGTGACGGTGTTGCCGCCCATCGAACGCGAAGAGCCGTTGTCGGTTCGCGAGCTGGCCGCCTTCCTGAAGGATCCGGTCAAGTGTTTCTTCCGCCAACGTCTGCGCGTGGCGTTCGAGGCTGATGCGACGGCAAGCGAGAACGACGAACCGTTCGCCCTCGATGGGCTCGAAACGTGGCAACTTCAGAACGAGCTGATCCGCGCGCAGACGGCCGCGCTCGAGCGCGGCGACGAAGATCTGATGCCGAGCGCGCTTGCGCGTCTCGAGCGCATGTACCGCAGCGGCGATCTGGCGAAAGGCGGTTTCGGCGAGCTCGTCGGCGAGGAACTGCTCGCGCCGATGCCGGACCTCTTCGAGCGTTATCAGGCTGCACTCGCACGTTGGCCCGAGGCGCTCGAAGAGCAGTTCGAACTGCGTGTCGAGGCCATGCTCGATGACCGCGCGCGCTCGGTCGAAGACTGGATCGGCGGACTTCGCCGCAGCTCGGACGGCGGGCTGGGCCACGTGATCCTCGATGCGAGCACGATCGTCAAGGACAACAAGTATCGCCGCGACCGAGTCATCGCGTTCTGGGTCCCGCACCTGGCCGCGCAGCTGGCGGCGGGCCCGGTCACGACGGTGGTGATCAGTAAGGTTGGCGGCATCGAGCTCGCGCCTGTGGCACCGGATGAAGCGCGCGCGCATCTGCTCGCATTGCTGAGCGCGTGGGACGAGGGTATGCGCAGGCCGTTGCCGCTCGCGGTCAACACGGCGTTCGCATGGCTCGCGAAGCGGCGCAACGGCGACGGCAACGGAGCGCGCGAGGGTTCGCCGCAGGCCGACGAAACGCAAGCGCGCGAGGTGGCACGCGCAGCCTATGAAGGCACGTCGTGGCAACCTGGCGAGCGCGATATGAATGCTTACTTGTGCCGCGTGTACCCCAACTTCGACGCACTCGCCGCGAGCGGCGAGTTCGAGGCGCTGGCCGTTGAGTTGCTGCAGCCGCTCCATCTTGCGATTCCCGCGGCGGCAAGGGGGAAGAACGACGCCAAAAACGGTGGGGAGTCCTAATTGATAAATGATGCACCCGTGAGTGATTCGATTGCTTCGGCTGCCGCGGTGTTGGACCCGCTACGCTTTCCGTTGCGCGGTAGCAGTCTTATTGAAGCGAGCGCGGGCACCGGCAAGACGTTCACGATTGCGATGCTCTATGTGCGACTCGTCTTGGGGCATGGCGGCCCCGAGCTGCGCACGCAGGCATTGACGCCTCCCGAAATCCTCGTCGTGACGTTCACCGATGCGGCGACGAAGGAATTGCGCGAACGGATTCGCGCGCGTCTCGTCGAGGCGGCCGCGTACTTCCGCGCGGATCCTGCCGACGTTGCCGAGCGTCCGGCTGGCGACGACCTGCTGCACGCGTTGCGCGCCGACTGTTCACCCGATGAGTGGCCCGCCTGCGCGCACCGGCTCGAACTGGCCGCCGAATGGATGGATGAAGCAGCCGTCTCGACGATCCACGGATGGTGCAATCGGATGTTGAGCGAGCATGCGTTCGATAGCGACAGCCTGTTCTCGCAGACGCTCGAAACGGATCAAAGCGCGTTGCGCGCTGAAGTCGTGCGCGACTATTGGCGCACCTTCCTCGCGCCGCTCGATGCGCAGTCGGCGGGCGAGGTGCGTCGATGGTTCGCGAGTCCGCACGCATTGCAGTCGATGATTGGCGGTCTCATTGCGCACGCGGACCTCCTGCCCGAAGCGCCCGCGCCGGAGCAAGCACTGCGCGATGCGCGTGAAAGGCTTCGCGCGCACTTGGCACGCCTCAAGGAAAACTGGACGATATGGGCCGATGAACTGCAAGCGATCCTCGACGATGCGCGCGAGAAAAAGCTATTCAACGCGCAGCGCCTGAATCGGACGAACTGCCAGAACTGGCTCGACAAAATGCGGGCATGGGCTGCCGATCCGGAGATGTTCAAGCCGGCGTTCACCGACGATGCGGCCGTCTGGACGCGCTTGACACGAGACGGGCTCGCCGAGATCTGGAAGACCGGCGATGCGCCGTGTCACCCGGCGCTCGACGCAATGCAGGGGCTCCCCGCCGCGCTGGCGGCGCAGCCGACGGCCTATCGTGAACTGCTTTGCCACGCGGCTCGCTGGGTTGCCGAGCGCTTCGCCGCCGAAGAGAAGAAACGGTCGCAGATGGGATTCGACGATCTGCTGACACGCCTTCGCGACGCGCTGCACGCACCGAACGGCGCGCGTCTCGCCGAGATCATTCGCCGGCAATACCCGGTGGCGCTCATCGACGAGTTCCAGGACACGGACCCAGTCCAGTACGACATATTCGACTCGGTCTATCGAATCGCCGAGAACGACGCCGACACGGCGATCATCCTGATCGGCGATCCTAAGCAGGCGATCTACGCGTTTCGCGGCGCGGACATCTACACGTACTTGACGGCGCGCCGTGCCTGCGCGGGGCGTCTCTTTACGCTGAAGAAGAACTTCCGCTCGACGGCCGCGATGGTGGCGGCCGTCAACCGCTGCTTCTCGGCGGCGGAGGCGCGGGCGGACGGGCAGGGTGCGTTTCTGTTCCGCAACGCCGCCGATGGGGACAACCCGTTGCCGTTCGTCGCCGCCGACGCGCAAGGCCGTGCCGACGAGCTTCGCGAGAACGGACATGACTTGCCGGCGCTGACCGCATGGTGGCTGCCGCCCGCCGAGGATGGCAAGCCGCTCGGCAAAGAGGCTTATCTGCGCGCGATGGCGGCTAGTTGCGCGACCGAAATGGTTCGTCTGCTGAACCTGGGCCAACGAGGCGAAGCGGGGTTCGTCGGCCCCGAGCGGATGACGCCGTTACAGCCCGCTCACATGGCTGTACTCGTCAACAACGGCGAGGAGGCGCGCACGATTCGCGCCGCGCTCGCCGAGCGCGGCGTGCGCAGCGTCTACCTGTCCGACAGGGACTCCGTGTATCAGACCGAGCAGGCAGCCGAACTGCGCCATTGGCTCGCGGCCTGCGCAGAGCCTGATGACGGACGGCTCCTTCGCGCCGCGCTCGCGACGGCGACACTCGGGCTCGATTGGGCCGCGCTCGATGCCCTCACGCACGATGAAATCGAGTGGGAATCGCGCGTGCTGCAGTTTCGCGGCTACCGCGATTGCTGGCGCAGCAAGGGCGTACTGCCGATGCTGCGCCGGCTGCTCAATGATTTTCACGTGCCGCGAAGACTGATCGGGCAAGCGAGCGGCGCGTCGGTGAACGGCGAGCGCGTGCTGACGAATCTGCTCCATCTGGCCGAGCTGCTGCAGCAGGCGAGCACGCAACTCGACGGCGAGCACGCGCTGATTCGCTACCTCGACGAAGAGATTGCGGACGAGGCGGGCGGCGCAGTCGGCGACGCGCGGCAACTGAGGCTCGAAAGCGACGCGGGCCTCGTGCAGGTGGTGACGGTTCACAAGTCGAAGGGGCTCGAGTACCCGCTCGTGTTCCTGCCGTTCGCGTGCAATTTTCGGCGAACATTGCCGACCGATATGCCGCTGAAGTGGCACGACGAGACGGGGCGGCTGCAGGTGACGCTCGGTGACGCGGCCGTCTTGCCGCAAGTCGATCGTGAGCGGCTCGGCGAAGATCTGCGCAAGCTGTACGTGGCCCTCACGCGCGCTCGCTACGCGACATGGATCGGCATCGCGCCGATCCAAGGCGTCGAGTCGAGTGCGCTCGGCTATTTGCTCGACGGCGGCAAGCCGATTGCGCCGCATGCGCTCGGCGAGCTGCTCGAGCGGCTTGCCGAAGGATGCGCGCAGATCAGCGTCGGAGAAGCCGTGGCTCCGAGCGACGAGCCCTTCACCTTGCGCGAATCGCAAGTCAGGCGCGGCGCCGCGCGGACGTTGCGGCAGGCCGTGAGCGAGCGCTGGTGGATCGCCAGCTATTCGAGCCTGCGCAAGGTCGACGGAGTGATCGGCGGGACGGGCGCTCATTCGCATGCATCGTTTAACGCGGATGAATCGGGTGACGCGCATGCCGCGCCCGACACGCGCGGACAGGACGTCTTCCAGGAGCTCTCCGAAGCTGAGGTGCCCGACGAGCCGGACGTGAATTTGCCGCCGACGGGCGCCGCGACCAGCACGTCGGAGCAGGACCGGGCGCTCCACGATTTTCCGCGCGGAGCCGACGCCGGCAGCTTCCTGCACGAGTTGATGGAATGGGCGGCGACCGAAGGATTCGAGGAGGTGGCCAAGCGCCCCGACGTCCTGCGCGATACGGTCGCGCGCCGCTGCAGTTTGCGCGGCTGGGCGCGCTGGATCGAGCCGCTGACCGCTTGGCTGCTGCGCCTTTTGCACGAGCCGTTGCACTTGCCGGCCCGCGGCGGCGAGCCGATGCGGCCCGTCACGCTGCGCGCATTGAAGTCGTATCTGCCCGAAATGGAGTTCTGGGTAGGCGCGCATGCGGTCGATGCGCAAGTGCTCGACCGCATCGTCTGCGAGATGACGCTCGACGGCGCGGCGCGCCCCGCGCTCGAGCCGGCGCGGCTCAACGGCATGCTCAAAGGGTTCATCGACCTCGTGTTCGAGCATGAGGGCCGCTACTACGTCGCGGACTACAAATCGAACTGGCTTGGGCCGGACGATGCGGCGTACACGCCGGCGAGAATGCGCGCCCAGATCCTGCATTCGCGCTACGAGCTGCAGTACGTGCTCTACCTGTTCGCCCTTCATCGGCTGCTCAAGGCGCGTCTGCCGGATTACGACTACGACCGCCATGTCGGCGGCGCGGTGTATTTGTTCCTGCGCGGCAGCCACGCGCCGAGCCAGGGTCTTCATGTCGATCATCCGCCGCGCGCGCTGATAGAGCGACTCGATGCGCTCTTCGCGCATCGCGTGAGCGAAGATGAATTGGCGGGGGATATCGCATGATGACTCGTGTCACCGATCCTATTGAAGCGGCAGCGGACACCGTGACGCACCGAGCCGGCGAGGAGGCGCGCGCGGATGCGCGGCGGATGCTGGGCGTGCTTGACGATTGGGTCGAGCGAGGCTGGCTTCGTGCGCTCGATGCGGCATTCGCGCGCTTTCTATCGCGCGAAGTGCAGCAGGCGAGGCCGCTGTTGATCCTTGCGGCGGCGCTTGCCAGCCACCAACTGGGCCGCGGCCATGCCTGCCTGGATCTGCGGGCGACGCTCGACGACCCGGCGTTCGCGTTGTCGCTGCCGCCGGACGGACCTCCTGAGTGGTTGGCCGACACGCCTGCCTGCGCGCCCGCCGATCTGCTGGCCGGCGTCACGCTCGCCGAGTGGCTGGCGGCGCTCGACGAGCGGATACTCGTGAGCGCGGGTGCGGGCAACACGCCGCTCGTGCTGGTTGGCACGCGCCTGTACCTGCGCCGCTATTGGCAATACGAACAAGACGTGCGCGCCGGCATCGAACGACGATTGCATGCGTCGAGAGAGCAGGCGGCGATGTTGAATACCGATGCGGTGCGGGCTGCACTCGACAGGCTGTTTCCGGCGCGGGAAGCCGCGAGGCCCGGCGCGGACTGGCAGAAGCTCGCCTGTGCGCTGGCGGCGCGCAGCGCGTTCAGCATCGTCACGGGCGGCCCGGGCACGGGCAAGACGACGACGGTCGTTCGTCTGCTCGCGTTATTGCAAGCGATCGCATTGACGAATGATGCAGCCGGCGCAAACACGACTCGGCATGCCCGACCGCTGAGAATCAAGCTCGCGGCGCCGACCGGCAAGGCGGCCGCGCGACTCAACGAATCGATCGCGGGTACGGTGGCGCGCCTGCCGCTAGATGGCTTCGCGTACGGCATGGCGGTGCGGGAGTCGATTCCGACGGCGGTCAGCACGCTGCACCGCGTGCTCGGCACGCGTCCGGACAGCCGGCGTTTCCGTCATGACGCGGCCAATCCGCTGCCGGTCGACGTGCTCGTGATCGACGAAGCATCGATGGTCGACCTCGAAATGATGGCGGCCGTTCTCGACGCGTTGCCCGAATCGGCAAGACTGATTCTGCTCGGCGATAAGGATCAGCTGGCCTCGGTGGAAGCAGGCGCTGTGCTAGGCGAGCTTTGCGGCCGCGCGGTCAAAGGACATTACACGCCCGAGACCCTCGACTGGCTGCAGGCGGCGACCGGCGAGCGAATCGACGACTCGATGCGCGACGAGCATGGCACGACGCTCGATCAGGCGATCGCCATGCTGCGCGAGAGCCATCGATTCTCGTCCGATAGCGGCATCGGCGAGTTGGCGCTGCGCATCAATGAAGGAGATGCCGCGGGCGTCATGCGAGTGTTGAGTGAGCGGCGCGCCGACGTTGCGTTGCTGAGCTGTTCGGCAACTGAAGACGCGTCGTTCAAATCGCTCGTGGTCGATGGGCGGGGCGCGGCCGATCCTGCTTTCAGCGATGCGGCGATAGCGGCGCGGCAAGGCTACCGTCACTATCTGGAGACGATGGCGAGCGGCGAGCCGGAAGCGGATGCCACGCCGGAAGCGTTTGCCGCATGGGCGGCGCAAGTGCTGAAAGCGCACGGCGCGTTTCAGTTGCTCTGCGCGGTGCGCCGCGGCCCGTGGGGCGTAGAGGGGCTGAACAAGCGAATCGCGCGCCTTCTGCACGAAGAAGGTCTGATCGACGCGCGCAGCGAATGGTATCCGGGGCGGCCGGTGCTCGTGACGCGCAACGACTACGAGCTCGGGCTGATGAACGGCGACATCGGGATCGCGCTCCCGGTGCCCGGCGGCAAGGACGGGGGGCGGGCATTGCGTGTCGCGTTTCCGTCCGCCGATGGCTCGGGCGGCATCAAATGGGTTTTGCCGAGCCGGCTCCAGGCGGTCGAAACGGTGTTTGCGCTGACGGTGCACAAGTCTCAGGGCTCGGAGTTTGAGCATGCGGCACTGGTTTTGCCGGACACGTATAGCCCGATTCTGACGCGCGAGCTCGTTTATACGGGTGTGACGCGGGCGCGGGCATTTCTCACTTTGGCCATGCCCGAAGGGAAGAGCGTCCTCGAGCAGGCCGTGACCGCGAAAGTGCAGCGGGCGAGCGGGCTTCTGGCGGGATTCGGCGAAGGCGGCCGGTCGCCAGACGAGTCCTCGGAAGCGCTGGGCTGACCCGAATAGTCAGATTTTGATAGCGGTAATTCCGTAAGCGTTTCACGGGTATACACGGATCGCAGGCGGACGTCGGTCGATATAGTTTTACTATTCGAGACCGACGCACGTCACGACGTCGGTCCTATAACCATGGAGACGCTATGGACGATAGGACGACCGTCACCCAAGCCGCAGTGTCCGGGGCGAGCATTCCGAACCTCCGCTGGACCGTTCTCATCTGGCTGCTGCTCGGCGGCATCATCAACTACCTCGATCGCGCGAGTCTCTCGATCGCCGCGCCCGAAATGATCCATGAGCTGGGCCTCACGCGGACCGACATCGGCCTGCTCGGCACGGTCTTCGCCTGGACGTACGCGGTGATGCAGTTGCCCGCCGGCTGGATCGTCGATCGTTTCGGCGCGAAGCGCGCCTATGCACTCGGCATGATCTGGTGGAGCGTGGCGACTTACCTGACGGGCGTCGTCGGCGCGCTTTCAGGCTTGATCGTCATGCGCGTCCTGCTTGCGGTCGGCGAGGCCCCATGCTGGCCGACCGCCGCGAAAATCACTTCCATCTGGTTCCCGGGCAAGGAGCGCAGCTTCGCCACGGGCATCTGGGATTCGTCGTCGAAGTGGGGCCCCGCGCTCGCGCCGGCGTTGCTGATCGCGCTGATGGTCGCATTCGGTTGGCGCGCCTTGTTCCATGTGACGGGTATCGCCGGCATCGCGTTCGCGCTCGTCTTCATGGTGCTGTACCGGAACCCGCGCGACAGCAAGCGTCTTTCGCGTGCCGAATTCGACCATATCGAAGCGGGTGGCGGCGGCCACGAGCGTGCGCTCGGCCGCGGCTCGCATCTCGCGTGGGGCGCGCTCTTCAAGCAGCGCAGTGTCTGGGGCATGATCTTCGGCTACTTCTGCGCGATCTGGCTGTGGAACCTGTTTCTGGTCTTTCTGCCGCTTTACCTGCTCGATCGCTTTCACGTGACGTTCGCGCAGCTCGGCGTCTACGCGGCCGTGCCTTGGGTCGGCGGCGCGCTCGGTGAAATCGCCGGCGGGTATTTGACGAAAAAGCTCGTCGATCGCCAAATCGCGTCGCCGATGGGGGCGAAGCGCGCGGTGCTCGTCGTCTGCGCGCTCTTGGCTGGCGCTTGTGCGATCACGCTGCCGTTCATCGCGACGCTCAATGGAACGCTCGTCGCGACGACGCTCGGCCTCGCATGCATCGCCGCGACGATCGGCAGCGCATGGGCGATGGCCGCCGACATCGCGCCGCCCAAGCTTGTCGCCTCTGTTTGCTCGATCCAAAATTTCGGCGGCTACTTCGGTGGTGCGTTCTCGCCGGTCGTGGCCGGCTATCTCGTCGATCACACGGGCTCGTATGCCCTCGCGCTGACGAGCGGCGGCATCATCGCGGCATTCGCCGCGCTGTTCTACGGATTGATGGTCCGGCGGCCCGTGCCGGCGATCGAGCCAGGAGCGAGCGAGGAAACAGCCCGCGCTCCGGAGGTGGCGGGCTGAAAGAGACAGGCCGCTCGTGTCTGTGAGCGGCCTTTCAACTACTGTCGAATCTCGGCCTCCACCAACAACGTGAGCAACGCAAGCGACTCCTGCCACCCGAGATAGCAGGCTTCGGCGGGAATGACTTCCGGTATGCCTTCCTGCACGACATGGAGCTCTGTTCCGAAGATCACAGCCCGTAGCGACACCGTCGTCTGCATGGTCCCCGGCATGTTCGGATCGTCGAACTGCGCTGTATACCGAAGCCGCTCGTGCGGCACGAGCTCGAGATACTCGCCGCCGAAAGAATGGCTATCGCCCGTCGTGAAGTTCGTGAACGACATCCGATAGCCGCCCCCCACCTTGGCATCGAGCTCATGAACCTTGCCGGTGAACCCATTCGGCGGAAGCCACTTGGACATGGCATTCGCGTCGAGGAATGCGCGATAGATGCGCTCGGGCGTGGCCCGAATGACTCGATGCAGACGGACGGTTTGTGTAGACATGATCGACTCCCGGAGTGAACGGAGGATGAGCCCCCCGATCCTACGCGACGATCGAGGCAAGGAGAAATCGACAGCGCACATGCGTGCTAGCATGCCCTCTCATCGTGCCTACAGAACCTACAGAATAAGGACAAGTCGAATGAACGCATCATTGACCACCGACGCGCCGCTGATCGTACGGCCCATCGAGGCGAGCGATTTCGACCGTTGGCTCCCGCTGTGGGACGGCTATAACCGTTTCTATGGCCGTTTCGGCGATACGGCCTTGCCGCGGGAGATCACGAATCTGACGTGGTCGCGGTTCTTCGACGGCTACGAGCCCATGCACGCGTTCGTCGCGCAGCGGGGCGAGGCCCTCGTCGGCCTCGTGCATTTTCTTTATCACCGCAGTACCACGCTCGCCGGCCCCATCTGCTATCTGCAGGATCTTTTCACGCTCGAAAGCGAGCGCGGCAAAGGCGTCGGCCGAGCGTTGATCGAAGCGGTCTACGCCGAAGCGCGTGCCGCGCGCGCCGAACGCGTCTACTGGCACACGCACGAAACCAACCACACCGCGATGCGGCTCTACGACTCCGTGGCGGATAAACCGGGTTTCGTGATGTATCGACGATCGCTCTGAAAACCGCCGAGCGGCCCGGTCGACTTCGACGTTCTCCGGAACCCGTTCACGCTTCAGTGCTTGAGGCCAAAGCACGCCTGCACCGCCTCTTCCGGCGTCAGACCAAACCGGAAGTACTGATGCATACGGGTCAGCACCTCAGCCTCGGGCTGATAGGGTTCCTCGACGTAGTGGGCCGAAAGCGCTTCTTCGTACCAAGCCTGCGTCCATTCAACGAGCTTGTTCATTTCGTCGAGCGCGATGTATTCCGATGTCGCGAACATGGCAACCTCCAATCGTTTCAAACGCCGCGGCCGGCTCCGGGACCGTCGCTGCCCATGCCCGGAACGGCGCCGACTGTTGCTACATGAAACCAGTCTAAAAGGCGACATCTCACGAATAAATACGCGGTATCTGAAATCACTGGTGTGCACGCGTGAACAATCCGCGTCGCTCAAGCCGCGCCCAATCCCGGTACCGCCACACCGAGCGTCTGCAAAACGAGCACGACGTTGAGCACCACGATCAACGCGGTCGCCCCCACGGCCGCAAGCCTCACCGTGCCGGTGTTGGCGAAGGGCCCCATGATGTCGCGCCGATTCGTCAATACGACGAGGGCGATCATCGGAACCGGCAGCGCAAGGCTGAGCACGATCTGGCTGTAGACGAGTGCTTCGGTGGCATTGGCGCCGAGCGCGACGACGACGACGGCCGGCACGATCGTGATGAGGCGGCGCAGGCCGACGGGAATCCGGAAGCCGACGAAGCCTTGCATAATCATCTGCCCGGCCATCGTCCCGACGACGGAACTCGACACGCCCGACGCGATCAGCGCGATCAGGAACACGGCAGCCGCGCCGGCGCCGAAGAGGGGCACGAGGCTGTGATAGGCGGTCTCGATCTGCGCCACGTCGGCGTGCCCGTCGTGAAACGCGCCCGACGCCATGACGATCATCGCCATATTGACGAGTCCGGCCACCGAAAGCGCGATGGCGACTTCCCAATTCGAAAAGCGCAGCAGCTTCAGGCGACTGGTATTGTTGCGCGCCGGCGCGCGGTTCTGCGTGAGTCCGGAATGCAGGTAGATGGCATGCGGCATGACGGTCGCGCCGAGCATCGCCACGGCGACCGACAGCGCCCCGGCGCCGGGCAATTGCGGCACGATGGCGCCGTGCACGGCTTGTTGCCAATCGATATCGACGATCGAAAGCTCGATCACGTACGAGAGCGCAACAGCGGCAATCAATCCACCGATGATGAGTTCCATCGGCCGAAATCCGCGTTTTTCGGCCGCGAGGATGCCGTACGTGACGATGCCCGTCACGATCATCCCGGCCCACAACGGCAAATGGAAAAGCAGTGAGAGGCCGATCGCGCCGCCGAGAAATTCGGCGAGGTCCGTGGCCATCGCGGCAATTTCGCTGACGCCCCACATCGCGTAGACGACGGGCCGAGAAAAATGCTCGCGGCTCATTTCGGCGAGATTGCGGCCCGTGACGGTACCGAGCTTGGCCGAAAGCGCCTGAAACAGCATCGCGATGACATTGGCGACGGCGACGACCCAGAGCAGCGAATAGCCGTACTGCGATCCGGCCTGGATGTTGGCGGCGAAGTTGCCCGGATCCATGTAGGCGATGGACGCGACGACAGCCGGGCCGGCGAAGAGCAGCGCCGAGCGCAGGCTCGTGCCGCGCGGGCTAAGCGCGGCGCCGATCGCCTGCGTCGTTCGTTCCGTCATTCCCAGCTGTAATTGTGCTGTCGTCATCGCACACCTCGTCGTCGCGCTTTCGTTGCTTCAACCCTGTTACGACGAATGGTGCCGTGCGCCGCGGAAAAAGAACAATTGAACGTTCGCATCGCGGCGATAACGATGGGTGGCTATCGATGCGATAGCGCGGCTACATCCGGGGCAAGAACGAGGGAACGGCGATCAGGCGGCCTTCATTGCACGCCGAAAGCCGAGCGGGGAAGCGCCCACGGCCGCGCGAAACCGGTGGCCGAGGTGGCTGGTATTTGCATAGCCACATTCGGCCGCAACCCGATCGAGCGCAAGCGTCGTCGAGCGCAGCAGCGCCCGTGCGCGTTCGATGCGTTGCTCGGCGATCCAAGCATGCGGCGGCATGCCGAACGATGCGCGAAACATGCGCGAGAAGTGGAATTCGGACAGGCAGGCGACCTCGGCGAGCTCGCCGAGCGTGAGCGAGCGCGACAGATGAGCGTCGATGTATTCGCGTACGCGGCGGCGCGTCGCCGGGGCGAGCCCGCCCGTGACGGGCGCTTCGTCTCGGCGCACGGCCTGGCCGCGCAGCAACAGGCTCAGGATCTCGTGCGCGGCTTCGTTGGCGCGCAGCCGATCGTCGGGGTCGTCCCACGGCGCGACGGCGAGCGATTGACAGAGCGCCGCCAGCCGCGCGTCCTCGAAGTAAGTCCGATCGGCGAGCGTGAGCTCGCGCGGTTCGCGATCGAGTTCGCGGATGGCCCGGCGCGTGAAATGCTCGGGCAGGAAGTAGAGATGCACGAAATGCATGTGCCCGCGTACCCACCAGCGCGATTCATGATCGCTCGGCAGCGCGCAAAGCCGCTGCGGCGCGCCATACCGTCCCGGCAGTTTCTGGCGCTCGGTCCGATGGCCGCCGTCGAGATAACACGAGAGCGTATGGTGGCCTGGATTGTCGTAAGCCGTTTCGGCTTCGACGATGTCGCGCCGCCAGACGGCTGCCGCGAGCCGATCGCCGAGCCAGGCGAAACGCTCGAGCGTCGCATTGGCCTCGGCGAGCGTGCGGCCGATCGAGTGCATGCCGAATGGCGGCTCGTCCACGCGCGCGCCGGCCGCCAAGGCGGCGTCGGGCGCGGCGCACGCTGAAGGTGCGCCGGCGCGATCGGCGGTGGTCAGGAACGGGCTCGCATCCACGGCAAAAATGCAATTCGTAACGATCATCGAGGAGCTCCGAGTATAGCGAGCCAGCGCGTTCGGCGCCCTGGCTGTCCCGAAAAAACCGCAAGCCTGGACAACGCCGGGACCGGCCGGCGATGCATAGTCGGGTCAGGTTTCGCCGTCGGTCCGCCCGGCACACGCCCGATTTGCGTGCGGCGTGCGGGCTTCCGGCCAAAAGACAAATTGGACTCGAACATGAATCTCTTGCTTTATTTCGCCACCGTCTTGATCTGGGGCACGACCTGGATCGCGATCAAATGGCAGACCGGCGTCGTCGCGCCCCCGGTCTCGATCGCCTTTCGCTTCTGGCTCGCCGCGCTCGTCATGCTCGCGCTCGTGCGTCTCATGCGCCGGCCGCTGTTGCCGCCGCGCAAGGCCTGGCCGCTGCTTTTCTCGCAGGGTCTCGCGCTCTTTTGCGTGAATTTTCTCTGCTTCTACTACGCCGAGCAGATCGTGCCGAGCGGGCTCGTGGCCGTCGTTTTCTCGACGGCCCCGCTCTTCAATGCGATTAACGGGCGCATCTTCATGGGCCGTGCGCTTCAGCCGAGCGCGCTCGTCGGCGCGGTGCTCGGCCTGATCGGCATCCTGTGTCTCTTCGCGCCCCAAATGGTCGGGCATGCGAACGATCATGCGATGTGGGTGGGGCTCTTGATTACGCTCGTCGGCACGATGTCGTTTTCGGCCGGCAATCTCCTTTCGAGCCGCATGCAGGCGATGGGGCTGCACCCGACCGTCACGAACGGCTGGGCGATGCTGATCGGCGCCGCGATTCTGACGGCCGGCAGCTTCGCGGCGGGCCTCTCTTTCGAGCCCGAATCGACGGTTCGCTATCTCGGCGCGCTCGTCTATCTCGCCATACCGGGCTCGGTCATCGGTTTTACGACCTACCTGACGCTCGTCGGACGCATCGGTCCCGAGCGGGCCGCCTACTGCACGGTGCTGTTTCCGTTCGTCGCGCTCGCCGTCTCGACGGTGTTCGAAGGCTACCGCTGGTCCCTTTCAGCCGTCGTCGGCCTCTTGCTCGTCGTGACGGGTAACCTCATTGCCTTCAACGTGCTGCGGCGCTTGCCGTTCGTACGCAAGCGCGAGCGCACTGCCCGCGTGTGAGCGCGCCGCTACGCGGTGACAAAGACGGGCGCGGCGCTGATCGCCGCGTTCGCCGCTCGCCGCTCGCCGCTCGCGCCCCACACCGCCCCACACTGCGTGATCGTCCTATTTTTAGGCATTCTCTGTTTCATCGCGACTCGACTTGGCTAGCGTAACGGCCTCTCACTACCCTAGCGGCGCCCAGTTTGAGGCGCCACAAGGACGTCGCGCCGATGAACCGAAAACGCTCGTGGTCGCGCAGGCTGGCCGCATGGCGGAAGCGCCTGCGCCGGTCCGCCGAAAATGCATCGTTCCCCGGCCTCTACGATCGCACGCTGCTGTTCGGCGGCGGTGCCGTACTGACGCTTTCGATCCTCGCGGCCGCCATCGCCGGCATCGCGCATCGTTATACGCGCTGCATCGACGACTGGCGTGCCGGCTTCCTCGCGCAGCGCGACTTCGTCAACGCGTCGGTCGAGCGCAATCAGGCGCGCTTGCGGCATACGGTCGAAACCTACGAGGCGCTTAGCGCCGTGCACGAGCGCGATATCGTGCCTGTCGACCGCTATTCGCGGCTGCTCGCGCAAAACGGCGGTATAGCCGTCACGGGGCAGGACCTCGGTGCGGCGCCGTTCACGATCGTTTCGACGCTGTCGGCGCCCGAGGATCGCGAGCGTCTCGCCGGCTTGCTGCGGCTCGTGCGCGAGATTTCGCCGCGCTCGCTGTTGAGGCGGCACGAAGCGGCTGACGACATCGGCGGCTTTCTCTATACCGAGGATCGGCGCTTTCTGGCGGCCTGGCCGCCGCTGCGCAACGAAAGGCTCATGGGCGGCGCGCAAGCGGAAGGAACCGAGGCGCATACCCCCACGCCGGGGCGCAACGAAAACGCGAGCACGGCCGCACGGCCCGCCTCGGACGGCATCGAAGCCCTCATCGACCGCTATGTCGCCCACGTCGACGCGGAACTCGGCCATCACGCGGACGCCTTGCTGCGCCGCGACCGGGTGTTCTGGGTCGCGCTCCACGACTCGGACATGTACGGTGCCCTCGTCAAGCACTACGCGGCGCCGATCTATCGCGGCGACGAGCGCCTTGCCGTGCTCGCCGTGACGTTGCCGGCCAGGCAGATTCCCCGGCTCTTCCAGCCGGCGGTGCACGATCCCGATTTCTTCATGGTGTCGCGCGATCGCCGCCATCTGATCGGCATCGACGAATCGAATCCGCGCGGCGAGCGCTGGATGCGCGCATTGGCTGCGAAACCGTCCGTCTTCGAGCTCGCCGACGAGCGCGTACGGCTCGTGCGTCGCGGCGGCGATTTCTTCATCATCCAGCATATTGCCGGGCCCGGATGGATCGCGGTGTCGGCCTTCGATTGGCGCACGATCGCGGCCAATCTCAAAGGGCCGATCGGTTGGACCGTCGCGCTGACTTCCGTCGTCCTCGCCGTGCAGTGGGCGTTCGTTCTGCTCATAGACCGGTTCGTGCTCGCGCCGCTCCGTCTGCGCGCCCACAGCGTCTTCGAAAGCGAGGCGTTCAGCCGCACGGTGCTCGCCACCGCACCGGTCGGCCTTACCGTATTCGATCCCGCGACACGCCGCATCGTCTTGCAGAACGACATTGCGCGCGCACTGCTATCGGCGTCGGCCGACGAGGCGGGCTTCTACGCGCGGCTCCTCGAGCCCCGTCCGCGCAGGCGCCGCCGCACACGCCGAGGGCG
Organism: Trinickia symbiotica; assembly: GCF_003028655.1. Lineage (GTDB taxonomy): Bacteria > Pseudomonadota > Gammaproteobacteria > Burkholderiales > Burkholderiaceae > Trinickia > Trinickia symbiotica_A. The sequence goes on from NZ_PYUC01000020.1 coordinate 53,129, forward strand.
CCGCGGCGCCGCGCGAGGGGCATCCGGCAACGGGTCCCGCGGTGCGCGTCACCACGCGCTCGTCGATGCGTCCAGCGGTTCGCGCCCGACGCCCACCGGCGCCGTTCGCAGCGCCGAGGTGTCCGTAACAGGGGCCGACGGCATGCGCCGCGAGCTCGCCGTAGCATTCGCGCGGGCGCGCTATCGTCTGCAGGAGGTCGTGCTTTGCAGCCTCACCGACATCAGCCGCCAGAAGGAAACCGTTCGGCTGCTGCGCCGTGCCCGGCGGGCCGCCGACGAGGCGAGTCGCGCCAAGTCGATGCTCGTCGCCACGATCAGTCATGAGCTGCGCACGCCGCTTTATGGCGCGCTCGGCAATCTCGAGCTGCTGTCGATGGAGGCCCTGACGCCTTCGCAGGCTGCGCGCGTCGGCTCAGTCAGGCGCGCGTTCGATTCCTTGCTCTCGCTCGTCGACGATGTGCTCGATCTGTCGAAGGCCGAGGCGCGCGAGCTGCGCTTGCACGTCGAGCCGTTTCGACTCGACGAGGTCGTCGAGCGTTGCGCGCAGACGCTCGCGCCGGCCATCACCGGCAAGGGGCTGCGCTTTCTCTGCCTCATCGATCCGTCGATCGGCGGCAGTTGGAACGGCGATGGGTTGCGCATCGCGCAGATCGTGACGAATCTGCTCGGCAACGCCTGCAAGTTCACGCAAAGCGGCTCGATTACGCTGCGGGCGACGGTGGCGCATGCGGCGGGCGGTGACGAGATGGTGGTCTTGTCCGTCGCCGATTCGGGCATCGGCATTCCGGCAAGTCAGCTCACGCGCATCTTCGAGCCGTTCGTGCAGGCCGACGGTTCGATCGGGCGCCGCTTCGGCGGCACCGGACTTGGGTTGTCGCTGAGCCGGCGTCTCGTCGATCTGATGGGCGGCCGCATCGACGTGAAAAGCGTGGAGGGGCGCGGCGCCGTCTTCACGGTGCGTCTGCCGCTGCCTCGCGATCGCACTGTGAAGGCCTCCCCGGCCGCACCGATCGATGAGACGCTCGCGTTCGACACGATCGCTGTCGCTTGCAACCACGCCGCCTGGCGGGCCACGCTCCTCGCCCGGTTGCGTCATCGGTTCGGCGCGGTGGCTCGGATCGAAGAAGCACGCCCCGATGCGCCTCTCGCGGCGACGGGCGTGCGTACCCTGATCGTGCTCGGCTCCCATGCCGACGACATTCCGCCGGTCTGGCGCGCGGCGCGTGCGGCGTATGTCGATATCGTCGTCGTTTCCGAGCGCGGCCCGCTCCATCCGCAACGTCGCGCGGGCGCGCTGCACGTCACTTCGCTTTCGTGGGCGAAGCTCGAGCTGGCCGTCGTCGCTTGCGAGCGCGACGGTGCAGTGCCCGGCCCGGAGACGAGCGGCAATACCCATGCGCCGCCACGCGGCGAAGATCGCGGCGCGCGAATACTCATCGTCGACGACGATCCCGTCAGCCGCGCGCTGCTCGCCGACCAGCTCGACGCGCTCGGCTATCGCCAGATTGCCGTCGCCGCCGACGGGCAGGAGGCACTTGCGGCCTGCCTGCAGCAAGCTTGCGATGTCGTCGTGGCCGATCTCTGCGTGCCTCTCATGGGCGGCCGCGAACTGCTGACGGCTTTGCGCAAAGAAGGGATGACGATGCCCGTGATCGCGCATACCGCCGCGCCGAACGCGGCCGCTGACGCGAGGCGCAGCGGTTTCGCCGCGCTTCTCATGAAGCCGCTCTCGCTCGAGCGGCTGCGCGAGACGCTCGACATCGTGTTCGCGTCGTCGCAGCCGGCGTTTCCCGTGCCGTCTTCATCGGTGCCGCCCTCGACACCCGGCTTTCCATCGATGAAATTGCTCGTCGCGCCGCGCGCGAGTGCCGGCAAATCGCGCGCCCCAACGCTGCACGCGGTGTTTGCCGCATCTTGGCCCGAGGACGATGAGCGTTTGTGCGCCGCCGCAAGACGCGGCGACACCGAGTCGTTCTTACAAGCATTGCACCGAGTGAACGGCGCGCTGCTCGCGCTCGGCGAGCGCGAGGCGAGCCGGCGTTGCAGCGCTTTGCGCGACCGGGTTTGCGCGAAGGGAATCGCTGCGAGCGCGCGGGCGCTCGACGAGTTTCGGCGCGGTGTCGCACGGATTGCGGAATCCGGCGCTGCGATGATGGCTGACGATGGAGAGGCGACTCACGAGTGATGAGTGAGCGGCCGCCGAGGCGTGCCGCGCCGCGCCACGCCTCGGCGCTTCGTGGGCACCGAACTTGCAGCGCAGGGCGGACCGGCACCAGGCGGTTCATCCGCGCGCCGGAGTCTTCTTGCCGCTAGAAGTCGCCGGCATTCAATGGTCCCTGGTGCAACAGCTTTCGGAGGATCGACGATGAGTACGCTCAGAGAGGAATTACAAGCCACCATCGATGCCCTCGTGCAGGAGGGCAAAGGGCTGCTCGCAGCCGACGAGAGCGGCCCGACGATCGCGAAGCGGTTCAAGACGGTCGGCATCGAGTCGACGGAAGAGAACCGCCGTCAGTGGCGCAGCCTGCTGCTCGGTGCGCCGGGGCTCGGCGAGTTCGTGAGCGGCGTCATCCTGTACGAGGAAACGCTCGGGCAAAAGGCCGACGACGGCGAACTGCTGCCGCGTCTGGCCGAGCGCCAGGGCATCGTGCCCGGCATCAAGGTCGACAAAGGCAAGGTTCCGCTCGTCAATGCGGCCGGCGACGAAATCACGCAAGGGCTCGACGGTCTCGCCGAGCGACTCGCGCATTACAAGGAGCAGGGCGCACGCTTTGCGAAGTGGCGCGCGGTCTACAACGTGTCGGACACGTTGCCGAGCCGATTGGCGATCGAGACGAATGCGGAATCGCTGGCCTGCTACGCGGCGATTTGCCAGGAGGCGGGCGTCGTGCCGATCGTCGAGCCGGAGGTGCTGATCGATGGCGATCACTCGATCGAGCGCTGCGCCGAAGTCACCGAAGCGGTCTTGCACGAGGTCTTTCATGCGCTGCACCGCCATGGCGTCGCGCTCGAGTTGATGCTGCTGAAGCCGAGCATGGTGCTGCCGGGCAAGGAGGACGCGAAGCAGGCGAGTATCGACGAAGTGGCATCGAGCACGGTGACGGTGCTTGGCCGCACGGTGCCGCCCGTCGTGGCCGGCGTTTTCTTCCTGTCCGGCGGCCAGACGCCTGAGCAGGCGACCGCGCATCTCGATGCGATCAATCGCACAGGACGGCGCCCGTGGCCGCTCAGCTTTTCTTATGCGAGGGCGCTGCAGGAGCCGCCGTTGAAAGCGTGGCGCGGCCAGTCCGCGAATGTCGGGGAGGCGCGGCAGGCGCTGCTCAAGCGCGCACGGCTCAATGGAGCCGCGGCACGCGGACGTTACGACGCCGCGGACGAGAAGAAGGGCTGAACAGGCCCCGACGCTGGGAGCAAGACCGCTGCCGCACGATGGCGATCATCGAGCGGCAGCGGCCGGGCAGCGGCCGCGGCGTGCACACCTCTTTTGGTCAATGCACCGCGAGTTGCACGACCTTGACGATGACGAGCCCGACGGCGATCACCAGATATCCGCGCATCGCGGCCATCCATACGCGCGTCGAAAGCGTCAGCTTCGGCGGCGGCAATTCGTCGAGCGGCGGCATACGCCATGAATCGCGGTCTGTGTGGGCGTCGCCACTCCCGCCTGCCGGCTTATGTTCCCTGCCGACGACTGGCTTCCCTACTCGGCGCTGCGCGATCAGCGTCGCCAAGTACCCGACGACGAAGAGCACGAGCCCGCCGACGAGAATCTCGACGATCGTGCCGCCCGTGATGTCGGGGAAGACCGTCGCGGCCGTCAGGATGACCGAGAGCACGACGAGGATCGCAATCACACTGCCCGTGAACGCGTTGAGCCGCTTCGAGTTGACCCATGGGCCCAGCACCGCCTTGTCGTTGCAAAGCAGCAGCAGGAACACCGTTGCGCTCGGCAACAGCACGCCGGCGAGCGTTTGTACGGCTTCGGTCAAGAGGCCGAGCGGCGTGCCCGGCAGCAGCACGAGCGTGGCGGCAAGCGCGATGATCGCGAAGTAGACGAGATAAAACCCCTTCGCGTCGGACACGCCTCGATGCAGCGAATGACGGATCGCGAACACGTCGCCGATCGCGTAGGCGGTGGCGAGCGAGACCGCGGCGGCACCGATGATCGATGCGTCGAGCAGCGCCACGGCGAAGATTGTCGCCGACGTCTTGCCGACATACTGATGCAACCCCGCGATCACGCCGCCCGCGTCGGTGAAATTGCCGGACTCGGGGCGGCCGGAAAAGAGCGCGGCTGTGAACGCCATCATCGCGACAGCGCCGACGATCACGAAGACGATCCCGATCCAGAGGTCTGCCTTTTCGTACTTCATGAAGCGCGGCGTGATGCGCTTGTCGATCACATAGCTTTGCTGGAAGAACAATTGCCACGGGGCGATCGTCGTGCCGACGATGCCGATCACGAGCAGCATGACGTCCGAGAGCTTCGCGCCGTGCGGCCAGCCCGGCACGGCGAAGTCGTGCGCGATGACGCCGACGGGCGGATGGATCGACACGAGCACGGGCACGAGCAGCAAGCTCAGCAGACAGAGCACGATGGCAAAGCGCTCGAAGCGCCGGAAGTCGCCGGTGCTGACGGCGGCCATCGTCAGCACGGCGGCCGCGCAGACGCCGACGATCTTCGGCACGCCGAGAAATTGCAGCGCGAACGTGATGCCGATGAATTCGGTGACGATCGTGAGCGCATTGAGCAGGAACAGGTCGATGACGCTGAAGGCGCCCCAGAACCTGCCGAAGCGCTGGAAGATGAGACGCGCATGGCCCACGCCCGTGATGGCGCCGAGCCGCAGCACCATCTCCTGGTTCACGTAGAGCACCGGAATCAGCAGGGCGAGCGTCCAGAGCAGCGTCGTGCCGTAGTTCTGGCCCGCTTGCGTGTAGGTGCCGAACGCGCCGGCGTCGTTGTCGCCGACCATGACGATGAGGCCCGGGCCGAGGATGGCGAGCAGCGTGCGCAGGCGCGCCATCCACGTGCGGCGCGGCGCCACGTCGTGATGGGCGATGGTGCCGAACGCACCCCTGATGTCGCCGATGTGCGCGTCGTCGAGCACGGCGCTACGTGCTCGGGCCAGGTTTGTGATGTTTGCAGGTGTGGACATTTCGCTTCTTCCGCTGATGATGCCGGTTATTGGAGCGACGACTCGGTCCGCCGGGCGTTTGCGCATCCGCGCAACGACGGATCGTGTTCGACGATCGCTTGTTGCCCGCGCTACGCGCGGACATGTTCAACCACGCGCGGCCAGTACGGCCGGCCGCGCGAACGAATGGCGCACGAAGCCGCCCGGCCCGTGCGCACCGAACCATCGAAAACGGACGTGCGAGCGGAAACGGCCATACCGGCCATACGCACGCGTTCCGATCCGATGGCGGAACGGCCATTCGAAGCGATGCGCGAGTGATGTCAGAGAAAGAAGACTACGAAGCGCACCGTCTGCCTGCTGGCTAGACGGCGGCGAAGAGGGGAATCAGCGCGGACGTCGTGCCGGTCAGGCAGAAAAACTGTTCGAAGGTCGACTACTGCAACCGTCCAAGGGATACACCCCACTTGTTGAGATACCGAAATTGTAGTTTCCCGGTGAAACGACGGTCAACCGTTAATTTCGGAGTCCTGTGCGTTTTCAGCCACTACAGTCGCAGGCGAGCGTTCAATAGGAGCGCGAACCATTTCGAAAGCGGGCCGGGTCGCGTTGAACTGTTTTCGGACTACGGGGCGTTCCGGTCGCGGGCGAGCGAATCGACGAGCGCGCGCATGCGGCTCCAGTGCGAGCCTTCCCAAAAGATGCGCTTGCAGACGTCGCAGGTGACGAACCGCGTTTGCCGCTCGAAGACGCCCTCCGGTACGCGCCCGAGCGCCTCGGACCGCTCGAGCGAGCGCAGCGGCACGTTGCAGGTCAGACAAAGGCGGAACGGCCTGAGGCTTCGGATCAAGTCGAGTCTGCCGACGATTTCGCGTAATTGTTCCTGCGGCTTCAGCGCGCGCACATAACAGCCGTGCGTGATCGTACGGCGCTTGAGCAACTCGCGATCGCGCGAGAGAACGATGCGACCCTCGGCGGCGGCGAGCGCCTCGATTTCTTCATCGGCGTAATGATTGTCGTAGAGCGTATCGAAGCCGGCGAGGCGCAGCAGGTGCGCGAGGCCGCCGAGATGGGCGTCGGCCACGAAGCGAATGACGCGCAGGGGCGCCGGCCGCACGCGCAGCATGGGCGTGATGTCGAGCGCCTCGAACTTCGGATAGACGGCGACGCGATCGCCTTCTTCGAGCACGCGATCGAAGCCGACCGATTCGCCGTTGACGAGAATGAGCTCGACTTCGGTATGCGGCACGCCGAGTGCTTCGATCATGTGTTTGGTGGTGGCCGCCCGCGCGCAGACACAGCTGATCTCGCGCCGACGCAGCGGCGGAGCCAGAAAGTCGTTCAGCTCTTCGTAAAAGCGAAAAGTCGCGGTCACGGGCGGCATGAATACGAGTATCGCATAGCGGGCGCGACCCCGAGGTTTGTCGGGCCCACTGCAGGCGCCGGACGTTCGTGCTCTACTAGCCGCCTTTCGGCAAGAGCCGTTCGTCAGAAGGAGCGATAGATGGACATCGGATTTATCGGCCTCGGCAGCATGGGCCGGAGCATCGCGGAAAACATCCTGAAAGCCGGCCACGGCGTGCGCGTCTGGAACCGGTCGCGCGAGCGGGCGCAACCGCTCGAGGCGCTGGGCGCCAAGCTCGTCGATACGCCGGCCGATGCGTTTTCCGGCGACGCCGCGTTTTCGATGCTGGCCGACGATGCGGCCGTGCGCGAGGTGTTCGCGACGGGCCTGCTCGATCAGGCGCCGCGCGATTTCGTGCACGTGAACATGGCGACAGTCTCCGTCGCGTTCGCCGAAGCGTTCGCGCGCGAGCACGAGGCGCGCGGGATTCACTATGTGGCCGCGCCGGTCATGGGGCGCCCCGACGTCGCCGCGGCCGGCAAGCTCACGATCATCGCCGCCGGCGCGAGCGCCGCGATCGATCGCGTGCAGCCCGTCCTCGATGCGATCGGTCAGAAGACCTGGCGGATCGGCCCGACGCCGCAGCATGCGAACGTCGTGAAGCTCGCCGCCAACTTTGCGTTGGCATCGGCCGTCGAAACACTCGGCGAGGCTTCGGCGCTGCTCGCCGGGCACGGTGTCGCGATGACGGATTTTCTCGACGTGATCACGAATAGCGTATTCCCAGGCCCCGTCTATTCAGGCTATGGCAAGCTCATTGCGGAGGATCGCTACGAGCCCGCGCAGTTCAAGGCGCGGCTCGGATTGAAGGATGTGCGGCTGGCGCTCGCCGCCGCCGAGGCTTGCTCGACGCCGCTGCCCATCGCTAGCGTCGTGCGCGACAGCCTGCTCGACGCGATCGCGCATGGCGACGGCGAGAAGGATTTCGCCGTGCTCGGCAAAGTGGCGGCGCGGCGCGCGGGCCGATAGGCGGTCATCACGAACCATCGAAGCATCGAACCGTCGAGCTTCTCTCGCCGCGGCCATCATCGCTGGCGGTTGCCGGCCGCGACGGTTCGCCAACCATCCTAATCGCTCGCTCCCCGCGCCAATCCGAGCGCGAGCGCAGTGCCGGCGAATGCGAGCGCGACGACGGTGACACCTGTCCAGCCTCCCCACGCCCAACCCAAGCCGCCGAGCGACGCGCCTAGCGCGCCGCCGACGAAGAAGATGCCGACGAAAAGACCGTTGAGCCGGCCGCGAGCGGTGGGATTCATCAAGTTGATCGCGCGCCGCCCCAGCGTCTGATCGGTCACGACGCCCGCATCGAGCGTCGCCGCGCTCGCCACGAGCAAGGCGAGCGCCCATCCGCGATGCGCGCTTACCGAAAAGCCGAACCACCCGGCGCCCGCGATGCCGCTCGCGATCACGGCGACGACCATGCTCAGGTGGCCGATCGTCAGTGCCGCCCTCCCGTGACCGAGATCGCCGGCGCGGCCGGCGAGCGGCGTGGCGACGACCCCAGCGGCGCCGGCGAGCGCGAAGATGCCGATCTCGTAGAAGTCGAGCCCGAACGGCGCTTGCGCGAGCTTCAGGCCGATCGCCGTCCAGAACGCGCTGAACGATCCCATCGCCAGCGCGGCGGACAAGGCGCGGCGCTGCAAGGTCCGCTCATGGCGCAGCAGCGTCCATAGCGACCCCAGCAACTGGGGATATCCCGTGGCGACCTCGGGTGTCCGTTTCGGCAGCTGTGTCGCGAGGACGAAAGCGATCACGACGTCCGCCGCGGCCGCGATCCCGTAGAACGCGCGCCATCCCACCGACCCCGCCACGACGCTCGCGAGCGGCCGCGAGAGCAGAATTCCGAGCATCAGGCCGCTCATCACGTTGCCCACAGCGCGGCCGCGATGGCTCTCGGACGCCATCGACGCCGCCATCGGCACGAGCATCTGAATGACGCTCGAGGTGGCGCCGGCAAAGAAGATCGCCGCGAGAAAGAGCGCCCCGGAGCGCGTAAGCAAGGCGACCCCGAGCCACGCGGCCGCGGCCGCGAGCGTGCGCACGATAAGCCTGCGGTTTTCGACGAGATCGGCGAGCGGCACGAGCAGCACGAGCCCGAACGCATAGCCCAGCTGCGGCAGCATGGCGACAGCGCCGGTGAGGCTCGCGGGCAGCGCGAGCGAGCGGGCGATCGGGCCCGTGAGCGGCTGTGCGGCGAACAGATTGATGACGATGATTCCGGTTGCCGCGGCAAAGAGCAGCGTGAGCGCGGTCGTGAGCGTCTGCGGTGCTTCGACCTCGATGCTGTCCGTCACCGTGGCGGGGCAAGTGTCGGCGGGCCGGTTCATAGCGGCTGGGTCCACGAACGAGTGAAGGAGCGTTCATCGTAAGTGCCTGGCTTCTATGCGACAATTGAAAGATATCGATAGTGATTATGCGCCACTGTTTTGAATACTCGTGACCTTCAGGCGTTCGTGGCGGTCGTCGACAGCGGCTCGATGGTGCGCGCGGCGACGCGCCTGCATCTGACGCAGCCCGGCCTCACCCGTCGCGTGCAAAACCTCGAGGCGATGCTCGGCGTGCCTTTGCTCGACCGTCAGAGCAAGCCGCTGAAGCCGACGAGCGCGGGCAGGGAGGTGTATGCGCTCGCGCGCGCGGTGCTGCGCTCCGTCGACGATCTGCTCGCCGTTGCGGCGCCAGGCAGCGAGCCGACGGGCGAACTGCGAATCGGCGTGCCGCCGTTCTTGTCCGAGCTGGCGCTCGAGGCACCTGTCGACCGGCTGCGCGCGGCGTTTCCGCGCTTGACGCTGCGCGTGATGGCCGCATGGTCGCCGGCGCTGCTCGAGCGCCTGACGCGCGCCGAAGTCGACGCGGCGGTCGTCCTGATGCCGGCGTCCTTCGAGATGCCGGACTCGATCACATCGACGCTGCTGGCCGTGCATCCGACGCTCGTCGTGGCTTCGCGTGCATTCGAGTTGCCGCGCCCGCCACGCGGCGAGGAGGCGGCTTCGCTGACGCTCGAAGAACTCGCGCGCTACCCGTGGGTGCTCAACCAGGACGGTTGCGGAATGCGTTCCGTGTTGAACCGCGCGTTGCAAGCGGCCGGACTTCGATTCGAAGTCGCTGTGGAAGCGTTCGGGTCGGACTTGCAGCTCTCGCTCGTCGCGCGCGGCCTCGGCCTCGGCGTCGTCACGCCGCACGTGCTCGCGCGCAGTCCGTATCGAGACGCGTTACGGCCGATCGATGTCCCGGGCTTCGACGGGCGCCTCAACGTCTGGCTCGTGCACGGAGCCTTGCCTGGCCGGCTCCTGCGGCCGATCGAGCTGTTGCGCGACGCGCTAACCGAGCTGCTGGGCGACGAGCGCTCCTAGCCGCGGCGCCGTGCACGTGGCTTGCTCGCCTTATAACATGGACAGGTGCGTGGTCCACGACCGCCGTTCAGGCCGCGCCGTCGAGCAAATGCGGTTTATGCGAACGGGAAGCGCGATGCAGAAAAATTTTGCCAATCTGTGGGAAAAGGCTCTATTTTTAGCATGGCGATAACGATCGAATTCGCTATTGGGCTGTCAAAGACGTTTAGGACTCCGGAGCGATCGATCGATCAAGGGTGGTAGTCGACAGGAATTCGAGGTGAGCTTGACTTCCTCTGACGCAAGTCAAGGACGGGCCATGACGAACATGATGAAATCGGACTCACCGGATACCGGTCGCGCCGCGGTTGCGACGCCGGGCCTCCATGCGAGCCAACAACCTGATCTCGGCACCGCGAAGACCGAAGCCATGCAGCACAAGTGCGTCCTGATCGTGGACCGCGACGCGGAGGCGCTCGCGGGCCTGACGTTCCTGCTCGAATCGATGGGCTACGGCGTCGTCGCGACCCGCGATAATCGCGAAGCCCTCGAAATCGCTCAACGGCGGCTGCCCGACGCGGCGCTGATCGACGTGGGCGCACCGCAGCTCGAAGGGCTGAGCGTGGCGCACGCCTTGCGCGAGATTGCCGGCAAACGTCCGCTTTTGCTGATCGCGCTGACGGGATGGGGCCAGCCGCAATATCGCGAGATGGCGCTCGACGCAGGGTATGACGTCCATTGGGTCAAGCCGATCGGCGCGGATCAGGTGAACTTTCTGCTCTCGATGACGTTCGTATGACTGTTGTCGAAAAGCAACGAATCGCGTCCGATTAGGACAGGTTGTTGCAACGCACCAAGGTCTTTGGTAGAGTAGGAACTGTCTCCTCCATGTCTCCTCTGATATGGATTCAGCCCGCCACTAGGCGGGCTTTTTTTTGGCTGCCGCGCGCATCCAGTGCAGAAACCGCCGATTGACAGACTGACCGCACTGATGGTCCGCGACGGCCGTTTGCCCGATCGAGCTGGGCCCGAAGGCCTCTTCGCCGTTCCTCAGGCGGCCGAAGGACGGTTCCCTTGACGCGGCGACACCTTGTTACATCTGCTTGAAAAGGCCTGCGCAAGCACGGCTGACCGGCAGGACGTCTCCGCTTCCGCGCAAATGGATGCGCTGTCGACCGAGTAGATCGCGTTCGATGTGGTCGATCGCCGCATAGGCGACGATCACACCACGATGCACTTGCGCGAAAAGCTCTGTGTCCAGCCGCTGCAGCATCTCCTTAAGCGGAGTGCGGATCACGTGCCGCTCGCTCGCCGTCACGACCTCCGTATATTTGTCCGCAGCCTGAAAATACAGCACCTCGTCCACCGAGACGAGCCGAGTCTTGTCCCGGAGGCCTACAGTTATCCAGCGAATTGGCGCTGCATCTCGCTGCTCGCCCGCATTTGCCAATAGCGCGGTGTCGGTCGGCGCGGGGCCACCGCGCTGCAACTTTGCGATACAGCGGAGAAGGCGATCATCGGTCACCGGTTTCAGCAAATAGTCGATCGCCGACTGGTCGAATGCCTGAACTGCATACTCGTCATAGGACGTCACGAACACGACGTGCACGTGCGGTACGAGGCCGGCGATTTTCAGACCGTCGATACCCGGCATCCGGATGTCGAGGAACGCGAAATCGGGGCGCTTCGCATTCAGCTCGGCGAGCGCGTCGACGCCGTTGCGCGGCATTCCGACGATCTCGAGCTCGGCCCAGAGTGCGCTGAGACGTGCGGCAAGTTCAGCGGACAGGTTGGGTTCGTCGTCTGCGATCAGGGCGGTAGGCATATCAGGCGATCGGAATATGCAAGGTTGCGGTCACGCCCCGCATGGCGTCGGCATTCGCGGCGACCGACACGCGGCCGCGCTCGCCATAAAGCCTAATCATTCGGGCACGAACGTTCGCAAGTCCGACGCCACCGTGCAACTTCGTGCCGCGGTTGCCGAGCCCCGCACCGGTATCGGTCACGCTCAGGACGAGCAGGTCGCCGTCGCGGGTGCCGCGAATGAGCACTTCACCGCCGTCGACCGACGGCTCGATGCCGTGCAGCAGTGCATTCTCGACGAGGGGCTGCAGTAGGAGTGGCGATAGCGGCAAGGCCCTCAGCGCATCCGGCACGTCGACCGCATAGCGCAGGCGTTCCTCGCCGAGCCGGATCGTCGCGATCTTCAGCAGCGCCTCAACGAGTTCGAGTTCTTCGTCCAACGTGGCCGTAGCCTTGCGCGTGCGGCCCAGGCTCGCGCGGAGATAGCGGTTCAGGCTGTCGAGCATTGTCGTGGCGCGGGTCGGATCGCGTTCTATCAGGCTTTGCACGTTCGCGAGCGTGTTGAACAGGAAATGCGGCTCGATCTGAGCCTGCAGCAGCGCGAGGCGCGCAGCCGTTTCGGCCTGGCGCGCCTCGGCAGCCTCTCGTCGCTGCGTCTCGAGCGAGGTACGCATGCGCGCGGCCTGCACGAACACCGACACGAACGCGGACGCCGCACCCGCGACAATGAACGACGAGCCGTAGGCCAGCCAAACCTTCACGCCTGCGTGTCCGATGAGATGCGGAACGTGCCCGATCGTGGATGCCGCGACCTCGAAACCGATGAATACGCTGGCTGGTGCGACGATCAGGATCTTTGGTACTAGCGCCAGCTTGCCGCGTACGAGTCTGTCTGCAGCGACGCTCAGCAGTGACGCGCTGCAACCGATGCCGTTCGCGACGACCAGATATGGCAGCAACGCCTCGTTGCGGCGCGTGGTCCAGAAGATCAGCCCGACCGCTGAGTTGAAGCAGAACAGAGACAGGAGGGATCGGCCTCGATGCTCGCGGCTGGTATAGGGCGCGGAGGACAGGACAGAAAGCGGCTTGCTTGGCATGGCAGCGAGCTGGGGCGGATTACGGAGATGCTAGCGTAATTGGAGGCGGCGTTACCATCGCCGATCGGCTGCGCCGCGCCTTTAGATCGTTGCACGGGGCGCCCCGCACGGACGTTCGCCGGACGCAAGCGCCGTTCGTCGCCCATTGCCACCGTTCATCGCAAAGTGCGGCGCGCGGCGGGCCCGATCGCTATAGTCGCTGACATAACCGCTGCTTGCGGCGCTCAGGAACAGGTACGCCATGCCCTATCTCCCGACCTACGTCTACGTGTTGTTCTGCTTGCTCGTTTATATCGGCGTAAAGCGCTGCTTCGCGCGCGAAGTCCGGCCGGTGCGTCCGATCCTGTTTCCGGTCTTGTTCGTCGGTCTCGGCATGTCGAGCCTCGACCACCTGTTGCCACGGGCGGGTGTCGAAGCCTACGCGGCGGCTCTCGCAATGCTCATGGTCGGCACGGCGGGCGGCTGGTTCCACGCGCGCGGCTGGCGCCTGCAGTTCAAGACCGGGCGGGAGGGCATGTTCGTGCGCCTGCCGGGCGACGCGAGCCTGCTGATCACGCTACTCCTGACGTTCGTCGCCGAAACGTTCATTCATTACGCGATCGCCACATCGCGGCCGTGGGCGGCCACCAGCACCTTCGCGGTCCTGTCGTTCGCGGTCTGGGGCGGCCTCGTCGGCATGCCGCTCGGACGCGCGATCAACGTGGTGACGCGCTGCGTCCGTCATGCGAACGGTGCGTCGGTGGAAGGCGGCGCGTCCACACTCGAGTCGCGCTGAAGGAGGCATGATCGCCGGCGAGGGCGGAAATTGCGCTCCGTGTCCGCGACGGCCGTTTACCCGATCGAGCTGGACCGGAAGGCCGTTTCCCCGTTCCTCAGGCGTCCGAAGCACGATTCCCTCCAAGCGGCAGCGGACATCAACGCCTCCTTCAGAACTTATAAGACAGGGCGAGGAAGGTGATCAGCGGGTCCGCCGTGAGCTTCCCCTGAGTCACGCCGAGCACCGTCCCGTCCGCGGCCTTGACGATCACCGACGACGTCGTCTTCAGCGGGATATACGTCAGGTTCGCCGTCAGCCCCCAATGCTTCGTGAGGCTGTATGCCGCTCCGACATTGAAGACGGGGGCCCACGAAGGCGACGCCTTGGCCTCGACGCTCGTCGGTCCCGGCTTGTTCGCGCCGGCTGCGAGCACGGCACCGAGGTTATTTTGGGTCGAGGTGACGAAGTTCGGATTGAGCTGAATGTCGGAGAACCAGTTGTACGACACACCGATACCCAAATAAGGCCTGAAGCGCGCCGTCGCCGATCCGAAGTAGTAGTGCAGCAACACGGCCGGGCTCCATTGCCGCACGCTCTTCACGATCGGCTCGTTCGACGGATCGTCGAGATCGACGGTGCCGAGCGCCGCCGCGGGTCCCGGCGGCACGATCTTGCCGCGTCCATACATCTTGAACGTCGGCGGCACGCCCGCCACCGTCGTGAGGGCGATATGGTCCGTGAAGAAGTGGCTGATCACGAGCCCGGCTGTGTCGGCGTTCGTCGTCGACAATCCCGTACCCGGCGAATTGAACGAGCTCGGCAGCCGCAGCGGCGTATCGATCGGCTGCGGCGCGACGCCGGTCGTGAGCGTCGTGCTCGAATCCTGGGGCATGACATGGAACCAGCCGAGCGAGATCACGTTGGCGCCGGCCGCCTGTCCGTGCGCGGCGCCGGAAACGGAAAATGCGAGTGCGGCGGTTGCCGCGATCTGAGTGCGTTTCATTTTTTGTCTCTCCCTTAGCTGCGTTTTCCCGCAGCGTTCTTATCGGTCTTGCGTCGCGCGCCGTCCGGCTCGCATCGAGCGGCGCGTCAGCGCGGTAACGCACGCGGGACAAGCGCAATCCGCTACTGCACCGGCTGCTGCACGAATGCGTTGATCAGGAAGTACGGCGACGACGCATTCGATTGATCGAGATAGCCGAAGACGCCGCCGGTAAAGATGAATTTCCCGGTCGGCGTACTCGAGGACGCACTCGCCGGCCACGACGTGACGACTCCGGGCACACTCTCGGCGAAGCTGAGATCCAGCGCCGTCGCAAGCGAGGCCTGCGAAGGCTGATACGGGTCGAGCATCGTCGCCTGCGTTCCTTCGAGCGCCGTCGCGCGGTAATTGAATTGGCTGTCGACGCCGATGTACTGACCGTTTTGCGAGTTCACCGACACGTTCGCTTGCGGCGCGAGGATCGAGATGCCCGACTCGTCGTCGGCGACGAGCGTGTTCGGATTCGCATACCCGTTGCGGATCAGGATCGGCACGAGCTGATTGTTGAGCTTGCCGACGATGAGATAGCCCGTGCCCTGCGGCTGCGCGGCAAGCGTCGGCTTCGCCTGCCCCTGGAAGTGATCCGTCTCGAACGTGCCGCTGCCGTCCGCCGCGGGTTTCCAGTTGTCGCCGGGTTGCAGGCATTTGCCGGCGTTGACGCCCGTGTTGTCGCATTCGGTCCAGGTGCCGTCGGCATTGATCTTGATCGTGGCGTCGACGGCTACCGGCATGAAGTTCTGCGACGGCACCTGGTGATAGCCGAGCTGATTGTAGGTGCCGGCCACATCGGCGAAGTTCGAGTCGAGCGTCGAAAATCCGATGAACGGGTAGAACGGGAACTTGGTATCGGGCACCGCACCCACTCCGGCCATGCCGTTGTATTGGATTTCCTTGCCCGGAATCGTGCCGCCGAGCACACCAAAGCCGACGAAGATGCGCGACGGCCGGCTCGCATCGAGGCTTACGTTGTTGCCGCTGCTATCGGCGAGGTAGTACGCGCATTGGTTCTGCTTGTCGGTCGGCAGCTTCGTTTCCTGCACGAGCTTGCCAGCTTGCGTCGTGCCGGCGCGCGTTGGCGTGACCGTGCCCGTCGTTTGAGGAACGGCCGACTCGACATAGGTGACCTGCCACGTCATCTTCGTCGTGTCGATTTGCATTTTGACGAGCTCGCCGTCGCCGCCGCCCCCCGTGAAGACGGTGCTGTAATCGAGCGAAGCGGGGCAGAGCCTTTGCACCACGGGCGGCGGCGGATCGCCGCCGCTGGCGGCACTACCGCCGCAGCCCGAAAGAATCACAATCGACGCCGCTAGCGCCGGCGTCATAAGGCCGTTCAGGATTGCCCGAATCATCATGTTTCTCCCTTCGCTCGTTTATCGTTATCGGGCGGCCTCCTCCCTGTCGGTCCGCCCTTTTCATTTATTTCGTACTACTAACTTCTCCCCCCTTCACTGCCTGACGACTTCAACTCGCCGAAAGTCTTCTCTTCTTAACGTGGACCGGCGAACGCACCGATGCCGAAATAAGGCGCGGAGCTCGTCGTTTGCCCGACGATCGCCGAGGAAGGCGTGATGCCTCCGTTCTCCGTGCCTTGCAGCAAGATCGCGTAGAGCCCCCCTATCGTCGAGGTCGGCGAAAAACCTGTCGCGATCGCGTAGCCGGAATTGCCTTGATCGTCTTGAACCGAGAGCAGACCCTGGTTCGACGACGGGTAGGTCAGCGTGAACTTGCTCTCGATCGTGTTCGTTGGTGGGTCGACGAATTTGCCCGATGCGCCCTGGATGATCGTCGCGGTGTACTTGAAATTCGAATCGGCGCCGGCGTAGCCGCCATCGATCGCGCCCGATGCGATAGGGCTCGCGGCGGCGAGCATGGCAATGCCCGATTCGTCGTCGACGGCGAGCGAGAGCAGGTTCGAGTTCGCGTAGCCGGTTCGCACGACGATCGGCACAATCGAGCCGTTGAATTGCCCGAGCACCATGTTCGCGTGCGCGCCGCTGCCGACCGTTGTGCCACCGACGATCGTGGGCGGATTGCTGCTCGTGAAGTAATTGCCCGAGCTGCTAATGGTCCATGCGCTGCCCGTCGTCTTGCAGTTGCCCGATGTCGACGTGCAACTGCCGCTGGCATCGAACGTTTCCGTATCGTTCGTACCGACCGCCGCGTAGTTATCCGACGGTTGCTGGTGATAAAGGAGCGCGTTGTAGGTGCCTTGCAGATCCGCCAGCCGAGTGTCGACTTGCGCAAAGCCGATGAACGGATAGAAATCGAACTTCCTGTCAGGGACGGCAAAAAGCCCGGCCACGCCCGAGAACTGAACCTCCGCGCCCGGAATGCCGCCGCCCGCCACACCGCCTTCGCCGATGAAGATCGTCGGCGGGTTGCTCGAATTGAAGGTTGCCGAAGTCGAGTACGAGGATCCGCCTGACGTGGTGCCTGTGCCCGGCTCCAGAATGAACGCACAGCGGTTCTGCTCGGCCGTCGGCAAGTTCGTCGTGTGCTCGACGGCGCCCGTTATCGTGACGCCGGCACGCGTCGGCATGACGGTTCCCGCTTGCAGCGGAATCGGTGATTGGAGCCACTTGAGTGTGTAAGTCATCGCCGTGGCGTCGATCCGCAGGCTCACGATCTCGCCGCTACCCGCGCCGCCAAGATAAGTGTTGCTGGAAATGGCAGCCGCCGTCGGGCACAGCGATGCAGTCGGCGCCGACGTCGGCGCGCCTTGTGTGCCGCACGCGGCACCCGAGCATTGCGAGGCGCTTGCCGTGGGTGCGCCGTCGCCGCCTCCGCCTCCGCAGGCGGACCATAATGGGGCGCTCGCAACCGCCAATAGCAAGCCCCATGACATGACACGTGAGGACATGCCTTCGTCTCCCTGATCTCATCTCGTTATGCGGCGTAATTTCGCCGTGCATTTATGCGCTGTCAATTGAAAGAGGTGTCTAAATTTCCGAATTCAAACAGCGACGCATGTTCAAAATGCGCATTGCAGCGAGCGATCGAGAGCAAATTGAAACGCAAACCGCGTTTCAATCGGAAGTGCGACAAGATGTAACAGAACGCTTTGGCGAGGTGCGGCGCGCGGCACGGGCGAGGGCCGCCAGACGATGCGGCGCAGAGAGAACGATCGAAGCTCCGGTGTCCTTATGCGGAAAGTAATTCCGGCCGAGTGACGGCATTCGCTCAAGGCGCTGGCTGATTTTTCCGATTGGGATCAGTATCTCGCCGGTGCGACTCGAAATCCCAATATTTGAAGTTTTGCCTCACGATCGGCGCCAATGAAAAAGCCGGCTGAAGCAGCCGGCTTGATCGATCGCGGATTGTCGATTACCGAATGACGTTCCGCGCGGAAAACAATTCGGCGAACTCGCCGATGGCTTCGTCAGCGCACGAGCCCGGTATCCTCGGCCGCGCCGATGCTGAGGTTCATGCATTGGATCGCGGCGCCCGAGGCGCCCTTGCCGAGATTGTCGAGCCGCGCGACGGTCACGAAGCGCTCTTCGTTGCCGAACACGAAGAGGTCGACGCGGTTCGTGTCGTTGTTGGCCTGCACATCGAAGAACCCGCCGTCGAGATTTTCATCCGCATCGAACGGCGCGACGCGCACGAACGCTTCGCCGGCGTAATACTCGGCAAAGAGCGCCTGGATATCGCGCGGCGTGGCGCGCTTCGCGAGTTGCTCGGGCGAGAAGTACGTCGTGACGGCAAGACCCTTATAGAAACTGCCGACGATCGGCGTAAAGATCGGCACGGACTTGAGCCGCGCATGCGCAGCCATCTCGGGCAAATGCTTGTGGCCAAGCGCGAGCGCATAGGCGCGCGGGCTCGCGAGTTTCGCGGCGGGCGGGCTCGCCTCGTAGTCGGCGATCATCTTCTTGCCGCCGCCGCTGTAGCCCGTCAGCGAGTACGAGTGGGCCGGGAACTCGGGCGCGACGATGCCGGCCTCGACGAGTGGGCGCATCGCCAGTACGAATGCCGAGGCATGGCAGCCCGGCACGGCGATGCGCTTCGACGTCCGGATCCGCTCGCGCTGCGCGCGCGTGAGCTCGGGCAGACCGTAGGCCCAATCGGCGTGCGTCCGAAACGCCGTGCTCGCATCGATAACGATGGTCCGGTCGTTCTCGACGAGGCTTGCCGACTCGCGCGAAGCGACATCGGGCAGGCAGAGGAACGTCACATCGGACGCATTGATGAGCCTGCGCCGCTCGTCGATGTCCTTGCGCTTCGCTTCGTCGATCCGCAGCACTTCAACGTCGGCGCGTCGCGACAGGTATTCGTAAATCTTGAGACCTGTCGTGCCTTCCTGTCCGTCGACAAATACTTTCGTGCTCATTTCGCTCTCGTTGAGTGGGGCGGATTGACGTGGTGGCGCGCAGGCGGCGCCCGAAACCGTGATTTTACGGCTTTGCCGTGAATTGTGCGGATTTCACCGCAAATGCCGACGTACCTGGCCCCATCTGTCGTGATGGCGCGACATCGGCCTCGGGCCGGCGGGCCGTCAGCGCCCGTATTTCACCGTGATGCTCGCCTTGCCGAGGATCGACGTGCCGATTTCATGATCGAACATCGGCGCGGGCTGCCCGGGAGCGAGCCGCAGATCCGACGTACCGAGCGCATAAACGGTCACGATGTATCGATGCGTCTGACCCTGCGGCGGGCAGGGGCCGCCATAACCTGGCGTGCCGAAGTCGTTGCTCGCCTCCACCGCATGCATGCGCTTGAGAAAGCCCGACGCGCTCGCATTCGACGGCAATTCGCGCACGTCGGCGGGTATTTCGGCGACAGCCCAATGCCACCAGCCGGCGGGGCCGGGCGCATCGGGATCGAACATCGTGACGGCGAAGCTCTTCGTGCCGGCGGGCACGCCGCTCCAGCGAAGCTGCGGCGATATGTTCTTCCCGTTGCAGCCGCCGCTGTTATAAACGTGTTGGAGACCGACCGCTTTATCCGGCGCGAGATCCTTGCTCGTCACCGCGAACGCGCCCTGCGCGAGGGCGGGCGCCGCAACGCCGACCCATGCCGAGAACGAAAGTGCCACCGATGCAACGACCGACCATCGCGTGCTCATGAGCCGATACTCCTTGCGGGATGGCGAAATGGGAACTCGCGCCGATTGCCGGCCCAAATGACAGTTGGGGCCGGAATCGAGTCTAACATTGCATTTTTCGCCGGTGGCGGCAGCTGCACGATCGGTGCGCACGGCCGTCGGCGCGACCCCGTCAACGACCCCCCGCGGATGAACCTATTGTCGGAATATGAGACGCCGGCGAAGCCGGAAACCACGGCCAACGGCCCAAAGATTCGCGTGATCGTCGCGGACGATCACCCGGTCATTCTGCTTGGGGCGCGGCATGCGCTCGCGCGATTTCCGGACATCGAAGTAGTCGGCGAGGCGCGCCAATCCACGGAGCTCGTCAGAGCCCTGACGAATGCCCGGTGCGACGTGCTGGTGACCGATCTGGCGATGCCCGGAGGCCTGCATGGCGATGGCCTGCCGCTCATCGGCTACGTCAGGCGGCATTTCCCCGCGCTGCCGATCGTCGTGCTGACCATGCTCGAAAACCCCGCGCTGATCCGTCGGCTCGGCGAGATGGGCGTCACCGCCGTTGTCAGCAAGTCGGACGATCTCGCGCATATCGGCCTCGCCGTTCGCTACGTCATGTGCGGCGTGCCTTACGTGGGGCCGTCGGTACGCGGCGCGCACGAGTCGCTCGGCAAGGGCGCCGCAACCAGGCGCGCCGACACGCTGCTTTCGCGGCGCGAGATCGAAGTCGTGCGGCTCTATGTCTCGGGAATGACAATGAAAGAAATCGCCGCGCGCCTCAATCGCAGCATCAAGACGATCAGCACGCACAAGATCGCGGCGCTGCGCAAGCTGGGGCTCGAGCGCGACTCGGAGCTCTTCCAGTATGCGCAAAGCGCCGGTCTAATGAACCTCTCGTCGCCGAGTTACTGAGGCGCGGCCGTCGCCCCGCCGTGCGCGGCCGACCATTCGGCGGGCGCATGCAGGAACTTCTCGACTTCGTCGAGCGTTTTCGTATCGAAGTAGCCCGATGCCTTGGCGACGCGCAGCACGTCCCACCACGTCGCGAGCGCGTGCAGGTCGACGTCGATGTCTTTCAGGACCGACACGCTCTCCTTGAAGATGTTGTAGTGAAAGAGGACGAAGCAGTGGTTCACGCGCGCGCCCGCGGTGCGCAGCGCATTGATGAAGTTGATCTTGCTGCGGCTGTCCGTCGTCAAGTCCTCGACGAGCAGCACGCGCGAGCCTTCCTGCAGAAACCCTTCGATCTGCGCGTTGCGGCCGAAGCCCTTCGGCTTCTTGCGCACGTACTGCATCGGCACCATGAGCCGATCGGCGAGCCAGGCGGCAAACGGAATGCCGGCCGTCTCCCCGCCCGCGACGCCGTCGATCTGCTCGTAGCCGACATCGCGCAGAATCGTCGTTTCGGCCATGTCCATCAGCCCACGGCGCACGCGCGGAAACGAGATCAACTTCCGGCAATCGATATAGACGGGGCTCGCCCATCCCGAAGTGAAGATGAACGGTTTCTCGGCATTGAAGTGCACGGCCTGCACTTCGAGCAGCATCTTGGCGGTCGTGTCGGAGATCGTTTGGCGATCGAAGCCTGTCATGGGCGAGTCCTTGCGGTAGGGGGCGAAGGGCGGCGAAGAAGGCGCCGACATCGTCGCCAAGCGCCGGGGGAGCCGCCCGAGAGCGAGAGCCTGCCTCTCGCGCGTAACCGCGTATTTTACCCGAGTCGCGGCGCCGGCAAGCGGGATCGGCAAGTCACGCGCGCTGCGCGCCAGGCCGCGCCTCCCCTGGGGCTGCCGCTTGCCATCCCATGCGGCATCAGCAGGTGTACACTGGCACCCCCCGCTAAAACGCTTCCCGCCGCCCTTGCTATCCGCCGAGGCACGGCGCTGCGCCGAACCGGCGCCTCTCGAGCGTGCAGGATCATATTTATTACGTCGCGTAGGTCTAATATGGACGAACAACTGAAGCAAAGCGCTCTCGCCTATCACCAGAATCCAAAGCCCGGCAAGATCTCCGTTACTCCGACGAAACCGCTCTCGAATCAGCTCGATCTGTCGCTCGCGTATTCGCCCGGCGTCGCGGCCGCGTGTGAGGCGATCCACGCCGATCCGCTCGATGCGCAGAAGTACACGTCGCGCAGCAATCTGGTCGGCGTGGTGACGAACGGCACGGCCGTGCTCGGTCTCGGCAACATCGGCCCGCTCGCGGCCAAGCCGGTCATGGAGGGCAAGGGCTGTCTCTTCAAGAAGTTCGCCGGCATCGACGTGTTCGACATCGAACTGGCGGAATCGGACCCCGACAAGCTCGTCGACGCCATCGCGATGCTCGAACCGACGCTTGGTGGCATCAACCTTGAAGACATCAAGGCGCCCGAGTGCTTCTACATCGAAAAGAAGCTGCGCGAGCGGATGAAGATCCCCGTCTTCCACGACGATCAGCACGGCACCGCGATCATCGCGTCCGCGGCGATTCTGAACGGCCTGAAGGTCGTGGGCAAGACGCTCGAGAACGTGAAGCTCGTCTGCTCGGGCGCCGGCGCCGCCGCCATCGCCTGTCTTGACCTGCTCGTGAAGCTCGGCCTCCAGAAGGGCAACATTCTCGTCATCGACTCGAAGGGCGTCATCTACGAAGGGCGCGGCAATCTCGATCCGTCGAAGGCCGGCTATGCCGCGCATACGGACGCGCGCACGCTCGACGACGCGATCAGCTCGGCCGATGTCTTCCTCGGCTGCTCGAGCGCCGGCGTGCTCAAGCCCGAGATGGTCATGAAGATGGCCGACAAGCCGCTCATCCTCGCGCTGGCCAACCCCGAGCCCGAGATTCGCCCCGAGGACGCGAAGGCGGTACGGCCGGACGCCATCATCGCGACGGGCCGCTCGGACTATCCGAATCAGGTCAACAACGTTCTTTGCTTCCCGTTCATCTTCCGCGGCGCGCTCGACGTCGGCGCGACGACGATCACCGAGGAAATGAAGCTCGCCTGCGTGCGAGCGATCGCCGAGCTGGCCGAGGAGACGGACCAGGGCGATGAAGTCGCGAAGGCCTATGAAGGACACTCGCTCGAGTTCGGTCCCGAGTACCTCATTCCGAAGCCGTTCGATCCGCGTCTCATCATCAAGATCGCGCCCGCGGTGGCGCAGGCCGCGATGGATTCGGGCGTGGCGACGCGTCCGATCCAGGACATGGACGCCTATCGGGAGCAGCTCGGCGCGACCGTCTACCGCACGGGCATGGTCATGCGCCCGGTCTTCGCGGCAGCGAAGCAGACGGCCGCCCGCATCGTCTTTGCCGAGGGCGAGGACGAGCGCGTGCTGCGCGCCGCCCAGTTCGTGCTGACGGAAAAAATCGCGAAGCCGATCATCATCGGCCGGCCGGCCGTCGTCGAGATGCGCCTGAAGAAGATCGGCTCGCGGCTGAAGGCCGGCGTCGATTTCGAGGTCGTCAATCCTGAAGACGATCCGCGCTATCAGCAATGCTGGCAGGCCTACCACGAGCTCGGCGCGCGCGAAGGCGTGACGCCGGAAATCGCGAAAGCCGCGCTGCGCAAGTTCAATACGTTGATCGGCGCGGTCCTCGTGCGTCTCGGCGATGCCGACGGCATGATCTGCGGCCTCATCGATACGTACGAGAGCCACCTCAAGTACGTCGACCAGGTGCTGGGCCGCTCATCGAGCGCCGAGCACTATGCGGCGATGAACCTGCTGATGCTGCCGGGCCGCAACCTCTTCATCTGCGATACGTACGTCAACGAAGTGCCGAGCGCCGAGCAGCTTGCCGACATGGCGATTCTCGCCGCGTCCGAGATCGAGCGGTTCGGCATCGTGCCGAAGATCGCGCTGCTCTCGAGCTC
Organism: Trinickia symbiotica; assembly: GCF_003028655.1. Taxonomy (GTDB): domain Bacteria; phylum Pseudomonadota; class Gammaproteobacteria; order Burkholderiales; family Burkholderiaceae; genus Trinickia; species Trinickia symbiotica_A. Next base: position 76,585 of record NZ_PYUC01000020.1, read on the forward strand.
GAACTTCGGCAGCTCGCGCACGGCTTCGTCGCAGCGTATGGCGGCCGCGCGCAAGCTGATTGCCGAGCGCGCGCCGCAACTCGAAGTCGACGGTGAGATGCACGGCGACGCCGCGCTTTCGGAGATCGTCCGCAAGCAATCGTTCCCCGGCACGACGCTGACCGGCGAGGCGAATCTGCTGCTGATGCCGAACGTCGAGGCGGCGAACATCGCCTACAACCTGCTGAAGATGGTCGGCGGGGAAGGGGTGACGGTCGGACCGTTCCTACTCGGCGCGGCGAAGCCCGTGCACATCCTCACGCCGGCGGCGACGGTGCGGCGGATCATCAACATGACCGCCGTTGCGGCAGCCAATGTGCGCGTCGAATAAGCTGGCTGTCCGCCGCAAGGCGGATACGCAAAGCCGATGAGGCGATAAGCCGATACGGAAGGCAGAGCAAAAGGCGAAACAAAAGGCGGCTGTCCTAAAAAGGGCAGCCGCCTTTTCTCTTATCGGCGCGCCGATGCTCAGGCGGCGTGCCGCGATGCGCCGCCCGGCGCGCGCCAGCGGCCGAGCAGCTCGTTCCACTTCGTGCGCACGGCGCGCAGGTTGTTTTCCTTCACATGCCCGTAGCCGCGGATCCCATCGGGCAGGCTCGCGAGCTCGACGGCGAGCGCGAGTTTCTCGGCCGTGAGTCCGCCGATCAGCTCGCGCACGAGCGCCTCATACTCGCCGATCAGCGCGCGTTCGGTGCGACGCTCCTCGGTCTTGCCGAATGGATCGAGCGCCGTGCCGCGCAGGAACTTGAGCTTCGCGATCAGCTTGAACGCGGACAGCATCCAAGGGCCGTATGGCTTCTTGATCAAATGACCGTTCGCGTCCTTCTTGGCGAAGAGCGGCGGCGCGAGATGGAAGTTGAGCTTCCAGTCGCCCTCGAACTGGCTTTGCAGCCGGGCGAGAAAGGCCGGGTCCGTCTGCAGGCGGGCGACCTCGTATTCGTCCTTGAAGGCCATCAGCTTGTGCAGATTGCGCGCAACGGCTTCGGTCAGCGGCTCTTGCGCCGCGTCGCCGTCGAGCGCGCGCTCGGCCTTGCGCACTTCGTCGACGAGCGCGCGGTACCGCTTCGCATAGGCCTCGTGCTGATAGGCCGTGAGGTAAGCGACGCGCTTCTCGATCAGCGCATCGACGGCCTTTTTCGTATGCAGTGCGATGACCGTCGCTCCCGGGGCGTCGCCGCGTGTCTGCTCCGGCGTGGCGGCCCGCTGCACGCTCGCGAGATCGTAGGCGGCGCGGCGGCCCCATTCGAACGCGGCGATGTTCTTTTCGACTTGCACGCCGTTGAGCTCGATCGCCCGGACGAGCGAGCGATGCGTGAGCGGCAGCCATCCGCGCTGCCACGCGTAGCCGAGCACGAACGGGTTCGTATAAATCGCGTCGCCGAGCAGCGCGACGGCGAAACGATTAGCCTCGACGAGGTCGACCTGTTCGCCGGCTGCCGCGCGCACATCGTTTTCAGTGCTCGAGCCCGGGAACGACCAGTCGGGGTTCCGGATGAATTCGGCCGTCGGCGTCTTCGCGCTGTTGACGACCACGCGCGTATGGCCGTACTTCATCCGCGACGTGCACTCGTCGCTTGCCGTGACGATCGCGTCGCAGCCGATCACGAGCTCGGCTTCGCCCATCGCGATGCGCGTCGCATGGATGTCGGCGGGCGCTTTCGCGATCTGGACATGGCTCATGACGGCGCCGCCCTTTTGCGCAAGGCCCGTCACATCGAGCACCGTCACGCCCTTGCCCTCGAGGTGGGCCGCCATGCCGAGCAGCGCGCCGATCGTGACGACGCCTGTGCCGCCCACGCCCGTCACGAGCACGCCGTAGGGCCGGCCGATCTCGGGCAGCGTCGGCTCCGCGACAGGCGGAAGATCGGCTGCCGCCGCGGCGCCTGCCGCCTTCGGCTTGCGGAGCTGGCCGCCTTCGACGGTGACGAAGCTCGGGCAAAAGCCCTTGAGGCAGGAGAAATCCTTGTTGCAGCTCGACTGGTTGATCTGCCGCTTCGTGCCGTACTCCGTCTCGAGCGGCTCGACGGATAGGCAATTCGATTGCACCGAGCAATCGCCGCAACCCTCGCAGACCGCTTCGTTGATGACGACGCGGCGGGCCGGGTCGGGAAACTCGCCCTTCTTGCGGCGGCGGCGCTTCTCGGTTGCGCAAGTCTGGTCGTAGACGAGGATCGTCGTGCCCGGCACCTCGCGCAGTTCTCGCTGGATCGCATCGAGCTCGTCGCGGTGATGGACGGTCACGCCTGCCGCGAGCAGCGTCGTGCCGTGATACTTCTGCGGCTCGTCCGTGACGACGACGATCTTGGCGGCGCCTTCGGCCGCGAGCTGATGCGTGATCTGCGGCACGGTCAGCACACCGTCGACGGGTTGCCCGCCCGTCATCGCGACCGCGTCGTTATAGAGAATCTTGTAGGTGATGTTGACCTTCGCCGCGATGGCGGCGCGAATCGCGAGCAACCCCGAATGGAAGTAGGTGCCGTCGCCGAGATTCGCGAAGATGTGCTTCTCGCTCGTGAACGGCGCCTGACCCGTCCAGGGCACGCCTTCGCCGCCCATCTGGCTGAACGTGCTCGTCTCGCGGTCCATCCAGAGCGACATGTAGTGACAGCCGATGCCCGCCATCGCGCGCGACCCTTCGGGCACGTTCGTCGATGTGTTGTGCGGGCAGCCCGAGCAGAACCACGGCTTGCGCTCGGCCGTCACACGCGGCTTCGCGAGCGCCTTTTCCTTCGCCTGGATGACGGCGATTCGCGCTTCGATGCGCGCACGCACGTCCGAGGGCAGCTCGAACTTCTCGAGCCGCGTCGCGATCGCCTTCGCGATCAGCGCCGGGGACAGCTCGTAATGCGCGGGCAGCAGCCAGTTGCCCATCGGCACCGACCATTCGCCGCCCGCGCCATCCTTCTCGTCGAACTTGCCGAAGACGCGCGGCCGTTGCCCGTCGGGCCAGTTATAGAGCTCCTCCTTGATCGCATACTCGAGGATCTGGCGCTTTTCCTCGACGACGAGAATTTCCTGCAGGCCGCGCGCGAACGCCTGCGCACCCTGAGCCTCGAGCGGCCAGACGCAGCCGACCTTATAAAGCCGAATGCCGATGCGCGAGCAGGTTTCGTCGTCGAGGCCGAGGTCGACGAGCGCCTGCCGCACGTCGAGATAAGCCTTGCCGCCCGTGATGATGCCGAAGCGCGCGACGGGCGAATCGATCTCGATCCGGTCGAGCTTGTTGGCACGCACATAGGCGAGCCCAGCGTACCACTTGTAGTCGAGCAGCCGCGCTTCCTGAACGAGCGGCGGGTCGGGCCAGCGAATGTTGAGCCCGCCGTCGGGCATTTCGAAGTCGGCGGGAATGACGATTTGCGCGCGATGCGGATCGATGTCGACCGACGCGGACGATTCGACGACGTCGGTCACGCATTTCATCGCGACCCAGAGACCCGAATAGCGGCTCATCGCCCAGCCGTGCAGGCCGAAGTCGAGATATTCCTGCACGTTCGAGGGGAACAGCACGGGCAGCCCGCAGGCCTTGAAGATGTGCTCGGATTGATGGGCGAGCGTCGAGGATTTGCAGGCGTGGTCGTCGCCGGCGAGCACGAGCACGCCGCCGTGCCTGGCCGAGCCGGCCGAATTGCCGTGCTTGAACACGTCGCCCGAGCGGTCGACGCCGGGCCCCTTGCCGTACCACATCGAGAAGACGCCGTCGTACTTGGCGCCGGGGTAGAGGTTCACCTGCTGGGTGCCCCATACCGCCGTCGCGGCGAGATCTTCGTTGATGCCGGGCTGAAATACGACTTGATGGCTCGCCAGGTGCTTTTTGGCCTTCCAGAGCGCGAGATCGAGTCCGCCCAACGGAGAGCCGCGATAACCGGAAACGAATCCGGCGGTATTGAGGCCGGCGGCTCGGTCGCGCGCCTGCTGCAGCATCGGCAGCCTGACGAGTGCCTGGATGCCGCTCATATAGGCGCGGCCGTGTTCGAGCGTGTATTTGTCGTCGAGCGTGACGGAAGCCAAAGCGGCTTCCAGCGAGGCTCTCTGGCCTGCGTCTAGCGGGGCATTCATTTTATGGAACTCCTCCAACCCGGTTTGGGATCACCAAAACATCGCGAGCGTCGGCATCTTGTGGATGCCTTCGCGGACCCGCCATAGTGACGGTTTTTTCCAGATCGTAGCACTGGTAAAAACCCGCCGCATTTTTACAAAATTCGCCGCACGCGGCGGCTCGGCCGGGCCAGTATGTCGCGCTGTTGGTGTTGCCGGCCGGGCTCGTCCGGGCCGATCGCCGGCCGCGGGCACGCTCGTATCGATCTGTAACGGAGGGTAACGTGTTGTTGACCTCGTGGAACCGGCGGGGGAGCGATGGTCTAATTCCGTTCTCGCGCGCCGGCTGCTGGCTTTCGCGCGAGTGCCGTGAATCACGCATCGCGGCGGTAAGCGATGCGACAGAGATAGGAGTACAGATGGATACACGACATACCCGAACCTTCCTGATGATTTCCGCCGCGTTTTTCGCGATGAACATGCCCGTTCGCGCGACGAGCGCCGCGACGCCGTCCAGGCTGGCCGCAGCGGTGTCGCACACGGCGCGCATGGCGTCGGCCGGTGTCGGCGGCGAGCTCGAGGCAGCCAAGCCGTGATCAGGTGACGAATCGTTCGCGCCGCGCTTCCGATGCGCGGCGCGTCAGAGCGATCACGCGAACATCAAACGCAAATCAAGCCTTGTCTTGAACCACCCCGCGGCGAATCTGATCGAGCTCGATCGATTCGAACAGCGCCTTGAAGTTGCCTTCCCCGAAGCCTTGATTGCCCTTGCGCTGGATGATCTCGAAGAAGATCGGCCCGATCTGGTTCTCGGTGAAGATCTGCAGCAGCAAATCGCCCTTTGCGCCATCGATGAGAATCTTGCGCTTCTTCAGTTCGGCGAGCGGTTCCGCGTGCCCCGGTATGCGTCGATCGACGAGCTCGTAGTAGGTATCGACCGTATCGAGCAGTTTGATGCTCGTTGAGCGAAGACCGTCGACGGTTCGGTAAATGTCGTTCGTGCCGAGCGCGATATGCTGAATCCCTTCCCCGTGATAAGCGTCGAGGTATTCCTGGATCTGGCCGGCGTTGTCCGAGCCTTCTTCGTTGATCGGGATGCGAATCTTGCCGCACGGCGACGTCATGGCCTTTGACTTCACGCCCGTCACCTTGCCCTCGATGTCGAAATAGCGGATCTCGCGGAAGTTGAAGAGCCGCTCGTAGAACGAGGCCCATTCGCGCATGGAGCCGCGGTGCACGTTGTGCGTCAGATGGTCGATGTAGGTGAGGCCGTGTCCGACGGGAGCGGTGTCCGCCCCTTCGAGCGGCTCGAAGTCCACGTCGTAGATGTCGATGTCGCCGACGGTGCCGGGCGCCGCGCCGTTCTTGCCGCGCCAGCGGTCGACGAAATAGATCAGCGAATCGCCGACGCCCTTGATGGCCGGGATGTTGAGCTCCATCGGCCCCGTCTTGTTGTCGAACCCCCAGGCGCCGAGCTCGAGCGCATGACGATAGGCTTTGGCCGCATCCCGCACACGAAATGCGATGGCGCAGATCGATGGGCCATGCAGACGCGCGAAGCGTTGCGCGAACGAGTCCGGTTCGGCGTTGACGATGAAATTGATGCCGCCTTGCCGATAGAGCGTCACGTCCTTATGACGATGTTTGGCGATAGCGGTGAAGCCCATTCTTTCGAAGAGCTTGCCGAGCGCCTTCGGATCGGGCGCGGTGTATTCGATGAATTCGAACCCGTCCGTGCCGACGGGGTTCTCCCAGGTTTCGACCTTCATGCCGCGTCTCCTTCAGATTCTGTTCTGCCACCGGGCGGCTCGCGCCATTCGCCAGGCGGCATCGATAGGAGCAAGTGTATGGCGCCAATACCGAAAAAATCTTGCGAGATCGGGTAGCGGCTCCTACGATGGCGCAATTTGCTGCCAGCGCTGACGCGATTGGATAAGAAAAATGGCCGAGATCGAATTGGACGCCGTCGACCGGCGTATTCTCGCGATCCTTCAGGAAAACGGGCGCTTGTCGAACCAGGAGATCGCGGAGCGCGTGAACCTGTCGCCGAGCCCGTGCCTGCGCCGGATCCGGCGGCTCGAGGAGAGCGGCGTGATCCGCGGCTACGTTGCGCTGCTCGACCCGCAAAAGCTCGGTCTCGGCCTGCTCGCTTTCGTCAACGTACGGCTCGAGAAGCGCGGCGGCGCGACGGGCCATGCGGGAACGACGCATGCCGACTTGTTTCGGGCCGCCGTGCAGGCCTGGCCGGAGGTGGTCGCCTGCCATGCGATGACCGGCGAAATGGATTACCTGCTGCGCGTTTTCGTGACGGATATGGCGCACTTCTCCCGCTTCGTGCAGGATCAACTGCTGCACCATCCGTCGGTGGTCGACGTGAAGTCGAGCTTCGCGCTCGAAAGCTTCAAGGAGACGACGGCGCTGCCGATTCGATGAGGGGCGGCCGTCGTGTTAGTCGTTCTTATGCGGCCACGTCCGATTCCGATTCGGACGGCATCATCGCCTCGATGATGCGCGTCGTGCGTTGCACCTGACGCTTGATGGCGTAATCGAACACCGCCGCTTGCTCCTGCAGCATTTCAGCGATGATGCTGGCCTGATCGGCCGGCGGCAGCGTCAGATAGGCATCCGCGCTGCCATAGGCGTGCTCGATTCGCATGCCGGCCTTCTTCGCGATATGCATCATCGTCGTGTTGCGCGACAGGCAGTACATGTAGAGCGTCGAAACGTGCGTGTTGCGGCAGCGGATCGTCGCGCGCTCGAAAAGCTGGGTGCCGATGCCTTTGCCGCGCGAATCCTCGAGCACGGAAATGCCGAGCTCGGCCGTACGCTTGTCGCCGTCGGCCGGCAGGTAAGCGAGATGGCCGACGCCGACGAGCGCGAGGTTCTCGTCGAACACGCCGAACACCGCGTCGCGCGAGAAATCGATCGTGCGTACGTAGTTCTCGATCACATGATCGGGCACCGCCTGGCCGAAACGCAGCAGGCGGTCGTCCACGTGGAGCGAGAGGAAGTGGGCGAGCAGGCGCTCGCGGTCTTTTGCGGTCAGTTCACGGATGAGGGCCGGCTCGCGACCGTTCGCGTGCGGGCGCCGATCGCTCGTCGCGGTCGAAGCGGTGGCCCGGGTTCGGTGCTGGCTCATGGCGGTTCTCCTTTTCGTGTGGCGTCATGTGCTGCGACGCAATACGAATTTTACTTGAAACGCCTGTTTGAGCCTAGGGAAAACCCGTACTTCCGCCGTCGGATCGCCTTCGATCGCTTATGATTTTTGTGTAAGCTGATGATTTTTAAGGAAAACAACTAACTGTTGTTTTCTCGCCAGCTAGATGCTCATCACTGCGTCGCCAATGCTCGATATGCTGCGTCGCAACGCCCCTGCCGATGAAAGGGATCAACCGCTTGCGAGCCCTCGCTCGAGCACATCGACGACCTGCTTCGCAAAATCCTCATAGCGCAGGCGTCCGCCGGGCTTTAGCCAAGTGAAGGTCCAGTTGATCATGCCGAAGACCATCATCGTGACGGGCGTCTGATTGTCTTTCGTGACGCGGTCCGGATAGGCGCGCGAGAGCTGGCGCGCGAAGGCCGCGACGATGTCGCGCTGGCGATCGAGGATGATTTCTCGCTGTCCCTCGACGAGATACTTCACATCGTTCAGCAGCGCGACATGCCGGCTATGCGACGTTTCGTACTCGGCGAGGAAGGCGCGCACGAGCTCGGCGAACGTTTCGCGTTCGGACAGGCCGCGTCGCTGGCTCGACCCTTCGACTTCGGCGATGATCAGCATGAGCCGCTTCGTATGGCGGTCGAGCAGGTCGAAGAGGATCGCCTCCTTGCTGTCGTAATAGTGGTAAAGGCGGGCCTTCGAGGTGCCGCTCGCCGCGGCGAGATCGGCCATCGACGTGCTGGGGTAGCTCGTCTGAGCGAACTTCTCTGCGGCGAGTTCGAGGATCTGGTCGCGTTGCGATTCGTGATCGGGTGCTCGGGTGCGGGCCATGACGCTGTGGTTGTTGGTTGGCGGCGTAGCGTTGCCAGCGGCGTGAGGCGACGCGAGCGAATCGCGCCTGCGCGGCTAGGTCGAACGCCGCTCGCCCCTAATGCGGGACGCGTGCGGCGCTAGTTTACGCGAAAGCCGCCGGGCGAACGGCGGCTAGACATTGGGGCGGCGATTCGCGCTTCAGCGCTCGTCGTAGCTGACGACGACGCGCTCGCTGACCGGATGGCACTGACAGGTGAGGACGAAGCCGTCACGGATTTCATGCTCTTCCAGCGTGTAGTTCTTCTCCATCCGCACCTCGCCTTCGAGCACCTTGGCGCGGCAGGTACAGCAGACGCCGCCCTTGCACGCATAGGGCAGCGCGAGCCCCGCATGCAGCCCGACGTCGAGCAGACTTGCGCCCTCATAAGGAAGGCGCAGCTTGCGCCGCTTGCCGTCGAGGACGATCTCGAGCTCGGCGGCAGGCGTCGTCTCCGTGATCTCGATGACGGGGGCTCCAGCCTGGGGCAGCGGCGTGCCGAAACGCTCGACATGAATCCTGGTCTCGTCGACCCCAGCCGCCTTCAGCGCGGCTTCCGCCGCGTCCATCATCGGCGCCGGGCCGCAAATGAACGCCTCGTCGATCTCGCCCGCCGGCACGAGCGTCTCGAGAAACGCGGCGCATTTCGCCTGATCGAGCATTCCGTTGAATAGTTCGGCCTCCTGAACATCATCGGAGAGCACGTGGTAGAGCATGAAGCGGCTCATGTACCGGTTCTTCAAATCCTCGAGCTCTTCCGCGAACATGATCGAATCGACGTCGCGGTTACCATAGACGAGCACGAACGTGCTGCGCGGCTCGAGCTCGAGCGTCGTCTTGACGATCGCGAGCACTGGCGTGATGCCCGAGCCGCCCGCGAAGGCGACGTATTGCTTGCCGTGCTCGGCGTTCAGATGAGTGAAGAAGCGGCCGTCGGGCGTCATGACGTCGATCGTATGGCCGGGCTTCAATGTATCGAACGCAAAGTTCGAGAAGCGTCCGCCGCGCACGCGCTTGATGCCGATGCGCAACTCGCCGTCGCGATCGTAATCGGTGACGCCGACGCAGATCGAATAGGAGCGGCGTGTTTCCACGCCGTCGACATGCGCCTTCAACGTCACGAACTGGCCTTGCGTGAACCGATATTGCTCGCGCAGCTCGGGCGGCACTTCGAACGAGACGGTGACAGAGTCGGCCGTCTCGGGGCGCACGTCGCGGATGCGCAGTGCATGGAATTGCGGAGTCGCCATGGCCGGATGTCAGTAGGGTTTGAAATAATCGAAAGGCTCGCGGCAGTCGAGGCAGCGGTAGAGTGCTTTGCATGCCGTCGAGCCGAATTGCGCGAGACGTTCCGTGTGCGCTGAGCCGCATCGTGGGCAGGCAGGTGCCGCGCCCGATCCATTTGATGCGCTCGACTTGCTCACGCGCGGCGCGAACCGGATCGTGTGCTCGACGGCGACGCTTGGCTGCGACGCCGCGTCGGTTACGCCGCATCGGCCCGAAGGCGGCGCGATGCCATACGCGCGCAGCTTTTCGCGTGCGGCCTCGCTGATCCAGTCGGTCGTCCAGGCGGGCGCCAGCACCGTCTCGATGCGATAAGGGCCGAGGTCCGCGTCATCGAGCGCATGGGCGATGTCTTCCGCGATTTGCGCCATTGCCGGGCATCCCGAGTAGGTCGGCGTGATGACGACCTCGAGTACGCCATCGGCCGATTTGCGAACGTCGCGCAAGATGCCGAGCTCGCGAATGGACACGACGGGAATCTCGGGGTCCGGTACCGACTCGAGCACCGACCACGCTCGCACGAGCGCCGGGTCGGCCACTCGGGCCGATTTCGCGGCGGCGGTGGTGGTGGAAGCGGTGTGCGTCATGGTCGATCGATTCGTAGTCCTGAACATATGGGCGAATGTCGTCGCGCGTTTTTCCGGCTTGCGCGCTCGGCGGGGCCGGCGTCCCTATCACCAGCTAGCGCCGGGATGCTGCCGCGCAACGCTTTGCATCTCGGCAAGCAGATAGCCCATGTGTTCCGAGTGCTCGCCGAGCTTGCCCGTCGACACGTGTTGCACCGGCTCGGGCAGCGCGAGTGTCGCTTGGCTGAGCGCGTCTTCGACTTCCGCGTTCCACGCTGCCTCGAAGTCGGCCGCGCGCACGCCGATGCCGGAGGCGGCAACCGCGTTTTCCAGCGCATCGGGGGCAAAAAACTCGCGCGTATAGGGCATCAGATAGTCGAGCGCCGCCTGGGCACGCCGGTGCGACTCGTCGGTGCCGTCGCCGAAGCGCACGAGCCAGTCGCGCGCATGATGCAGGTGATAGCGCGTCTCCTTGACCGACTTCGACGCGATCGCCGCCAGCTGCGCGTCATTCGAAGCTTCGAGCGCGGGCCACAGCCGGGCCATCAGCGCCGCGTAGAGAAAGTTCCGCACGATCGTCACTGCGTAATCGCGATCGGCTCGCGCGGTGCCGCTGAGCGGTCCGAAGTGCGGCAGTTCGACGAGCGTGTAATTGGCGAACTCGCGCTCGGACCGGAAGTACGCATAGTCGTCTTCGGTCTTGTTCGCGCCGGTCGCCATGGTTTCGAGTGTGGCCGCATGGGAGTAGAGCAGCCGCGCCTGGCCGATGAGGTCGAGGCTCATGTTGGCGAGCGCGATGTCTTCTTCGAGTACCGGGCCGTGCCCACACCATTCGGCGTTGCGCTGGCCGAGAATCAGCGCGTTGTCGGCCAGGCGCAGCACATAAGCGAGGTGTTCGGACGTCGTCGTCATGGCGCGCTCACATGTGATTGACTTCATCGGGCAGCGTATAGAACGTCGGGTGCCGGTAGATCTTGTCGCCGGCCGGCTCGAACAAGTCCGCCTTGTCGTGCGGATCGGAGGCCGTGATCGCCGCTGCCGGCACGACCCAGATGCTCACGCCTTCCTGACGCCGCGTGTAGACGTCGCGCGCCATGCGCAGCGCCATCGATGCATCGGCCGCGTGAAGGCTCCCGCAATGCTTGTGGTCGAGGCCTTGCTTGCTGCGCACGAACACTTCCCAAATCGGCCATTCTTTGTTCATCGACATCTCCTCCAATACTTTGACTACCAGCGAACGAATATGAGCGTGGGGGCAACCGCCGCCCGCCGCCGGGCCGGCATCAAGCCGCCTGCTGCTCCGCGCGCCGGCGTTGCTTTTCGCTATAGGCGAGGGCCGCTTCGCGGACCCATGCACCGTCTTCGTGTGCCTTGACGCGCGTGGCTAGCCGCTCCTTGTTGCAGGGGCCATCGCCATTGACGACGCGCCAGAATTCGTCCCAATCGATCGCGCCGTAGTCGTAATGGCCGCGCGCCTCGTTCCATTTGAGATCGGCATCGGGCAGCGTGACGCCGAGCACCTTCGCCTGCTCGACCGTCGCATCGACGAATTTCTGCCGCAGATCGTCGTTCGAGATGCGCTTGATGCCCCACTTCGCCGATTGGTTGCTGTGGACGGAATCCTTGTCGCTCGGGCCGAACATCATGAGGACCGGCCACCACCAGCGATTCACGGCTTGCTGCACCATCTCGCGTTGCGCCGGCGTGCCCTTCATCATCGCGAGCAGCGCGTCGAACCCCTGGCGCTGGTGGAACGATTCCTCCTTGCAGATGCGGATCATCGCGCGCGCGTAGGGCCCGTAGGTGCAGCGGCAAAGCGGAATCTGGTTCATGATCGCGGCGCCGTCGACGAGCCATCCGATTACGCCGACGTCGGCCCAGGTCGGAGTCGGGTAGTTGAAGATGCTCGAATACTTGGCGCGGCCGCTGTGCAAAGCATCGACGAGCGCGTCGCGCGACACGTTGAGCGTTTCCGCGGCGCTATAAAGGTAAAGACCGTGGCCGCCTTCGTCCTGCACCTTCGCGAGCAGGATCGCCTTGCGCTTCAGGCTCGGCGCCCGCGTGATCCAGTTCCCCTCCGGCAACATGCCGACGATTTCCGAATGCGCGTGCTGCGAGATCTGCCGCACGAGCGTCTTCCGATAGGCATCGGGCATCCAGTCCTGCGGTTCAATCTTGCCGTCCGCAGCGATCACGGCATCGAAGCGCGCCTCGTCGGGCGAATCGGTTCCGGCCTCGGCCGGCGCGACATTGCCGGGAATGTCGAGCGATTGCGTGTACATAGGACAGTCTCGTCATAAGTCGGGCGTGACGAGATTATAAATCAACCGACCGGTCGGTTGATGAATTTTGGCTATGACAGCAGGCAATCGCTGTGGGAACGCCCTAACCCTGCGGCAAGCGCCGCGTGAAGTCGCGGATGAGCGTTGCGACCTCGAAACAGTGTCCGCTTTAGCAGGACAATCCCGCCGGCAGGGTGGGCTTGTCAGGCCCGCAGGGGCCGGCCCGCTTACTGCGAAACGCCCCAGGAGACGAGCACGGCATGGATGCTGCGCGCATATTGGTCGCGCAACTTGGGGGTCTCTGAATGGAAGGCGCCGATTGCGCGCCAGGTGTTGCCGTAGCGAACCATTTTCTGCTTGATCATCCAGGCGGCAACGTAGGTGTTGATGCAGCCGTCCTTGAGCGCGGCCGGCGGGATACCGTTGCGGCGCAGCTCGTTGAAATGAACCGAGTTGATCTGGGCTTGGCCTACGTCGATGCTACCGTCCGCGTTGCGATGGACGGCGTTGGGATCGCCTTTGGATTCGAACCACGCGATCGCGCGCAGGATCATCGGGTTGACGCCCTGATAGGCCCCTGCTTGCGCAAAACAGTCGATATTGTCCGCGTAAGCGGGTACGCAAACGATTGCGCATGCGGCAGCGAAAATCGCCGCAACGAGAGCGCGAGGAGCCTGCGCGGTGAGCGCAAGTCGTGAGCGTAACCGCGCGGGCTGTGTTCTCTTCATGGGGGCCACCGCTATCGATTGGATTGGAGAACGCGGCTCAACGCGCCATTGCGACTGAAGCTGCGTCGAGCGTCACATGCACGCTCGATGCGCCGCCTTGCAACACGGCGTCTAGCTTGTCCGACACCGACGCCAGATAGGCATGCGAGTCGGGGCTGACGACGACGCGGACCGTCGTCTCGGCCGCTTTACCGGAACGCGGGGTCACGCGGGCGACTTTTTTCGAATGACGCGTCGCGCGCGGCGGCGACGCGCTGGAGGCATCCGTCACCTCCTGTGCCGAAGACGGCGGCAGCGACGTGAGCGGCGGCAGTGGCGGCAGGACCTGGTCCGGCTGGACGCTCACAGGCTTGCTCGCGAGCGCTGTCGTGGAGCCGGCCGCGGCCGCTTGCGCGTCGGCCGGCGGCGCGGCGAGGAGCCACTGCGAAGCGGCAAAGAGCGTAACGGCGGTGGCGAGTCGAAGCATGGCTGTCTCCGGTCATTCGGTCGGCTTGACCTGCACGCTGTACGGCTGGCAACTGCCCGTCGTCACGTTCTCGATATTGACGATGTTGCCGTGCCGGGCCGGGATGCCGCGCTGTACAGCCTGATTGATATACGGGAAGTCCTGCGCCAGCGCGGCAATGACGACCGTGGTCGCTTGCGGCTGTTTGGCGGCGAGCGTTCCGACCTTGCCCAGCACTTCGGTCAATTGCGGGTCGCGCGCGCCGAGCGCGTCGGCCGGAATGACGAAGTCGACGATGTTCGTCGACGCCGGTTGTGCCGGTGGTTGGCCGTGGCGGTTGGCGTCCGTCTGCAACTGGGCGCATCCGGCCAGGACGGCGACTGCGAGGAGGCTGGCGAGCAGTTTCACGATTCTGATCCCATAACGAGACTTGCTTATCGGCAGCCTGGGGAAATGATTTACCCCTGGGTTAACGACGACCAGTAACGGCGGGCCTTTCGCGGCACTCGCGACAGCAGCGAATTCCGTAAACGCTGCATGTCCGCGGCGCCTACCGTCTGGTAATTAGGGTTGCATCATAAAAGCGGAGATGCGCGCCAGCGCCGCCCGCGTGGTAGGCGCCTGCCATCGGGTAAATAAAAAGGGATAGATCTTCTTACGACCGTGCGCCCCGGCGGATAGGGCAAAATCGGCGTTTTTCCATTGCGCCGACTTACATGGGCAATCGTCTTCGACTCTGGGCTGGGTTCATCGGAATCCTTTTGGGCGCGTTCGCGATGCCATGCGCTTCGGCTGCCGCCGGCGCGCCGACCGCGGCCGCTGAACAGTGGGTGGCGTCCTGGGCGACCGCCCTGCAGGCGATCCCTGAACTGCGCGATCCGCCTCCGCTTTACCGTGCGCCGGACGTCTCCGACCGCACCGTGCGCGAGATCGTGTATCCGACGCTCTCGGGCCGGCGCGTCCGCGTCACGATCAGCAATGCGTACGGGCGCGCGCCACTCGCCATCGACGACGTCGTCATGGCGCAATCGGCCGGCGGCGCGGCGGTTCGGCCCGCCACCGCCGTGCAATTGACGTTTGCGGGACGCACATCGATCGTGCTCGAGCCCGGCGATGAAGTCGAAACCGATGCGGCCGAAATGGAACTGCACGCGGGCGAGGCGTATGCGATCAGTGTCCACGCCCGTCGTGGTCAGACGATGACGGCATGGCATCGCGTCGCGAACCAGATCAACTATGTTTCCTCGCCTGGCGACCATGCGGCGGATGCGGAAGGCTCGGCTTATACGTCACGCTTCACCGAGCACGCCTGGGTAACCGCCATCAGCGTGCCGCGCGAGTCGTCGGCGGCGATCGCCGCGATCGGCGACTCGATCACGGACGGATTGCGCTCGAGCCTCAACGAGAATCGCCGTTGGCCTGACGCCTTGACGCGAAGGCTCGCGGGAGCGGGCGGCGCCTCCACGGCGGTCCTCGATCTCGGTATCAGCGGCAACCGCTTGCTCAGCGATTCGGCCTGCTACGGGGAAGCGCTCGAACGACGCTTCGCGCACGACGCGCTTGGGCCTGCTGGCGTCAAGGCCGTCATCGTGCTGATCGGCATCAACGACATCAATTTCGCCACGATGCCTCGGCGCTCGGGGCTCGACTGCGACGCGCCGCATACCGTGGTGACGGCGCAAGACCTCATCGAAGGCTACCGCCGGCTGATCGATGCGGCGCATCGGCGCGGCGTGCGCGTCTTCGGCGCGACGTTGACGCCAGCGGCCGCGCCGCCTGCGCGCGAAGCGATCCGTCTGGCCGTGAACACGTGGATTCGGACGAGCGGCGCGTTCGACGGCGTGATCGACTTCGATGCCGCGCTGCGCAACCCGGCCAACGCGGACCGCTTGCGCCGCGACTACGACAGTGGCGACGGCATTCACCCCAACGACTCCGGCTATGAAGCGATGGGGGCGGCGATCGACCTGGCCGCGTTGACGAGCGCCGCTCACCGGCATTGAAGCGGAACTGAAGCCGCTTTGCTCCGGGGTGGAGACCGCCCTTAAAAAAAGCTCGTCACGACCTTGTCACAGTGCGTTCGGTGGTCTACTATTCCGCTCCTTCGAGAAGCGCGAAGCAGTTGTCGCGAGTCGAACAGAACAGGTTTTTAAGCAGTAGCATCAAAAACCCGTTGACGACCTGCGAAAGACGCTGCATAATCTCGCTTCTCTGCTGCTGATGCAGCAACGCAAGACGGCGGTGCCGAAGGGGTGTGGTGGTAGCGGCGCCGAGGCGGTTGAGCGAACGATCTTTAACAATTCACAGCCGATAAGTGTGGGCGCTTGATGGCGAACGCGGCCGGTTCCTGGGCTTGTATCAGGAAGCGGTATAGCGCAAGT
>NZ_PYUC01000021.1:0-80230 GCF_003028655.1 Trinickia symbiotica
CTACAATCATGAGCGGATCAAACTCAAACTCAAGGGGCTGAGCCCCGTCGAGTACCGACTTCGATTCGCGTGAGATTCGTTCACCCACCGTCCAACTTCAGGGGTTCAGTTCAGATCTGGTGGGAATTAGGTTGCCGACTTCATGCCCTCATGAACAGACGGTGATGAGGCAACGCTTACGCCGTGGCGGCAAATTCGCATGTTGATTCTTTACCTCATTAGAACTGTCTTGACGGTCCAATCATGATATTGCTTGATAGTCGGGTAGCATCGTCCACACTGTCTCCGGAACAACGAGCATTGAGCGCCGCTTATGCTTGATCTGTCTGAATCGGCGCAAAGATGCACGGATTACAGCGGAATTCACGTCGCCCGCAATGCTGGATCTAGAACCAGATGGCCGGCGTTTGGGCTCGTGAGCGCACGAAGCACAAACTCGGCGATATGCAAGACCGGTCGCTTCACACCTTGTTGGATTTGCTCACGGCAACTGAAGCCGTTTGTGAGGATCAACGCATCACGCGGCGCTGCGCGCAAAAGCGGCAGTAGCTTGTCTTCCGCCACTCTCATCGACAGTTCATAGTGCTCGTTGTTGAAACCAAACGACCCGGCCATGCCACAGCATCCTGTTTCGAGCAGCTTCCAGCGCGCGCCGAGTTTGTCAAGCAGTGCGGCTTCGCCCGTCATGCCGAACAGCGATTTCTGGTGACAATGACCGTGCACGACGACTTCGGCATCGAGCGTCGGCCACTGAAAATCCGTCGCGACGAGGAAATCCGATAAGAGATGCGTTTGCGCTGAGAGCTTTCGCGCGATCCGATCCTGCGGCAACTGCTTGAGCAGTTCATCCTTGAACACGGACAAGCACCCCGGCTCGAGACCGACGACAGGAACGCCTAGCAGGATGTCCTCCGATAATTCGTCGACGGCGCGTCGCAACAATGCCTTCGCCTCATCGAGACGCCCATAGTCATACAGCGGACGCCCGCAACACAGACGTTTGCGGGGCAAGACGACGTCGTATCCGAGGAGTGTCAGGACATCGAATGCTGCGCTCGCGATTTGAGGCGAGAAATGATCGTTGAAGGTATCAACCCACAGAATGACCTTACCCGCCGGCCTCGCGTTCGGATGCCTGTCGTGGACGCGATGACGATCTGGAAGACGTCTGAACGGCTTCGGTGCGAACAGCGGCAGGTTGCGCTGCGGCGCGATGCCCGTGATCCACTTGCTGATAGGGGCCATGAAACGCGACGACGTCATGAGATTCGTTAGCCACGAAAAACGACTCGCCAGCGGCGCCCATTGCCCGATACTCCCCATGAACATCGCCTGTCTCGGCCGGCGATGACGCCGGTAGTAGTGAGACAAGAACTCGGCCTTATACGCCGCTATGTCAGTATGCGTCGGACAGTCCGACTTACAGCCCTTGCACGCGAGACAGCCGTCTAGCGCTTCCTTCACCTCGCGGCTGTTCCATCCGTCCGTGATGACTTCGCCTTGCAGCATTTCCCAGAGCAGATGCGCGCGACCACGGGTCGAATACTTTTCTTCGCGCGTCGCGCGAAAGCTCGGACACATGGTGCCGCCATTGAGAGAGCGGCACTTCCCCATGCCTATACAACGCTCTACAGCGCGCTGCAAACCATCGCCTTCGGGGCTAGCAAACGTCAGTTTCGTCGTGAGCTTCACGGGCTTGTACGAAGGCCCCATGCGCAGATTCTCATCCGCGCGATACGCGTTTACGACCTTGCCGGGGTTCAGGCGATTTCCCGGGTCCCAGATAGCCTTGAACTCTTCCATCGCCCGCATGATTTCAGGGCCGTACATGATGGGCAGGAACTCGGCCTTGGCTTGTCCATCGCCATGTTCGCCGGACAGGGAGCCGCCGTAGTCGACAACAAGTTGCGCTGCCTCCCGCAAAAACTCGCGCCACCTGATCACGCCCTGTGCCGCGCGAATATCAAAAGTTACGCGCGCATGCACGCAGCCGTCGCCGAAGTGACCGTAAAGGCACGTCTCGTAGCCGAAGCGATCGACGAGCGCCTGGAATTCGCGCAGATAGTCACCGAGACGCAGCGGATCGACAGCGGCGTCTTCCCATCCGACGATCGGATCGGGCTCATCGGGATCGATCGACAGCGCGACAGCAGATGCGCCAGTCTCGCGAATCGACCAGATTTTTTGCTGCTTCTCTTTCTCTTCGACGACGACGCCCGTCACGTTCTCGCCGCCCAATCCTGCTTTGAAAAATCGGTGCGCTTCGCGCGCTTGCGCGAGCGCAGCAGAAACCGTATCTGCGCCAAATTCCAGCACCACCCACGCATTGCCAACAGGAAGCAGCGCGATTTCTTCCGCCTTCAATCCGCGCACCTGCAAGCCGCGAATGATGGCGCGGTCCAACCCCTCGATTGCGATCGGTGAGAAGCGGTTGAAATGCGAAACGGCATCGGCCGCAGTGTAGATATCCTCGAAACCGAGGACAAGCAATACGCGGCACGACGGGCTGTGGACGAGCCGAACCTTGGCTTGAAGGGTCACGGCACATGTGCCTTCGGTTCCCACGAGGGCACGCGCCACGTTGAAACCATTTTCAGGCAGCAACTGATCCAGGTTGAAACCGGAGACGCGTCGCTTGATCTGCGGAAACGCGTCGCGGATGCGATCTGCATAGCGATCACGCAAATCGCGCAGCTTGCGATAGATCTCGCCCCGCCGCCCTCCTTCGCTGATGATCGCCTCGAGTTCGGCGTCGCTGGTCGGACCTACCCAGAAGCGCGCACCATCGTAGGTCACGATTTCGAGCGCTTCCACGTTCTCGACCGTCTTGCCCGCCATCACCGAATGCGCGCCGCATGAGTTGTTGGCGATCATGCCGCCGAGCGTACAGCGGCTGTGCGTGGCCGGGTCCGGCGCAAAGGTCAAGCCGTATGCTTCGGCGGCATCACGCAAGGTGTCACAGATTGCACCGGGTTCTACGATCGCGATGCGCGTCTTTGCATCTATCGATACGACGCGGTTCAAATATTTGCTTGCGTCGGCCACGACCGCCACGTTCACGCACTGCCCGTTCTGCGAGGTGCCGCCGCCCCGCGTCAGGAACGGCACATCCTTGCGACAACATACGTCGAGCGAGGCGACGAGATCATCGATATCGACAGGCACGACGACACCGAGCGGTATCTGCCGGTAGTTCGATGCATCCGACGCATACAGCGCTTTCGATCCCACATCGAAACGCACTTCGCCGCGCACATTCGCACGCAGTTCGGTTTCGACGTCCTGCAAAAGGCGCTCGCTCGCCCGAAACGGTGTGGCTTCTTTCACGTTACTTCGCCGCGTTGGCTGTCATCTTGAAGATACCGGTGGCGTTGCCTGCATCGAAGCGCAGGTCTGTCTGCCAACGGCGCTTTGCCCGATCGAACTCACGCTTGCGCGTAATGAACTCATAGAACGAGCCAGGCACCTCTCGGATAATCTCGCTCCCATCGGACGAGCGGAAGGCGCGGCGCACCGTGTCCGCCCTATAAGCTGTCTGAAACACGCGCCCCGAACGCGAACGTTCGACCTCGGGCTTTATTGGGCGGCCCTTCGACTTCTCATCTTCCGAGAGGCTGAACACGTCCTCGACGCGATCCGTTGCATGGTTGAAGGCGTTCCCCTCAGTCGCGATCCAGGCCATCTCGGCCGATTCGAGTAGTAATACGTCGTAATCCGTTTCCCGTGGAATGTCATGCTGACGGGAGAACGCACCGACGATCACGGGCAACAACTGTTCGGCAGCGTCGATGGGCAACGAACCATCCCGCTCCAGTTCCGAAAGCTGCGAGATCGCGAGCGCCGTCAGGGGATCTTTAGATGAAGCGACGACGTTCGTCACGGCCTGCTGGAACTCCTTCGAAAAACGCTCCGGGTGTAGCTCACTGACGAAGAACTGGGCGATCTCATCGGGGGCGTCCTCTTGCACATACGCACGGCCGGTCATGCCGAGCTTGTCGAGTGGATAGCGGCCGTTGAGCCTGAAGCCAAGGGGACGAAGAATGCGGGTGAACGCAGCCTCGCCGGGCGGCAGCGCGCCGTTATGTGGCCAGCGCACCGTGCGCAGCGCTCCGTGATCGAAGAACACTGAGCCGCCGCTCGCAATCGCTTGCTTCGTATAGGTGCGGCCGTTTTCCGACCGCTGTAGAAGGTCATCGAAGAGCGCCATATTCATCGCCTGGGCCAACTCAGCACGGGTTACAGTGCCTTCTTCCCAGTCGTTGAAAATGGAGGGGAAATTGAGCGTGGAAAAAAGGACACGAGTCTTTTCCTCGCCAAGTAGTACATTGAGCAGTGTGGATACATTTGCGTTGCGCATTGATCTATTCTCTTGAACTCACCGCCGCCGCGGAGTATGTGTTTGATGGTTTGCCTTGGCCCATGGGCCTTACACTCTGAGAAAGCGGTCAACGCCTCTACGTCGGTGATCCGCTTTTAACCGTGACGGCCTTGGTAACCAGGTAAGGTTCCAACG
This sequence comes from Trinickia symbiotica, assembly GCF_003028655.1. GTDB lineage: Bacteria > Pseudomonadota > Gammaproteobacteria > Burkholderiales > Burkholderiaceae > Trinickia > Trinickia symbiotica_A. Next base: position 4,514 of record NZ_PYUC01000021.1, read on the forward strand.
CCTCGCAACCACCTTCCGAACCGTAACCGGAATCGCCGACGCCGCCGAACGGCATTTCAGGCCACGGCGTAGCGCCCTGATTAATCCATAGCATTCCAACATTCAAACGTTGCGAAAGCTGATGTACGCTCTTCACGCTATTCGTGAATACGTATCCCGCAAGTCCATACGGAAGCCTGTTCGCTTCTGATATTGCTTCGTCGAGGTCATCGAATCCTCGTATCGCAGCAACAGGGCCAAAAGGCTCCTCATTGAAGATTGCCGCCGTCAATGGCACGTCGGAAAGCACCGTAGGCGCGAAAAAATTTCCTCGATCGCCGATCTGGTTCCCACCCGTCAATAATTTGGCGCCAGACTCGCGTGCGTCGTTAACGACCTCCTTCATGGCCGCCAAGCGACGTTTATTTGCCAATGGCCCTAGCGACGTACTTTTTTCGAGACCGTCACCTACTTTCAACTGTTCGGCATACGCGACCATCGCAGCCTCGAACGACCCGAGTAAGCTGTTATGCACCAGGAATCGCGTGGGCGAAACACAGACCTGTCCCGCGTTTCTGAATTTTGCGGCACCTAAAACTTTTGCAGCTTCCTCGACGTCAGCGTCTGCAGCGATGATCACCGGCGCATGACCGCCCAGCTCCATCGTCGTCCGTTTCATATGTCGGCCGGCCAAACTGGCCAGTTGCTTGCCGATAGCCGTTGATCCTGTGAATGTGACCTTTCGAACTGCCGGATGGGAAACAAGGAACTCAGAAACTTCCGTAGGGTTTCCGAAGACGAGGCCTAAAACGCCCCGAGGAACGCCGGCGTCCACAAATGCCCGAATTAGCGCCGCCGGCGAGGCGGGCGTCTCTTCCGGCGCTTTCACAATGAAAGAGCAGCCGGTGGTAAGCGCGGCCGAGAGTTTCCGAACGATCTGATTAACCGGAAAGTTCCACGGCGTAAAGGCTACGACCGGTCCGACGGGTTCCTTGAGCACCAATTGTTGAACATTCTGACTCCGCGACGGCACGACGCGTCCATAGACGCGCAAGCCTTCATCAGCGAACCATTCGATAATCTCCGACGCCGAGAAGACTTCCGCCCGCGCTTCCGCAAGCGGCTTTCCCTGCTCTTGCGTTAGGAGGGAAGCTATGGTCTCGACGCGCTCTCGCAGGAGCATTGCCGCGCCTCTCATCATCATCGCTCTGTCAACCGCCGCGACGTCGCGCCACTCAGCAAAGCCCGCTTCTGAAGCGGATGCAGCGCGTTCAAGGTCCTCCTTTGCTGCGCAGGCGACCACGCCAATCCTTTCGCCGGTAGAAGGGCTGATCACATTGATGGTCGCTCCATCAAGTGCGTCACACCAAGTTCCGTTAATGAATAGCTTGGTATCTGAATAGGTCATTTAACTACCTTCCGTCATAGTGCAGCTCAACGCGACTTTGCGAAGACGCTTCGCGAGTCAACTTGCGACGTCGTCGGTGACGCTTCTCAGGTGAGAAGAACGTATATTTTTCGAACTGCCTCGGTGACTCTCAAAGTTCCTGAGAAGCCGGCGGGAATAACGCCCGTGTCGCCCTTACAGAATTCGGTCTGCGGCGTGGTTTCGCTCTCGAGCGAAAAGGTACCCTCCAGGACGTGGAAGATCTCGTTTCGGTTTGATGGATAGACGAACTTCCAGGCGCCGACCTCTGCCTCCCAGAAACCGACACCCGGACGTGATGGTTCAAAGTCCACCAAAGGACGGCTGATTCTCTTCGGCTTACCAGTGATTAGCATTTCGTCAGCGGGATAGCTCATATTCTCCTGCAGCTGAGTCGGGTCGATCTTACAAATCCGTTCGAAAATCAACTGTTCCATAGTTTCTCCCAGTAAAAAGCGCTGTTAGGTAGCGCGTGTCATAAGGCAACGCGTATGAGACGGCGCATGCGGGCCCCTTCGGGCACCTTCTTGCTAGCTGCTGACACCTGGTCTGCACGCCGACGCATGCCAACTCCAATGGCCCCGAGGAACCCGCATGCATGCTAGAAAATGCTGTTTCTAAAAACAGCTATGTTCCGTCGACAAAACGTCCTTCCGCCGCCAACTCGACGAGCGGTCGACGCTCACTCGGCACCTCCTTTGCCTGGAGAAAATGCGGAAGTAGCGCAGCATCCCCAGCTCGGCCCAGTGCTATGCACGCTTCGATTGAAAAATCGTCTGGAATGCTCAGTTCGCTACGGATGTGGTCGCTGTTGATCCCTGCAAGAGCATGAGCGCCCCATCCTAGAAGGCTAGCTTGCAACGCAAGAAATGCCCAGGCAGCTCCGGCATCAAATGAATGCGTAGGCAACGATGCTTCCTCACTTTTTCCAGGAAGCCGAAAGGTCTGCTTTGACAAAACCACAACGATCGCCGCGGCACGGACTGCCCAGGAGCGGTTGAATTCGTTCAAAAACGAAAGAAACGAGACCCATTGATCTGTTTCACGACGGGCGTAAACAAACCGCCAGGGCTGAGAGTTATAAGAGGAAGGAGCCCAACGCGCAGCTTCGAGAATAGTGAGTATGGTACGCTCATCGATAGGATCCGATGTGAAGGCGCGAGGCGACCAGCGCTCGACGAACTGCGCATCGATTGGATAACTAGGTGTGCGAATCGTTTTGATAGCCATAGTCATAGCTCGATAACGATCTATTCGAAACCAAAAATAGACGCAACATTTGAGACGGATGTCTCAGGAGTCACGCCTGAGTCTTAATGTATTCATGACGTCAATCGAGACCGCCACTGCCACTGCAGGTTTAGAAGAGTCTCGGCAGAGTCATACATGACGTTTACAAGCTGCGGCCACCTCAGCGAACCATCGGTCACGACACTCCTTCATAAACGAAACAAATGTTCGCCCTACTTTCGACAACGGGCGAGATCTCGGGTATAGCAGTCCAACCCTGAAGGTTATGCAAGGGTCTACGAGACGGACCTCGACCCGATCAAGGTATCCGTGAACACTGAAAGGATCGATAAAACCGACACCCATTCCCAGTGCGGCCAACTCGCATGTGGAGTGGGAAAACGACGTATCGATACGCATGACACGGTGTATGCCTCGCGATTCGAAAAGGCGATCAACATGCGGCCGGGCTTGATAGTGTGCCGTGGTGGAGATAAACGTGCGCCCTTCGAAATCCGCCGGTGAAAGCATCGACTTTTCTCCGAGCTGATCCCCCTTCTTCATGACGGCGTAGTAGGGAACATTACAGAATTCGTCTACTGAAAGGTCTTCTCGGTCGTAAGGTACTTCTGCAAGACCAAGATCGATTCTTTCCGTCGCAATCCAGTCCTCCACCTTCGTGGAGCTTTGAACATCCAGTGAGATATCAACGTCTGGATGAGCTTCACAAAAACGGGCTATGACCGCGGGCAAAAAACTTATTCCTAGCGCCGGCATGCATGCGATCGAGATGCTGCCTACGCGAAGTTTCCTCACATCAGCGGCAAGTTCCCCGATCCTTTGGTACGCACGGAATGTGTTCTCTACTTGCTCGTGGATCATCCTTCCTTCAGGCGTCGGCACCAGCCTGCCAGCAGCGCGGTTGAACAATGTCACGCCGAGCTCCTTTTCGAGCTCGGTGATTAAGCGACTCACCGATGGCTGAGATAGCCCAAGTAAGTCCGCAGCACCGTTTACAGTGCCGACCATCATAGTCGTGCGGAATGCTTCAAGTTGCCGGATGTTCATAGTTTCCCAGTTGATAGCCCGCTTTCAACAGCCATCATCTATGTTTCGGACCAGCATCGCAAGGATGTGCCGACCATGGTGCTCGGACGGTCGGACATTTCTCGTGGTTCGCGGCTGGCACTGCTCAATAAGGATTCGATCACGATGAGCGATTACACTGGCCGACAATCCGTTCAACTTAAAGCACCGGCGTCTGCAGTCAAATAGTCAGAGGCGCACTCCGTGCAAAGCCGCGTTCGTGCCACAGAAGGCATCCCGCATCAGCGGTTTCATTAAATGCAATCTCTTTGATTACTCCAACGATGATGGAGTGGGTAAATCCGTCATGCTGATCACTGATTTCGCAGTCCAACGCAACCGTCGCATCAGCCAGGACCGGTGCACCAGTCACGAGAGATGCCCATTTGTTGGCTGTGAAGCGGGCTTGCCCTTTGGTTTTGCGAAATGTGTCAACGACCCCGCAGTGCGCTGTGGAGAGCAGATTTACGGCGAAACTCCCTGCTTTCAGGATCGCGTCGTGGGATGAAGCGCTCTTGTTCACGCAAACGATGACCGATGGCGGGTCGTCGGATAGACTGCATACCGATGTAGCGATGAGCCCGAATGGCTGTCCGTCGTGCCTTGCGGTAATAACTGTAACGCCAGCAGCGAACAGCGACATCGCCTGCTGGAAGTTGGCTCTGGAACCGATGGTTTGCATTTGGTCACCTGCCTCGACTATGACGGATCACGCAAGCTTGAAGACGCTGGGTTTGAGGCCAAGGTTCTCGCGCAGAGTTCGTCCTTCATAGCGATCCCTGAACAACCCGCGGCGACGCAGTTCCGGGATGAGGAAATCACTAATGTCGTCCATGCCACCCGGAAGGATGGCCGGGCAAAAATTGAAGCCGTCGGCGCCGTCATTCTTGAACCACTCTTCCATCTCATCAACGATGTCGCTCGCAGTTCCAATCGCGAGGCGTACCCAGAAAGTCGATGCGACGCGCTGGTAGAGTTGTCGAATTGAGAGTTTCTCGGTACGAGCCATCTCCAACAGGTTTGATGCGATGCTCCGGAGTTTCTGACCACCGATGTCTGGCACTGGCCCATCAAGCGGATACCCAGACAGGTCGCCCAGTGCGTTATAGAGCGAGGCCAGACCGCTCAGCGGGTGGATAAGCTCCTGAAGCTGGTCGAACTTGTCTTGCGCCTCTTGCCTGGTTTTACCAACGAACGGTGTAATGCCCGGCATGATTAGCAACTCTCCGGGCTCGCGACCATACTTCGCCAGCCGCGCCTTAAGATCGCGGTAGTAATCTTGCGCATGTTTCAGGTCGTGCGAGTTGCTGTAAACCACGTCCGCGCATCTAGCAGCGAGTTCACGTCCGGCCTCGGAAGCTCCGGCCTGCACGATGATCGGCTCTCCCTGCGGTGTGCGCGCCGAATTCAGTGGGCCGCGCACCTGGAAGTGCTTGCCCTTGTGGTCAGGAACGTGCAACTTGTCTTCGTGGTAGAAAAGTCCGCTTTCCTTATCTCGAACGAACGCGTCATCCTCCCAGCTTCGCCAAAGGGACTTGACGACGTCGACGAACTCGTCGGCTCGTTCGTACCGCTCTTCATAAGCAAGGTTCTCGTTCCTGTTGAAGTTTTGGGCTTCCTCATCTGACCACGATGTGACGACATTCCATCCCGCGCGGCCACCGCTGATATGATCGATCGAAGCGTATTTGCGCGCGATGTGAAATGGTTCGTTGTACGTGGTCGAGGCTGTTGCCACCAGGCCGATATTTGACGTCGTCGCGCCCAGTGCGGCGAGGAGTGTGATGGGTTCCAACTCAGCATTGCGCATATCACGCGCGAGCGATCCTTTCGGATTGTCGTTGGCTCGGATCCCCAGACCGTCAGCGAAGAAAACCATGTCGAGATGCGCTGCTTCCGCCTTGCGGGCCGTGTTCAGGAAGTACTCGAAACTGAGCGCGCCGTCAGCAGGCACGTCTGGATGCCTCCAGGCAGCCACGTGATAGCCGAGATATCTCATCGAGAGGCCGAGCCTCATTTTTCCGTCTTTCGTCATTGCAAGCGCTCCCATTCTTGAACTGGCCCGCCCGATACATGGCGGCATGAATAAATATTCGCGCTTCACTGTCCGATAAACAATGTCGCCAAACGCGGCCAACTATTTGAAAAATGGATAAGGGTATCCCCCTACCCCCAAAGAGAGCCGGACTGGCTGCGGCGTCGCCGCTGAACACTGGCTTGCATCTTCGTCGGTTCGCGGGTTCGGACCGCGTTTCTCGACCTCGACATTTGAGTCCGACGGCCGCGGGAATACTCGACGAGCGAGGCAATGAGGTGCCGAGTGAAGCCTGTATATGTATCAGGGGAAACCCTCTATACGAATTTCAAATACCCGACCTTTTTTGACGGCATTGTGTCCTTCACGCGGACGGCACACCATTCTGGTCATGCCGCCGGTGCATGGCCTGGCGGCGCAACGAATAACCCCGCAACTGGAAGACATCGATTTCGGCAGCAGATGCCAAGAAGCGACTGTCTCCCCCTGCTGTCGCGACGACAGGCGGCGATACACCTGTTGGGTGCTCGCGAGCACCGATGGCAAAGGAAACAAAATGCTGAACAGAGCCAACACCCTTGACCCCATTATCTGCTCGAAGACCGTAACGAGTAAGATGCGCGATGTCATTGCTGCGAACTTCGGCACATTTTTCGAGTGGTTCGACCTGCTCGTGTACGCGATGTTCGCGATCACGGTCTCGAAGCTATTTTTTCCTACCGGCGACGAGCAATCGGCGCTGTTGCTCAGCCTCCTGACCTTCGCTAGCTCATTCCTTATTCGTCCAGTCGGTGCGATCATCCTGGGTGTCGTCGCAGACAAATACGGCCGGCGCTTCACGTTAAGCCTCACGGCGTTCCTGATGTTGTGCGGCACTGCCTCGATCACCCTTGTGCCCACGTATGACAAGATCGGCGTGTTCGCGCCGATTATTCTAGTCGCAGGACGCCTGCTGCAAGGCTTTTCTGCAGGGGGCGAATTCGGAGCGGCCAATTCATTTCTGACTGAGCAGGATGCAAAGCGGAGGGGTTTTTTCGGGAGCCTGCAATGGTCGACGTCGGGTCTCGCTGTATTGGCGGCCTCGCTATTCGCCTACGGCGTGAATCGCTATCTATCGCCGCAACAGATCGATTCCTGGGGCTGGCGTCTGCCGTTCGCCTTTGGCTGTCTGATCGGACCGATTGGCCTCTACATCCGCAGGAAAGTGAACGAAACGGCCGCGTTCGAGCAAGCGAGCGACGTGGTGCCACACAAGCCGCTGCGCGAAACGGCACAATCACATATGCCAAGCGTGCTCATGGGCGCGATCATCTCGGGCGCGGGCGGCCTCGCGAGCTTTATGAACATCTACATGCCGACGTTCGCAATTCATAATCTGGGAATCAGCAAGGACGCAGCCTTTTTGTCATCGATTCTGAGTGGCCTCGTATCCGTCGTGTTCCCGATAATCGGTGGCATCGCAGCGGACCGGCTCGGCACCGTCAAGGTGATGCGTGCCGCGCTACTATGCGGAATGGTGCTGATTCTGCCGCTCTTTTACATGCTCACGCGTGCGCCCAGCACCGCAACATTGATCGCATTCCAGTGCACCCTTTCACTGGTTTTCTACAGCTTCTACTACGCGCCGGTGAGCTCGTTGCTATCACAACTGTTTCCCACGTCCTGCCGGACCACCGGCTCGTCGCTCGCCTACGTAATCGCGATGACGCTGTTCGGCGGACTCACGCCTGTCGTGACCAACCTTCTCGTAAAAATGACGGGCAGCATCATGTCGCCGGCCTATTACCTGATAGTGATTTCGACCCTCGCGCTCGTGGCTCTGATCGCCAGTCGCAAGCGCGTCAACTGACATATCTCCGAGCTAGCATGCTTCCCATCCACGAAATCACATCGAAGCCCGAATTGCCCAAGCAGGTCTCCGTCGCAATTATTGGCGGCGGAATCATTGGTATCAGTTGCGCGCTCGCGCTAGCGCGCAAAGGTGTCGACGTCGCGGTGTTCGAAAAAGGCACGATCGGTTGCGAACAGTCTTCGCGCAACTGGGGCTGGGTGCGCTCCGTCGGACGCGACATTAAGGAACTGCAACTGTCTGTCCTCGCGAACGAATTGTGGCAGTCAATCCAATCGCAAATCGACGTGGGCTACCGGATGACGGGACTCGCATATCTTGCGAAAGACGAGTCGGAGATGGCTCTGCATCAAAAATGGATCGACGCGTCCGGCGCCAGCGGTGTCCGCGTCAGGCTTCTCGGCAGAGCCGAACTCGCCATGTTTCTCCCGCAATCGAACCGAAAATGGGACGGGGCGCTATATAGTCCGATCGACGGTGTCGCAGAACCCACGATGGCGACACGGGGCATCGCCGAACTCGCTCGCGCGAACGGCGCATCGATCTTCGAACACTGTGCGGTGCGGGGCATTGATATGTCCGCGGGTCGCGTGTCGGCTGTCGTGACCGAGCACGGCGTCGTGAAATGCGCCGACGTGGTTTTGGCAGGTGGTGCGTGGTCGCGGCTGTTCTGCGGCAATCATGCAATTGACTTTCCGCAACTCAAGGTTCATGCGTCCGTGCTGCAAACAGCGCCTATCGACGCTAAGCTGGACGTCGCGATCAACGCGGGTGACTTCACATGCCGCAAGCGCTGCGACGGCGGCTACACAGTGTCGAAACTCGGCGCCTCGGTCGCTGATCTCACGCCCGATAGCATTCGCCTCAGCACAAGATTCCTGCGTGCCTGGCTCAAAGAGCGCAAGTATCTGCGACTCCGTTTCGGACGCCCCTTTTTTGATGAACTGAAGATTCCGCGCCGCTTCAGCATTGACCGCCCGACGCCATTCGAATCGTACCGCGTGCTCGATCCTGAGGCTAACAACGGTATGCTCAACGATGCAATGAATTGCCTGAGGCAGACCTTTCCATCGTTCGCCAATGCGACGATTGCACGTACGTGGGCAGGTATGATTGACGTCACGCCCGATGCGCTGCCGGTTATCTCGAAGGTCGAGCGGACACCGGGTTTCTATCTCGGTTCCGGCTTTTCAGGCCATGGCTTCGGCATTGGACCGGCCGCAGGCGCTGTGCTCGCCGATCTGGTGACAGGCGATCGTACGCAGGTCGGGATCGAGGACTTCGCCCTGAGCCGCTTTTGCTCGTAGGGATGGACGTTCCTCCTTTGACAGCGGGACCCATAGCTAGCACGAGTATATACGTCTGCACACCGCGACGCCGTCGAGCCCAATGGGGCTCGGAAAGCTCGACGGAGCGGCGGTGCTGCTGAAATGGGAGGACGACGAAGACGGCGAACCGGAGGCACCGGCGGACAAAGGCGTGTTATCGCTCATGATGGTCTGGCTCGTTCTCCACGCGAACAAAGAGACGACAGAGATATATCTTTCAAAACTACCACGGGTAGACGGCGCGCCGTCCCCCGTGGAGCATTGCTCTACGTCTTTGGATGTCAGAATCGGTGACGCATACCGACAACCATCAGTGTCTGGGAGCTACCGTTTCCAGTCAGCCCATAGGAACCGACCGATGCGACTGCGTCAACGAGCCCTCCTGCGGCCGTTCGCTGCGTTCCGCTCGCGTGCTGGTAAGCGGCAACCGCGTAGAAGTCCGTGCGCTTCGACAGGGCGTAGGTAGCGCCCGCCGTCACCTGGTTATACGTTGCAGACGTGTCACCTCCAGCGCGGGTGTAGATGTACCCGATTCCGCCAAGGAGACTGGGAGTAATCTGATACAGGGCATACACTTTTCCCGAATTGAAGTGCTCCTGCGATTTGAAGATCGACTGCGCGTCGGCGTTAAACGCCGCGTAGCTATACACGGTTCCCAAGGTCAACGCAGAAAGCTGGTAGCGGGCCGCTGCATGCGCGATTCCGATCGATGCAGCTGTTTGATAGCCGTTGCTGATGGGTCCGTCAAAAATCGAATCCATCGTACCGCTCCACGTGGTCCGCAGTTGTCCCGAGGCGGCCGCAGTATTCCTTCCATGAAGATAGCCTGCCGCGATGCTCAATGGTCCGCCGGTGTAACTAGCTGCCGCAGAGTAAGTATTTCCGGACCCAGGCTGCCCAGCCACACCGTTCAGTGCGTACAGCCCTTCAAACTGGATGCCTCCAAACGAGGGGCTAACGTATTTGACTGCGTTCGAGATGCGCGCACTGTTGTCATTGTTATCGACGTCCCCGGGGGTTGTGGCTGGAGATCCCAAGACGCTTTCGAGTGTCAACCCTTGAACCTTGTCAACCATCGGGTCATACTGCCGCCCCAGCTTAAGAGTGCCGACACTGGCGCTCGTGATACCGACCCACGACTGCCGGCCAAATTCGCGCCCACCTTGACCAAGTGCCCCGGTGCCAACATTAAAACCATTTTCAATCTGAAAGATTGCCGCCAACCCGCCACCTAGGTCTTCGACGCCTTTCAACCCCCATCGATCACCATTGAGATTACCGTTCATCATCGCGTAGCGGCTGCCTTGATTGGTGTTGACGTAGCCAAAACCTGCGTCAATCAGACCGTACAAGGTAACGCTCGATTGCGCATGGGCCACACCGGCGAGTGCGGTTGACGCCAACACGACAGCAGCAGACTTTTTCTTGTGCATTTGATCTCCATGAATCGTTGAATAATGACTGCGCAGACTGCGACACAGTGACCTGTTTCCTACGTTGTCCTAAGTTGATAACCTTCCGCCATGCCTGCCATGTCCATTTGAATTTGAACAAACGCGGTCGACAGCGCGTCCGAACCAAGTTGACTACGCCGCAATGAGGTTCCGGCTGGATTGCGCCAAGCTCGACCATCGCTATCAAACACGAACAGGTCGTGATCCAGACAACGACGACTGTTACTGCCGACAACCGCGGCCCCTGGTCTGCGGGCAGGCATCGGTGCCATGTCAGCGACGTTCGTACCCACTCCGCAAGCCGACCTGCCGCATGGACGACTCGCCTGCACGGGATGAGCGTCAGGCGTGGCACGCCGTCGGGGAGGCCAGCAGAGAGCGCGCGGTCCCGGCCCCACTGTGTTTGCCAGGCCCTCCGGGACTGCGACGGGCTCCTTCTCAGGCGGCTTGTTGCGGCAAGCGGGGGCTGAGTTCGGCAGGCATCAGACAGGTGAATGGGTCAAGCGCACTTTGTCGCCGGAACTCATCCTTGACGGCCGTAAGCAACCTATCGTCCGTCAAAACGTCCGCTCCGGTTGCCGCCATGACCTTTGCGGCATAGGCCAAACCCTTGCGGGCAGGATCCGAATTGCTCTGGGCTGTCCATTGCCATGTGTGGGACGGCGGGCCAATGACATGGGTGGCCGCCAGAAGCTGCACTGTTGGCACCGTGCGACTGACATCACCGACGTCCGTCGATCCCATGACTGGTTCAGTGACCTTGCGCAACGGCCAGACTTCGTCGCACAGTACCGTGTGCTCGCGCGGTGTGAGTTGCCACAACTCGTAGGAAGCAGCAATTTCTTTCGCCGAACAGGGCGCTTGAAAAGGCGTAGCGATTGCACGGTCGCGTTCGTCGAAGCCGGTAGGCCCCAACTTCGTCAAATTAGCGTGGAGCGCTTCTTCCAAGGGGCCATTGCGAAGCAGGCTTGCGACCGCAGCACGTACGTCTTCGCTCACCTCTGTCTCTGTCATCAACGCTGCGCCTTTAGCTACCTTGCGGACCCGTTCGGCAAGTTCGACCAATTCCGTCTGTTGGGGGGCGCGGATCGAATAACGTACCGTAGCGTGGCTTTGCACCACGTTAGGTGCGATGCCGCCTGCATCGATGATGGCATAGTGTATGCGGGCATGGCTCGACATGTGCTCGCGCATATAGTTGACGCCGACGTTCATTAGTTCTACGGCGTCCAACGCGCTGCGGCCGAGATGCGGCGTAGCTGCAGCATGGGCGGTTCGCCCCTTAAAGCTGAAGTCGATTCCGAGAGTGGCCAGAGAGCCAGAGTCCCATACCATGTTGAAAAAGGCTGGATGCCACGTGATGGCGGCGTCGACGTCGTCGAAGGCGCCTTCGCGCGCCATGAAAGCCTTGCCCGCTCCGCCCTCCTCTGCCGGACAGCCGTAGTAACGCACGCGGCCTCTCAATCCGTTGGCCGCGAGATAGTCCTTCACGGCCGTCGCCGCCAGAAGAGCCGCGGCGCCAAGGAGGTTGTGCCCACACCCATGACCGTGTCCGTCCTTTTCGACTGGCGAGAACTCGGCCAGTCCGGCCGCCTGACTCAGCCCTGGGAGCGCGTCGTATTCGCCCAGGAACGCGATGATGGGTCCGCCCTCTCCGGCCTCGCCCATGACGGCCGTCGGAATGCCGGCGACATTCCGGACAACGCGAAAGCCCTCTTGCTCTAGCATCGCCACATGCTCGGTAACGGACCTGAACTCGTTATAGGACAGTTCAGGCATTGCCCAGACCTTGTCACTGAGGACGAAGAAGTCTTCCTTTTTTGCTTCGACCAGTTTCCAGATCTCTTCTGCGACTGCCATTGATATGCCTCTCTGCATCAGTTGAAAATAGGTTCGAAACTCTAGTCTTCAGAGGTAAAAGCCCCCCTTAAATCCAACGCAATTCCATTAGCTTGATCGAACGGGTTAAGACCTTTTGGAAAGGCCATAACGGCAAACAGCATGACCGCGCTTGCCATAACCGCATAGAACGCAGGAGAAGCTGGATTACCGGTGTGTTTCAGCAGCCAGGTGACGACAATCTGTGCGGTGCCGCCGAAAATCGTGATTGGAACGGCATAGGTGACACTGAGGCCGAGAGCTCGTACGCGCGCCGGCAACGCTTCGCCGATCAGCGTAAGCACCGAAGGTCCCGCCACGGCCGGCATGGCACTCATCAACACAGTGGCGATGAGCAGGGTCGGCACGCTCTGCGAGAGAATAAGAAGGTGGTATGCCGGATAGATGCCCGCGAGCAGGACAGTGTATGGGAGCGCCACTATGACCCGGGCGTTATAGCGATCACAGAGCCACCCACCAAGCAAACCGAACACGATCAGCGATCCACCCAACACTAACGGCGAAAGCATGCCGATACGCGGCGGCATTTTCAGTACCGCGATGGAATATGTGGTCATGTAGACCGCTACATAGAAGACCGCGGTGCTAGCTCCGAGCATGGCCATGCCGGGCAAGATGACACGGCGATTGCGCCACAAATCGCGCCAAGGAGTGGCCGTGATATTCCCCCCACGGCTACGGCCATCGAAGGTCTCGGGCATCCGTTTCCGCAAATACAGCGCAACAGGAACTAGTAGGAGCCCAAGGGCGAATGCTAATCGCCATCCCCAGCTCTGCATGTTATCGGGCGCCAGTAGCGATGTGAACGTGACGCCGACGATCCCTGCAGCGAAACCCGAAATGCCCTGGCTAGCGGTCGACCAACTCGTATATAAGCCGCGTCGCCCCTCGGGGGCGGCTTCCATAAGGAACGCTACGGCCGGACCGACTTCGCCGCCCAAGCCGAACCCTTGTATGAGCCGGCTGATGACCACGATTATCGGAGCAGCGACGCCGATGGAAGCTTGGTCGGGAGTCAGGGCCAGCCCCACAGTACCGACGATAATTAGCGCGATTGTAAGGAGCAGGGCCGGCTTGCGTCCAAGGCGGTCGCCGAGCCGGCCGATGAGCAGCGCACCAAGAGGGCGAGTCACGAAACCCACTCCAAAAACTGCGACGGAAGCGAGAACTCCTGTCAGTCCGTCCAGGGAGGGAAAGAAAGCCTTTCCTGCGTAGACAGCGAAGAATGAGTAGATCCCAAAATCATAGAACTCAAGAGCGTTGCCGGCGATCGCCGCAACAACCGCTCTCCTCGGCACTTGCCGTTCCGATTTCGCCAATCGCGAGTGCGGCGACCCGCCCTCATCAAGCAGTGTCATCGTCTGTCTCCATCGAGGCGAACTCTTCGTTCGCGATTTGTGTTCCGTTAGTGTCCGCCTCCCGCGGCATGAATACGATGGTGCTTCTCCAAGACAAATGACACAATGCGGTCAAAATAGGTCAAGTATTCGAAATCCGTATAGGCGGTGTCCTCAGATAGTGACTCGACTCGGCAACGTTCAGTACGTCGCGTCTGTTGATTGTCGCCATCGGCTTCGCAATCACAACTAATGGGCAAGCGATCGTGTCGACCACCGTTTCACTGACCGTGTCTACGTTGCAGCCGTCTGGTTGCTGTTGCTCTTTGACGAGAGGAGTTAACAGGTTGTAAGCGTGTTTGTTTTCGGTACCGTCTCGACTCGTGACGGATAGTTGCAGAGTAATCCCCACCTGAACGTGGAGCGCTAGGACCACAGTTGGTATTTAGGCCCAACGTCACTGACGATTGCGGATGAACGTGATCGAGGATTCCGTTTCATCGTGACCGGATTCCTGGCTTTCTACCTAAGTCTCCATCGCCGACCGGCTCATGGGCTTTGCCGACTAGCTGGTGGCTGTCGGCTATGCGCGTACAGGTTGCGCCGTCAGCAAGCCCGTTTAGCTGAGCGCACATTCACCTCTATGTCAATTGTCAAGCGCTCGTTCAGGGCGTTTCCAGAAACACCGCCTGCGCTTGCCGCAGCCGGCGAAAAGGCTGGCGCCGATGCGTCGAATGGTTAAAGCGGTTGTGAGAAAGGTATGTGCGAGCGGTCGCGGCCGAAACGGGTACGGCGCGAAAGGCGGCGCGCGCTACGCCGACCGATCGATGCAGCATCGACATCGCGTCAAGCTGACCGGCGATTCACTGCGGCCGAGAAACGTAGAAGCCGCTCAAGGAGCGATCAGCCTGGCGAGGGCCGCCGGCGCGGCAAGTAAGCCGCGCGATAAATATGCAAAACACCAGCACAGCGCCAGGCGCAATTCAGCGCGAGCCGTCGGAGCAGGAGCGCCGACGGCAACGGAGAAAGTCAATTCAGCATGTGAATCAACACAACCGCCTTCCTCGGAGTTGCCCCGCTTGTACGCCGTTATGAGTAACGAAGCGGGAATTGACCGAAGGCCTGATCAATATCGCGGACGATCGCGTGATCGCCATGCTACATGCCAGAATGGGACGAGTACTTCGCTGCCTGAACCGTTCAGTCACGCATCGGAAACCTCGATCAAAGGGGAAAAATCGACTCATCGTGACCACACACCCTACAATCCGAACCGCGTTACGCAACCCATACGCAACGGTCATGTGGCGCCGGAATCCCGACCACGATCATCGGAAAGCATACGCGCGGCTTTCCCATCGACGACGCACGACGGAAAGTCGGGTACGAGTCCTGTCCGCAAGAACGTTGTCGAAACCCGCCGCAATCGCGTGAAAGAGGCGCACGTTCCGCAGTGTGTGGAAGCATCGAGGGGCCGGTCCCACCAAACGGCGACCTCAGCGTCTTAACTGTCCGTTCGCCCCGAAGCACTGCACAACAAGTCATGTGCGACAGAGAGCATCGCCGACTGGCGTTGGAACATCGAGATCTCGGCCGACGGGTGCACAAAAGGCCCGATACGTTAGTCAGGCTGCCGAACGAAATCCGCAATGCGGTCGCAGGCTTCAATCAGTCGCGGCTCGTCGACCACCAGTCCCAGCCTCACGAAACCGCTTGCGGTCGCACCGAAGAGACTTGCATCTAGCAGCGAAACGCCCTTCTCCCGAAAAAGTTGCCATGTGAAGTCGTACGTGCTCTGTCCGGTGCCGCGGATGTCAATCATGATGAACATGCCCGCCTCGGGAAGCAGGCAATTAAGCGTGTCGACGGCATTTAGGCGCTGAAACACCGTATCACGCCGGCGGCGATATAGTTCTCGCATCTGCTCGATCACGGAACGACGGTTATCGAGCGCCGCCAACCCGGCTTGCTGGACGAAACCGGGCAGTCCGTACAGCATGCAAAGAGCCAGTCGGCCAAGATGGCCGATCGCTTCCTCTGGGCCTATTACCCAGCCTAGCCGCCAACCGGCCATCGCATACGACTTAGAGAAGCTGCCTATCGTCAATGTTCGGCACGCCATGCCTTCCAGAGACGCGATGCTCGTGTGGTCGCGCTCAAAAGCGAGGTCTGCGTATACTTCGTCGGAAACGACCCATAAGTCGTGCTCACGCGCCAGCGCCGCGATCTGCTCGAGATGTTCGCGCGGCATCACTACGCCAGTGGGATTGCAGGGCGTCGCGAAGAAGATTGCGCGCGTGCGCGCGGTGACTGCCGCTTTTAGCGCCTCGCAATCAAGATGGAATGCATTCGCGGCGTCCACCGGTACTGTTACCAGCGTTGCACCGGAGGCGCGGACGGCAGCTTCGTACGTCAGATACATCGGTTCGGGCACCACTACTTCGTCGCCTGCCCCGCACAGGCAGAGCGACGACGCGAACAATCCGTTCTGCGCGCCCGCACAGACGAATACGTTCGCCTTGGTCACTGGCCGGCCTGTGTCTGTCCGATGTTCTGCCGCGATCGCCTCACGAAGGTTGTCCCGGCCAGCGACGTGGGTGTAGTGCGTATCGCCTTCGTGCAGGGCCGAGATTGCACGTTCCACGATGGGTGCGGGAGTCGGAAACTCTGGATCGCCGACACTCAGCACGATTACATCTTCTCCCCGAGCGGCTGCGTGCGTCGCCGCTCTGTGGATGTCCCACGCCGACGTCCGGTCGCCTTGCAAGCGGTTGACGAGATCTGCATATTTCAAGTTTGTCTCCATTCTTAGTGCGATGGCCATCGCTTCTGGCGACGGCTCAAAGGCGAGTCGTTCGGCACCGCAAGGTCGGGGAAGCAAGCTTGGGCACGAGGAGTGCAAAATCTTGCAGCGCACGCAGCGGCAGGCGACAGACGTGCTTTTGGCTGGGCGACGTCTGAAAACGCAGGGTTACTTCGTTTTGCGAACCAACCATTGCAGCCAAAAGAAAGCAGGTAGGTGCTCGCCTAAGCATGGAACAGATCTTGAAACATCCTTGATTCGATTTCTCGAAAGCGCAGGTAGTCCGCATGCAAGGCTTGATTATCGTTGGATAGGAGGAAGGCATAGCCCGGCCGCGCGACGCCGCCGTTTGTCTTTGAAAGATAATCCCCCACAGTCGGGAATACGATCATCCTCTCCAATGTCGCCAATTCGTCAAACTGACTTAGATCAGGATCGGTCACTACGTATCCTCCTGATTTGGAACACATGTAGACGAACCGTAGGTTTTTCTGGCTCGATTTACGCAAAGCATCCGCGCGATTCCTAAACTGCCCTGGGTTCATTACCGTTTCGATCGTCATTGAAAGCTGACTGTATCCCTGTGCCTCGTGGATAGCTGCGAAGAGCTGCGCTCCAGACAGGCGCGCGCCGCACTCGATAAGTCGCGGCCCATTGATCGTGAGCATTACTTCGCTGTGCGCAGCTCCGTTGCAAACTCCCAGCGCATCAAGCGCCGCAAAAACATATTCCTCAACGTCCTCGAAAACTTTTGTCCCTCGCATTATGAGATCAGCGTACTCGTCTGTCGATATCTCGCCTTTCAAACCACCAACACCTATCCACATATCAGTGATAAAATGATCCCCGTCGCAACTGACGCTATTAACCATCAGCTCCGAACCCTCTAGGCGCTCTTGGATTACAAATTCTGAATTCACTACCCCACTAGCGTTTAGATGTCCGTGGTTACTTACAAACGCAGCTTCTATCTCCTCGGCGTTCGAACAAAGCGCGACGCCATCCGACCTGCATCCCATCGTTGGCTTGAGGACAACTGTCCCCAACTCGGATGTCGAGTACCACGTGAGGATCTTGCCGAGGGAATCCGAAACGAACTGTTTCATATTCGATACCCCATCCCTCCTTAGAGCTTCGATCATATGATATTTATTTCTACGAGTCTGCGTTGTACTAATGTCGTTTCGACGGACATTAAAATTATCAGCCAATAGGTCTGCGAGGACGACGCCTGATTCACAGCCGGGAATTATTGCTTTGATCGAATAATCACCCAGTCTTTTCAGAACTTCAGGCAGCGCGATGCGATCAAGTTCGAAGTTTGCAATATAGTCGGCCTGCTTGTAGCCAAATCGCGATGTTTTTTCTGCGGAGCCAATATGAATGCACTCATACCCGTGTCCGATAAAGGCAGGCGCCAAATACCGACCAGACGACCATCCATTAACAATTACTATGATATTTTTTCCTCTAGTTTTCATTTTACATCCTCGAAAGGCTTGCAGCGAAACTTTGATATGCACTCCCCCACGCTGAGTCAAACGCATAGCCCCCGCTTATTACAAGTTCACAAAGGAAGGGAAATAGATCTCCGCTTAGGGTCGAGCTACTTTCTACAGGCAACAACGAGGCAACGTTGTCGATGGCAACCACATCGATGGAATTCATACCTCCGCCGCATCTTCGGGCTGGCTCAGAGAAGCTGGTCGATTCACGATAAATAGGCAATGGGTTATAGGGACTGGCGGCATCGCAACTTACATCGCCGATGATGGAAAGCCGGTGTGGTATTTCGAGAATTCTTGAGTTGAGCAGTGCCGGCGTCGCTTCATCCGCGCGTATGCAGTTAAAAACTATATCGAAATCTAAAATCTCATTATGCAAGTTGGATGCGGTCTCCGCTCTTCCCCAACATTCGTAGCTCATACCGAGAACATCCAGTAGGTGACGCACACCCGAGCCGGTCATTCCTCGCCCACCCATTATGAGGATACTGGCCTCTCTTGTGTTTTCCGTCTTACGTTTCATCATCTCGACGAGCTCAGGGAAGCTATTATGAGAGGTTTTTTCAAGTGACATTTCTGCGTCACCATTCATCTTTCTTTGCATAAGTTCTATCGTTACGGCCGCACCGCACACACCTGCCCAGAAACTCACCCCCGGGGTGACGAGTTCTCTACCGCGAAAGTCGCGAAGGTACTCGAGATCGAGCAGAACGCCTCCGCCTCGACGGAACCGGTGAAGAACTGCTGTCGCGCCGGCCTGTTGTTTGAAAACATGCCCGAAATAGATGTGGATGTGACGGACCTCCTCGACGTCCTCGCTTAGTTCTTTCAATCCCAGAATGTAGGCTTCCGAGGGCGCGTGTTGCCAAGAATGCGAGCCGACCATCTCACACCCGGCTTCTTCGTATTGTTCATCCGCGAAGCAACGCATAGGCGAACGTTCAACGGTCACGCTAACTCCTTTCTTGACCAGCATCGCGGCATGAGCGGGCATAAGCGGCGTGCGGCGCTCAAAGCATTTGGTTTCAGATCGAAGCCAGATGTGATTCATAGTGCGCTCCTGGTAAAAAACGAATTGGTATCGCTGCGCGACATGAACGCAAAACCCGCGCCGGCCTTCGAAGATCGCCGGAACAGCGCTTCTCCGTAGGAAAGAACGTCTAATTGGAGCATGCGCTGAAACAGGTCGAACATTTTGCGTCGCAAACCCGACAATTTTGACAAAGGCAGTCGACCAAGGGTCACTGAGCGCAGTCATCAGCTATACGCGCGCCTCCAAAATCAGCGCCTTGCTGGTGTAGCGGAGAAAGCCGAAGTGTCGAGTCGCTGATTACTAAGCGGCGTTTGGAGAGAGCAATCACGATCAGACCTTGACCTCAAAGTGCCGCTGAATGCGAGATCGAAATCATAGCCACCGCCATACAGCTGGCACACGCGGCAACGCGATTCCCCCCTTGATAAGGGGGTGCTGCAGTTCGACACTGACCAAACAGAGGGGGCCGGCGAATAGACTGAACGGAAAGCCAGTTGAGCTTGGGGATCGGACTCGTTCCTCATGCGACTTGCTGCTCGACTTGCTCATTACCATCGAGCGCTACGAAGTCGCTTCATCGATGCGATCCATTGATGCAACGCGTCGGCGCAAGCCCCAGACAAGGCCTGCTGTTACCAAAACTGTCGCGCTCGCTGCACTGCTACAGGTCGATCGCATCTGATTCGAACGCGATTGCCTGCGGGCAGGACCCCAATAGGGCGACCAGTTCTGGCAGTGCATACGTTTGTCTCATGGCGTCAACCAGCGTCGTCTTCTGCCGATTGCTCAGGAGCCGAGGGTGGTCGATGCCCAGGCCTTTTTAACAGTTCATTGGCTGGACTTCTTGCCGGAATAAATGAGACTACATCCCTCCGGAGGATTTTCGTCCAGGCTATTGATCGAAGTATGGGTTCATTCAGACTCATTCGTCGCCGCAACCATTCCTTCATGCGCTTTGCGGAGAAACCCCGGCAATCACATTGGAATGTTGTGGCGACTATCTAACGGCACGTTGTGGCGCCAGTGCGACCCGAAGACGACAAGGAAATGGCTAATCTGAAACTCATCCGGGAGGGAATGGCCGAACGAGTTTATCGACTCGATCGTGCGCATGGGACTGTCATTGCAGCACCAGCCACCGCGACGAAATAGGGCCGCACGGCTCGGGAGCCCAAAAAACCGTTACGTGGTCAACGAGGTTTAAAGCGTGGACGTCATTTCCGTTGCGCCGCCCTGATCACCGAACGGAGCGAGAAGTGATAAGGCCGCATTCCTGAACGCGATGGTCAGCATGATTTGTCCGGTGTCGGCTGCCACTCCTAGTAGCGCCATGTATCCGAAGTCCTCAATGTCCGGCATTACCCAGCGAACAGCAATAGATGCACCGCTGGCAATCGTTCCTATGATCGAGAAATAGAAAACAATGGCCGCCGGGTCCTCGGTCCCGGAGAGTTTCTTGATCTGAATAGCCGATCCTACTCCAAACATGGCGCTAAGTAAGATCAGCATCACTGCAAACAATGATGCACCGTTTCCGATCGACAACGAAACCAGAGCTACTCCTAGGAATCCTAGCATAGAAGCTATCGCTACTGCAGGGCAGAAGCGCTCGGACAGGAAAAGAACGGCGAATAAGACAGTGAAGATTGGCTTCGTGTAATGCAGCGTCACTGCGGTCGCCAAAGGCAAGTATGGCAAGCCGGCATAAAAGAATCCCACCGAGGCAAGCGCCATGGCAGCTCGCAAGAAGTGTCCGAAGAAGCGACGAACCGTCAAACCCTTCCGCCGACCCCCGCAAAACCGGAATATAAGGACTGCAGGAAGCAATCCGAATAGCATCCGGAAGAAGACAACATCGGTTTCCGGATATCTGACCGACGCAATTCGGGCGACCACATCGGCCACACTGAAAAGGAAATTCGCAAACGACATGAATGCGATTCCGCGAAGCTTCCGTCTGTTCAGTTTGCGGTAGATTACTGTCTTACTGACCAACATACTGTCGGGCCCTCGCAACCCGCCATTCGTTCCAGGCGTATATGAAGCACTCGAGTTCCTTCCCTGACGTTGCAATGGTTTGCATTTCGACGCTACGGCTCTTGCGCACGCGCCAAACAGATCACGCACGAGGAGCGCATTCCAATCGGTCGCAACGTACAATCTGGGTTCGGAGAGCCGTTGAATGACGCTAGTTTCACCAAGTCAGAAGCCAGCTTGCTTGTGCAGGGTCAGTCCGGCGGCCGGCCGGACTCCTGCATACCGGCCGCTAGCTTTGCCTCATCCTCAACGGACGATGTCATAGCCATAGTCGGTCTTCGAAAGCGCTATGGTGTTCGCATCAAGCGCCTCAAACATTTCGTCGAGCAGCATCACGAGAAGTCGCAATGCACCGGCATATCCCCACGTCGGGTACCGGTGGTAGTGGTGACGGTCAAAAATCGGAAAGACAAGTCGCACAAGCGGCGTCTTAGTGTCGCGTTCGAGATATTTCCCATAGGTGTTGCCGATAAGGAAATCCACCGGTTCCGTGAACAGCAACGAGCGCAGATGCCAAAGGTCTCGCTTAGGGTAGACCTTGCATTCCACACCGTACGGCGACGCGTCGAACAGCGCCTGTACCTTCGCCGCCCAGTCGTCGTTGCCATTCGTCGCAAGCACGTGCGCCGGCTCTGCGCCGAGCTCGAGCAGGAACTGTGTGTAGCCGAGCATCTGATCCGGATCGCCGTAGAGGGCGTAGCGCTTCCCGTGCAGAATTGCTTGGCTATCCGCCATGGCATCGACGAGCTGGCCGCGCTCCTTTTCGAGTTCAATCGGAATCGGTTTGCCCGTCACGCGTGAGATCTCCATCAGGAAATGGTCGGTACCCGCAACGCCAACGGGCGCGTTAAGTACGATGACCTCCTGCCCGTGCTCGGCAATGAATTTGCGGGTCTTTTCGCAGCAATACTCCTGGAACACGAAGGTCGCCTTCGCGTTGAGCGCGCGCTCGACCTCTTCCTTCGTTGTGCCGCCCTCGTACATTCGGAACTCCCCATCTGTCGGCGTGTTCCATGTCCCGGACGGATCGCAGATGACGTTGACCGTCACGCCGAACAGTTCAAAAATTCGGCGAATCTCCTTCATGTTGCCGACCACGAACCCGTCGAAGCCGCCAATAAAATTCACGCTGTCGTCCGGCGTGCGTGCAAGCGGTTCGGCCGTCCCGGCCTTTCCGTCCCAGAAGTGTTTGAGAATGCCGAGCAGCGCGTTGTCGTAGCCGGTCACGTGACTGCCGACGAACGCCGGCGTATGAGCAAATGGCACATCATAGTCCTCCGGTACACTACCCTTTTGCTTACTGTTCTTGATGAACGCGTCGAGGTCATCGCCGATCACCTCCGCCATGCATGTTGTCGAGACGGCGATCATCTCGGGCTTGTACAGGCTGTATGCGTTCGAGAGTCCGTCGACCATGTTGTTCAGGCCGCCGAACACAGCAGCGTCCTCGGTCATCGACGAGCTCACGCACGACGTGGGCTCTTTGAAATGCCGCGAGAAATGCGAGCGGTAGTAGGCGACGCAGCCCTGCGATCCGTGTACAAATGGTAGCGTCTTGTGAAAGCCGTTCGCGACGTATACCGCGCCGAGCGGCTGGCACGCCTTCGCCGGGTTGATGGTCAGCGATTCGCGAGCGAAGTTCTTCTGCTTGTAGTCCTCTGTCCTCGTCCATTCGACGGCCCGCTTGACGGCCTCCTCAGAATGATTGAATTCGAAGTTTTCCTTCTTGTTGCGAAAGATTGCCTGATACTCCGGCTCGCGAAACAGCATTTCGTAGTCGAGAATCTTTTCGACCGATTGGGTCATGAATCGCTCCTGAATCAATAACCTAAGCAGCGCGCGGCCGGCACCCCTGGGGCGCGGCCGCAACACGCCGCGCTTACATGGTCTTCTTCCACGGCGCCTTTGCTAGGCTCCAGACTGGACTCGCGATCGCCATGTCCATGTCGCGCGCGAAGATCGCAAAGCCATCGTAGCCGTGGTATGGGCCCGAGTAATCCCAGCTGTGCATCTGGCGGAACGGTACGCCCATCTTCTGGAAAACGTACTTTTCCTTGATGCCCGAGCCGACGAGGTCCGGCTGCACCCGCTCGACGAACTTCTCGAACTCGTAGCCGGTCACGTCGTCGTAGATGAGCGTGCCGTCCTTCACGTAGTGCGCCGTGCGCTGATAGTCGTCGTTGTGTGCAAACTCGTAGCCGGTGCCGACCACCTCCATGCCGAGGTCCTCGTAAGCACCAATCACGTGGCGCGGGCGCAGGCCACCTACGAATAGCATTACCTTTTTGCCAAGCAGGCGTGGCCTATACTTGGCGATGACGGCATCCATCAACGGACGGTATTTTGCAATCACCATCTCCGCATTCGCCTTGATCGTGTCATCGAATCGGCTCGCAATCTCCCGGAGGCTCTTTTCAATCATTGTCGGGCCGAAAAAGTTGTACTCGACCCATGGAATGCCATACTTCTCCTCCATGTGACGGCTGATATAGTTCATCGATCGGTAGCAGTGCAACAGGTTGAGCTTCGATTTCGGCGTGTTTTGGAGTTCGGCAAGCGTGCCATCACCGGACCACTGCGCGATCACCCGCAGCCCCATCTCCTCGAGCAGGATACGGCTCGACCACGCATCGCCGCCGATGTTGTAATCGCCGATGATCGCGACGTCGTAGGGCGTCGACTCAAGCGTGGACCGCTTCCTGTCATCGGTCTCGAACACGCAATCACGGATCGCGTCGTTCGCGAGGTGATGCCCGAGTGATTGCGATACACCGCGAAAACCCTCGCAGCGCACGGGCACGATCGTATGTCCTCCGTACTGCTTGCTCTTCCTCTTCGACACCGCCTCGATGTCGTCACCGATGAGGCCGATCGGACACTCGCTCTGGATCGAGATACCCTTGTTAAGCGGAAAAAGCTCCTGGACCTCGTCAATGATCTTTTCGAGCTTCTTGTCACCGCCGAACACGATGTCCTTTTCCTGGAAGTCAGACGTGAACTGCAGGGTGACGAAAGAATCGATGCCCGTAGTGCCGACGTAGTAGTTGCGGCGCGCGCCCCACGAGTACTGGCCACAGCCGACCGGCCCGTGGCTGATGTGGACCATGTCCTTGATCGGCCCCCAGACGACACCTTTTGAGCCGGCATAGGCGCAGCCGCGGATCGTCATTACACCAGGCAGCGACTTGATGTTGGATTTCACGCCACAATCGGGCTTGCCTTCCTCAAAGGAGCGCAAATGCTTGGCGCGCCGCTTGGCCATCTTCTCCGGATAAGCCGTCAGGACTTCGTCTATCAAGGCCTTATTAGCGGCCTTGCGTTCTTCAACCGTGGCGGTCATTGAATGTTCCATAAGTGAGCAACGTCATCACCGGACCCGGCCACCTTTAGATGCGCGGCGACCGTCGCCCAGCATTCGTCAGGCGGCCAGTTCCGCTGCGGTCTTGCCGACTTGCGACTCGTCGACTTGCACCATGATGCCCTTCTCCATCAATAGGTCTTCGAGCTGATCCATGGTGATCGGCGTCGGGATCACGCCATTGCCCGCGTTATGGTGGACTTTCTCGGCCAGTGCGCGATACTGCGCCGCTTGTGTGCTGTCTGGTGCGTACTCGATCACCGTCATTCGGCGTAGCTCTGCGTGCTGAACGATGTTGTCGCGCGGCACGAAGTGAATGAGCTTCGTGCCGAGCATCTTCGCGAGCGACTCAGCGAGTTCGAGCTCCTTGTCGGTCTTCCGCTCGTTGCAGATGAGGCCGCCCAAGCGCACGCCGCCACTGTTCGCGTACTTCAGGATGCCTTTTGAGATGTTGTTTGCTGCGTACATCGCCATCATCTCGCCGGACATCACAATGTAGATCTCCTGGGCCTTATTCTCGCGAATCGGCATCGCGAAGCCTCCGCACACCACGTCGCCTAGCACGTCATACGAAACGTAATCGACACCGTCGTACGCGCCGTTCTCCTCAAGGAAATTGATCGAGGTGATGACACCGCGTCCGGCGCAGCCGACGCCCGGTTCCGGACCGCCGGACTCGACGCAGCGGATATTCTTGTAGCCGATCTTCATCACGTCATCGAGTTCAAGGTCCTCTACCGAGCCGGCTTCTGCCGCGAGCGAAAGGATCGTGTCCTGTGCCTTCGCGTGCAGGATCAGGCGAGTCGAATCGGCCTTCGGGTCGCAGCCGACGATGAGGATTTTCTGCCCGAGATCACTAAGCGCCGCGAGCGTGTTCTGCGATGTCGTCGACTTGCCGATACCGCCTTTACCGTAGAAGGCAATTTGTCGAAGTTGAGTCATTAATGTTCTCCTGTTCAGAAATAATGAAACCAGGGTTGCAAATCTCAGCGCTGCAAAACCGCTACCATCCCTTCAGCCTGCGGTATCCGTCAGTCTTCTTGTGTCCAATCACGCATCGGCCGGAGCGCGTCCGCGCGGACCGCCCTCCAGCAGCTTTCGCGCCATCTCAACCTGGGTCCCCGCAATCCCAGGAGGACGGGGCTTCTGGCGCGCTTGCCAGAATCGCATCGGCTGACGTCAGCGACGTAGACTTCGCGACAAAGGGCGCGCCTTTTGTCGCAAACAAAACTGAAATTACAGAGGGCCGCCTTTACGTTCGTGTGCCCCTCTTCAGCAATGCGCTTGATCACGTGGCCGCTGGTGCGGTTATTGCGAATAAGAGGCCAACACCACGTTGTCAATTCGCGTTGTCGGATGCGCAATTGCGGCAGACGAGCCGCCGCGTTTTTCCGACCAAGTACGAACCGGCGTTCTCGTTGCGCCCAATTTATGGAAACAAGGAATAACTAATGACTTATACGCTCACCCGCAAGGATCTTGATGACACCGCCCTCGCCCGGCTGGAGCACGAAGGTCGACTACTCAACCCGGTCTTCAAGGGATTCATGAACACGTTCGGGCGAGTCGGCTTTCGCGGCGAGCTCGCACTGCGCTTCTCGCCGAGGCTCGCCGACGAGGCGCGTCCGCCCGAGCTTTCCTGCGAACAATTCATGGCGGTCGCCGACGTAGGCGAACGGCATCTGCCGTTCTTCGCCGGCTGGCTGCTAAGCTTCGAACACCTTAAGAACGTCGCAGAAGTGCTCGGCGACGCGCTATCAGCAAGTGGTAAGTATTTCTTGTTTTGCGACAACATTGACCTGAGCACGCGCTACCAGGTGCAGTATGAGAAGGCAATCTTTTATGTGATTCCGATTCTGGAATCGACCGTCTACAACGAGATCCTTGAGCTGCTCTACTTGGAGAAAAATGACCTGAAGAGGAAGGACACAGCCGGTAAACTCGACGCAATCGCTGACGCCGGAATCAAATTCGACGCCACGTTCGACTCGATCACCTATTCGGAGGGACTCGAACTGATGGGACCAGTGCGCAATCCAAACGAAAACCGGCCCGTTTGACGTTCGTTTGAACGCGCGTCGGGGCGCATTGAAATCGCTACCGCGCGTGACGCTCGACATCAGTCGCCTATCGCGGCTTGGAACTACAGTGCACGGCGCCCCTATGCCGTGCCGCCGACATGAAGGCGCAGTCGGCCAGGCACAGCAATCATTCGAGGGCTATGCTGCCGCCACTGCGGGCTGCGCGGCATCTTTCCTTTACACCGGAATCTCCTTATGCCCCTTTACGAATATCAATGTCGAAAATGCCGGTTGCAGTTCGAAACACTGGTGCGGCCCGGCACGATAGCCCTCTGTCCACGCTGCGGCAGTGCTGCGCTCGACAAGCAGGTCGCCGCCCCGGCTCCCCCTGGACGCAGCAAGGCGATCGTCGCATCGGCGCGGCGCCAGGCTGCGCGTGAAGGACATTTAAGCAACTACTCGGCACGCGAGCGCAGAAAGCTACTGGACCCGGCCTAAAGTGGACGCGGCAACGTAGATGTCCCATTCCATACGGTCAGTCGAGTATCTCGCGCAGCGCCGCGATCAATGCGTGGCACTCGTCGTCGGTGCCGACGGTGATGCGCAGATGCCTGTCGATTCGCGGTAGCTTGAAGTGTCGCACGAAGATGTCTCGATCTTTCAGGCGTTTTGCCAGAGCTTCAGCGTCGAACGACGCATGACGCACGAAAACGAAGTTGGCAGCGGACGGCACCACGTCGAAACCTTGCCTCTCGAGCGCCCGCGTGAGCCGTTCGCGGCTAGTGATCACGCGCTGGCAGCTGGACAGGAAATGGTCATCGTCCTCGTAGGCGGCCTGAGCGGCAACCTGCGCGAGCCGGTCGAGAGGATACGAGTTGAAGCTGTCCTTCACGCGATTAAGCGCTTCGATAAGCAATGCATGGCCGAATGCAAAGCCAACCCGCATGCCCGCCAGTGACCGGGCCTTGGACGTCGTGTGGACGACCAGCAGGTTCGGATAGTGGTCGATCAGCGAGAGCGCCGACTGCGCACCGAAATCGACATAGGCCTCGTCGATCACGACCACCGACGACGGGTTTGCGGTAACGATCTGCTCAATGTCCGCGAGCGAAAGAGCACGACCGGTCGGTGCGTTCGGATTGGCGAGCAGCACGCCGCCCGCGTCGCCGAGGTAGTCTCCCACGCGAATCGAGAAGTCGTCGGCGAGCGGGATGGCTTCATAGCGCACGTCATATAGCAGTGCGTAGGTCGGGTAAAAGCTATACGTAATGTCCGGAAAGCGCAGCGGCTTCTCGTGCTTGAGCAGCGCCCGAAAGGTGTGCGCGAGCACTTCGTCCGACCCGTTCCCGGCAAAAATTTGCTCCGGCTTCAGGCCGTGATGAGCCGCGACTGTCTCGCGGAGTCGACGCGCGAGCGGATCAGGATAGCGGCGGAGGCTCTCGCCCAATTGGCCCAGCTCGCGTGCAACCGCCGCGATGACGCGCGGCGACGGCGGGTAGGGGTTCTCATTGGTGTTGAGCTTAATCGGATCAGCACGCGCGGGCTGCTCGCCCGGAATATACGGCACCAGCCGCTGAACGACGTCACTCCAGTAACGGCACACTGCAGGGGCTCCTGACGGGAACACAAAGCGGTTGGCCGATCGGCGGTCTTGAAGCCCGGCCGCACGGCGCACGCGTCCGGCGCTTGCTTCTGATCATCACTATACCGGTCCGTCGCTCAGCACCCGCGGATTTCTGCACGGCATTCGTCGGCGCATGCAGGCCAACTCGATAATGACTCTGATCGACGCGACCGCCGCGTCAATCCACTTCGTCCTTCACGCGCCGAGCGTGAACCGTAATGGGCAGCATCGTGCCAGCCGCCATCTCGGGCAGCTCGAGCTGCCAGCCGTTCGCGAGCGTGACGAGGCCGCCCCACATCTGCGGTCGAGCCATCCACACAATCGGCTCCTCCAGGTCCTTCTTGGGTACATAGGCGGTCAGCGTGCCCATACTGTTCTTGCGGATCATGACTTTCACAACGGAACCTCCTAGGTGTAGTGAACGCGAACTACGCACGCCGGCACGGTTCTTCGGGCAACAGTCCGGCGGGGGCAGGCGCGATCTCATCCTCGGTGCAGCCGATAACCTGTCCGCCAAAATCGACGAGGTATACTGGCTCGCCTGTCTCGACGACCCGCCCAACATTGACAATCTCGCCGAGCGCGCCGGCTGTAACTAAGCGCCCTCCTTCGCCCCAATCCGGATAGCTGCCGTCGTTGCAGAGATCGTCCAGCGCGATGACGCGCATGCCCAACGAATACTCCGGCTGAATAAATTCGATGCTCATCCAGCGCACCCCTATCTTGTTTCGCGCGTGCGTGAAGATTCCCTCTCGCCGCCTGTCTCGCCAGCGCAACCCGTACCGATCGTGCGTAGCGCGGCGGCGCGCTCCCCGAGACGCGCCACGATGTCTTCGGGCAGTTTGTCGAGCGTGCATAGTTCCTTTGCCCGCATGCCGACTCGGTGACCACTTTCCACAAAGTCAACCGCGTAGATGTAGAACTGCTGCAGGAAGGTACCGATGTTGGTGACGTAGCCGACGTCGCCCTTGTTCACGAGTACCTCCCCAATATCTCTGCCGGCGTACGTGCCGTCGTTGCGGATAAGCGAGCGAGCGATCACGCGCTCGCCGAAGCCGAAGCGCGGCGGGGACGCTATCTCGATCGCGTCGTCGTCGCGGTTGATGTCACCCATGAGTCGCTCCTGCCAAAGTTCAGGGAGCCTCAGTCGTGCGCGTCAACGCACCCTGTCGGATCGCAGCGTCACCGCGAAACTTATGCACCACCGCTCCACTGCCGATGCGGCTGCGGTAGTCGTTGAACCAGGCAAGTGCGGCATTCTCGATGATCTCGCCAACGTACTTATCCACCAGCTCAATGCCCTCGTGCGAAAGTTCATCGCGCGGACACTCGCCGATCTTCGCGACCAGGACCGCGTGACAATCGTTGATCGCACGAACGACCGATGGCAGATTCTCTTCGTCGCCATAGCCGCCCTGGCAATATTGGTCCACCCTGCGATGGCCGATAAAGAGCACTTTAGTTGCGCTCACCTCGATAATCTGGAACTCCGAGGCGTGGCCGAAATGCTCGTTCACGCGCCCGCCGCCCTTGGTCGCGACCGCGACCAGCACTTTCAGGTCGTCTCCGGCCATGCTGACCGCCTGTGAGAAGGCCAGCGCCTTTTGCTTCGCCTCGCGCTGCGCGTTGCGCTCTACCTCGACCCGCCGCTGATATTTGCGGCGACGCTCGAGGTCATATACGACCTCCATCTGCTCAATGTTCTCGAATGCGAACTCCTCGTTGCGGTCCTGGCCCAGCAAGCCCACCGCATCCGCGCGGCACTGCCGACAGTGACGCATTACGTTAGCACCACCCTTGCATGCGTCCTGCACAGCCTTCAGCTCCTGCGCGGTCGGGCCGCGCTGGCCATTAAGGCCGAAGTACGTGCCGTGCTTGGGCTCTGAGATCAGCGGCATGATGTTGTGCAGGAACGCACCGCGCTTCTTTACCTCACGATTTACCTCGACCAGATGCGCGTCGTTGACACCCGGGATCAAGACCGAGTTGACTTTCGTGAGTACACCACGGGCAGTCAGCATCTCGAGTCCCTGCATCTGCCGCTCATGCAAGATGCGCGCGGCCTCGTAGCCTTTCACCCGGCGGTGGTCCCAGAAAATCCACGAATAAATCTTTTCACCGACGGCCGGATCGACCATGTTGATGGTGATCGTCACGTGGTCGATGTCATACCTGCAGATCTCGTCCACGAGGTCCGGCAGCGCAAGACCATTGGTCGACAGGCACAACTTGATGTCACCAGCCTGCTCCCGGAGCATCCGGAAGGTGTCAAAGGTTTTCGTAGGGTTGGCCAGCGAATCGCCTGGCCCAGCGATTCCGAGCACCGTCATCTGCGGAATCTCGTTCGCGACCGTCACCACCTTTTTTACAGCCTGCTCGGGGGTCAGCTTCTGCGATACGACGCCGGGGCGCGACTCGTTCGAGCAGTCGTACTTGCGGTTACAGTAGTTGCATTGGATGTTGCATGCAGGCGCGACTGCCACATGCATGCGCGCGTAATGGCGATGCGCATCTTCCGAGTAGCATGGGTGATTCTTGACCTTTTCCCATACCTCCGCCGGCAGCTCCTCGGGGCTGCCTGACAAACCGCAGTCCGCCTCGCCATCACCGTGCTGGGAACCGCAGCCGCTGCGCGTGACCGGCGCTTCCATGGTCGATCCCAGGGGCTTTATCTGCCCGATGCCGATGTAGGCGGAAGCGGGCAGCGTGCAGGCGTTGGCGCTATCTTGCATCGATCTCTCCTCACAACCGACAGTGACTACACGGCGGGTGACAGCCAGATCCATGCCATTCGCGCCCGGTCCACTGAAACGCTGGCTAAACGGGCCGCTCATGCGTTTCATCTCGTTGCACCGGCCCCCAAAAAAAGCAACAAGCGCACCGATTTCTGTCGCAAACACAACGAACGTGACTTGTGACCCAGCGCATGTAACGGACAAAACTAACAACCCAACCGAAAAGCAATGAGAGTTGCCAATAAAAACAACGGTGGCATGGTCGTTGCAAACTGCGAGACGCGCTCTCTTGAAGGATGACCAGCACGATGCAAACGCCACAACAACTTGTCTCCACCGCACAGCCTCCCTTCGCTGCGCACGCAGCCTCGAGGCACCAGGCCGACTCACGCAGCCTGCCGATGTTCGATTGCCCGAACGCAGTTTATTGCGCCAAAGCCTATGGGCGATAACCGGAGAGATTGATCAAATGCCCGTACCGATCATCAACGACACCACCCTATGCGACGGCGAACAGACTGCTGGCGTCGCATTCACGCTCGAGGAAAGATGTGCGATCGCGGCGGCGCTGTCTCGAGCCGGCGTCGCCGAAATCGAAGTCGGCGTCCCCGCCCTGGGCGAAGACGAAATCGCGTGCATCAAGGCGATCGTCGACTTGAATCTCGACGCCGGTGTAATGGTATGGGGGCACCTGACTCCACGAGATCTTGCCGCGGCGTTGCGCTGCAATGCCGATATCGTCCACCTCTCAATTCCCGTTTCGGACATTCGTTTGCAGGACAAGCTGCAGAAGCCGCGCAGATGGGTGCTGGAGCAAATCGCGCGCGTCATCGCCGAGGCAGTGAAGAGCGACCGCAAGATTTCCCTCGGCATGGAAGACGCCTCGCGCACAGACCCCGCCTTCCTCGTGCAAGTGGCGCGCTGCGCGCAGCAACACGGCGCGCAGCGCGTGCGCTTCGCCGATACCCTTGGCGTGCTCGATCCGTTTTCGACCTACGAGGCCATCGCAAGGCTGCGCGATGCCGTCGACCTCGAGATCGAAATCCACGCGCACGACGACCTCGGACTCGCCACAGCCAACACGCTCGCTGCCCTGCGGGCGGGAGCCACCCACGCGAACACCACAGTCGACTGCTTGGACACGGGAGCCGGCAATGCGGCACTCGAAGAGATCGTCGTCGGCGCGCAGCACTTTCTAGGACGGGACACCGGGGTCAATACCGAGGCCCTGCTCGCAGTTCGTCGGTTGATCAAGAGTGCGTCGGGCCGCATCCTCTTCTCCAACAAGAGAATTTGCCGGTAGCGGCGTCTTTACGCCGCACCCTGGCAATCACACCGGCGGCATTGCGAAGCACCGGAGAACACGCGAGTGAATCGATTCCTTCGAACTCAGCCGGCAAAGTACGTTCAATAGGGATTAGAAGACATGCAAGGACTCATGGATCAACTGAAAACCCTCTCCTCGGCCGAGGATTTCCTGCAATTCTTTGGCATTGCATTTGACCAGAAGGTGGTGAATGTCAGCCGCCTGCACATCCTCAAACGCTTCTTTCAGTATCTCCGGCAACAGGAAGCTGTGCCGCAGGACAATGAGACGCGCCTCTTTACCGTCTATCAATGCCTGCTGCAACAAGCCTACAACGATTTCGTCGTGTCCACGCCCGCGGCGGAGAAAGTGTTCAAGGTGTTCCAGGATGTCGACGGACGACAGCAAGTCTCCCTCGACAATCTGCACGCGTCATTACCGGCCGGCGGCGCCGCCTAACTCGGAGTGCTGCAATGCACATCGTCGTCTGCATCAAGCAGGTTCCGGATTCAGCGCAGATCCGGGTCCATCCTGTCACCAACACCATCATGCGCCAAGGCGTGCCGGCGATTGTCAACCCATACGACCTGTTCTCGCTGGAGGAAGCGCTGCGGCTGAAGGACCGCTTCGGCGGCAAAGTCACGATGCTATGCATGGGACCGCCACAGGCCGAGGATGTATTGCGCAAGTGCATCAGCTACGGTGCCGATGACGCGGTGCTCGTCACCGATCGAGCGTTCGCTGGCGCCGACACACTCGCGACCTCGTATGCGCTCGCCAGCGCGATCCGACAGATCACGAAGGAACAGGCAGTGGACATTGTTTTCACAGGCAAGCAGACGATCGACGGCGACACTGCGCAAGTCGGCCCCGGCATCGCCAAGCGCTTGAGCTTGCAATTGCTCACCTACGTTTCCAGGATCGTAGAGACCAACCTGGGTACTCGCACGATCGTCGTCGAGCGCCGCGCCGAAGGCGGCGTACAGGTGCTGAAAACTGCGCTGCCATGCTTGGTGACGATGCTGGAGAACACGAACGAGCTACGCTTCGCGACACTGCCGGCGATGATTCATGCGGCGGGCTTTCCGGTGCGCAAATGGAACCGCGAGCAGGCTGGCATCGAGGACGTAAGCAAGATCGGGTTAAAGGGCTCCCCGACAGTGGTGAGCAAGGTGTTCGGTCCGACGCCGCGCAGCGAAAAAGCCGAGATGCTAGAACTCAACATGTCGAGCCTGCCTGACGTGTCGCTGAAACTGCTGCATAAGTTATTCACCCGCCATCCGACATTGGAGGCAGACCTGCTGATGAAGAGGACTTCATGAACTCGCCCGCCACCTCGGACAAGAAGCCGGCCGCGCCCACTAAACCGGCCGGCGGCCGCAACTTCGAACTACCCGAACACCTGAAAGTCTACAGGGGCGTGTGGGTCTTCCTGGAGCACGACCGCGGCCACGTGCACAGCGTGTCGTGGGAACTGCTCGGTGAGGCACGCAAGCTCGCGGACAAGCTCGGCAGCGACGTCGCCGTCGCGGTGCTCGGCGGCTCCGATGAGCCTCTCGAGCAGTTTGCCGAGGAGGCCTTCTGCTTCGGCGCCGATAAAGCGTACGTCATTCACGATCCAGTGCTGCTCGGCTATCGCAATGAGCCGTTCACCAGGGGGCTGACCGATCTCGTCAACAAGTATCAGCCGGAGATCCTGCTGCTCGGCGCCACCTCGATGGGCCGCGATCTCGCGGGCTCGGTCGCGACGACGCTCGCCACTGGCCTCACCGCCGACTGCACGGCGCTGAACATCGACCCGACCTCGCGCGCGCTCGCGGCCACGCGGCCGACTTTCGGTGGCTCGCTGCTGTGTACGATCATGACGCTTGCGTACCGCCCGCAGATGGCGACGGTGCGCCCGCGCGTCATGGCGATGCCGCAGATTCAGGCGGGCCGCGGCGGCGAGATCGTTCAGGAGACGCTTGACATGATCGAGGCCGACATCGTGACGAAACTGATCGACTTCATCGCCGATACGGAGAGCAACCGGATCAACCTGCCCTACGCGAACGTGATCGTTAGCGGCGGTAAGGGGCTGAAGAGTCCTGAGAACTTTCGCCTCGTCTTCGAGTTGGCGCGCGCGCTGGGTGGCGAAGTCGGCGCGACACGTCCTTGCGTGCAGGCGGGCTGGGTCGAGGCCGACCGTCAGGTTGGGCAGACTGGGAAGACGGTACGGCCGAAGCTCTACATCGCGGCGGGCGTCTCGGGAGCGATCCAGCACCGCGTCGGCATGGAAAGCTCGGACCTAATCGTCGCGATCAACACAGACCCGAACGCGCCGATTTTTGACTTTGCGCACTACGGCATTATTGCCGACGCACTGCAGGTACTGCCGGCTCTCACGCGCGCGTGCGCAGACCGTCTGGCACTATGCGACAGAGCAATCGCGTGAGGAGAATCGGATGAAAATACCCTCGCAATTCGATGCGATCGTCGTCGGAGCCGGACCTTCTGGCAACGCCGCGGCCTACGTGATGGCCAAGAGCGGACTGAAGGTGCTGCAGATCGAACGCGGCGAATATCCCGGTAGCAAAAACGTGCAGGGCGCAATCCTCTATGCGAATGCACTCGAAGAGATCATTCCCGATTTCCGTGACGACGCGCCGCTCGAGCGCCACATCATCGAACAGCGTATGTGGATGCTCGACGAAACGTCGTTCGTCGGCACTCACCTGCGCAGCGACGACTACAACAAGCCGCCATATAACCGCTACACGATCATCCGTGCGCAGTTCGACAAGTGGTTCTCATCAAAGGTGCGCGAAGCCGGCGCGTTGCTAATCTGCGAGACGACTGTGAATCACCTGATCTTGGACAACGACCAGGTCGTCGGCGTGCAATGCGACCGTGAACAAGGCGACGTCTATGCCGGCGTCGTGATTCTCGCTGACGGCGTGAATTCGACACTCGCACGCAAGGCCGGCTTTCACAATGAAATTCAGGCGAGCAACGTTGCCCTGGCCGTTAAGGAAATTCTCTTCATGCCAGAAGAGACCATTGGTCAGCGCTTCAACATAGGCGACGAGGAAGGTGTCGTGATCGAGATGGTCGGCCGTATCACCGACGGGATGGTGGGCACAGGCTTCCTGTACACGAACAGAGAATCGCTGACCATCGGCGTCGGCTGCATGCTGAGTGACTTCAAGAAAAACCCAAACCGCACAAGCCCGTACGTCCTGCTCGAAGAGATGAAGCATCATCCGGCAATCGCGCCGCTGATTGCCGGTGGCGAAATGAAGGAGTATTGCGCGCACCTCATTCCAGAAGGCGGCTTCAACGCGATTCCGCAGGTTTACGGCAACGGCTGGATGATCGTCGGAGACTCGGGTGGCTTCGTCAATGCCGCGCATCGCGAAGGGTCCAACCTCGCAATGACGACCGGGCGCCTCGCCGCCGAGACCGTGATCGCGGCGAAAGCAGCCGGGCGCGGTTACGGCGCAAATGAGCTTTCGGTGTATAAGGCCGCGCTTGACGACAGCTTCGTGATGAAGGATCTATACAAGTATCGCGACATGCCGAACATCCTGCACCGCAATCCACAGTTCTTTACGACATACCCGGACCTCGTCGCAAACGCGGCCCGCACGATGTTCACTGTCGACGGCGTCGACAAGAAAACCAAAAAGCACGAGGTCATGGCAAGCTTCCGTAGAAGCCGCTCGCTCACTGGCCTTGTCGGCGATGCATACAAGCTTTGGAGGGCCTTCCGATGAGCAACATCGCTGTCAACATCGAGGAAAAGCTTTTTCAGAACCGCTACCGCGTGGACGCGGGCCGGCCCCACGTCCAGATCAGGAATGCGGACGTCTGCACCGACGAATGTGGCGAGAAAAGCTGCACGTTCGTTTGCCCGGCATCGTGCTACAGAGTCGAGAGCAACGGCACGGTCACACTGATCGCCGACGGCTGCCTGGAATGCGGCAGCTGCCGCATCCTCTGTGCGGACCACAATAACATCGAATGGGAGTACCCGCGCGGCGGGCACGGCATACTGTTCAAGTTCGGCTAGAGGAACGCGGCAATCACAAGCCGCCACTGCACCGTGGCACCCGTGTTCGTGCCACCCGGAAGGCAGACGCCGTTGCAAGGATTCTGCCCGAGTACTGTCACTCACCCCCTCATGCAGAATCCGGGGTGCGGCAATGCTGCACGACGGCACGGCTTGCAGGCCGCTTTCAGCAAACCTGCCACGAAGCTCCCCACACTCGAGGTCCGCAATGCGATCCACGGCACGCCGTGGCGCGAACAGAGAATACGCAGCGCGGACAGCGACTCTGGATCAATGGTATCGAGCGGACACAGCACAGCGTCGACACCACTCAACAGTGCTGTAAATCGCCTCTCACGGGCGCTTCCGTCAGCGTCAATCAGGGCAATGTGATGGATGAATGTGCCCCCGTTATGCGCCAACCGCTCCCGCAAAACTGCGTTGCTTCGTGGACGACCTCCGACATAGACAAATCGACGTCCTGCCAGCAACTCATTCAGCGCGCCACCATCGAGCAGTACCCGCTCAACCCACTGCAGCTCATGGGCGAGACTCGCGAGGTGGGCGTGGAGACGCCCTTCACCAGACGCCGTCATCGCACGCTCTCGTACAAGTGCGCATAGCACTGGCTGTCATAGGTCGGATACCTCGTTTGTGAGTTTTATTCCGGGAGGAGCTTCCTACTCAGGCCCGAAGCAATGCGCCCAATCGGGACAAAGGCCGCAGCTCGGCGCCTTGCAGACAACCAGCCCCTCGCGTTCGCACAGTTGCTTGTAAAAGAACTTCTTCCACTTCATGCCGTAAACGTTTTTTGCCGCGAGCAGCGGAAACCAGTAGCCAAGCAACGCCGACAGTTCGCGCCGCGACGGGAGCCTCAGGTCCTGCCAGAGGTGATTAGCGCCCGGAAACGCGCAGGCCAATGCGTGGGCCACGCAATGCACTTCGTCGGTCGTCCCGGCGCCTGGATCAGCACCTGCCTCGAGCAAGACTACGAGGTCTTCCATCTCGTCGTGCCGCGACGCGCACCGAAAAGCTACATCCGATGAGTCCCATCCCAGCGACAATGCACTGTCAGCACCTGGAAACCAGTGTGCAAGCAACCACTGGGTTTCTAGGGCGTCTAATCCACGGATAGGCAGAACGTGCACACCGGCCACCTCAAACGCCGTCGAAAGCACGCCAGCGAGCGCCAGTATCGTCGGGCTGTCGGCGCTTACAGCATGGCGCATTAAAGTCGCGTGGAATTCCATAGCCGTGCGGTCTTGGTCAGAGCTGAGCCACCGCGTGCGTGTAGCACTTTTTCGGACAAATCCTCGCGCATGCGGTACAGCCAATGCACGGGGCCCTGTGCGCGATCGTCATCACTTTCTTTTCGTACTCGTCGTCATTGCTGTCGTCGCCGTCGAGCGGAACATAGGTACCGCTCGCGTCAAGCCCCACGAGTTCTAGTACACCACGCGCACAAACCCGGAAGCATCGTCCGCAGCCGATACATTTCTCCTGGTCGAGCGTGGACACGAAGGTCGGTGTCCACATCTCGCCACTCGGAAGCTTCACACTGAAAGTCTCGCTCACGTCAGTCTCCCGCACGGTCACGCCGACGCCGCTGCGGCCTTGCGCGCTTCCATCAGCGCAGCGTGAGCGTCGTAGCAGCGCTGCGCAACCGCCAGAATCCGCTCCCAATTCGTCGGCAGTTCCTCAGATAGATCGTGCAGATCAAACTTCGCTTCCAGGGCCTGTGCATGGAGCCTTTTGAGGCGTGCCTTCATGACTTCCGTAGTGTTCATCATTTCCTCGCTCATCACACGCCGTACTTGGCAACTGCCGGCCAGGCGCAGATCATTTCGATGGATTCACTCACCAGGTTGCTGCCCGCCTTGGCCAGCTTCTCGAGCGACGGAAAACCGAAGCGGTGCACTTCGCGCAGCTGCTTGTTGACGACCACAAGCCGGCCCGCAATCAGCACTATCCGCCCGAATCCCTCATGGCTCATCTTCGTCATCGGCGAGACCATCTGTCCAGTTTCGAGTTCAATCGCCACCGCGATTGCGTTATAGAACAGCTCCAGCCGCAAGAGCGTCTCGGGATTCGGGTCGCCCACGATCGGAATCGCGCGACGCTCTTCCGCGGTCAGGATGTACGGCTTCAGCAATCTCTGGTCGCTTGTCCCATTCCACGAGCCGTGGGGCAGCTGCGCACGCAGCTGCCAGACCAGCTGCTGGACGAACGGGGTTGCAAGAAGCACCTCTTCGCTCGCCGCATCGACGGCGTCCTTCTCAAGATTGCCTTCACTCATGAGCTACCTCGTCGTCCTGAGAAAAATCGTACGACCGCAGCCGGTCCTTCGCGAGCGCTTTGCGCAGCCAGGGCGGTGGCGTACCTTTCAGCACGCCGCTCACCTTCTCGAGAACATCTTCGATCAGCTCTGCCCGCGGCACCTTGATCGGATGGATCTTTAGCGCCACGACGCGCGCCGCCCCCGCGCCGCCAATCGCGGCGACATACAGGATCGCGCAGTCTCGGACGGCCTCGAGCTTGGGCGCGAGCTTGTCGTCGTCACCGTCCTCCTCCAGATCGCCGCCGAAGTCGAACGCCTGGACAAACTTATGGCCGTCGGTCGTCACGTCGTACGTGACAATAGTCTTCGCCGAGCCGAAGTGTGCGTCGATGTGCACTTTGTCCTGAGTTGCAAATGCGATTTTCATGGGGTGGGCTCCTCGTAACATTCGTAGCCGGTCGCAGCGACCGGAATCTCTACTCCTCGGGCGGGATCGCGCGCGGCCAGATCAGCCGCCGACTGCGGAAGCGCCCAGTCGGCGGGGCCGTAGCGAGGAATCTGCTCGATCATCAGGTTTGCGACCTCGAAGATGAGGTTCATCGTGCCTCGGTAGCCGACTTGGCAGCGGTGAGCATTTCCGATCCTGTCGAACACGGGAAAGCCTACGCGCATGAGCGGCTTGCTGAGGCGCTCTGCCATCTGCCGACCGTGGGAATTTGTGATAAGGAGATCGCAGCCGCTTGCGGCGCTCTCCATGTCTTCGAGATCGCCGAGCACGACTTCGCTTGCGGGCAGAAGTGCGTGCGATGGCGACGCGGTCGTGCTGACGCAGACCGATAGTTCGGCGCCCATCTCGTGCAGCAGTGAACCGAGCGCGAGCAGCAGGTCCGGCTCGGCGCCGAGCGCCACCTTGATGCCGCCCGTGTAGAAGTGTCCGTCGAGCATTGCATCCAGCAGTTGGCTACGTTGCCGGCAGTACTTTGCAGGAACCGACCGGCCCGACAGCTGAGCAAGGCGCTGTAGCAACCGATCGTTGGGTTCCAGTCCGGTGAGCCGCTCGAAGATTTCGAACGGCGTACCTGCCAGCGCCTCTAGCGCCTGAGCCCCCTCGCGGGTCTGCTCGCCCACGCCGATTGTCAATGCCGATGCACCGGCCGCACGTATCCGATCTAGCGTCGTACCGCCAAGCGTCGTGCCGCGCCAGTCCTGAGGGATGTGACCATCGAGCGAGCCAGACAGGTCCGGCAGCACGATTGCATCGAGCCCGAACGCGCTGATGGTTGTGCGCAGTTCGTCGATGTCGCCCGGCGACAGATGGCTACCGGGCAGCACCGTTACCTGCCTCGCGACGCGCGGCAACGGCTTTACCAATGCCTTCACGATCGCGCCGAGCGCA
The DNA here is from genome assembly GCF_003028655.1 of Trinickia symbiotica. Classification (GTDB taxonomy): domain Bacteria; phylum Pseudomonadota; class Gammaproteobacteria; order Burkholderiales; family Burkholderiaceae; genus Trinickia; species Trinickia symbiotica_A. Next base: position 44,263 of record NZ_PYUC01000021.1, read on the forward strand.
CGACTATAGCCATCCTCGAAGCCACCGACATAGTCTGGCGTCGACACGTAGATGACCTCCGTGCTATCCAGCTCTGGCTTGCGCTTGCGCACCATCGCGAGATAGCCCTCGACATCGTCGCCCTTTGTTTCAGTGAGCCCTGTCGAGCAGACCGCAATGACCTTTGGCGCCGCGCGTTTGTGGATATTCAACAGTGCTGTTTCGACGTTGTCGTATCCGCCAAGAATGGTCGTGACCTCGTTCATTGCAGTAGTCTGCAGGGGGATAGCCTCCTTGAAATGGCGCACCATCAGCACGAGACCGAACGACGTACACCCCTGGGGACCATGCATCACCGGCATGCACGCGTCGAGCCCCATGAACGCATAGCACGCGCCTAACGGCTGGCTCATCTTCAGTGGGTTGACCGCACACGCCTTGTTGGATTCGACAACGACAGCCATTGTCTCCGCTCCCCGCTGTGCTTAAGACGCGAAGGCCGACTCGACACCTACTGCGCGGGCGCGCACGCTTTCCAGCGGCGGCACGGGCGTGGCGAGCTCGGGTACCTGTCGCTGCACGGCATCGAGCCTCTCGCCGTCGTCCCCCCACGGCGCCGGGATACGGACCTGCTGCCAAACGGGGTTGTGCATCGCGCGGTCGATTTCGCACACCAGTTCGACGATGCCCTCATACCCGGCGTATGGATGATGGCGCTCCTGGTTGATATCGAGCCAGGGCATGCGCGCCTTCAGCGCAACGAATTGCGAACGCCCGCCGGACAACATGATGTCAGCCCTTGCGTCGCGGAGCATCTTGTACATCTCGTGTGGCGCCATATTGTCGATCATCTGCGCACCGTCGCCCATAATCTCGTGGATCCTCTCTCTATCCTCCTTGGTACTCTTCTTTACGCTTGTTCCGACAATCTCGAGCCCAACCTCCTGCAGCGCGGCGACAACAGACCACGACTTCACACCGCCCGTAATAAGCAGTACGCGTTTGCCCTGCAGGCGCTTGCGGTACCGCGCGATCCGCCCCCACGCCCGAGCCTCTTCTGCCGCAATCAGGCGCTCTGTCCGCCCTATCAGGTCATCGGGTGCGCCCTGTTGCACCAGCAGCCTCACCATCTGGCGCAGCGTGTCGCTTACGTCGCCTATCCCATAGAAGGAGCCCTCGAAATACGGAATACCGTAGCGCTGCTCCATCTTCGTCGCGATGTTGATCATTGACTTCGAGCACACCATCACGTTGACCTTAGCCCGGTGCGAAGTCGCGATCTCGCCGTATCGGCCGTTGCCAGAAATGCACGAAAGAATACGAATACCGAGAGCGTCGAGGAGCGGCTTCGTCTGCCACAGTTCGCCCGACAGGTTGTATTCGCCGATGATGTTGATGTCGAATGACGTCGTGTGTGCCGGCTCACGTGTGCCGATCACGTAATCGAGAATCGCCTCGGCGCCGAGCTTGTTACCGAGATTCTTCGAGCCCGCGAAGCCGGGCGCGTTCACCGGAACGACGGGTTTACCGAACTTTTCTGACGCCCGCTTGCAAACCGCTTCGACGTCGTCGCCGATTAACGCGGTCACGCAGGTCTGATAGACGAACACGGCGGGCGGGTCGTATTTCTCAATGATTTCGCGCACGCTCCTGAACAGCCGCCTCTCACCGCCGTATACGACGTCGAGTTCATTAATATCAGTCGTGAAGCCAGTGCGATAGAGCGTCGAGCCCGAGGATGCCGCATTGCGGTTATCCCACGAATTTCCTTCACACGCGATCGGCCCGTGCACGAGGTGCGCCACGTCGACGACTGGCTGCAGCGCGACCTTTGCGCCGTCGAACGCACAGCCGCCCGCTGACGCGCCTGGCGAGAGCTGCCTCGTGCAGCCGGACTTGCGCTCCTTCTCGCTTTTGGCTTGGTTCCTTTCGCAACCGCGTTCGTCGAAGACCTCGGCAATCTTTGCCTTGAGGGAGGCAGACATACAAGCTCCTGACTATCTGGTCCGCACCAACTCGCAAGTTCCGCACCATGATTTCCGTCAGCGCGGAACGCGCCGCTGCGCCGCTTGGTCCTATCTCCGGTTGTCCTCCTCGATAGCTACATTGGGATGCGAGCGCGACTGTCGTGTCTTGCGCTTCCGATGTCAGCTTCCGCACAATCGGAGCAGTCCTTGTCGCGAAGGGAACGCACGCTCTGACCGCTGAACCCGCGTCTCGCGCTCTGAGTGGCATTGGGTCGATTGGCATGGTGGTTGCACCAGCGCTGGCCACCAACACACCCACACGCTTTAGTCGTCCCGCCCGTGGCTCAGACGCCGCCTTACAACTGCAACAGGACCATGAATATGCCTTTTCCTCTCACACCGCTATCAAGAGACACCGACACGGAGCGAGCACTGCGCGCCGACAATGACGCGACACCTCTCCCCGCGCTAGTCGCGACTTGGCTCGCGCGGAACGACTTTCCTCATCCCCTTTCGCGCAGCGTCAACGGCCTTACGCCATTGATGCTAGCCGTGCGACAAGACGATCACGCTGTGATGAACGCGCTCATCGCGCTTGGCTTGCAGATCTATGCGGTCGACGACGCCGGCAACAACGCGCTTTGGTATGCGAGTACCGGCGGTTCACCTGCATCGATCGTTCGCCTCGTCGATGCAGGTATCGATATTGACCACGCGAACGATGACGGTATCACGTGCCTCATGCAGGCAGCGGCGAACGGCAGGACCGAGGTAATGCGGTTGCTAATTGCGCAAGGCGCGAATGTCACACTATGCGCGCCGGACGGACGCAGCGCGATGGACATCTTGGCAGATCGCGACCGTGACTTGCCGTGCGCGACACTTCCGGTCGATCGCCGACAGATGCCGCACCTTGGGCTTATGTTATCGGCGTCTAGATTATCTGCATGCCGCAGTGCCAATGACAGTTCTTTTTATACCGGCGCATCTAAAGATCACGAGTTTTGCGCTCGTCCTACACGAAGGCCAACCGTGAAACCATTCCGCTGAAATCGATCCAAAATGACACACGTGATTTTTTACGAAAAACCCGGCTGCAGCGCGAATGCGGCGCAGAAGGCGCTACTCATCGCCGCCGGGCACACGCTCGAGGTGCGCAATCTGCTGCGCTGGCCATGGACGCCAAAAACGCTGTTCGCCTTCCTCGAGCCGCTGCTTGTTCCCGAATGGTTCAACCGCGCGGCGCCCGAGATAAAGTCGGGTCGGCTCGCGCCCGAATTGCTGGATGCTGCAAGCGCACTCGCGTGCCTCCTTGCCGAACCACTTTTGATCCGCCGTCCACTAATGGAAGCTAACGGCATGCGGGTAGTCGGTTTCGATGCCGAGCATGTGGACGCGTCGATTGGGCTCGGCCCACTGAAGAAGGCCCAGATCGGCGGCAACTGTCCGCTCGGAGACCGTTCGGCGGCGAGCTGCACGCGAGTATCCTCGGAGCCGCTCCGCGACGACTCCAGCACCGCGTGCAAGAGGAGAATTCAACGCAACCTTAATGCGGAGTGGCGCGAGTAAAGGCTGCAGCGCGGCAGATAATCGCTCAACCGCGACCCAATCGAAGATCGGGGATTAACAGTGCACTATGCACCCGTCCACAGGGCACACAGCGACGCACTGCGGACTATCGAAGTGGCCTTCGCATTCCGTGCACTTCTTCGGGTCGATGGCAAACACACCGCCTTTCTCGGTGATCGCGACGTTCGGACATTGCGGCTCGCAAGCCGAGCAGCCTGTGCAGGTTGACGCAACAATCTTGAGGCTCATGGAGATGCTCCTTGTCGATACGATCTATCAGATCACCGACGCGAGATCCGTGCCAAGCGACAATACCTCCCGTGCATTTAGCGACGTCGTTACAAAGTGGACAACGCAAGTCAACTCCGCCCACATCCAACGGCGTGCGAGGCGCAGTTCACTTGCCGCATGGCGGGGAGCACACGGTGCGCGTCGGTGACGATCAGAAGCGCCGTACCTTGATCCCGTGCTTGCGCAGTGCGTAGCCGATCTGTCGCGGCGTGATTTTGAGAAGCCGCGCCGCCTTCGCCTGCACCCAGCCGCAGCGCTCCATCGCCCAAATGAGCCGTTCGCGCTCGCCATCCGGCCTGTCGTCACCGTTCGGCAGGTTGAGCCCTACGTGATCGCGATCAGTGCCATTGACCCTGCTCGATGGTGGCATCGCGGCGCTCCGCAGCGAGTCTGGCACTTCGCTAATTGAGATGTCTGACGGGCCTGCAGGGCGCACGGCGTCCTCTCGCTGGATATGGTGCAACACTTTCGCGGTGCATCGATCGGACTCGCAGAGGAATGAAAGGCGATCGATCGTGTCATGATGCGTCATCGTCGCCGTACGCTCAATGCAATTCTCGAGCTCGCGTACGTTACCGGGCCAATGACAGCTCATCAGCACGCGCATCGCGTCATCGCTGAAGCACAGCGAGCGACCGTGGTCGCGATTGAAGCGATCGAGAAAGTGCTGCGCCATCGCGGGAATGTCGTCGCGCCGCTCGCGCAGCGGCGGCAATGGAATACTGACGACGTTGATCCGGTAGTACAGATCCGCACGGAACTCGCCGTCCCTCACCATCCGCTCTAGATTTCGATTGGTGGCAAAGATCAGCCTCACGTCGACTTTCACTGGTCTCACGCCGCCCACTCGTTCGAACTCGCGCTCCTGCAACACGCGCAAAAGTGTTGCCTGGAAGGACGGCGAAATATCGCCGATCTCATCGAGGAAGAGAGTCCCGCCCTGCGCCAGTTCGAATCGTCCCTTGCGTTGACATTGCGCACCCGTGAACGCGCCTTTTTCATGGCCAAACAGCTCGCTCTCCAGCAGCGATTCCGTGAGCGCCGCACAGTTGACCGAGACGAATGGTTGCTCCCTGCGCGGTGACAGGCGGTGAATCGCACGTGCGATCACTTCTTTGCCGGTGCCGCTCTCGCCGCGTAATAACACCGTTGTGCGCGTCGGCGCGACTTGATGGACCTGTCCGAATACCTCCTGCATCGGTGCGGACGTACCGACCACTTGATCGAGCTGCAGAACGGGACGGACCGTCTTCCGGATGCGCCAGACTTCGTCCTGCTTGCCGCCGCGCGTCGTGCTCGCCCCCAGATGGAGCAAAAGCGCCTGCGCCATCGGCGTCGCAACCACCTTCATCAGGTGCAGGTCGCTCGCCAACAGGCGGTTGCCGCCTGGATTCTCGCAGAATGCGACCAGCACACCCAGAGGGCGCCATTCGTGCCGAATCGGCACCCCGAGCAGGGCCACGCTATCATCGTCGGGAGCACCCGCGCCCCCTGTGCGGTCGAGGAACATCGGCTCGTCGCGCACCGCGGGCACGATTACGGGCGACCCGATTGTGTAAATCCGTCCGACGATCCCTTCGCCGGGCAGAAAGCATACGCGCTGCCGCCAGTCCTCCTGCAGCCCCGTGCTGCATAGACCCCGCAAACGTCCGTCTGACTCTGCAATGGCAATGAACGCGGAACGCCAGCCGAGCGCATATGCCATGTAACGCAACGACGTATCGAATGTCTGCCTCACGTCCTCCGATGAGATGAGCGTCTTGCATATTTCATAGATCACATCGAAATCGCAAGAAGTCGCTTTGGCATGGATGTTCGGCATGGGTTTATTCGCTCCAGCGATGGGCTCTCCGGGATCATTGTGCGCATGCTAGACGCGGTGGCGAGCCACAATCCGTACCGGTTCGTACGAATCTGGACGGCGCGGGCACGTGCATCCACGAAGCCGACAACAAAATCGCCGCTGCAATGTCGGAAATGAACGACAAAGACAACAACACGTTTCACTGAGTCCACGATGCTAACCGAAAAAGTGCTGGCGGGACCGTGCGACTTCCTCTATCTAATTCATTTTGACTCCGCTCCACAATGGACGAAATGATGAAGAAAATTGTCGGGAACAAGACACTCACGACATGCCGACGTCCTGATTGTCGCTCGGACTCGTAGCGCCAAGAGAGGGTTGGCCCGCACCTTGCAGGTACAACCGCAAAGACTCGAGGGATCGCACCCATGTCGACTCCGATCATCAACGCCACGACCTTGCGCGACGGCGAGCAGACTGCCGGCGTAGCATTCACTGTCGCAGAGAAATGCGCAATCGCGACCGCGCTATCTGGGGCTGGCGTCCCCGAGCTCGAAGTCGGTATTCCCTCGATGGGGCCGGAGGAAATTGCGTGCATTCAAGCAATTGTGGACTTGCGTCTCCAAGCCAGAGTTATGGTATGGGGCCGGCTAACGCTCAGCGATCTAGCTGCCGCGCTGTACTGCAATCCCGACATCGTTCACCTGTCCATCCCAGTATCTGACACTCACTTGCAGTACAAGCTGCGGCAGCCACGAACATGGGTGTTTGCACAAATCAGGCGAGTGGTCGGCGAGGCAGTGAAGGACGGCCTCAAGGTGTCGCTCGGCGCAGAAGACGCGTCGCGCGCGGATCCCGCATTCGTTGCCCAAGTCGCGTGGCTCGCCCAGAATTGCGGTACACAGCGGATCCGCTTCTCGGACACAGTCGGTGTACTCGATCCATTCTCCACCTATGAGGCAATCGCGCGGCTGCGCGACGCGGTTGATATCGAGATCGAGATTCATGCGCACGATGATCTAGGGCTCGCGACTGCAAACACGCTTGCCGCGCTACGTGCCGGCGCCACACATGCGAACACGGCCGTCAACGGCCTCGGCGAGCGAGCGGGCAATGCATCGCTCGAAGAAGTCGTGATGGCCGCGCGCCATCTTCTCGGCCGGGACACAGGCGTTGATACGACGGCGCTCGTCGGCCTTTCGCGGCTCGTCGAACAGGCCTCGGGCAGGACCGTTGCGTTTGGCAAGAGCATCGTAGGAAGTGGTGCTTTCACGCACGAATCGGGGATCCGTGCCGACGGTCTTGCGAAGAACCCCGCTACGTACGAGGGCTTCGACCCGGCCCAACTTGGCCGCAAGCGCTCGCTCGTGCTAGGCAAGCACTCCGGTTCGCAAAGCGTGCGCCAAGCCTATGGCGCGCTCGGCCTGACGCTCAGTGAGCGGCTCGTACCGGTTCTGCTCAAACGGATCCGCCACCACGCGACCGAACGCAAGCAAGAGCCCGACGAGCGTGATCTATATCGCTTCCTGATGGAAGCGAGCAACGTCGCGAAAGAGCCGCCATAAGCGACATCCCTCGTGCCACGTTCGCTTCAGGCTGCAAGGCGATCTCGATGCCGAACGCACTGCTCGACAAGCCTATACGTGCTCGATCCCGCCGATCGGCTTGCGCTCCGCATTTAAAGCCCAGGTCACGTCCCCCCCCCACAAAACATAGGCACCGCATGCGACCAAGACCAATCCCCGAAACAAGCGCCGAGGGCGCCGCCACGCTCGACCGTGCATTCGCGATTCTCTTTGCGTTCCGCTTGTCCGGCCAGAAAGGCCTCTCATTCGAGGAGCTTGCCGCGCGCACCGGGCTCTACAAAAGCACGGTCCTACGATTGACAGCGTCGCTCATGCAACTCCGGATGATCTATCGAGACGACGACGGCCGCTACCAAATTGGACCCACAGCGCTGCAACTGGGCGCGCTCTATCAGCGCGGCCTGCAACTTTGTGATGCAATTTTGCCGTCGATGCACGCACTGCGCGACGACAGCGGTGAGAGCCTCTCGTTTCACGTAATGCGCGAGAAGTTAATCGTCTGCCTATGCCGCTTGAATTCGTCGCGCACGGTCTGCGATCACATTCAAGAAGGCGACGTACAGACGATGACCGAAAACGCCGCCGGCTATGTGCTAGCTGCATTCAGTCATGCACCCGGTAAGCGCTATGAGCAAATCCGGTACGACTGCTGTTGTGTATTGCCAGGTCAGCATGAAATGGATACCGCCAGCATCGCCGTTCCGGTGTTCTCGGCGATGCAGTCGCTCGCTGGCGCTCTCGCGTTGACAGGAACCGCGTCGCGCATCGACGTAACTCGGCTAGGCCGGATGAAGCGGCCGATGATTGAGGCGGCGATCGCCGCGAGTAAGCGATTGGGCAGCGATGCCGCACCGCTGCGCGCCGCACTAAGGTCAATCGAGCGAAAACAGAATTAGCAAAGCCGATTGTTAACGGCGGCACTTGTTGATGGATACGGAATCGGATTGCCTTTCTACCACAATACCCAATTATGATGATGAAAGTCGTTCGGATCGCTATCATTATTCATGTGGGGAGAAATGCACTGTGGGCTGAATGCTTCACGCGTCCAGCGAAGCTGCGCGAGCGCGAAAATTGCCAATTCCCTCCTCCACCCAATCCGCGACTCGTGCAGAAAATCACGAGCTGCAGCGGCCTGTTGATGCGCTCCCTCTCGAGTGGAGCACGTCGTCATCGGACGAACCTAGCTGCAGCGCCCGAAATAAGAAGCGCTGAAGCGTCGTTGCCGCTGGCGTGCAGCCGTCCGCATTTCCGTGGCTGAACAGCCCGAATTCGGCCACGGGCGGCGTCGGCAGACCGGCAACACACGGATCAATTGCATGCATCGTATCGCGGCGCACATTCCAGTCGAGTAGCACAGCAACACCGAGCCCGGCCTCGACGGCCGACTGGATTGCGGACAGGCTCGTGCTCACGCACGCGACGCGCCACGCGATGCCGGCTTCGCGCAACGTCTCGAAGAAGTTTTCCTGCCATCGACATGCTCCGCTGAATGCCACAATCGGTAGGGGGCCGCCGCGTAAGTCAGCACTGCGCGTACGCGCGGCTGCCCAGCGAAGAGGATGCCGCCAAGTGACGAGCGGTTCGGCGTAGATGTGCGCAGGATCGCCGATCGCGAAATCGAGCGTGTTGCTCGCGAGCCGCCGGGATAGCGCGGGACTCGAGTCGACGACGATTTCGAGCGCGACATCGGGAAACGATGCCGAAAACTGGCGCAGCGCGTGCCGAAGGTGACTCATTGCGATATCCTCGAGAATGCCGACCCGTACCGCGCCTGAGATGTCGCCCGCGTTCAGCGCGGCACGCGCGGCGAGGCCGATTTCGAGCAGCTTGTGCGCGTACGGGAGTAGCACGCTGCCCGCCGGCGTCGGCTTGACGCCGCGCGGCGAGCGCTCGAGCAAACGCTGACCGACTTGGTCTTCAAGGCGTCGAAGCGCCATGCTGATAGCAGCCTGAGTGCGATTGAGTGCTATCGCGGCATTGCTCACGCTACCCGTTTCCACCACAGTCACAAAGATACGCAGTAGCGTGCTGTCGAGATCGCGAACCATCAATTTTCCTCATGCAAACATAAACATTATCAGCTTACACCAAGCGTACAGCTGCGGTTAGCATCCTCATCAAGGACGCGGAGAGGATGCATGAATCAAGAATTAAATGCAAAGGAATTAACGGCAAAAGAACCCGAGCGCAAAGCGCCGAATTTGTCAAAATTGTTCTCACGCGCCGTTGCACCGCTGCTCGTCGTCGCATCGATGTGCAGTGTCCAACTCGGCGCCGCGCTGTCGCGGCCTGCGACGCTAGAGTACGGCACCATTAGCATAACTTGGCTGCGGCTCTGCTTTGCGGCCTTCGCCCTCGCGGCCATCATACGGCCGCCGCTGAACACGTATTCGCGGAAGCACTGGTTCGCCGCGATCGCGCTTGGCAGCGCGGCAGCATGCATGACGCTGTGCTTCTTCGAGGCAGTGCGCCGCATGCCACTCGCGCTTGCAGTCGCGATCAACTTCCTCGGGCCGCTCGCGGTCGCGACGTTCAGTGTACGCAAACCGGCATTGCTGGCGTGGCCGGTTCTCGCGGCAGCCGGCGTGCTACTACTCATTCGCGATAACGGTACGTGGGTTGTCGCCTTGGCCGACCTGGTCTTCCCGATCGGGGCGGCGTGCGGCTGGGCCGCGTACATCGTGTTGACGAAGCACGTCGGGACACTGTTCGAGGGACTAGAAGGACTTGCCGTGTCACTGATCACGGCTGCCGTCGTCACGACTCCCTTCGGACTCTTACAAAGTGGGGGCCATTTGCCTCCCAGACAACTGATTGACGCCGCGTATCTTTCGGTGCTGGTACCGCTCGTCCCATACGCCCTAGAACTGATCGCGCTGCGCCGAATGAGTGCGTCAGTGTTCGCCATTCTAATGAGCGCGGAGCCTGCGATTGCGGCCGCAATCGGCTTCATCATACTTCAACAACCGATGAGCACGTCCCGGATCTTTGGCACGCTCTGTGTTATCACCGCGAGCATCTGCGCGATTCTGGTGGAGAAACCGATCTCGCTGTCAGCAAGGCGGCGCGTTCGTGCAAGGGATTCACGACAGTCGGCGCTACGACCAGAAACGCGGAATCAACCCGCTTCTCCCGACGCAGATCAATGAAAGGGGCATCGAAAGCTTTGACGTGCCCCGTCTCACAAAGGCGGGGTTGGACTGGAATCGTCGAAAAGTGTTCCGCAGTACCGCCTTCTCATCGCGCAATGACTTGCCGCGGTTTCGGCATGGCAGTAAGGGGTTTTCCGCAAGTTCGAACATACAGAATTGCTTCATCTACAGACCACCTGGCTCCCGGCTTCCCACGATCGGAGTGGGGACGGCACCGGTTGCACCGTATTCCTGTCTTTGTTTTCTGATTTTATCTGGAGGTTGAATGATGGTAAGGAACGACCGTGCACGTCTCGAACAAGTAGCGGCGCATGGAATGCAGCAGATGTTCACCGCTTCGCCGGAAACCGCGGCGTTTCATCGTGGCGAGTGGATCGACAGCGAATACTATCGTCGGCACCTCGTCGAAACAGTGCTGCGTATCCGCCTCAACAATGAAGTCGACGCATTCGCGCTTTACAAGATAGGTTCCAAGGACAACGCGCTCGCGCAGACTCTCGCGCAATACATCTCCGAGGAATATGGGCACGAAGGGCTATTCCTGCGCGACATTGAGAAATTTGGCCTGACGGCCGATCAAGTGGACCACATCGCGCCATTCCACAGCACCGACAAGCTGATCGGCTACTTGTACCTGAGCATCTGCCGTGACGGTCCGCTGCCGACGATGGTATGGAACTGGTTCGTCGAATGGTATTCGGATCTCTACAACAAGACGATCACCTCAGCTGCCGCCCGCGTGTTCGGCGACCAACACGTGCAGGGTTCGCGCCGCCATATCGAGTATGACGAAACGCACTTTCATGACGACCTGATGTGGGCCGCCGTGCAGCGGTCAATCGACAGCTGGGGTGGAATCGACAAGGCGGAAACGTATCTGCGCCACTTCATCGCGCTGATCGGCGAATACTTCGATGAGTTGCGCGCCGCGACCGTTCCGCAGCCCAAAACCGCCGCAGCGTAGGGAGCGTTCCATGACCGCAGTCATCGTCGTCGAACCGGCATCGTCGGGCACGGCGCTTATCGCTGCCGCTGCGCGCCTTGGAGTCGCCGCGCACGTATTCTCCGCCGACCGCGACGAGCGCGTTGTGCCACCTGAACTGCGCGCTGCGGCCGCTTCTTTCACGACGGTGGATACTGCGTCGGAAAACGCGGTTGCGGCAGCCGCGCGTGCCGTCGGCGCCGATGCGATCGTGCCCGGTTTCGAATACACGGTCTGCCCGGCTGCGGAAGCGGCCGCGCAGCTCGGCCTGCCGCATCTGCCGCTGGAAGCGGCGACGCTCGCGCGCGACAAGTACCAGAGTCGGAAACGCCTCGCAGACGCCGGACTCGCGGTGCCACGCTTCGCCCGAATAACAGATTCGCAAGACATCGTGGCGGCGGCTTCGCTGGTCGGCTTCCCGGCCGTCCTGAAACCTGTCGACGGCTGCGGCAGCCAGCTCGTCACGCGAGTCGACTCCCTGCAGGAACTGCGGTTTATGGCCGAGCGCGCCATGCGCGCGGTTGTTGTCGATATGGGCTGCAAGATCGGCCAAGCTTTGCTGCTTGAGCAATATCTCGAGGGCCCCGAATACAGCATCGAAGGCTACATCGGTCCACTTGGGCCGCGCGTAGTGGCAGTGACCGAGAAGCTGCTCGGCCCAGAGCCATATTTTGTCGAGATGGGACATGTCGTCGAAGCGCCGCTCACACCGGACCGTCGAGCGACACTTGTTGCATATGTCGAGGCGGTCGCGAAGTGTATCGGCCTCACGCTCGGCGTGTTCCATGCAGAGGCTCGCATTACCCGAGACGGCCCGGTGTTGATCGAAATGGCCGCGCGGCTCGGCGGTGATCGGATCTACCGGCTCGTCGAACTCAGCAAATCGATCTCGCTGCCGGAAGTAATGATACGTGGTCATCTCGGCGACGTGGTTCCGACGCCCGACTGCAAAGAGGCGCTCGCGACGTGCGTGAGCGGCGTTAGGTTCCTCGCGACCTCAGCGGAGCGGTTCGCCGGTGCCGCGGGCATCCAAAAAGTGCGCGCACTGCCCGGCTTCCAGGAGGTCGAGGTCTACTCGCACATCGGCGGTACGGTGCCGCAGCTGACTGACTTTCGCGGCCGCGTCGGGCATGTACTGTTTACCGCCTCGGATCGACCGACGCTCGATTTCCGCCTCGCCGAAGCCCTGCGCATGCTTAGACTCGATCAATCCTGTATCGACAATTGATGATGCCATCTTGCCGCGGCGCCATCACGCATTCGGCCGCAAGGTCTGCTAAGGCACGGTCCTCGCGCGGTTCCGCTACCGCGACGCATCGGAAAACGAAATCGCCGCAGCAATCCGCGCGGTGCCGCACGATTTCCGCATAGCGCTCACGGATGTCATGAGCGCGAATTCATGCGCGAGAGGCCATGGGCGATAACCCGAGAGATTAGTGAAATGTCTGCACCGATTATCAACGACACCACCCTATGCGACGGCGAGCAAACCGTCGGCGTCGCGTTCACACTCGATCAAAGATGCGCGATCGCGGCCGCGCTGTCTCGAGCCGGCGTCGCCGAAATCGAAGTCGGCATCCCCGCCCTGGGCGAAGACGAAATCGCGTGCATCAAGGCGATCGTCGACTTGAATCTCGACGCCCGCCTGATGGTATGGGGGAACCTGACTCAACGAGACCTTGCCGCGGCGTTGCGCTGCAATGCCGATATCGTCCACCTCTCAATTCCCGTTTCGGACATTCGTTTGCAGGACAAGCTGCAAAAGCCGCGCAGATGGGTGCTGGAGCAAATCGTGCGCGTCATCGCCGAGGCAGTGAAGAGCGACCGCAAGATTTCCCTCGGCATGGAAGACGCCTCGCGCGCAGACCCCGCCTTCCTCGTGCAAGTGGCGCGCTGCGCGCAGCAACACGGCGCGCAGCGCGTGCGCTTCGCCGATACCCTTGGCGTGCTCGATCCGTTTTCGACCTACGAGGCCATCGCAAGGCTGCGCGATGCCGTCGACCTCGAGATCGAAATCCACGCGCACGACGACCTCGGACTCGCCACAGCCAACACGCTCGCTGCCCTGCGGGCGGGAGCCACCCACGCGAACACCACAGTCGACTGCTTGGGCAAGCGAGCCGGCAATGCGGCACTCGAAGAGATCGTTATCGGCGCGCGACACCTGCTAGGACGGGACACCGGGATCAATACCGAGGCCCTGCCCGCAGTTTGTCGACTAATCGAATGGGCGTCGGGCCGCATCATTTTTTCCGACAAGAGCATCGTTGATCGCGGCGTCCTCACGTCCGACCCCAGCGATCGCACCGGCGGCATCACGAAGCATCGCAGGACACACGAGGAGTTCGAATATCCCCAGCCAGGACGGCAGCGGTCGGTAGCACTCGGAGAACATTGTGGCCCCCAAAGCGTGCACCAGGCTTACAGCGCGCTAGGCGTGAGCGTGGCCGAGTGGCTCGTCCCACTGCTGCTCGACCGCATCCGTCATTTCGCCGCACAGTACAAGCAGGCTCCAAGTGCAAGCGACCTCTATCGCTTTCTCGCAGAAGCTGGTGAAACGCTCGATTTGCGACTTGCTGAAGCGCTTCGCGCGCTCAAACTCGATTTGTCGCGTACCGATAGTTGATGAGACCAAGCAACATGACGCTCAATCCGTCCTCCGAACGCAATCGCATCGTCGTACTGAACCGTTGGTCTGACGACTTCGCCGCCTACCATCGCTATATCGACCATACCGCGCATGATGTCGCATATGTCTGCACGCCAAACGGCGCCGCGGCGCTCGCTGCGCCGCGCATCGCGCACGTCGAGCACGTGCCCGATTTCGTCGACGAGCGTGCGCTGCATGAGGCCGTGCTCGCGTGCAGCGCGGCTCTCGGTGGCATCGATCGGCTGATCGCGCTGTCCGAATTCGACCTGATGGCGGCTGCCCGCCTTCGTAACGCGTTCGGCATCTTTGGTGACCGGCCCTTCACAGTCGTACGCTTTCGCGACAAGGCCGTCATGAAGCGTGCCGTCGCAGCGGCCGACCTGCGTGTGCCCCGCTTCGTCGCGATGAAAGATGTCGTGTTCGAGATCCGAAGCTGATTGGTGCCATGCGCTTTCCGCTCATCTTGAAGCCGCGCTCAGGCGCGGCAAGCGCAGGCGTTCGGCGCGTCGACACGCGCGCGCAACTAGATGCGCTTTGGCCAACGCTACCGCTTGCCGACTATGAATGCGAGGAGTACATCGAAGGGACCATCTACCACGTTGACGGGTTCGTTGCGGGCGGGGCATTCGCGATTGCGCGCGCGTCCCGCTACGTCAACACTTGCCTCGACTTTGCACAGGGCAAGCCCCTCGGCTCGGTGATGCTCGATCCGGGACCGTTGAACGATGCGCTGCTCACGTTTGCGCGTGCGTGCCTGCACGCACTAGCATTGAGCGACGGTGCATTCCATATCGAAATAATTGATGGCGTCGATGGTCTTTACTTCCTTGAGGTCGGCGCCCGCGTGGGTGGTGGAGAAATTCCGTTCTTATTCCGTGATCTGTACGGCGTTGATCTGTTCCATCTGTGGGTCGCGCAGCAATCCGGTGATAAGGCACATTTCGACGCACGGCTGGCAGCCACACGAGCCGTATCGGCGTCGCCCAGGCGCGGCGGCTTTCTGATGCTGCCCGAGCCAATCGGCAGCCGGTTCGTCGACGCCGAGTTGCCAGAAGGAATCGCGGCTCTCTACCATGCCATCTTGCCGAAGCGCAATCATGTATTCGATGGCAAGGGCGGCTACGACACGATCCTCGCGCGGTTCCGTTATCGGGGCACGTCGGAAGACGAAATCGCCGCGGCAATCGACACGACGCTGCGCGAATTCCGCTTTACGCTTACTGACGTTGTGACGAGCATGAACCGGGGTGGGCCCCTGGACGATTTGCGTGACCGTACCCCTCGGCCCACCTGAGTTCTCGCTCATCCCGTCGTTCACTTGATACTGCTTCGAGCCTCTTGCAGTAACAGCCCGCGCATCCAGACACTCGCTGGATCACCATTATGAAGCGCAGGCCATTGGATGGTCTCAGTGAATGTGGAAAGCGGCAGAGGAACTTCAACGATCCGCAGCGGTACGAATTCCGCGAAATACTTGGCCAGCCTCAAGGGGATTGTAGCGATACGCTGGGTACCTGACAGCATTGGCGGGATCATGCTGAAGCTTGGAACCACGACTTCGGCCCTCCTCTTGAGCCCAAGATCGAGTAAAAAGAATTCCTCGATAGAGGCTTTGCGCCCGCGTCCGAACCTCACGGTAACGTGCCCCATCGAGATATATTTGTCGAGCGAGAGCCGCCGCGATAGCTGTTTGTTCGTCGGACAGCCCACGCATACGAGCCTCTCGTCGAGCAGCCGCACTTTGGGGTGAGTATTACTGAGGAACAATTCCGGCATGATAAGAAAATCCGCCTCGCCCCGCCGGAGTATGTCATTGGGGTCGTCGTCGAGGGGTAGCAATTCGAAACTGACGGAGGGCGCCTCCCGCGCCACGCGCCTTACGACCTTTTGAAAATACACGAGCATCATGAAGTCGGAGAGGCAGATCCGGAAACGGCGATTCGACTGGGCCGGGTCGAACGCATCTCGGGAAATGATGGAAAGCTGAATATGCAATAGAGCTTCGCGAACCGGCCCGGAGAGTTCCATCGCGCGCGCTGTCGGAACGAACTCGCGCCCCCTCATCACGAACAATTCGTCGCCAAAATAGTCGCGTAGCCGAGCGACGGCAGCACTCATCGCTGGTTGGCTGAGATTGATGCTTCGCGCCGCCATTGTCACGTTACGCTGCGTCATCAGCGCATCCAGCGCGACGAGGAGATTGAGATCAAGGCCTTTGAAACGCATTTTTTTTACGGCATCCACGTCATGGATGCATGTCATCGAAACAATTAATTTTACAAATTTATCGACGTACTGCAAAGTTCGCATCGTCCTGAACGAAAGCAACCAGCCTTCGTAGCCTCATATCTTATGAACTTTGGAACTACAGGGCCGCGACTCTGCCAACATCGCGACATCTACTTGACGTTTGACGACGGACCGAATTTGTCTTGCACACCGGATGTACTTGACCTACTCGCGCAACATCGGATTCCCGCAACGTTCTGCGTTATCGGTGCGTACGCGGCGGATCAGCCAAAGCTCATCGAACGGATGGTTGCCGAAGGGCACGAAGTAGCCAATCACACGATGACTCATCCTGATCTGTCCAGATGTGGGTCTGATGAGGTACAGCGCGAAATATTCGGTACCAACAGGATCATTCAGACGGCGTGTGCCGAAGCCAAGGTGCGACACGTGCGTGCACCGTACGGAATATGGACCGAAGAGGTATTCGCTGTATCAGCAAGAGCGGGGCTGGCAGCCCTGCACTGGTCGGTGGATCCAAAAGACTGGGCTCGCCCCGGTGTCGATGCGATTGTCGATGCGGTGCTGACGTCCATCCAGCCAGGCTCAATCGTGCTCTTGCATGACGGCGTACCTCCCGCCGAATCAGCAGGTTGCTCTAATGCCCAATCGCGCGATCAGACGCTCATGGCGCTTTCCCGTCTGATCCCTGCACTGCACGACCGCAAGTTTGTATTCAGCTCACTTCCTCAACGCCACTGAGCAAACTGATCTCTATGAACATGAACGGCGCTGCCACAATCAACACCGTTTCAGTTTTGTTGTATGCACTTCTATCCACCGTATATAAGGGCGTGCAGTACTTTCACACTCTGCCGACAAGCGGTCCTCCGGCGTCGAACAACACGGTCGGCGCCGACTTTCTACCGGACGTGGACGTCGTCGTACCGTGCTTCAACGAAGACCCGCGCACGCTCCGGGCATGTTTGGCCTCCATTGCCGCTCAAGAATACGCCGGACGATTGACAGTCCATGTGGTCGACGACGGCTCCAGCAACTGCAACGCGTTGAGACCGGTACACCGCGCGTACGCGCACGACCCGAGATTCAACTTCATTCTGCTTCCCAAAAATGTTGGAAAGCGCAAGGCGCAGATTGCCGCAATACGCTTGTCATCCGGAGAATTGATACTCAACGTCGACTCAGACACGACACTTGCGCCCGACGTCGTCAAGAAGCTTGTAGTGGCAATGCGAGATACCGCAATCGGCGCTGCCATGGGCCAATTGAAGGCTAGCAACC
This sequence comes from Trinickia symbiotica, assembly GCF_003028655.1. Taxonomy (GTDB): domain Bacteria; phylum Pseudomonadota; class Gammaproteobacteria; order Burkholderiales; family Burkholderiaceae; genus Trinickia; species Trinickia symbiotica_A. Next base: position 61,777 of record NZ_PYUC01000021.1, read on the forward strand.
GGGGCGATACTTTGTTGACCCGTCTAATCGATATGGAGTACTGGTTGGCCTGCAACGAAGAGCGTGCCGCTCAGGCTCGCTTCGGCGCCGTTATGTGCTGCTGCGGTCCCTGTGCCATATATCGACGCACCGCGCTTCTTTTGCTGTTGGACCAGTACGAGACACAGCTGTTTCGGGGAAAGCCGAGCGACTTCGGCGAGGATCGACACCTCACGATTCTGATGCTGATGGCAGGCTACCGAACCGAGTACGTTGCAGATGCCATCGCGACCACAGTTGTTCCAGACCGGCTACGGCCTTACCTGCACCAACAACTACGCTGGGCGCGCAGCACTTATCGTGACACGCTGCTTGCGCTGCGACTACTGCCTAGCCTCGATCGCTACCTCACGCTGGACCTGATTGGGCAGAACCTAGGTCCGCTGTTGCTTTCCCTATCGTTGCTATCCGGGTTCCTGCAGCTCGCGCTGACTGCCACAGTGCCCTGGCTGGCCATTCTCGTCATCGGAGCAATGACCACCATTCGCTGCAGCGTGGCAGCAGTTCGGGCTCGTCAGATCCGATTCCTCGGGTTTACTGTGCACACGCTGATCAACGTCTTTCTCCTACTCCCGGTGAAGGCCTATGCCTTATGTACGTTGAGCAACAGCGATTGGCTGACCCGCGGTTCCGCAGGCAATGTAACAAATGAGCAGAAAGAAGAGGTCAATACCCACGATCAGGCCAAGAAACAATGTGCGACGGGATCGCGGGCAGCTGACGCTCAGTCTGGTCAGCCGCATCTCACGCCCGATTCGTCGACATTGGTGACGCGTGACGAGTTCGTCAGCAGCGAGTGACCTCTTGCTATATGGGATGCCGACTCGTATTCGCGCAGTAATCGTCCGCTCACAACGTCGGCATCATCCCCAGGATGCCAACCCTTCCCTGTTAGCGGCTCGCCCACACGTGATGCCGCGTCTTCGGTAGACCCGGGCGTTTGCAACGAAATTGGGCGCGGCATAGAGGCCCTTTCACTTTAAAGCAAATACATATGCTTCTTAGCTCCATGCCCACAACAGCAATCAAGTTCACCGGCGTAAGGAAGTCATATGGCGGCAGGAGTGTTGTCGATGGATTGTCGTTCAGCGTTGAACCCGGGGAGTGCTTCGGCCTGCTCGGACGAAATGGCGCAGGCAAGAGCACGACGGTGCGTATGGTCCTAGGCATGGCGCTCCCTGAAGCAGGCAAGATCACGGTGCTCGAAGAACCGGTGCCGGCACGCGCTCGCTCGGCACGCGCGCGCATTGGCGTGGTTCCGCAATTCGACAACCTCGAGCCCGGCTTCACAGTGCGGGAAAACCTGTTGGTATTCGGACGCTACTTCGGCATGAGCACACGTGAAATCGAAGCAGTGATGCCGTCGTTACTCGAATTCGCTCACCTCGAGGGCCAGGCGTACTCGCGCGTTACTGACCTATCTGGTGGCATGAAGCGCCGGCTGACACTGGCACGCGCGCTGATCAACGACCCACAGTTGCTGGTAATGGACGAGCCTACAACTGGCCTCGACCCGCATGCGCGCCATCTGATCTGGGAACGCCTGCGCTCGCTGCTGGCACGCGGGAAGACAATTCTTTTGACCACCCACTTGATGGAGGAAGCCGAGCGGTTTTGCGATCGACTTTGCATCCTCGAGGATGGGCGCTGCATCGCCGAAGGCCGCCCTCATGCACTAATTCAACAATGGATTGGGAGCGACGTGATCGAGATCTACGGCGGCGATCCGCACGAGTTGCGTTCGCTGGTTGGGCCGTACGCGCAGCGCGTAGAGGTAAGCGGTGAGACGCTCTTTTGTTATGCGGCCGATCCGGCTCTGCTGCGCGTGCAATTGCGCGCGCGTACGGGTCTGCGCCTTCTACAGCGTCCCGCGAATCTGGAAGATGTGTTTTTGCGGATAACCGGACGTGAGATGAAGGACTGAATGATGAGTGAAGCATATCTGACGGCCCTGCCAGCGAACGCTTGGAACTGGGGTGCGGTATGGCGCCGCAACTACCTGGCATGGAGAAAAGCCGCGTTCGCGTCGCTTCTCGCAAATCTCGCCGACCCGATGATCTACCTGTTTGGGCTTGGCTTCGGTCTTCGAATAATGATAGGCAGCGTTGACGGAACTCCATATATCGCGTTTCTGGCGGCCGGCATGGTCGCAACGACCGCGATGACCTCCGCTACTTTCGAAACGATTTATGCAGCGTTCTCTCGCATGCATACGCAGCGCATGTGGGAAGCGATATTGTGCACACAGCTCACACTCGGCGATGTCATTCTTGGTGAGTTGGCATGGGCCGCCACCAAGGCCTTTCTGGCCGGAACTGCGGTTATGTCGGTCGCCGCTATGCTGGGCTATGCAGCACTCCCATCTGTCCTCTACGTCATGCCAGTAGTGATCCTCACCGGCCTCGCCTTCGCAAGCCTGGCAATGATCCTCACTGCGGTTGCACCCAGTTACGACTACTTCGTGTTCTATCAAACGCTCGTTCTCACGCCCATGCTCTTCCTAAGCGGCGTGATTTTCCCGGTCGGCCAACTCCCCGGTGTTTTTCGGCAGCTAGGGCAATTCTTGCCGCTGGCGCATGCGGTCGATCTCATTCGTCCGGCGATGCTGGGGCGCACAGCGGGCGGAATCGGCCTGCATATCGGGGCACTTTGCGTCTACTCCGTGTTGCCGTTCTTCCTGTCGACGGCACTTTTTCGCCGGCGCCTCATGTCTTGACAAAACTTGGGGCTAATCCGAGTTGGCCCATGAACCGCATCATGGAGATACATGTAATGAACTCCGCTACGCCACCCCCCCAGCCATTTGTAATCCTCGCGATGCCGAGGACAGGTACACACTATCTGGAAGAATTGCTGAACGAGCATCCGAACGTATCGAGTAATGGCGAGTTGCTCAATCGGTATGATGCGAATTGGGCAGATAGCGATCGCCTGGTACGTAGCGATCAAGAACTCCTGAAGCTAGCCTACCAGCATTATCCCCCCCGGGCCGGCAAAACAAATGTGGCGCATGTGGGTTGCAAGATCAACGAACCGCAGTTTCATGATCGCCCGGGATTCTTTGATGAGTTGACCCGCTGGCCGGGCCTCAAGGTGATCCTCGTGGTTCGAGAAAACACCTTGGAATCGCTGCGATCGCTGAAACAGGCGAGGCAAAGTGGTCAATGGCTGAAGTTTGGTTCGGACAGCGATTCGGCTCTGCCGCCACGCGTCAGATTGACGGTCGAAGACTGCGAGACCTACTTCAAGGCTGCCGACGATTTCCACGCCCGTGTGGCGCGCACGTTCGCTTCGACCAACATGTTGGCGATCGACTATGAAAGCCTTCTTGAGGAGCCGTGTGCATGCCTTGAGAAGATCTGGAAATTCCTGGGGGCAGCGGCGCATCCCTTTTCAGGTGGCACTATCCTTCAGCGCCAAGAAGGCCGATCGCTGGATCAAACGTTAGAGAACTTCCATGAATTGAAGCGCCACTTTGCAGGGGGGCAGTATGCGAGGTTTTTCGAGATCGGGGCGATGAAAGGCACAAATACATGCCACGAAAGCGCTGGCCGTCACCCATCCATATCTTCACGTTTGCTCTAGAAGCATTCGATTTGATCAATCTTGCGGTCGCTATGTAGCGACAGAAACCGTTTTACACGGTGCGCGACGTCGCTGCGGCCGCGTTGCGGCGGCACGAACGCGTCGAAAACAGGTGACTTTACATGTCCTCAAAGGTGCAATGGAGACTGTGCTGGGAAAACGAGCTGCAGCTCTCCGACCATGTCCAATTGGCTGATTTCTTTCGAAAGACCTATGGGCCGACTGGAGCCTTCAACGCAAAACCGTTCGAGCGCGGCCGAAGCTGGGCTGGGGCTAGGCCCGAACTCCGCGCAATCGCCTACGATTCGCACGGTGTGGCGGCTCACATGGGTTCGCTGCGTCGCTTCATCAAGGTTGGGGAGGTCGATCTGCTCGTAGCCGAACTGGGATTGTACGGCGTACGTCCAGACCTCGAGGGGTTCGGAATCGGCCATTCGATACGCGCGATGTATCCCGTGCTGCAAGAGCTTGGCGTTCCATTTGCTTTCGGTGCCGTTCGACATGCACTGCACAACCACTTTGCGAGGTTCTGCCGGCACGGTCTTGGGACGGTTTTATCGGGAGTCCGCGTGCGATCGACGCTCCCGGACATGCACCCCCAGTTGCCGCCTACGCGCGTTGAGGATGTACTCGCTGTGGTGTTGCCAATTGCCAGCTCGATGAGTGAGTGGCCGGCTGGTACGTTCATCGATCGCAACGGTCCGGAGCTATGAAACGCTCCACTCACCGATCTGAAATACGAAGCGGGTTTTCCTGCGGTCGCTATGAGTGCGGCACGTTCAAACTGCCCGCGATTTTGGCGATTCGCCTTGCTACGTTTTTTGAAGATGGACGGTGCTTGGCGACACTTGTAGCGGCACGGTACGAAGGGAGGTGACATTGACACATGAAACGAATTTCCAATTGCTGCATCGGGAATTGGAAGCAGACGATCCGTGGCGACTCGACAGCAATCCGTTCGAGCACGAGCGCCATAGGCAAATGCTTCATCTGTCACTGTCCAAGGGGTCCATCAAAAGCGCACTCGAAGTCGGATGCGCGAGGGGAGCCTTCACGGAAAAACTGGCACCCCATTGCGAACGGCTTACCGTGATTGATATCGTGCCACGTGCGATTGCCAGGACACGCGAACGGATGAAAGACGCACCTCACATCAACTGGATCGTCTCCGATGTCCAGCATTTCCGGAGTAAGGAACAATTCGATCTGATCGTCGTAGCGGAGGTTCTCTACTATCTCGACGGCATCGCCGAGGTGCGCACCGCTGTCCGCAATTTGGCACGGATGCTTGCGCCCGCTGGTCAGCTGGTATTCGGCTCTGCACGTGACGCCAATTGCCAGCGATGGGGTCACATCGCTGGAGCAGAAACGGTCATAGCGATCCTGACAGAAGAGCTGGTTGAGGTCGATCGCTTGAGCTGCATCGGTCAGTCGCTGAATGAAGATTGTCTGCTCGCGTGCTTTCGTAACCCGGCTCCGGTTTCGGATGAAACAGCTTTCCATCACTAGGCAGGAAATACTATGCGCATCTGCGGCATCAAACTGACCCACGACGGAGCGATTGCCGTCGTCGAGGAAGGGAAGCTCGTCTTTTGCATCGAGCAGGAAAAGCGAGACAACAATCCTCGGTATTTGGCAATCGACGACCTCGATGTCATCGAGATCATATTGTCCGAGCATGGTTTTCGAGTCGAAGATATTGACCAGTTTGTCATCGACGGTTGGGACGGAGAAGTCGAGTCGCAGTTTCGGATACTCAGTGGGTCTATCCCCGTTATTCTGAAAGGGGCTCCTTATGCCGAACGCCAGGCGGATAATCTTCTCGCCTCATACGACGCCTCAGGACTGATTGTCGGCGGCCGTTCCTTCCCTTACAAGAGCTACCCTCACGTGTCAGGCCATGTGGCCTCCGCGTACTGCACTAGCCCTTTCGCTCAAAACGGGCAGCCAGCGTTATGCTTGGTGTGGGATGGTGGGATTGTCCCTCGCCTCTATCATGTACAGCGCCACGGCGCCCGCCTAGTTGATTGCCTGTTCCCCGTCATAGGTCACATTTACGCGGCGGCAGGTCATCACTTCGGACCCTACAAAAAGGCGAATGGTGCAGGATGGGATCTGGGTGTGGCCGGCAAGTTGATGGCTTACATCGCGCTAGGGTCGGTTTACGAAGACATCGTGACGGTATTTCGCGGGCTGTACCATCAACGGTTTGCTGGCGATACTGAATGTGCGCATGATTATCGCGAAAACATCCACGACGCGGACCTATCACTAGCGGCTGTGCGCGACTTCTTCGAAGCAAGCGCACTGCTGCTGGGAGGCAAGCCTCCCGAAGACGTGCTCGCCTCGTTTCATGTCTTTCTTGAGCGTCTACTCATTCATGAAATGGCGAATGCCCTGCAGCGCCATTCGTTTCCGGGACAAAGAAACCTGTGTATCGCTGGCGGATGCGGGCTCAATATCAAATGGAACAGCGCGCTGCGCGCGAGCGGCTTGTTCGACGCGATCTGGGTGCCGCCATTTCCAAACGATAGCGGATCGGCAATCGGTGCCGCCTGCTGCGCACTGGCAACTGACGAGGGTTTCGTGCCGCTGGATTGGTCACTGTACAGCGGGCCGTCAATGAAATGTGACCAAATACCACACGGATGGACGGCCTCGCCTTGCTCCGTGGCCGGACTCGCCAGAATTCTTGCCAATAACAAACCTGTCGTTTTCCTTGCTGGTCGGGCCGAGCTTGGACCACGGGCATTGGGAGGCAGAAGCATCTTAGCCGCTGCGACTTTGCCGGAAATGAAGAATCACCTCAACGACGTCAAGCTTCGCGAGCACTTCCGCCCCGTGGCACCCATATGCCTCGAGGACCGTGCGCCGACCATCTTTAACCCGGGGACTCCCGATCCCTACATGCTGTTCGACCATCAGATTCGGGCGGAATGGCGAGAGAAGATCCCTGCTGTCATGCATCTCGACGGATCTGCGCGATTGCAGACCATTTCAAGAAACTCCGAGCATCCGGTGGCGCAACTTCTGGTCGAATACGAAAGGCTCACGGGTATCCCAGTGCTCTGCAATACGAGCGCCAACTACCATGGGCGAGGTTTCTTCCCGGACGCGGCTTCAGCCTGCGACTGGGGACGCGTCGATCATGTCTGGTGTGATGGCGTGTTACTGACCAAGGCATGCGGAACTGGCCGGCCGTCGACAGTCGACGAAACACTTTCATCTGCGTCTCCGATTGGAGACCGCTGACGCGGGTCATCGGTGCTCTGTACGCCGCTGTCATTTGCGTTGGCAGTTCGCGCTATCACCTCGGGTCCGACGACGATCAAGACATGTTGCCTGGGCGGATTGCTGCGTGTTGACCTGCGGAGTGCAATCTCATTGACGATTCAAATCCCATGTACTGAGGCGAGTATGACGATAGAGGCGTCCGCTCCACATCTTTGCACACACGGCTTTCAGGTTGCTCCCGAGTCAAGGGCACAGTTGCTGCGACAAACACCGGCAATTCTCTGGTTCACCGGTCTGTCCGGGGCCGGAAAATCGACTATCGCCAACAGGGTCGAGGCGCGTCTCCATGCGTCTGGACACCTTACCTACGTCCTCGACGGCGACTCCGTCAGACTCGGGCTTTGCAAAGATCTCGGCTTTTGCAATGACGATCGACGCGAAAATATACGACGCGTTGCGGAAGTCGCAAAATTGATGGCCGATGCGGGGATCGTGGTGCTGGTCTGCCTTATCTCGCCTTTCCGCTCGGATCGAGAGATCGCCAAGTGCACCGCGGGCCAGCATAAGTTCGTCGAAATTCATGTTCACGCACCTTTGGCCGTAGCCGAGGCGCGCGATACCAAAGGACTTTATCGGCTCGCGAGACGAGGGGTGATACAGAATTTTACCGGCATTGACTCGCCGTATGAACCGCCAACGGCCCCGGACATCTTCATCGACACCAGCTCGACGTCCATCAATGAAGCCGCCAATACGGTCTTGGCCTGGGTTAAGAGTCATTGATCAAGCCGATGCACGGCAGCATCGATTGGATACCGCCGAAAAATACCGTTACATCAGCGGCACCGAGCGAAAGCCGTACCGACGCAGCACGCGCGTCGCCCGATCCTCACGGCGGACACGATCGCTCAACAAAAGTGCCCGGCGATGCCGGGCCAACAGCTCGCGAACTCCCGGAACGCGAGCTGGCGTGGAACGTCTCGTACCCACTTTGTTGGGCAGGCAACTTCCCCCTGCCCACGACGTGGCTCATGCACACGGTAACGAAGTTGACAAATGAGATTCGTCCGAAAGTCATGTTGCAGTTGTTCGGACAGTGTTCTGGTTTACCGCTCTCTCGCGATAACGACATCGATTTCAGAGGTACGTTTCCAGTAGATCGACAAATTTTGATAGTTTGTCCATCCCTCGAATTGCGACAAAAAATTCTTCAAGCTGCTGTGGCACACAGCTCGTTCCACGCGCGACAGATTGTCGGAGCTTTCCTATTATGTCATCCCACTCCGGCGGGTCATCCGGGGATCCATGCGGAGCAGCTCTGCGTGTGGCAAAACGCTGCCCATCCTTCAGGACAACCTCGATGCTGCCCACCTCGTTTTCATCAAAGCAAGCAACCATGCGAACTTTCGGCACTAGCACGGCTACGTCCTCGCGATCAAGCGCGGTCGTCTCGAAATCTTCGAGCGTCACTTTTCCGCGCGTTAATGCCACTGCCACCGTGTAGGTCATGCTGAACTTGGCTTCTATGCCATTCCTAGGGTTCGGAAATCGCAGATAATGTGTACACTCTTCGCGAACCGAACAAGTGATTCGCTCAATACTCGACGGATCGAATGTATGTCGACCTTTAATTTCAATTGCCCCATCGATAGCGAGATGCGTGCAACTGCAGCATGGATACAGCTTCACGGCGAGACCAGGACGCAGCAGTTCCCAGTCCCCGCCGAGACCCGGAAGATCAATGCGGTCCACCGACCGGTCCGTCAATGCATCGATAAATCCGGCCTCTGCTTCCAGAATATCAGCGCCAGCCGTGAAGCCTTGCTCGGCAAGGGCGGCTGCCAGATACCCGCCATGTGCTGCGCGCCCACAATGAAGGGCTTTAGTCATAGTCCCCGTGTTTCCGAGCAACCCACCGGCAAATGAACACGCGATCCCCACTGCATGCTGCGTCTGAACAGCATCGAGGCCGCGCAGATTGGCTGCAGCCGCCGCGGCGCCCAAGGTGCCCAGAGTTGACATCGTGTGCCAACCGCGACTCGTATGTGCCGGGCCAACGGCAACCCCGAGCTTGCACGCCACCTCTACCCCAACGGCGTATGCGCGAACTACGTCTGTGCCGCTCGCACCGAGCATGCATGCTGTCGGGATCAGTGCACTGACGATCGGCGCGCTCGGGTGACCGTTCATTGAGTGCTCGCTGGTATCGTCGAAATCGTCCGCGTGTGCACAAACTCCTGTAAGCAAGGCAGCAAGCGCGGGATCATTCCATCGTCCCAGACCGGGCACGATAATTCGGGCACACTCGTCCTCGCGAGCGGAAATCTGTTTTGCAAGCGCAGCAGCACGGGAGGCCGAACCAGCGTAGATGCACGCCAACGTATCTGCGATATGAAGCTTGGCCCGTTCACAGACGACCGCAGGCAATTCACGCACATTAGATATAAAGTCAGCAAGGCTAGTGGTCGCTGAAATTGCCATGACGTCTCCTTTCTTGCGTCGATTTACTAATTTCGGATTCGTCGGTTTAGGATTGCCGAAACAACCGCTCCTCCCCCTCATGTCCTTTTAGAGGGAACGATTGGCTTTCCACCAGACGATAACGGGTCGTCCAAGATCAGAGGTGAGACGAACTCGGCAGGCCATCAGGCAACGCGTTTCAAAAATGAAACAGTGCGCGCGTTCTTAGATTGGGAGAAAATCTGATCGGGTGAACCTTCTTCAATGATGACGCCTTTGTCCATGACAATGACGCGGTCGGCCACTTCACGGGCGAACCCCATCTCATGAGTGACAACGATCATGGTTATCCCGTTTCCTGCCAGTTCCTTCATCACTGCCAGCACCTCGCCGACCATTTCCGGATCGAGTGCACTGGTTGGTTCGTCGAACAGGACGATTTCGGGCTTCATCGCAAGGACGCGAGCAATCGCGACACGCTGCTGCTGGCCGCCGGACAACTGAGCCGGATACTGGTCTTTCTTGTCGGCCAGACCGACTCGCTGGAGTAGCGCGAGTGCATGTTCAGTCGCTTCCTGTCTTGTCTGCTTGAGCACATGCATCGGAGCTTCCACAATGTTCTGGAGCGCCGTGAGATGCGGAAAAAGGTTGAACCGTTGGAAGACCATTCCCACGCTGCGGCGGTTTGCCGTCTTCTCGTTTTCGCTGAGAGGAGCCCTTTTTCCCCCGACAACTTTATGGCTGACACGCGTTCCGTTCACCAAGATCTCACCGTCCTGGATTTCTTCAAGATGATTGATGCAACGAATCAGCGTTGTCTTCCCCGAACCTGAAGGGCCAATGATCACCACTGCCTCGTTGCGTTCCACAGTGAGCGAGACATGATCAAACACCTTCAGGTTGCCAAATGACTTGCTCACATTGCGGAGCTCGACGGCAGGCACAGCGCGACTCTCGGCCATATCAGTTCTCCATCTGTAAGAGAGTGGTAGTTTTGTCGTCCAGCTTCTGCGTCACTGCACGCGGGCTCCAGGAGAGTCGGCTTTCGACCCAACGCTGCAGCAACATCCACGTTCCGCTGAGCAGAAGATAGTAGATGGAGATTGCGCCATAGGCTTCGAAAGTCTTGAAGTTTCCGGAACGCAGGCTGTCAGCCACGTGCACCAACTCGGGAACAGCAATAACACTCAAGAAAGCTGTAGTTTTGAACATCAGGTTGCACTGGTTTCCCAGCGACGGCAGGATGGTCCTAAAAGCCTGGGGCAGGATAATCCTACGCATAGCAAGTGCAGGCGACATACCAAGGGCTTGCGCAGCCTCGTTCTGGCCCTTGTCAATCGACCGGATACCAGCCCGCGTTATCTCGCTCATGTGTGCCGCTTCGTGCATGCTGAACGCTAGAATGCCGGCTACGATACTGCCGCTTATCGAAAAGATGGGCGTATGTACCGTCGACGGAAATAGATCAACACCGAAAAGAGATGGCAGCCCAAAGTAGACCAAAAACATCTGAACAAGAACGGGAGTGCCGCGGAAAAACCAGACGTAAAAGCGATTGAATCCTCTAAACGCTCCGAGACGGCTGGTTCCAAACAATGCGAGCATCAGACCTACGCCAGTACCGACGGCCATTGACGTCAAGGTGACCGATACTGTCACCCACACCGCATAGAGCAATTGTGGTGGTGGCACAAAGACGAGTTCAAGGAAGTAGTGAAGATCGAAATTCATGAGTGCTCTCCCAAGCGTGGAGGTTCGCTATCACCACGGAGTACCGCCGTAGTGAGCGTGATATCTGATAGTCTCGTCGAACCCGATCTCATATCGAACCGAACCCTCTTGAATATCGCTTTTCCAACACCTCCTGTGCGAAACCCCATGCGGTCGTAAGCGCGAGGTAGTAGACGGAGACACCGAGGTAGACCTCGATTGTCTTATAGTTGACTGATTGCACAGCGTCCGCAATAAACAGCATCTCAGGTACAGCAATCAGGTACAGCAGAGAAGTCGCCTTGAACATTCCGTTGATCTGATTGCCCAGCGGAGGCAACATGGTCCGCACAGCTTGCGGCAGTATAACGCGTTGCATAACGAGTCCCGGTGACATGCCCAGCGCTTTGCCTGCCTCCCATTGCCCACGATCCACCGCCGCAATCGCGGCACGCGATATCTCACTGAAGTAGGCCGCTTCGTGCAAAGCGAAGGCTGTCACGCCAGCCACAATTGCGCCCGCGAGGGAGATCACACCGAACAACTGGATGCTTTGCGGAAATAGATCCAGATTGGTTAGATACGGTAGACCAAAATAGATGATGATGACCTGTACCAAAAGCGGCGTACCGCGAAATACAAAGATATATGCGGTGTTGAACCACCGAAGTAGACGCCATGGCGCTAGCCCGCACACGGAGAGCAATAGCCCGAGTAGTACACCGAATGCCATCGACACAAACGTTGTCAATACCGTCGTTAGCAGTCCCCGCAGCAGCGCGAGCGGAGGGTGGAAGACGAAACTTAGAAAATAGCCTACGTCGAAATGCATTTCGAAAATCTCTCCGCTCTTCGATGAAATCCTAGTCAGCCATCTTCATAAAGCTGTCGGGATTCCCGGATTCACTGCTCCTGACGACACAGACATTGAGCGATCACCAGGCGAGCGACATGGCCGGATGCCTTCGCAAAGTCACGAACACGGTTTGTCGTCACGGCACAATGTAACCAGCCCATCCATACCCCATCGCTTGGCCGACTTTTCCACATAGCCGCTGTCATAGAGGGCGAAATAGGCGTTCCGCACGGCCTCCTCGAGCTGAGGATCGTTCTTGCGCATGACGATCCCGATAGTAAGCGGGTCCACGGGAAGTCCGCCTACCTCGAAGCGGTTCTGGATCAGATGGATGAAGTAGCCAATTGTCATGGCATCGCCAACGAACGCGTCGACGCGCTTCAGTTCCAGCTGTCGAAACACGGTGGTGTTTTGCGGGTAGGACTGAATCTCGATCGGTTTCTTTCCTTCAGAAACGGCCTTGCTGCTGGCTTCCTTCAGGAGGCGCTCGGTGGTGCTGGATACCAGAACCGCTGCGCGATGACCGGAAAGATCCGCAAAGTTTTTCAGAGCCAGCGGATTGCCCTTGGGAACCATCAGGCCCAGGCGCATCGTCATGTAGTCAACAAAATTGTAGCGTGCGACACGGGTAGGGCTTTTTGAGCTATTCGACATGACCGCGTCACATTTCCCGGAGTCGAGCGCCGCGAAGATGTCAGCAAAAGGATAGTTGACCACTTCGCTCTTGATCCCCATCGCGGGCCCGATGGCAGACATGATGTCCACATTGAAACCCTTAGGCGTCGCGCCATCTTCGGCAAGGAAGCCACCCGGCGGATTACCGAGTTCCGTGCACAACACGATCTTGCCCGCTTTCGCGAGTTTCTCGGGCGGCTCAACGCTTTTGGCTACCTTGGTCGGTAGTTTGATGTCGTAGGTGGTACCCGCAGCTATGTCCTCAGCACGGGCTGTCAGGGTCGTCATGCTAGCTGCAACGATGAGGCACCCACTGAAGATCGCTGTGTAAGACCGAAGAATCATGGTGTTCCCTTGGTGTGATCGCTTCAAGGCCACTGATCGAAACCTGCCACACTTCAGCACTAGTGCAGCCTGTTGCCTGGATCGAATTGTCGATGGCGTTTCTGCGGACTGGATTTATCAAATGATAGAAAGGATCAGGGACGACCATACACGGTTATGAGCTTGCGCAACCTAAGCCTATCGGTAACGCCGTCAGCCCGAACTCGATCATGGTTGCGCATAGGCAGGGTTGCCAGGCGTCCCGGACTGCATGTCAGGTCTCAGACAAGCATGCACCAGAGTACGGCATGGCTGGATAAATCAGACGACTGCCTTTCATGGAGTGTCTCCGTAGTAAGTTCTCATGCCCGCTTCACGACGCGGCCTCTAAGCCAGCGCCCAAAGCTCGCGATCGCTTTCTTTGCGATCAGATGCCGTTTCTTGAGCACCGTGATCAAAGCATATGTTTATCAAAAAAAATGTACAATGTCTTTTTCGTTATTGAACATTAAGATTGGAGATGGATCTCAAGACGCTCGTTGCGCAGGTCAGTTCGCGGACCATGCGCGGAATCGCTCTGGAGGTGGCCGAACTCATCCGCAACGGAAGGATCCCCATCGGAACTCAGCTGCCTCCGGTTCGCGACCTCGCCGAAGCGTTCGGGGTAAGCCCTGCCACCATATCCGGTGCATGGAAACATCTACGCTCCTTCCGGATGGTCGACGGCGGAGGCCGTACTGGCACATGGGTACGCGGTGATCAGACAACACTGCGGCCAGCACGCTATGAGGACTTCGCAAACTACGGCGAAAACATAGTGGCGGACCTCCGCTTCGCTTCGCCCGATCCGGAACTGCTGCCCGACACCAAATACGCCCTGACTCAGGCACATCAGTTGCGCAATCTTCATAGTTATTCTCGGGAGTCCATCTGCGGCGAGTTGAAGAATGCCGTGGCGCCGGGCTGGCCATATGCCGAATGCATGTTTACTGCTGTTAACGGTGGATACGACGGTCTCCACACCGTGTTGCAGATAATCGTTGTTCCCGGCTGCGCGGTGGCAGTCGAAGATCCAACTACATTGCGCGTGTTCGACATTCTGGAAAAGCTCGGCGCGCGGCCAATCGGCGTCGAATGCGACTCACAAGGACCACTCCCGGAATCGCTTGGGGCCGCCCTTGGGCAGCACCCGGTTGCTTTCGTCTATCAGCCGGGCTCCCATTCGATCACTGGTATGCGCGTGAGCCCGTCACGGCTCGAAGAGATGCGAAGACTTTTAGTGGGTAACGCGACAATGATCGTGGAGCTCGATGGTCTGGCGGGTCTCGCCAGCACCCCTCCCCTTACCCTTGGGTCCGCGTACCCTGAGCGCACTGTGCATATCCGCACGTTCTCAAAATCCCTGGGAACGGACTTCCGGCTGGCCGTGCTTTCTAGCTCCCCGAGATTTGCCGATCAGATCCAGGCACTCAGGAATTTTCGCGAAGGTTGGACCAGTCGGCTATTGCAAAGCGCAGCCGCTACTCTCCTCACCGATCAGAGGTCGTTGCATCAGGTCGCCCTTGCTCGCGACACCTATGCAACCAGACGAGCGCGACTGGCTGCCGCGCTTGCAGAACGCGGATTGTCGGTCTCTGGACAGGACACATTGTGCATCTGGCTGCCTGTCCGGGATCAACAATACGCGCTGGTCACACTCGCTGCGCGCGGGATTGCCGTACAGCCAGGTTCCCGATTTCAGGTTGCGCACCGACCTCATATCCGCGTCGCAACTAGCATTAGCGTTGAACAGGTCGCACTGATCGCCGACGCACTGGCCGAGGCAGCCGGGACCTTCGAGCGACCGATGAGCAGCGACGCACACTGAACTACGATTACCGCGATGCTGACCTAAATGGATCGCGGCGTGGCCAAAGAGGCGCGCTGTCTACCGACCATGATTGCCTTTCGCCGACCCCGATGGATTTCGGCATCTGCGATGGGATTCGAACCTTCAGGTTAGCAGGCCCGGCCTTAAAGAAAGCATTTGCCTGTGGAAGACGTATCGGTCGGGATGGCGGCCTTTACGGCGTGCTTTGTTTGGATTTCAGAACGTCAGTTGTAGCCCAGGATTGCCGCCGAATAGGCATCGGCACCGTCGCTGGCGCTGCTGGCCAATGATGACATCGGCGCCCGCAGCAAGATCGCATACTGCGAATTCTGCGCTGCACTGTTGCTCACTGGATGCGAGTTGAAAGCGGTTGCAGTGTCGGATACCCCGAACGCCGCTATGTTAACTTCAGTGGGAAGCATTTCTCTACCTTCGTTAGAGTTGCTGGACGACAAAGCATGCGGACAGTGGCATCAGGGCCATCAACCATTTCTTCCGGTATGCAGGGTTTCGACGGCACGGCTCACCAGAAATTCGAGTAGCGGCTCAATTCTCGCTGCTCGAATTTCGTCGTACGCATAGGGCATCTGCTCGTGCATATACGTGCGCTGCGAAAGCTCAAGTTGCAGCGCATGGATGCCGTCTTCCGGCCGGCCGTAGTGACGGGTGATGTACCCCCCTCGAAAACGACCGTTTGCGACCGCCGAGTACGCACTGCGGTGCTGTACAGCGTCGGCCATCGCTTCGGCAAGACCCGGTAACGCACTCCCTCCGCCTGCCGTGCCAAAATTGAAATCAGGCAATACCCCGTCAAATAAACGCGGTACCTGCGAGCGAATCGAGTGCGCATCCCACAGCAACACGACACCGTGCTTTTCCTTCAGCGCATCCAGTTCGCGAGCGAGCGCATCGTGATAGGGCTGCCAGTAGACAGCGCGTCGACGCGATATTTCCTGATCTGTGGGCACGTGCCCGCGGCGATAAAGCGGCTCTTTCTCAAATGTGTCGAGTGGCACCAGTCCCGTGGTGTCTTGCCCTGGATAGAGGTTTGCGTCATCAGGTGGGCGATTGAGATCGATCACGTAACGTGCACACAAAGGTTTAATGATCGAGGCGCCAAGCCGTTCCGCAAACGAATACAAGCGATCCAGATGCCAGTCGCAATCGTCGGTTCGCGAAGCCACATCCGTCATCGTTGCAGCGATGTCTTCCGGGATTTGAGTCCCGAGGTGAGGAATCGACAAGAGTAATGGAATCTTGCCTCGATGGAGAAAGAAAACTGGCTCGTCCTTGCGTTCGATCATTTCCGATTCCTGCGGTGTCCTGGATTAATGTCCTGATTAGCGGCCCAGCAACTCGCCGAGCGCGGCCTTGTAGCCCCTATATGCATCTTCTTGGTCACGATGGACGCGGTCCTGCACAACTGCATTGCCACTCACATAGACATCTCGAACAACGTTTTCGCCATGCTCCGCGAAGATCACTGACGAAAGCCATGCGTCCGGCACACCGCACGCGATGCTCGGATGATTCGCGTCCAGGACAATCCAGTCAGCGCGCTGCCCGACTGCGAGCGCACCGACCGCCCGCCCCGTCGCCTGCGCACCACCATCGAGCGCGGCAGCGAACAGACGGTCCGCTACGCGCGGCATGTCGGTGGAGGCAAGCACATTGCGCTCTCGCCGCAGGAGCCGCTGCCCGTATTCAAACAGCCGCAGTTCCGCGCACCAGTCGACGCCGATATGGCTGTCGCTGCCCACGCCGATGCACCCGTTTTGCGCCAGATAATCGTGCGCGGGGAAAATGCCGTCGCCGAGATTCGCTTCCGTCGTCAGGCACAAGCCCGCGACGGCGCCGCTTTTCGCGAGAGCCGTGGTTTCACTGGCGTCGATATGCGTGGCATGCACGAGGCACCAGCGTTGATCGACGTCGAAGCGATCGAACAGCCATTGCACTGGACGCGCGCCTTCCGTTTCGACGCAGGCGCCCACTTCCGCCATCTGCTCGGCGATATGGATGTGCACGGGCGCACCTGGCGACATCGCGTCGAGTCCGTTCAGCAACGCGCGCAACGATTCGTTCGATACCGCGCGCAATGAATGCGGCGCGACACCATAGCGTAATGCGCCGTGTTCGGGGCGCGCGCGGCGCAGCGTGTCAAGCAGGCCGAGCAGGCTGTCGGGCGTATTGATGAAGCGGCGTTGGTCCTCGCGCGGCGGTTGCGCGCCGAAGCCCGCGTACTGATACAGCACGGGCAGCATCGTGATCCCGATGCCGCTCGCGCCCGCGGCATCGACCACGCGCTGCGCGAGTTCGGCCTCGTTCGCATAGCACTGACCATCCTGCATGTGATGCACGTAATGAAACTCGCAGACGGACGTGTAGCCCGCTTTCAGCATTTCGACGTACAGCCATTGTGCGATCGAGGCGAGCGTTTCAGGGGTGATGCGCGCCGCGAAGCGGTACATCAGGTCGCGCCAAGTCCAGAAACTGTCGACGGCATTCGCACGATATTCGGTGAGACCTGCCATCGCGCGCTGGAACGCGTGCGAGTGCAAATTCGGCATGCCGGGCAAAACGGGGCCGCGCGCTCTTTCAACGCCTGCGGGAGCTTGCGTATCGGCTGCGACGGCGGTCAGCGCGCCCTGCGCGTCCCATTGCAGCAGCACGTTGCGCCGCCAGCCTGCGGGCAGAAATGCATCTTCAGCGAACAGCGCGTGAGTAGGTTGAGCCATGTTCAATTCCATTCGATTCGCGCTCATCGAGCTCGACGCAAATGCACTGTTTCACCGCCGCACACTACACGCTCGCACAACGGGCGGCCGATCCATAAGCGATTGGGATCGCCCTGCGGGCAGAGCCTCAGATGGCTCCAGACGGTTTGCTTCATGGCACGGCTGTCTGTGTGGTGAGCTAGCGGGCTTGAGATGGTTCGGTGTAGCGGATAGCGACGGCGACCAACGCGCCCGTTCCTTTGATCTCGCACGCAAGCGCGCGTGCGTCGTCGATGCGCAAGGTGTCGTTCGTCTCGAGCGTCGTCGTGCTTTCCGATGCGCTGTCGCCCGTCGTGACATGCAGCTCGCCATGCGCGCAGAACAGCAGCGCGACATCGGCATCGAGTTGCGCGCGGTGAACATCGCGCCACACGTCGACGTCGCCCGTTGCCGCGCCGCGCCGCACCATCAGGTTGAAATCGCGCGTGGCGCCGTCGACGAGACGCGCGTCGACCGCCGTCTCGCCTGGGAAGCGTGCAATATCCAAAGGCGCGCGCAATGCATGCGTGACGCCGCCCGCTTCATCGAGCAGCATGCCGGCGCCCGACAGTAGCGCAAGTGTCCGGTCGATGCCCGCGAAACGCGAGAACGGACCGGCCTGCGCGACATCGGCGACGCTCACGCGCCACACGAACGCATCGAGCGCCGCGCCTTCGGGAAACGCGGCGACTTCGCGCGTGACGCCGCCGCCGTTCTTCCATGGCGACGCCACGAGACCCGCGCCGCGAATGAGCGTGGTGTTGGTCACGCTCAGCGGCCCAGCATCGGCAGCATGAGACCGGCTTCGCGCGCCGTCTGCTGCGCGAGTTCGTAGCCAGCGTCCGCGTGACGCATCACGCCCGTCGCGGGATCGTTGAACAGCACGCGGCCAAGGCGTTCATGCGCCGCGTCCGAGCCATCGGCGACGATCACGACGCCCGAGTGCTG
>NZ_PYUC01000022.1:0-78778 GCF_003028655.1 Trinickia symbiotica
CGCCTGAGCCATGTCGGGCCGCCCGCCCCCCTTGCCGCCCACCTGTTGAGCGACAAAATTGACGAGCTCGCCGGCCTTCACCTTCTTGCTCGCGTCGGGCGTCACGCCGGCGATGAGACTCACCTTGCCGCCATCGACGGAGGCCAGCACGATCGCGGCATGCTTGAGCTTGTCCTTCAGCTTGTCCACGGCTTCGCGCAGCGTCTTCACATCGGCGCCTTCGAGCGTCGCCGCAAGCACTTGCAGCCCGGCCACGTCGACAGCCTGCGCGACGAGCTCGTCGCCCTGGCTCGAGGCCAGCTTCGACTTCAGCGCGGCAAGCTCCTTCTCGAGCGACTTCACCTGATCCTGCACCTGGCCGATGCGCTGAGTCAGCTCGGACGGCTGCGCCTTCAGCGTGGCCGCGGCTTCGTGCAGCTGCGTTTCGAGCGTTTGCACATAGCGCACGGCGTTGTCGCCCGTGATCGCCTCGACGCGCCGAACGCCGGCCGCCACGCCGGTCTCGCCGACGATCTTGAACAAACCGATGTCGCCCGTCCGATGCACGTGCGTGCCGCCGCAGAGCTCGCGCGAAAAGCCGAGATCGAGCACGCGCACCTCGTCGCCGTACTTCTCGCCGAAGAGCGCCATGGCGCCGGCCTTCACTGCGTCGTCGAACGGCATCACGCGCACGACGCCGGGCGCATTGGCCAGCACCTCGGCGTTGACGATGTCCTCGACGCGCCGGATCTCGTCATCGGTCATCGGCGCATTGTGCACGAAGTCGAAGCGCGTCTTGTCCGGATCGACGAGCGAGCCCTTTTGCTGCACATGCGAGCCGAGCACTTCGCGCAACGCCTTGTGCATCAGGTGCGTGGCCGAGTGATTGCGCGCCGTGCGCGCCCGGCGGATCGCATCGATTTCGGCTTTGACGACGTCGCCGACTTTCAACGTGCCCTGCTCGACGATGCCGTGATGCCCGATCACGTCGGCCTGCACCTTCTGCGTATCGTGCACGGCAAAGCGCACGCAGGCGTTGGCAAGCAGGCCCGTGTCGCCGACCTGGCCGCCCGACTCCGCATAGAACGGCGTGTGATCGAGCACGACGACGGCCTGCTGGCCGTTCTCCGCCTGATCGACGGACGAGCCGTCGACGTAGAGCGCGACGACCTTCGCATCGTCGAAGATCATTTCCTCGTAGCCGTGGAACGTCGTCTTCGCGCCCGAGTACTCGAGCCCCTGCGCCATCTTGAACTTGCCGGCGGCGCGGGCCTGCTCGCGCTGGCGCGACATCGCCTCGTCGAACGCCGCCTCGTCGACGGACACGCCGCGCTCGCGGCAGACGTCGGCCGTCAAGTCGAGCGGGAAACCGTACGTATCGTGCAGCTTGAACGCCACTTCGCCGTCGAGCACCTTGCCGCCCTTCTTCTCGAGATCGGCGAGCGCCGCCTCGAGGATCGACATGCCGTGCTCGATCGTTTCGAAGAAACGCTCCTCCTCCTGACGCAGCACGTCAGTGACGCGCGCCTCGCCTTCGCGCAGCTCGGCGTAAGCGCCGCCCATCTGCGCGACGAGATCGGCCACGAGCTTGTGGAAGAACGGCCGCTTGCAGCCGAGCTTGTACCCGTGGCGGATGGCGCGGCGCACGATCCGGCGCAGCACGTAGCCCCGCCCCTCGTTGCCGGGAATGACACCGTCGACGATGAGGAACGAGCAGGCACGAATATGGTCGGCGATGACCTTCAGCGAGTTGTTCGAGAGATCGGAGACGCCCGTTTCGCGCGCGGCGGCCTCGATGAGCGCCTGAAAGAGGTCGATCTCGTAATTGCTGTGAACGTGCTGGAGGACGGCGGCGATCCGCTCGAGCCCCATGCCGGTGTCGACGCACGGCTTCGGCAGCGGCGTCATGTTGCCCTGCGCGTCGCGATTGAACTGCATGAACACGAGATTCCAGATCTCGATGTAGCGGTCGCCGTCTTCCTCGGGCGATCCGGGCGGGCCGCCCCAGACTTCGGGCCCGTGATCGTAGAAGATCTCCGAGCAAGGACCGCAGGGGCCCGTATCGGCCATCTGCCAGAAGTTGTCGGACGCATAGCGTGCGCCCTTGTTGTCGCCGATGCGCACGATCCGCTCGGCCGGCACGCCGATTTCCTTCGCCCAGATGTCGTAGGCCTCGTCGTCCTCCTGGTACACGGTGACCCAGAGCTTGTCCTTCGGCAGATGGTAGACCGAGGTCAGCAGCTCCCACGCGTAGTGAATCGCATCGCGCTTGAAGTAGTCGCCGAACGAGAAGTTGCCGAGCATCTCGAAGAACGTATGGTGCCGCGCGGTATAGCCGACATTCTCGAGGTCGTTGTGCTTGCCGCCCGCGCGCACGCTGCGCTGCGCCGTGGTCGCGCGCCGGTAGGGACGCGACTCAGCGCCGAGAAACACGTCCTTGAACTGCACCATGCCCGAATTGGTGAAGAGCAGCGTCGGATCGTTGGCGGGTACGAGGCTCGACGAGCGGACGATCGTATGGCCCTTCGATTCGAAGAACTTGAGGAATTTCTCGCGGATTTCGGCGGCTTTCATAAAGGACTGGGAGACGGTCTCGACAGGAATCCGGCTTGCCCCGCGCTGCCGTGCGCGGGCCTGAGCCGTTTTCACCCTAAACGAGTCATTATACGGAAATGTCGGCCGGGCGCCCCGTTCCGTGGGGCGCGCTTCGCGACGAATCCCGAGCGCGTTCGCCATCGCGATACGCTCGTCCCGATCATCGCCGAGATGGTCCGCTCACGCGGCAAGCACGAATGAATCGCGACGCTTCGTTTGAGCTCAGCGTCGCGCCGTGCCCGCGCCGATGAGGCCGCCCGCGGCCGCACCGGCGATCGTGCCGATCGGGCCGCCGGTCAGCACGTAGCCGAGCGCGCCGCCCGCGGCCGCGCCGACGGCGGCGTGCGTTTGCGTGCGCGACATCGATCCGCAGGCCGTCATGCTCGATACGAGCGCGGCGACGACAGTGAGCTTGGCAATGGTCGAAGTCTTCATTTTTTGACCGATACGCGAGATTGACGAATGAGCGCCGCCGCATGCGTGGCGATCTGCTTGCGGGGCTCGATGCAATACGGGTCGCATCGTAAAGACGACTGCGCCCCGCGCGCAAACCGATTTACCGCCTGTTACGCCGCTAACAGGGTCGCAATGCCTGTAAGCGTCGCGGGGCCCGATTTGCGCGCGCGAAGGCGCAAGCGCCCGAGAGGGCCGCCTCCGAAGCCTCTCAGGTAGAATGGCTGGATCGAGCGGGCGCGTCCCGCGTTGTATAAGCCGACCAAACTCCTGCGCATGAACACCGAACGTAACGACGCCGCGGCGGCAGCACCGTCCAATTTCATCCGAAACATCGTCGACGAAGACAACCGCAGCTCGAAGTGGAGAGGCCGTGTCGAGACGCGCTTTCCGCCCGAGCCGAACGGCTATCTGCACATCGGCCATGCGAAGAGCATCTGCCTGAACTTCGGCATCGCGCGCGACTACGGCGGCGTATGCCATTTGCGGTTCGACGATACGAACCCGGAGAAGGAGAGCGTCGAATACGTCGAGTCAATCGTCGACGCCGTGCGCTGGCTCGGCTTCGACTGGGCGAAGGAAGGCACGGAGCATCTCTACTATGCGAGCGACTACTACGACCGGCTCTACGAGTACGCCGAGCTGCTGATCGAGCGCGGCAAGGCCTACGTCGACAGCCAGTCGGCGGAGCAAATGCGCGCAACGCGCGGCTCGCTGACCGAGCCGGGCACGCCGTCGCCCTATCGCGATCGCACGCCTGAAGAAAACCTCGACCTCTTTCGCAGGATGAAGGCCGGCGAGTTCGAAGAAGGCGCCCACGTGTTGCGCGCGAAGATCGATATGAGCTCGCCGAACTTGAATATGCGCGACCCGGTGCTTTATCGGATTCGTTTCGCGCATCACTACCGGACGGGCGACCGCTGGTGCGTCTATCCGATGTACGACTACACGCACTGTATCTCGGACGCGCTCGAGGGCATCACGCACTCGCTTTGCACGCTCGAATTCGAGGATCATCGCCCGCTTTACGACTGGATCCTCGACGAGCTCGCGGACGCCGGCGTGTTCACGCGGCCGCTGCCGCAGCAAATCGAGTTTTCGCGGCTGAATCTGACTTATGCGATCACGAGCAAGCGCAAGCTGCTGCAACTCGTGACCGAGGGGCACGTCGACGGCTGGGACGATCCGCGCATGCCGACGATCGTCGGCGTGCGGCGGCGCGGCTTCACGCCTGACAGCATCCGGCTGTTCTGCGATCGCATCGGCGTGACCAAGGTCGATTCATGGATCGACATGAGCGTGTTCGAAGGCGCGCTGCGCGACGACCTCGATGACAAGGCACCGCGCACGGCGGCGGTGCTCGATCCGGTAAAGCTCATCATCGACAACTTCCCGGCGGATCTCGCCGAACCCTGCACGGCGCCCGTCCATCCGCACCATCCCGAGCGCGGCGAGCGCACGTTCCCGATTACGCGCGAGCTCTGGATCGAGCGCGACGATTTCATGGAAACACCGCCCAAGGGATACTTCCGGCTCTTCCCGGGCAACAAGGTGCGCTTGCGGTACGGCTACGTGATCGAATGCACGGGTGCCGAGAAGGACGAGCACGGCAACGTGGTCGCCGTTCACTGCAACTACTTCCCCGACAGCAGGTCGGGCACCGAAGGCGCGAACAACTACAAAGTCAAGGGCAACATTCACTGGGTCAGCGCGACGCATGCGCTGCCCGTGGAAGTGCGGCTCTACGATCGCCTTTTCAAGGAAGCGCAACCTGACGCGGGCGGGCGCGACTTCCTCGAGGCGCTGAACCCCGACTCCAAGCGCGTGGTGCAGGCCTATCTCGAGCCGGGCGCCGAGACGATGCAGCCCGAGGACCGGTGTCAGTTCGAGCGGCATGGATACTTCGTCGCCGATCGCTACGACTCGAAGCCGGGCAAGCCGGTGTTCAACCGGATCGTCGGCCTGCGCGATAGTTGGGGCAAGCCGGCCTGAACGACGGGGCGCGCAAGGCGCCCCTGTCGTCGCGAGCCGGAATCTCGATCGAATCGATTCTTCGAGTCCAGGCGCTAGCGCGCCGCTGCTTCGGTCGGTTCCCGCTCCACGGTCGTCGGCGCCATCGCCGGCAACATGCCCGAGGGCATCATCCGATGCGGCTGGAGCAGCAGCGCGACGAGCCCGCTCCAGCCAGTCTGATGCGAGGCGCCCACGCCACGGCCGTTGTCTCCGTGAAAATACTCGTGAAACAGGACGAGGTCCTGCGAACGGGAATCCGCCTGCAGCATCGGGTAGGCCGCCATGACGGGGCGCAACCCGGCGTCATCCTTCAGGAATAACGTCGTCACGCGTCGCGCAAGTTCGTCCGCGACCTCCTTCAGGGAGACGTTCTTTCCCGAACCCGTCGGGCATTCCACCTTGAAGTCGTCGCCGTAATAGCGATAAAACTCGTACAGCGACTCGATCAGCAGGTAGTTCACCGGTATCCATATCGGCCCTCGCCAGTTCGAATTGCCGCCAAACGCACGGGAGTCCGATTCGGCCGGCTGATACTTGACCGAAAAGCTCGCGCCGTCATGCTCGAAAATATACGGTGCATCCCGATGCACGCGCGAGAGCGCGCGCACGCCGTGAGGGGAAAGGAATTCGCTCTCGTCGAGCACGCGCCGCAACAGCGCCTTCATGCGATGTCCGCGCAGCAGCGACAGCAGCGTCGTATTGCCCGAGCCGGGCTCGGTCCAGCGCGAAACGAGCTTCGCCAGATTCGGCCGATGACCGAGGAACCAATCGAGCCGCTCGCGTAGTCCGGGCAAATGTCCATGCAACCGCTCCTCGAGAACGTGAACGGCAAAGAGCGGGATCAATCCGACGATCGAACGGATTCGCATCGGCAAGCGGCAACCGTCGGCGAAGTGCAATACGTCGTAGAAAAACCCGTCCTCTTCGTCCCACAAGCCCGTATCGCAACCGTCGGAGCAACTCACCGCCTCCGCGATGTAGAGAAAGTGCTCGAAGAACTTCACGGCGATGTCGACATAGGCCTTGTTCGTCATGGCCAGCTCGAGTCCGATCCGCATGAGATCGAGGGCGTACGCCGCCATCCAGGCCGTGCCATCCGCCTGATCGATGCGATCGCCCGCCGGCAATCGCGAAGACCGGTCGAAGATGCCGACGTTGTCGAGACCGAGAAAGCCGCCCTGAAAAATGTTGCGGTCCTCGGCGTCTTTGCGATTCACCCACCATGAGAAATTCAGCAGCAGCTTATGGAAGATGAGTTCGAGAAACTCGCGATCGCCGACGCCCGTCTGCTCGCGATCGAGCTCGTACACGCGCCATGCCGCCCAGGCATGCACAGGCGGGTTGGCGTCGCCGAACGCCCACTCGTAGGCCGGCAGTTGTCCATTCGGATGCATATACCGCTCTTTGACGAGCAGCAGCAGTTGATTCTTGGCGAACTCGGGATCGACGAGCGCCAGCGCGACCGCATGAAACGCCAGGTCCCACGAGGCATACCACGGGTATTCCCATTTGTCCGGCATCGATACGACGTCGCCGTTGCACATATGCCGCCAGTCGGCATTGCGGCCACGTCGACGCGCTTTAGGCGGCTTCGGCTGCCCCGGATCGCCGTCGTGCCAGCGCGTCACGTCGAACTGGTAATACTGCTTCGACCAGAGCATCCCGGCGAGCGCTTGCCGCTGAACGAGTCGGGCATCGGCATCGGCGATGTCGTGCTGAAGCGCCGCATAGAATTCGTCCGCCTCGGCGAGCCGGCGCGCGAAGAGCGCCTCCATGTCGAGCGGCGCCTCGGCGACGAGCGGCGTTGGACGCCAGCGCAAGTACGACACGGAGCGCTCATGCGGCGTGAGTTCGAGACGAAGATGCGCCGCCGCGCGCGTGCCGGCGTCGCGTCTGATTGCCCGCTCGTCGCCGTGGACGATGCAGTCGTTGAAGCCATCCTTGAACGGCCCAGTACCATCCATGCCGAATAGGCGGCGCACGTTCGTTTCGTTTTCGCAGAACAACCATTCGATCGGCTGTTGAGCCGCCGCCGTCACGGTCAACGGTTCGAGCGCCGGGTTGCGCGCCGCAACGCACATGCCGCCGCCCTCTTGCGGCTCGAGCGTGAGCGTCGGCTTGCCGCCCTTGCCCGACCACGCCCACCGGTTGCGCGCCCAGAATTGCAGCAATAGGTGCAGTGCCGCCGGCTGCTCTCCACGGTTTTCCACTGTCACGCGCATCGCGACATCATCGGGTGTGCGCTTCGCGTATTCGACATAGACGTCGAAATACCGGTCGTCGTCGAATGCACCGGTGTCGAGCACTTCATATTCGGGCTGGTCCGCGCCGCGCCGCTTGTTTTCCGCGACGAGATCGTCGTAGGGGTAGGCGCCATGGGGATACTTGTAGAGCATCCGCATGTAGGAATGCGTAGGCGTGCCGTCGAGGTAGAAGTAGAGCTCCTTCACATCCTCGCCATGATTGCCCTCGGCGTTGTTCAAACCGAAGAGGCGCTCCTTGATGATCGGATCGTGCCCGTTCCATAGCGCGAGCGATACGCACCAATCGAGCGGATCGTTGCCGAACCCGGCCAGGCCGTCCTCGCCCCACCGATACATGCGGCTGCGCGCATGGTCATGCGGAAAGTAGTCCCAGGCCGTGCCGTTCTCGCTGTAGTCCTCGCGAACGGTTCCCCACTGCCGCTCGCTCAGGTAGGGCCCCCAGCGGCGCCAT
This sequence comes from Trinickia symbiotica, assembly GCF_003028655.1. GTDB lineage: Bacteria > Pseudomonadota > Gammaproteobacteria > Burkholderiales > Burkholderiaceae > Trinickia > Trinickia symbiotica_A. The sequence goes on from NZ_PYUC01000022.1 coordinate 7,756, forward strand.
CGATCGCGCTCGGGACCATGAAGGCGAGCCCATTCAGCCGATTTGAGCGGATCGACGGTACGCGGTGGCGACATGAGACCTCCGATCGAAAGTCCGAGCGCGGCAGGTTCGGCGCACGAGCGCGGGTTCGCCGCGATAGCTGCAAACGGCGCGCCGCTTCTCGGCTATTATGCCGCGAGCATCCTTTCGATTCGCAACAGCTCGCCGAGCGACCACGCCTGAAACGGCGCGCCGCGAGCAACGTGCGGCGCATCGCCGTCCGCAATCTCGCTGAGGTGGTCGAGCCCGAATCGTTCGAGATGCGCAAGCAACGGCGCGAGAAAGCGCTTGCGCGCCAGATCGAAGCGGGTCGCGTCCGAAATGCCCGCGTCCCGCTGCACGCGCAACCAGGCCTCGACGAACGGCCCGATCAGCCACAACCAGACTGCCCCTTGATGATAGGCGCCGTCGCGCTCGAGCAGCGATCCTTCATACCGACCGACATAATCAGGGTCGCTCGCTGCAAGCGAACGCAGGCCGAGCGGCGTGAGCAATTGCGCTTCGACCTGCTCGACGATAGCGCGCGCACGCGCGCCGTCCACAATGGCATACGGCAGACCGCCTACCGCGAAGATCTGGTTAGGACGGATTTTTGCGTCGACGCGGCCCGGCTCATGGTCGGCGTCGACGACGTCATACAACGCACCGGTCTGCGGATTCACGAAGCGCTCGGCAAACGAAGCGCTGGCGCGCGCTTCCAGTTCGCGCCAGCGCCCATCCCATTCGAGCGCGATACGCAACGCATTGATCCACAGCGCCTGCACCTCGACCGGCTTGCCGATGCGCGGCGTGACGACCCACTCGCCCACTTTCGCGTCCATCCACGTCAGTTGCACGCCGGCCACGCCCGCGCGCAGCAGGCCGTCGCCGTCGGCCGCGATGTTGAAGCGCGTTCCGCGCGCATAGCCTTCGAGAATGGCGCCGATGGCGGATCGCAAGCGCTCGCATGTCGCCGCCGACCCGCATCGCTTCCCGAGGTACTCGTGGACTGCCACGACGAACCACAACGATGCGTCGACTGAGTTATAGACGGGTGCGGCGCCGTCGTCGGGAAAGCGATTGGGCAGCATGCCGTCCGAAATCGATCCTGCCCATTCGAGCAGGATCGATTCGGCTTCGCGATATCGCCGAGTTGCAAGCAGCAACCCGCGCATGGCGATGAATGTATCGCGGCCCCAATCGGTGAACCAGGGATAGCCCGCGATGATCGTGCGGCCGTCGCCGCGCGCGACGAGATAGGCGTCGGCGGATCGTTCCAGGCGGCTCGCGAATGCGGCGCGGCGTCGCCGCTCGCGGTCCGCGAGATCGACGACGGCATGGAGGGCGGGCGTGACGGCGGGCACCATCGCTTTTAGCGCGTCGCCTGAGCATGCGTTCAGAATCATCACGGCTTCAATGCGCGTCAGATCGAACGAAAAAATGCCCGGCGCCGCGAGATCCTCGCTGTAGTCGAGCCCGCGTTCCTGTTCGCGCACATAGCAAAAATTGCGATACCAATCCGGCGCATGAGTGTACGCACCGTTGTGCCGCACGACGATCGCGGGCAGATCGCCGTACGGCCGCCACCCGACGCGGCCGTCCGCTTGATGCGGCGAAAAGTCGAATAAGGGATTTTCGTGATGGAGCGCGTGATAGTCGCGCCCGGAAATCAAAGGGCGGACGTGCAGCGTGAGCGCGCCGGTACACGGCGTACCGCTTTCCAGCCGCCAGCGTAAGACAGTCTCCGCCGAATCGCGTACGACGAAGACCTCGACCGTAACGTATGAATACTCGTCGATCCGAAAGCGCCACGTGGGCCAGGGCGTGGTATCGAACGCTGCGAGTTCCGCCGTGGCGGCCGGATACATCGTATGCGGCAAGTAGAGATGCCGCGTGAGCGCATAGCGGGCTCCGCCCGCCGACTCAATCCATGCCTCCATGCCGTTGACCAGCACGACACGGCCAGTCGGCGGCCGTGTCGCTGCGAGCAACAGTGCGTGATAGCGCCGCGTCCGCTCTCCTCCCGCCGTCCCCGACGCAAAGCCGCCGAGCCCGTCGGTCTCCAGCCACTCGGCCTCGCTTGCCTCCCCGGCGCCGTGCGGTTGATCGACTCGAGTCACGGGGCCGGCCCTAGAGGGATCCGTGCAGATCAGTCAGCGACAACGCCGTCTCGAAGAGCCGTGTCAGGCTCTTGCTCGCGTATTGCGACAATTCGAGCGGCGCTGCCCAACGAAATGCGTCCATCTCGGGAATCATCGATCCGTCCTTGCGGCTTGGGAACATCGATGTACATGTACATTGCGCGAGATCGACCTCGCCTTCGGCCACACGCGCGGCGAACAAGTGCAAGTCCTTGTCGCGCCGATAAGGAAAACGCCCGAGGTCCTTGAGACGCTCGGGCGCAAGCGCGATGCCGGTCTCCTCGCGCAATTCGCGAAGCGCCGCGTCGCACGGCGATTCGCCCTCCTCACCCTGCCCCTTTGGAATGTCCCAATGTGTCGTATCCGTCGCGTGCGCCAGCAACACACGCCCATTCGGATCGAGCAGGATGACCCCGCATGAAACTGTTCGCTCGCTCATCGTATTCACCTCTCTCGCACTCCCCGAGCGTACCGCGGAACGCGCGTACGCGGGCGCAGGCAATCAAGCGGGATACGAGAGCGAATCCGTATTTCGAGCCGCTACCCCCAACGAACAACGTAAAGGCGAAAGTCCGCGATCACGTGGTAGCGGGACGACTCGCCGCGACCGCCGCCGGCCGCTCCTCGAGCAAGAACCGATACACGGCACCCCCCGCCGCGCCGCCGACGAGCGGAACGACCCAGAAAACCCAGAGCTGGCCGAGCGCCCAGCCGCCCTGAAAGAGCGCGACGCCCGTGCTGCGCGCCGGATTCACCGACGTGTTCGTGACCGGGATGCTGATGAGGTGAATCAGCGTCAAGGCGAGCCCGATCGCGATCGGTGCGAAACCCGCGGGCGCACGCTTGTCCGTGGCGCCATGAATGATCAGGACGAAAAATGCGGTGAGCACGAATTCGGCGATGATGGCCGCTTGCAACGAATAGCCGCCAGGCGAATGCTCCCCATAGCCGTTCGACGCGAATCCGCTCGCCGATGCATCGAAGCCCGCCTTGCCGCTCGCGATCAAATAAAGCACCCCCGCTGCGACGATGCCTCCAATCACCTGCGCCACGATGTATTGGACGACTTCCTGACCGGGAAAACGCCCGCCCGCAAAAAGACCGACCGTCACGGCGGGATTGAAATGGCCTCCAGAAATATGACCGACCGCATAGGCCATCGTCAGCACGGTGAGCCCGAACGCCAAAGCCACGCCGACAAAGCCGATACCCAATTGAGGAAATGCCGCGGCAAGCACGGCGCTGCCGCAACCGCCGAACACGAGCCAGAACGTGCCGAATGCTTCGGCCGCGAGTCGCCTGAACATGAACCCTCTCCCAGGTGATGAGGTACGAGGATACTAAGCGAGGCGAAACCGCAATTCAAGGCGAATTAAGCGTACTTCCAGTCGATTTAACAATATTTGAACCTTTGCTGAAAATTGGCTTTTTTTATCCTATTGAAGCCCAGACTGATTGCGGCTACCTCACTGGCTACGCGCTGTTTTCGCGGGCCTACCGCGCGACGGCGCGCGTTCTACGAAGCGCGCTCCGAGCGCGGTCGCGACGATTCGCCAGCGACGCGCGCCACGGCCGACTGCAGCGCCTGCACGTCCGGCCACGGCGCCTCTCCGTTCAGCAGACTTTGCTCGAGCCGACGCGCCACGCGTGCGAGCTCCTCGAGGTGAAACCACGACGCAGTGCCGGCGATGCGATGAACGATCTCTCTCATTTGCTCGGCGTTCTCATCGATCGATAGCGACGACAGTTCCGCTGTCTCCTCAGTCAACGTTTGTCGCAGCTTTTCCCACAAATCGGCGTGCTGCTCAGCCGGAATGCCGGCCTCCTCGAGCGCGTAAGCAGGCGGCGCCGTCGTGCCGTAGCGCTCGAGCAGCGCACGCAATTGCTGCGGTTCGACGGGCTTGACGAATACCTCGTCGGCGCCGGCGGCAAAGCATTCGTCACGTTGCTGCTGTAGGGCATTCGCTGTCAGCGCGACGAGCACCGTGTGTGCGCCCGTGCCGACTTCGCGCTGACGAATCCGCCGCATCAGCTCGACTCCGCCCATGACCGGCATCGCGCAATCGGTGATGACCATCGCATAGGACCGGCGCCTGAGCGCCTCGAGCGCCTCGAGGCCGTTACTCGCACAATCGCATTCGGCGACACGAAGATTCGTGAGCTGACGCCTCAGGACCTCGCGATTGATGTCCTGATCCTCGACGAGCAGGATGCGCCGCGAAGATCCTTCTCGTGCCGGCGCGGCCGCGCCGGGGCTGGCGACGAGCGCTTCACCCCCGCCTGGCGCGGCACTTCGGTCTACGCACAACGGCAGTTCGATCGACACTGTCGTGCCGCGCCCGGCCTCGCTCTCGAGCGCAATCGATCCGCCCATCGATTCGACGAGTCGCTTGCAGATCGCGAGCCCGAGGCCGGTGCCGCCATAGCCGGCGGTCGCCGCGCTGCGAGCCTGGACGAACGGCGAAAAGAGCCGCGCCAGATCCTCGCGAGCGATGCCGATGCCCGTATCGGCCACGCGAATGAGGATGCGCTCTTGGTCTTCCGTCGTGGCAAGCACGTCGACCGACAGTGTGACGGCCCCACGATCGGTAAACTTCGACGCATTGCCGAGCAGGTTCAACAGCACTTGGCCGAGCCGCTGGCCGTCGCCGATATGGCGAGGCGCGAGCGCCGGCGATACATCGACGTTGAAACGCAACCCCTTGCGTTCCATCTCGGGCGTGACGATGCCGGCCGTTCGCTCGACGAGCTCAGTCAGGTTCATCGGCGCGGACGTCAGCGTCAGATCGCCGTTTTCGCTCTTCGCGAAGTCGAGGATATCGTTGAGGATTCGCAGCAGAATCTCGGCAGCGTTGCGCGCCATGTTGAGCAGATACTGGTCGTCGCGCGAAAGCCGGCCGTGATCGAGCAGTTGCAGGATGCCGACCACGCCGCTCATCGGGGTGCGTATCTCGTGACTCACGGTGGCAAGGAAAGCATCGCGCGCGCGAGAGGCCTCTTCGGCATCGTGTTTGGCGGCGACGAGCGCGGCCTTCTCCAGGACGAGCTGACGCTCGGTCCAACGGCGCTGCCTGACCTCCTTGCGCAGCCGCAACATGTAGCCGCAGAGCACGGCCAGAAAAATGATCGTGACGGCGACGACGGGAGTCAGGACGATCCATAGCGTGCGCGGCGGAATGCCGAAAGTGAAGCGCGTCGACAGCCAACTATGTTGGATATGTTCGCGCTCGCGCTCCGGGATCGACGCAAGCACGCGATCGATCAAAGGCACGAGGGCCGCGAAACGCGGCGCGACGCCGAAAGAGAGGTCCTCGAAATGCCCCGTCGGCGCGGCGATGCGCAGGATTCCGGCGTATTTTTCCCGCACCAGCCGATCGACGACACCGAGGTTGCCGATGTACGCGAACGCTTGGCCGCTCGCCACGGCGTCGAGCCCATCCGCTGTCCGCGCCACCGTGATCGTCCGCATCTTGTCCAAGCCCGGCATTTCGGCGCGCATGCCCTCCGAATCCTTGACGAGTGCCACTTCGGCTCCGGCGATATCCCTCGGCCCACCAATGAAAGGTGCCGTTTCGCGCGTCACGATGACGAGCGGATAGCGGACGTAAGGCCGCGAATAGTTGAAGCCCGCGACGAGGCCATCGGAACGCGATGCCGCCACGACGAGATCGAGCCCGCCGCTGTTGGCGAGCCGGATCGTTTCGCTCCATGACTGAGTCGGCACCATACGGACTCGCACGCCCAGCGTCTCGCGTATGAAATCGAGGTAATCGGCGGAAATGCCTTCGAAATGGCCCGTATCGTCGACAAACGCCATCGGCGCCCAGCGAGGGTCGGTGCCGATGCGCAGCTCCGGCAGCGACGCAAGATACGATCGCTCCTCGGGCGAGAGCGACAGGTGCAAGTCCCAGCTCGCGCGTGGCAAGCGCGGCGCTTCGTCGGAGGCCTCGCAACCGGCCAGTGCCGCGAGCAGCGACGAAGCCAGCAGCCACGCGAGCATTGCCGCGAGCGCGCGCGAGCGCAATGGCAACGCCGTCTGCCAGTTCGACAATCTCCCGCGCGCCATACGACTCATGCCGAAGAAAGGTCGTTATTGCGGCAGTATTCGAGCAGTTCCTGGTTCGTCGAAAGCCCGAGCTTACGCTGCGCATTGATCTTGTGGCGGCTGATCGTCTTCGGGCTCCTGTTCAAGCGCTGCGATATTTGCGTCGCGGTGAGGCCGTCATAGGCGAAAAGACGAATCACCTCGAGCTCGGCCGTCGTCAGCTCAGCGACGTGGCCCACGCGCGGACCGACGATGCTCGCGCTCGCCAGCAACGATTCGAGCCCCGGGCTCAGATAGGTGCGGCCCTGGGCAGCCGCAAGCAGGGCGAAACTCAACTCCTGCACGCCACCCGCTTTCTCGACGATCGCCTTCACGCCCTTCGCCATCAGCTTGTTGTGAATCGCCGCATTGCGCAGCGCCGTGATGACGACAATGGGCATATCCGGCTTGATCCTCTTCAGGCGATCGATCAGCGCGACGCCGTCTTGCGTGCGCCCACCCGGCATCGCGTAGTCGGTGACGATCAGATCGCAGGGCACGGTCTTGACCGCGGCTATGAGCTCGTCGGCAGTGCCGGCCTCCCCCACGATCTCGGCCATCCCATTGGCCTCGAGCGCAGTGCGGATGCCGTAGCGGACGACGGCGTGATCGTCCGCGATGATGATACGCAGCAGCTTGTTCATGATGCCCTGTACCCCTGATCCGATGCGAACGACAACGATGCTCCGAAGACTCGAACGCCGCGTTGCGCGCACCACCGGCATTCTTTTAATGGGTCGCGTCCGAGGAAACTCGAAATGCTAGCGATAAGGACTGCATTCGATAATACGAAAATTCTTGGAATCGCAAAGAACTTCCAGCGAGCGTCGAGTCTGCTTTTCCGCATTCCATGCCGAATCGTCAAAGTGTGGGAAAAGAGCCGTTTTTGCGCATTCAGCGAGCGGCGTTCGATATGGTTTCGATGAGGACGTCGAACGAAAGCAGCCACTCGCCTTCCCCGGACGACAGCCGACACGCTCCCGCCGCAAGGGCCTCGTCGACTTCGATCGGCCATGGGAACGCGAGACCCGTGGCGCGCGTCGCGGCTTCATCGCCGGGCGAGAGATGAACCCGAGCCGCCGGCCCCGGGTCGATTTGCTTGCGCAGCTCGTCGACGACGATCGCAACGCGCTGATCTGCCGGCATGCGCACGGCTACCCGTTGCAAAGCAGCCTCCAAAGCAGCATCCAGCACCGGCTCGAGGCGAGCCAGCAGCGCTTCCCGGCAAGAACGGTAGGCGGCTTCCAACGCAACGGCTCGACGCAGCAACGCGGCATCGCTATCGCGGCGACGCTGCGCCTCGTCGCGCACAATGCGCGCTTCATGTTCCGCCGCCGTGCGATGCGCACGCTCAACGACGGCGTCCGCGGTCAGTCTTGCCGCCTCCATATACGCGGCAAGCTCGTGCAGCTGCGCCACTTCACCCGCTCGATAGACTAGCTGCACGGGCCAAGCATCGAGTCCTGGTGCGCGCGGAATGCGGCGGGCGACGAAAGTCATAGCGCGAAACTAGCCGGCTGCGGCAGGGGTAGCGGCGAGCCGCCGAGCTGTTGCAAGGGCGACGGCCAGGCAGAGCCCAACATCGATGTGAGCGATCGCGAGCGGACCCGTGACAACCGGTTCGGGCGGATCGCCGGAACAGGAATGTCCGCCGCCGGCGCACGCCATCGTCGAGGGCTCTTCGCCGTGCCGTTCATCGGGCGAGCGCATCATCAGGAGGCGGCCCGAGATATCGGGCCATTGCATCGCGGCTGCCCGCTGCAATAGGCGCAAGCCTGCCGTGCGCGCGTCGTAGGTGGTCGTGGTGGGCGATTCGACGATCCGCGATTCGAGGCAGTTGACGTCTCGATAACGAAGCGCGCACTGCCACAACGGATGGTGCGTCGGCCAACGCTTGAGTGGGCCTTCGCCGCCGCGAGCGAAACGCCATCCTCCCGAGGCACGCAGCACCGCGATCCAGCCGAGCACGCTCGCCAGTTCACGAAGAAGAGCCGGCGAAAAGCTGACAAGCTGCAGCCAGCGCGGGTCCGGCGGCGCGCGCCACTCGCACTCGAGGCCGAACGCGCCGATCCAGCCGCCAAAGACAAGACGCGCGGCCGAACCGGCTGCCGGCGCGACTGGCACTCCGTATCGAAGATGCCATCCGTGATCGGCCCAATGCCAAGGTTCAAACCAGAATCGCGGCCAAGCATTGCTCATCGGTTTTGCCGCCAATACAGGGCGCATGCCGCCGCGCCGAATACGAGCGCGAGGAACGCCGGCACACCGACGAACAGCCACACCGGCCGACGCGGCGACACAAGCGCCGCTGCGACCGCCCCGGAGGCTTCGTGCTCGGTCACGAGGACCACTGCGATCCGGCCGTCGTCTTCCCCGGCCAAGCCCGGCACGCCGTTCTTGACGAACCGCACGATGCCAGGCATGAGCGGAGCCAGGTCGACGTTGCTTCGATGCTTGATCAGCAGTGAAGCCGATGCCGGCGTCAGCGGCATGCCGGGCGCGGGCCGCTCTTGCGGCACCACGCGAGCGCGCGCCGCCACGACGCCGTCGATGTCGAGCATCGTGCTTTCGATTTCCTCCTCGAGCGCATGGATGTAGCGTGCACGGTCTTCGAGCGGCGTCGACATCGCGCCCTTCTTGCCGAAGGCATCGGCGAGCCGCGAACGCGCATGTCGCGGCAATCCCGCGTCGCGCAGCGCCGCGATGGCATCGACGAAATCGGCGTCGGTCACCGAGAGCACGACGCCCTCCTTGCCCTGCCTGCGCGCGACGGCGATGCCGCGCTGACGCAGGGCGGCTTCCGTTTCGTTGGCGCTTTGCATGTCCGGCGCAATATGCAGATCGATGCGCTTGGAGCATGCGCAAAGCGCCAGCAGGACGACGGCCGCAATCGCACGACGCCGGCAGCGCGCGGCGAACGGCCGGCGCGTCATGCCGCCGTGACCAACTGCTTGAGTCCCGCGGCGGTCGCGCCGACGACTCGCGCGGCGCACATGACGTCGATCTGGTAGGCGGCCATGAGGCGCGCGTGCCTGTGCATGGCAAGCACGACCTCGGGACCGGACGCGCCGTGCGCGTGCGCATGGGCAATCTGGCCAGGCAGCTCGGCTGCGCGTCGACGGCCGCGCTCGATTTCGTCGACGCCGCGCACGAGCATCTGCAAAGCCGGCGCTTCATCGATCGATATCAGCGCGTCGGCGAAAGCCGCGCCCGCCAAGACGCCAGCGTCCGCGGACGTTCCCGATAACGGCGGCGAGAAAAGTCGAAGATGGTCCACGCGTTGCCTCTTCGGCCTTCAGGGCTTGAGCTGCGCCGTCAGTTGACGAAGCGAATTGACGAGCTCGGTCGTCATCCGGCCGTGCGCCGATTCGAGCGCGTTGCCCGCGTCGACTCGCCGCTTCTCGAGCGCGAACTCGAGACCCGCGCGCATCGTCTCGTCCACCGCATACGCCTGGCCGGCGCTGCGCGCGGCCATCGATTGCAAACTGTCGATCACCATTGGACCTCCAACCGATCCGTCGATGACGGATGCATGCTCGAGTTCATGCATCCGCCGAAGGTCATGTCAAATCCGGGTTAGAACTGAATGCCCTGGGCCGCCTTATGGACGGCGTTTTGCACCTTGTTGCCCGAATCAAGGTGCCCGCTCGCGATGCTGTTCGCGGTGTCGGCCAACATCTTTTGAATATTGGCCTGCGTTTGCATTTCCATCGTCTGCAATTGCGTTTCCTGCTGACGTCGCAACAAGCCCTGCATTTGATCGAGGGCCTTCGCTGAATCGGCACCGGCGGCATGCGTCGACGCCGCCGATTGCGAAGATCCCGAGATCGCCGAGACGACCGTACCGGCCAGCGACGCCAACGCGCCGACCGTCTGCAAAGCGGGAACAACGGCTGCAATGGTCATGATTGGACCCCCTTGACGAAAGAGAAAACTCGGCACTCTTCCGACGCCGGCGCGATACCGGCGCGGAATTGGAGCGTTAGTAACGGCAGATGAGCGAGCGGTTCCGCATAGCGGCGAAAACGCTTGCCTGACCGCGCGAACACGAGGTCGTGCCGCGAGCCGAACGGCGCGCCGAACGTAATGTCGTCCGATTTTTATATCAAAATTGACGCACGAGAGCGCGACGTCTCGATCATTGCGCCATTGCAGCTTGATCGAGGCTCGATCACATCATGATTTCGACGCTTTCGGATGGGACCCGTCGCTTTGCCGACTCTGACGCGTCCGTCGAATTCGACGACTGGTACCGCGCGCACCGGCAGGCGATCTACCGGTTCATCGCGCGGCGCGTGCGAAGCGCCGAGGACGCGGAGGACATCCTTCAGTCCACCTACCTTGGCGCCTGGGAGAATCGCGCGTCGTATCGCGGCACGGCGCAGCCCAGGACATGGCTCATCGCCATCGCGCTGAATGTGGCGCGCAACCACGTGAGCCGCGCTTCGGATTATCGGTTCGTCGTCGAGCGCATCGACGACCACGAGGAAGCCCTCGTCGATACGCGCGGTCCCGAACTGCGCCTGTCGGTCAAGCAGAGCCTCGCCAAATTCCTCGAATTCGCGCAGTCTCTGCCGCCCGAGCAGCAACGGATGATCGAGCTGCTTTTTCTCGACGACGTCAGCTACGTCGAAGTCGCCGCCATGCTCGGGATTCCCGTCGGCACGGTTCGCTCGCGACTTTCGAGGTTGCGCGCCAAGCTCGAGAAGCACTTTTCCTGAGCCGCGAGTACACCCGGATCGGTTGATCGCTCGGTCGGCCGCGCTCGCACATTCACCTTCTTTTGCTCTCGTCGATCACCATGGACATGAATCTCACCGAACTTCAACTCCTACGCGCGATGCAGCACGCCGATCGCGTCCGCCACTCGATGTCGCCGACCGACGTCCGGCAGTGGCAGCGCTACGTCGAAGCGTTGCGCGGCGTCTCGCTCGCGAACTGGAGCGCGACGACGGACGTGCAGATGCGGTTCGCGCTGCTGCGCAGCGTATTGAACGAGATCCGCTGACCATGGCGCTGGCGCACGACATGACGCGTTCCCTGCCGCGCTGGCCAGCCTGGTGGCTCGCCGCCATTGTCGCCGTCTTGCTGCTCCCTCCATTCGGCGTCACGGCCGGGACCGCAAGCGCGACCGAACCGACGCATACAGCCGGCACCGCAAGCGCCGGTCTGTCCGCACCCTATGCCTATCGGGCAACGAACCGCTCGCCGCTGGAGATATTGCGGCACTTCGCCGGCGATCACGGTCTTTCACTGCGTGTCGCGCCAGCGGCGAACGGCCGCGCGCCATCATGGAACGGTGCCCGTCTCGACGGCTGGATTCGCGCAGAAAGCGGACGCGACTTTCTCGAACAGCTCGCGAACGCCCACCGATTTGATTGGTTCGTCGCCAACCGGACGCTGCATGTCAGCGCGCGCGTCGATTCGATCGTCGAGCGGATCCCGCTTCACGGCATTTCGGCCGATGCGGCGCGGGCAGCGCTCGCGGCCGTCGGGCTTTACGACGAACGCTTCGGCTGGGGTGCGCTAACCGCGCAAGACGCGGTGCTGATCTCCGGTCCTCGCGAATACATCGCGCTCGTGAAACGCTTTCTCACCGTGCGATCCGCGCCGAGCGCGGCCGCGTCGCGCGCCGAGCCGATGATCTTCCCGCTTCGCTACGCGCCCGCGACGGACGCGGACGGCCTCGATGCAGGCGACAGAACGAGACCCGGCGCCGCGTCGATCATCCGGCAGCTCGTCGCTCGCGACGCAGCCGACGACGCCCCGGCCTTTTTCGTGCCGGCGCTCGAACCGGCGGCCGCGCCCGGTGTCCGCCAGCCAGCGTCCGCGAGCGTCGACGGGCTCGCCCACTTGTTCGGCATCTCGCCGCCCGTGCCGGCTTTGCCGCCGCTGCCGTCGTCGCGCTCCCCGTCGATGCGGCTCGCGGCGACGCGCGCAACGGCCGCGCGCGAAGCCGATGCCGTCGTGATCGGCGACGAGCGCAGCAACACCGTCATCGTATGGGGCGATCCGGCGTTGCGCGGCCCACTCGAGCGCATCGTCGAAGCGCTCGATCAGCCCATGCCAATGGTCTCGATGGAAGTGCTCGTGCTCGAGACCGACGATGGGACGTTACGTTCACTCGCGCAAGGCCCCGCGCACCGCCGGGCCGACGCGGACGAAATCGACACCGAACGCTTGCGAGCCGGTTTCGACGCGGAGCTCTCGCATGCGCTCGAGGCTCAACGCGCCAAGGTGCTCAATCGCCAGACCCTTGTCGGCTTCGCCAATCAACACGTCACGCTCGCTCTCGGTGCCGAGGAGTCGCATCGCGGCGCGCCGTTGCGCGGGGGAGACGCCGCCGGCGAATTCGACGACAACGCCAGCGGCCGCGCGGGTCATCGCGGCGACGCGCTCGATCTGGTCGCCCGCCCGTTGCCGGCGCAGCCGCCGGGGCCTTCGGCCATTGCCGTCGACGTGAGACTCCTCATGGCACAGCCGACCGGCCTGCCCGGGCAGGAGTGGAGTACCACGACAAGCGTGCGGCTGAGAACGGCCATCGCCCTCGAGGGCGGCGGCGCGCCGCGGCTCCTCACGAGCTACCCCGTGGCGACGTCGCGCGACCGGCAGCGCGCGATTTTCATCAGTGCGAGCGCGCTCTAGTCGCGCCCCAACACCACGGACACCACGGATAGCACAAATACCGCCAGCACGACGAGACGAACCCCGAACCCATGCTCGAACTTCGAATACTCAGCGGCCTGCATCGCGGAGCCGCCTTGCCGCTCGATGGCGACTCGATCCGCCTCGGCAGCGGTAGCGCCAACGACATCGTCCTGACTGACCCAGGCATGCCGGAGCATGGCATCGAGCTTCGCAGGCAAGCCGACGAAGGATGGACGTTGCGCCGTCTCGACGAGAGCCATGAGTCGGCCGCCGCGATCGGCGCCGGGATGCAGATAGAAGTCGGTCCCGTGCTCGTCGGATTCGCGGACGAGACCGATCCCTGGCGCAGCGATGCCGCGCTATCGATTTCGATCGATCGTCCTGCGGCTCCACGCCGAACGGCCGCGCGGCTAGCGAGCCTCGCCGCGCTCTTCGCATTCGCCGCGGCGGCGGCGCTGGTAACCCTCCTCGCAGGGCCTGCCGCGAATGGCTCCGTCGCGCCTCAACCGGCCAGTCGGTCCGGCGGGCGGGACGCCGAGGCCGCGGCGTCGCGGGCCGCCGTGCGCGAAGTGCGGGCCATCCTCCATCCGGCACCCGCAAACGCCGCGTCGCCGCCGTTCGGCGTGCTCAGCGTGCGCGGCGGCGCTCACGGGTTCATCGTGACCGACGACGGGCACGTGCTCGTGCCGGGCAACGTCCTGAGCCAATTCACGCTCGACCGAATCGAGTTGCACCGCATCGTCTTCTCCGGTCCTCATCCTGCCGAACTGTCATGGTGACACGCGATCTGACGCCCTTCGGGGTCACTGTTTCGCATCTCGCTCCCGCGAACGACGTCGAGCCGCGGCTCGCCGCGTGGACCGCGTCCGCGCGCCGACGCATCGACAGTGCCTGCGCGATCGAGGCGTTCGGCCGCATGGAGCGCGTAAGTGCCACGCTGATCGTCGCACGCATGCCCGGGGCCAGGATCGGGGATCTCTGCGAACTGATCGGTTCGCGACGCGGCGGCGCCAAGCCAATGCTGGCGGAAGTCGTCGGGATCGACGGTTCGCACGCTAAGCTCGCTCCGCTCTCGTCGACCGACGGCCTCGCCGCGAATGCGCTCGTACACTCGCTGCGCAAACCGCATGAAGTCGCCGTCGGGGCGGACCTCATCGGGCGCGTGCTGGACGGATTCGGGCGGCCGCTCGGCGAACCCTGCGTCGAGTCGGTCTGCGCACGCCCTTGCAAGCGCGTGCCCGTCCTCGCCGACGCGCCGCTGGCGAGCACGCGTCCCCTGATCGCCGAGCGCGTGACGACGGGTGTCCGCGCGATCGATGCCCTGCTGACGCTCGGACGCGGCCAGCGGGTCGGCCTGTTCGCGGGCCCCGGGTGCGGCAAGACGACGCTGCTCGGCGCGCTCGCGCGCGGGATCGAGGCCGATATCGTCGTCTTCGCGCTCGTCGGCGAGCGCGGCCGCGAGCTCAACGAATTCGTCGAGCGTGAAGTCGATACCGCGCTCGCCGCACGTTCCGTCGTCGTCTGCGCGAGCGCCGATCGTGCGCCGATGGAGCGGGTCCGCGCCGCATTCACCGCGACGGCCATCGCCGACGGCTTTCGCGCCGAGGGAAAGCACGTGCTGCTGCTCGTCGATTCGCTGACGCGCGTCGCCCGCGCGCAACGCGAAATCGGCCTCGCCGCCGGCGAGCCGCCCGGGCGTCAAGCATTGCCGCCCTCCGTCTACTCGATGCTCCCGCGTCTCGTCGAACGAGCGGGGAATACGCCAAGCGGTTCCATCACGGCGATCTACACCGTGCTCGTCGAATCGGAGGCATCCGACGCGATCGCCGAGGAAGCGCGGTCCTTGCTCGACGGACATCTGGTGCTCTCGCATGAGCTTGCGGCGAAGGGTCATTTCCCCGCGATCGACATTCTCGCGAGCCTGAGCCGCACGATGAACGCGGTCGTCGACGATGCGCAAAGGCGCGATGCCGAACGTCTGCGAGCGCTGCTTGCGCGCTATCGCGAGCTCGAGTTGCTGCTGGCGCTCGGCGAATACGAGGCGGGCCACGACGAGCAAAACGACGAGGCCATAGCGCGGCATCCTCGCCTCATCGAATTTCTGCGACAAGACCTCGGCAGTCCGTCTTCCTGGAACGACACACTGGAGCGATTGGATGCCGCACTCCGTCGCTGAGATTCATTGCTGGCGAGCCCTGCGTGCACGCAACGAGGCGCGCTTGATCCGAGCACGCCAAAGCGTGGCGGCGGCCGCGCGCGCGTCAGCAGCCGCGCTCGCCTCACTCGATGCGGCGCGCGCCGCATTCGAGCAAGCCGCGCACGAAGCGAGCAAGCGGCGGCACGAGATCGAACGCGGCATGCGTGCGCGGTACGACTTCCTTCAGCGCGCCGATTTATATCGCGCCACTGACGCTTACGCGAGCCTCGAGCGGATGAGAGATGCCGCTCGCGCGAAGCTCGCCGACGCTCGGACGGCGCATGACGATGCGTGCAGGACGCTCGAAGACGCGCGGGCAAGGCTGACTCCGCTGCTGCGCCGTCGCGAGAAATATCGATTGGCGCTAAGCCGACTCCGTATTGGAGCCTCATCATGACGACGAGCGGCTATCGGCGGCTCGCGCCTCGACGCGTCGATACGGCAATGCGGTCGGCGCGCCGCCTGCTGCGGACGTATTGGACCGAGCTCGCGCTCGAAGACGGCACGATCACGCAGTGGCATTTGTCCACCGATTCGCCGCAGTGCACCGCGCCGGATCAGGGCCTGCCCGTATCGACGCGCTTCGGCCCGACAATTTGGCTCGACTATCGTGCGCTGTTGCTGGCCCTCACGGGCATCGACATCGACACCGCGCCCACTCAGTCCGCGCGCACCGCATTCATCCGATATGCCGTCGCGTCGCTACCTGAATCGCTATGCACCGCCCTCGGCGACCCCGTCCTCGAAGGCGACGCGCACGGCATGCATCGGGACGCGCCGATGGTCGCGAACCTGCGCTGCGAAACAAAATCGATCCGCCTCGCGATGCGGCTCCTGATCCACGCGGACGCCCTCGTCGCGTTGATCGAACACGGGCCGTGGCGCCCCGCGCCGACGCTGCCGCCCGCCTGGCTGATCGCGCTTCCAAGTCGCACGCGCGTCGTCGCGGGCGAGTTGACGCTGCCCGCCGCGCGATTCTCGCAGCTGCGACGCGCCGATGTGATCGTCCTGCCTGACAGCGCATTCGACGTTGCGGGGAACGGTCACATTCGCATCTTCGATCGTCTTGCCGAAGTCCGGTGGCTCGACGACCGCCATTGCTTCGAGGTTCAACGAATGTCGCCAGAAGACACCTCCTCCCCTTCCGCTCCCCAAGCCGAGACAGCGCCAGCCGACGCCGGCGCGGACATGACCGCTCTGCCGGTGCGCCTGTCGTTTTCGCTCGGCGCATTGTCATTGCCGATGGGCGAAGTCGCGGCCATTCGCGCCGGTACCTTGCTGCGTCTCGAAGGTGGCTTGCCGCCGAGCGTGCGCATCGAGGCGAACGGTGTGCCGCTCGGCTACGGAGAACTCGTCGATCTCGATGGCCGGCTCGCTGTCGAAATCGTCGAATGGCCGCGGGTGGATTCCGGGCCGCAATCGCCATGACATTCGACCAGCATCCGCTCGGCCTGCTCGTCCTGTTGGGCGTCCTATCGCTGTTGCCGCTGATCGCGATCACGACGACGTCCTTTCTCAAGATATCGGTCGTGCTGATCCTCGTTCGACATGCGCTCGGCGTGCAGCAAGCGCCGCCCACGATGGCGCTCAACGCGATCGCGCTCGCCGTCACGATGTTCGTCATGGCGCCGACGTTCGAGGCGTCCTTCGCGATCGCGCGCGACGGGGCACCGCAATCGACGGGCCGCGAGCAAGTGGCCTATGCGCTCGCCGTCGCGGAGCCTCTGCGCCAGTTCATGTTGCGCAATACGCGGCCCGAGCAACGCGAGCGCTTTCTCGACATCGCGCGCCGTGGCTCGCCTGCCTCGGCAAAACCATCGGCGCGCGCCGACGACTGGACCATCCTCGTACCGGCTTTCGTCGTCTCCGAGCTCCAGGCGGCATTCGAGATCGGCCTGCTCCTCTTCGTGCCTTTTGTCGTCATCGATTTACTCGTCTCGAACGTGTTACTGGCGATGGGCATGCAAATGGTGCCGCCGATCATGGTTTCGCTGCCGCTCAAGCTGCTGCTCTTCGTCGTCGCCGACGGCTGGGGCAAGCTGCTGCACGCGCTCGCGATTTCTTACCGGAGTTGAGCCCTTGCCCGAGACACTCGCGCTTCTCGAGCAGGCGCTCCTCTTCGCGTTCAAGGTCTCGCTCGCGCTCGTGCTCGGCGCCGCATGCGCGGCAATCGCGACCTCGGTCGTGCTGACCGCGTTTCAGATCCAGGATCAGGCGTTGCCGTTCGCGGTGAAGCTGATCGTCGTCTGCGTGGGGCTCGCGGCCGCGGCCCGGTCGATCGGCTACGAAATGCTCGGCATCGTCGAGCAGGCGTTCGCGCTCGTGGCCTCGTCGGGTGTTTCGCCATGATGATCGAGTTCGCGGCCGTCGCTCTTCCCTACGTCCTCTCGCTCGGCCTCGCCGCCGCGCGCTGGGTGCCGGCGCTGATACTCGTTCCCGCTTTCTCGCCGCAAGCGTTGTCGGTGTCCACGCGCGGCGCCATCGCTCTAGCGCTCGCCCTGCCTGTCGCTCCGTCGATGCTGCCCCTGCTGCAAGCAGCGCCACTGCCATCAGTGGTGCTCGCCCTCCTTGCGGGAAAAGAGCTTGCGCTCGGTTTCGTCATCGCGGCGACGCTCGCGGTCCCCCTATGGGCCATCGAAGCGGTCGGCGTCTATGTCGACTATCAGCGCGGCGCCAATCCTCAAGCGCTCGACCCGGGGGCATCGCCCGACGCGTCGACGACCGCGCTCGTACTGCAGCGTGCATCGTGTGTCTACCTGATGCAGGCGGGCGCCTTTCATTCTCTGCTCGGCGCGGTCTATGCGAGCTTCGCCGTCTGGCCGCCGCTCGAGCTTCTACCCTCGCTCCCGGACAACCTATGGCAAACGGTCGAGCCGCTCTTGCGCGGCCTTGTCGGTTTCACGGCGACGCTCGCGCTGCCTTATTTGCTCGCGCTCGGTCTCATCGAGGGCTCATTCGCACTGCTCGCGCGCGCGAATCCGCGCTTTCCCGCGTACGTGGCCGCGCTGCCGTTCAAAAGCGTCGCTGCGCTGCTGCTCGTCGCGTTGAGCCTGCCAACGGCGCTACAAGCCGTGCATGACGTCGTCGCGGGCCACGCCGACGCAATCGCTGGAACCGCTCCAAACGCCAGCTCGAAATGAGCGAAAAACCTCTTCCGCCAACCGAAAAGCGGCTGCGCGATGCTCGCGACAAGGGGGATGTACCGCGCAGCGAGCCGCTCGCGGCGTGGTTTGCCATGGCGTTTGCCACCGAGGCGGTGTTCGCCTCGCTCGACATCGCTTGCGGCGCGTTGTTGGACATCATCCATTCAACGTTCAACGCGCTCGAGGAGCCTCACATCGTCGTCGCCGTTGCGCGATCCGCGACGAACGGCGCGCGACTCCTCGTGAGCGCGCTTGCCGTCGTGGCCGGCTCCGCCGTGATCGGCGCTATCGTCGCGGCATGGATATGCGGCGGCGGCCTGCGCTTTGCCCCGAAAGCGTTGAAGCCTTCATCAAAGCGCATGAACCCGCTGACGCACTTCAAACAGATGCTTTCGGCAAAGCATCTGACCGACGTCCTGCTCTCCGTTATCACCGCGCTCGCGATCGGCCTCGTCGGGTATGCCGCTCTCTTCCATCGGATGCCGCTTTTCCTCGCGGTGCTCGACTGGCAATCGGTCGAACACGCCTGGCGAGCAGGCGTCGATACGCTGCACGCGCTGGTGCGCACGCTGCTCGCGGCATCGATCACGCCGGCGGCCATCAGTGCGCTCGTCGCCAAGCGTCACTACCTGCGCAGGTTGAGCATGTCGCATCACGAAGCGAAAGAGGAGCTCAAGCAGACTGCCGGCGACCCGCTCGTGCGCGCGCGTCAACGCGCGTCGCGGCTCGAATCGGCAGCGGCGGTGCACCCCGTCGACGCCAACACGATGACCGGCTGTGTACTCGTCACGAATCCCGAGCATCTCGCGGTCTTGCTCTACTATGAAGGCGACGAGCGGGCGGCCCCGGTCATCGTCGAGAAGGGCTCCGGCGCCGCAGCCGAGCGCATGGCCGAGGCCGCGGGAACGCGGAACGTGCCCATCTTCCGCTTCAGAAAGCTTGCCCGCCATCTCTACGAGCATGGCACGACGAACTCGATGATCCCGCCCGACTGCTACCGAACCATCGCAATCGTCTATCGGCTTGCCGACGAGATGCGATCGCTAGGCGTGCGCGCTGTCGATCCGGTAGAAATCGACGATGCGCTCTTCGACGACGGCGTGTAGTACCTAGTTGCAACGGTCGATCCGCCGCGCTCCAATCGCGGCGCAGTCTGAGGGCGATGCCGCGGCCGACTCACGACGCAGGTTGTGATCCGTCCGTTGCCGACTTGTCGCTGCCCGCCCTGATCATGCCGATCGAGCGCACTCGCTGCGTCGCCGTCAGTTCCGTATAGCTGAGCACGTGCAGATCGAACCAAGTATCACGAACCAGTTGGCGGAGCGGGCGGCGCAGGTCCTGCGCCGTCAGGATGACAGGAGCCGAGCGATGCCGGCCGGCCGAGGCCGCGAACGTCCTGGCCTGCATGGACAGCGACTCCACCGTCTCGTGGTCCACGGCAAGGACGGCTCCCTGCGCCGTTTGCCGCAGTGAAGCGCGCAGCTTGTCCTCCAGATCGCGTTCGAGAAGCAGCGCGTAAAGCAAGCCGTTCTCGGCGAATTCCTGGCAGATCTGACCGGAAAGCGCCTGGCGTACATGCTCGGCCAAGATCGGCGATTCCTTTTCCCGAGTGGCCCAACTCACGAGTGTTTCGACGATCTCCTTCACGTTGCGCAACGAAACGCGCTCCGATACGAGGAGCCGCAGCACTTCGGCGAAACGCGGCAGCGACAGCGCCTGCGCGAGCTCCTTGGCGGCGGCCGGCATTTCGCGCTGAAGCCAACCGAACAAGAGCTGCGCCTCATGAACGCCCACGAACTGCGCCGCGTGACGTTGCAAAAGCTGCGCGAAGAGCCGCGAGAAATATTCGATGGCGCCGATGCCCTCAGCGGCGACGGAGTCTCGAGAGGCGAGCCGTGCTCGCTCGATCCACACCGCGCCTTCGATGAGCGGGTAGGTCTGGAGCTCAGCGTGAGCGCGAAGCGATTCGTCGAGGCTCTTTTCCGACACGCAGAGGCAGTCCCACTGTAGCCGCCCGTGCGCCGCGACGACCTCCTGAATGGCGATTTCGTAGGCATCGCCGTCGAGTCGAGCCACGCCCTCGATCTCGAGCTGGGGCACGGTCAAGCCGTAGCGCATCACGATCTCATTGCGCGTGCGGCGCGCCGCACGGACAAGCGCGGCAAAGCGTTCGTCGCGCAAGATCGCGGGCGAGACAGAGACGACGATCTGGCGGATCGGGATGATCTCGCGCACATCGTACTCGTCGGGAATCGGCATTTCGGCGCCGCCCGAGCTCGCGGCCGAACCCGCGCCCGCCGCCCCGAGCCCCGCGTGGGACGCAGTGGCGAGGCGCCGGCGCGCGGCCGCGTCGCGTCGCAGCCGTGCCGCCCCCTCGAGCAACATCGCCGCCGCGAGTGAAACGAACATCGGCCATGGCATTCCTGGCACAACGGCGAACAGCGCGGCCATGCAGCCCGCGATGATCCAGGCCGCGGGGGCCGCTCGAACCTGCTCGACGATTTCGCCGCCCACCGTCCGAGACCGCGCCGCGTCCTCGCCGCCGCGCGTAATCAAGACGGCTGCGGCGATCGAAATCAATAGCGCCGGTATTTGCGCGACGAGCGCGTTGCCGATCGTCAGAATCGCGTAGCGCTGCAGGGCGTCGGCGAGAGCCAGGCCGTTCTGCGTGACACCGATCGTGACGCCGGCGGTCAAATTCACGAAGACGATGACGAATCCCGCGAGCGCATCGCCTTTGACGAACTTCATCGCGCCATCCATCGCGCCGTGCATGCGGCTTTCCCGCGCGAGCTCGCCGCGCAGATGCTGCGCCGTCTCGGGTCTCGCGAATCCCGCCCGCACATCGGCATCGATCGCCATCTGCCGACCAGGCATCGAGTCGAGCGAGAAACGCGCGGCGACTTCG
Source organism: Trinickia symbiotica (assembly GCF_003028655.1). Classification (GTDB taxonomy): domain Bacteria; phylum Pseudomonadota; class Gammaproteobacteria; order Burkholderiales; family Burkholderiaceae; genus Trinickia; species Trinickia symbiotica_A. Next base: position 28,895 of record NZ_PYUC01000022.1, read on the forward strand.
GCCACGCGTTCCGCGCCTTTGGTGATGACGAGGAACTGCACGACGGCAACGACGAGAAAGACGATCGCGCCGACGACGACGTTGTCGCCCGCGACGAACCGGCCGAAAGTTTCGACGATCGCGCCCGCGTCCGCGGAGAGCAGGATCGAGCGACTCGTGCTGATCTCGATTCCAAGACGAAAGAGCGTGGTGAACAACAGCACGACTGGAAAGCTCGAGAACGCGACCGCGCTCGGCACGTATAGCGCCAGAGCGACCAGCAGCACGGCCGCGGTGACATTGACTGCGATCAGCGCATCGATGATGAGCGTCGGTAGCGGCAACACCATCATGAATATCACCAGCGCAACGAGAACGGCGACGACGGCATCGCTGCGCTCGCCGATGCGAGCGAGCCAGCGGCTCGCCGGCTCGAAGACGCGTGTGGCCCATTCGAAGGCGGGAACGCGCGCCCGCATCGTTCGACGGTGACCGGAATCAGCCACGATTCAGGTATTTGTCTTCGATCGCCGCACTACGCGCAGCCGACGTTTGATAGGCAGCCAAGCGTGCCTCGGCAGCGCTGTCGCCGGCGGTCGCGAGCGCCGCCGAGAGCTGCCGCGGGTAGTGGAAACCCGCTTCCGCCAGCACCGCGTCCGTCAGATAGACGGCCGCGCCGCGATTCGTATATGTCTCGCCGGGCGCCAACCTGTCGAAGCCGCCGATTGCGCGAACCATGTCGTACGTCAGCTTGCGCTCGAACTCCACGTCTCGCACTCCGAGCGAGCTCAAATACCGCATCTCGCCGTCGCGCACATAGATCTCCTTCGCGGCGGCGGACAAGGGTTGACGCGACGCTCCTTGCGCGATCGTATCGGCGGGCGCATGGCTGTCGAGCATGATTCGCCAGATCGCTGGCGCGTCCGCCGCCGAATCGATGACCGGCATCCGATCGAACAAGTGGCGGAACGTGGGACTCTTGTGGTAAAGGCGCCGATAGAAGTCGATCACCGTCTTGGCGTCGGAGGCCGCTACCTCGACCGAGGTGCTCGCTTCGGCAAAGAATCCGAAGTTCCGCGCAAACTTCGTTTCGAATTCATCCATCAAGAAAAAGATATCGTCCTCCCCCGCCGCGACCTCGAGCACCGTTTCTCTCGCCCCGCGCACGGTCACACGCGAATTGACCGGCACACCCTCGACGAGACTGTCCGCGGGCACCGACCGCGGCTTGCCGTCCAGCAACGGATCGAGATAGCGGTTCTCCTCATGCGCCGCATGCATGGCTGCGTCGCGATGGTATTCGATCGTTTCGCGCGGCTCCATGCCGGGCAGCGAGTTCTGCCGACGATACATGACTTGCTCGGCGAATGCATAGCCGCCCTCGCTGAGGATCTTGTCGGTCAAATAGACGACCGGGCCCCGGTTCAGCATGTCGAGCATGCGCTCGGGATCGCGCGCTTCGGTCAGCGCATGGATCGTTTCATGCAGATAGACCTGCTCCCGCGACATCGGCCGAAGCCCGCTTGCCGTCATGTACTCCATGGTCTCGAGCGTCTCGTCCCTCGGCATGTAGATCCGCTTATGTTCGAAGTCGGTATAAGCCTTCGTCGGCGAGCCGAGCGGGCCGACCTCACCGACCCGTACCTCCCATTTTTTGAAAGGGTTGCGCGTGTCGTTGCTCGCGCGGCCGTTCACATCGTCGAAGCGGTTCACGAGTCGTCTGAACGTGGGACTCCTGTCGTAGAGTTTGCGGCAAAACGCTTTGAAGTCGAACGCCGAAGCCTGCGAGCCCGCCGATCGATATTCGAAGTTCGATTCGAAAACTCGGTCGAAGTCGCGAGGCTCCAGACTATTCGCCCTTTTGACGAGATCCTTGACGCTCTTGACCGTCAGTCGCGCTTCGGGATCGGCACCACGAATCGCGGTTGTGTCGCCGCTCGCGCGCTCGACTGGTTCGTTACGCGGACTCAGCTTGCCCGACAGCGGATCGCGTTCGAGCGGCGCGCGCGTGGGCAGGCGACGGCCCGAGCGCCATCCCACTTCGAAACAGGCGTCGCCATCGATCGTCACCGGCACGATGCGGTTCTCATGCTCGAGATGAACCACGTCGTAGTCGCGCCATTTGACATGTCGTTTTCCGTTGCGAACACGCTTCGCGAGGCTTCGATGAACGAGGGGAATGTCGCCGTCCTCGACAGCGATGTCGACGGGATCCGCCGCGGCCTCGACCATGAGCGGATGGGTCGTGACATCCACCGTCGAAGTATCGAGTCGCGATACGACATGCCTCATTTTCGGGACGACAGGATGCGTGCGACGCAATGCGGCGGCATCGCCGCCAGCCCCCATGCCCAAGTCGAACAGGTCGATGCCGAGAAAGAGGACCCCGAACGCCGCACGGGCCGCGTCGTGATGACGCACTCCCTCTTCGATGTTATAGATCGGCCCTGCGACGGGCACCATGTTGATCCAGGTCTCCGCCCCCCTCACCCACGCACGGTGCGCTTCCGTCTCGGCTTGCAGGCCGCTCGCGATCCGCCGCACCTCCTCATCCAGCGCTTGGGCGGTAGGGCGCAGGTCTTTCGCCCACAGGTTCTCGCGAGCTCTCGCGACGACCCACGCATCGGTTGCGAGGCCTTCGTTGAACCGCTCTTCGGCACGCTGCAGCTCGTCGCGCGGCACGATCTGGACGTCCGCGGCCAACCTCATCCGCGATCCGACGAGCCCGCTCCAGTCAGCGCGATCGAGAAACTCGTCGATCCGGTCGCCATACGCAGTCTTCGTCAGATTCGGGTTGTCCCCCGGGATGACATAGTTGCGCGACTCGTCGATCTCGTCGTCGGTCAGGCCGTGTCCGCGCAAGATCTCGGCCGCGGCCTCGCGGCGAGCGAACCGCGGGGCGGCGCCGAACACCGCGAGCAATCGTTCGTTGCCATACGCGATCAGCGCATCCAAGCGCGACCGCTGGTCGCTGCCGGGGCTCATCAGTTCGACCCCGTCGGTGCGGGCGAGATGGGCGGCATACAGAAGCCGCGGATGATAGGGATAGGAGCGATCCGCGGCCCAATCCCGCTCCGCCTGTTGAAACGCCTTCAGCAAGGCCGCAGGGCTCTCGAATCGCATCGGGGACGGCTTGCCGCGAAAGCTTTGCAGGCGAAGCAGCGCCGTGGCGAGCGAATGCTCCGGCGTACCGATCGGGTAAGCGGTGCTTTCGCCCATCTGCGTGAACTTCTTTTCGAGAAGGCGCCGCTTCTCGTCGACAGTCAGCGAGGCGAACGCAGGGTCGGCCGATACGCTCGGCAGCGCCGCAAGCTCATCGAAGGTCTTGTGCCGTGCGTGACGAATCGCGAAGCCGTCGAAAAACGGCGTCTGCTGCCCGGTCTTTCCGGGAGGTGCGGCGAGCGCGGCGAGCGCGCGCCGCTTCGCGTAGTCATCGCGCAACGCCGCGACGAACTCCGATCGCAACGTGGCAAGCGGTACTGTCGCCGCGGACTCGGCCTGGCCGGCATCGGCGCCTTTTCGCAGCTGATGGTAGAGCACGGCCGCAGTGTCCATGACGCGTTCGTCCTCAAGCAGCGAAGGATCGAGGCTCAGCTCGAACTCGGGCGATATCGGTCGATGGTCGTGGTCGGAAACGGCGCGAAGCAGCTGGCTCGGACTATCGGCATAGGGTGCCGCCTTTTCGAGATCGATCCATTCGCGCAACGTCGAGTCGATTGTCTGCCGTTGCAGGGCGTCGCTTCGCGCGCGTGAAGCCGGGGTTGCGTCGCCGGGCGGGACGGCGACGCGGACCGGTTCGGTCGCGGTCTGCGCCGCGATCGAGCGGCGCAGCCTGTCCGCTATCGCGCGCTCGGCCCATTGGTGGCGCTCGGCAGGCACGCCGCCGACATCGGAGCGCTCGACGGCGGGTTCTCCCTCGGTCGTGTCCTGATCGACTTCCACCCAATTCGCGTTCGACGTCAATCCCGACGCGGACGCTCCCGTGATCGCAATGTGCATGACTCACTCTCCTTGTTGACACCCGCCTGGGCGGATCGAATCGGAGCCGCAACAGTGCTTCAAATCCGTGCGGTCGATGCGAGGCGGATGTCAAATCCGGACGAGATTACGTCCTGAATGGCGTGTTTCGATGTTCCGGTGCCGCCGAGCTGTACTCGACGTTCAACGCCTCGCCTCGGAGGGCCAGGGGCCATCGAGATGGGCGAGCGCCCCGGCCAACGCAGCGGACAGGGCTGCAAGAATTGAGCGCGCTCGCGGCAAGATGGATGGCAGCACATTGGCATCACAAAATCTCAATGCGCGCTCAGCGTCATGCAGCACCGCGATCGCCTCCTCGGCGCCACGAAAGAAAGACGCCGTGCCCTTCATGCGATGCAACGCGCTAGCCGCGTTTGCGTACGCTCCGGCGGCAAGGTGTGTGTCGAAAACGCGCTTGGTGTCGTCGAATTCGGCGAGCGCACGGACGATCAAGGCTCGCAAGTCCGCGCGCTCGTATAGCGGGAGAAGCTCGGACAGATCGAAGCGAATCGCGGCGTGCGGAGCCTGGTCAATTCGGTTTGGCGGCATCGTCATTTGCCTCCTTCCACTTCTCGAATAGGCCGACGAGCTTTTCAAGCGTGATCGGCTTCGTCAGATATTCATCCATCCCGGCCGCGCGGCATGCGTCCCGGTCTTCGATCGTTGCATTCGCGCTGATCGCGACGATCGCCGTGCGGGCAACGGCATGGCCCCGACACCGCTCGCCGGCTTCGCGAGCCCGGATGCGTCGTGCCAACTCGTAACCGTCCATGCCCGGCATGTGGCAATCGAGAAGCACGAACGTGGGGCGCAGCCGCTCCCATGAGGCGTATCCAGCCATGCCGTCGGACGCCTTGCTCGCCGATACGCCGAGCAAGGCGAGCTGACGCACGATGATGTCGCGGTTCATCTCGTTGTCTTCAACGACGAGCGCCGCACCGACGCCGAGGTCGCCGCCGCCGTACGGCACGCTTGGCAAGCCAATGTCGTCGAAGGCGGCAGGCGGGATCGGCACGTCGGCGAAATTTGAACGATGCGGATCGACTCGCTCCATGGCATCGACGAATTCGTCGATGGACCGGACGCGCCGCGGGAGGCGCCCCGGTGCGCTGACTTCGATCGCTCCGGCCCGCTCGAGGGCTATCTCGACATCGCACCCCGCGGACTCCCCACGCACTTGCAACACAGCCATCTTTGCGAGCATCGCGCGGATCGACGCCGCCATCGCCGGTACCGGCACAGCGACGCGCGCGCGCATCGGCGAGAGGTTCGGCCAACGGCGAACCGTTTCGCCCCACTCCATCGGCAAGCGCACGCCAATGCGCGTGCCGACTCCGACGGCGCTCGCGACGTCGATCGTGCCGCCCATCGCGTCGACGAGCCGCTTGACGATGGAGAGCCCCAGTCCTGTACCGCCATAGCGGCGCGTCGTCGAACTGTCCTGCTGCGTAAACGGCGTGAAAAGCCGCGATCGATAATGCTCGGCAATGCCCCGCCCAGTATCGGCCACGACCAGCTCGAGCTGGCTGCGCCCGCGTTCGAGCCGGTGCCGCATCTCTACGAGCACGTGACCGTCGTCCGTAAAGCGGATCGCATTGCTCAGCAGATTCGTGACGACTTGATTGAGCCGCGCCTCGTCGCCGATCACGTATCGGTCGAAATGAGGCATCGCGGCCAGATAGACAGGCAAGCGCTTACGATCGGCAAGCGGCGCATGAAGCTCGACCGCCGCGCCGACGAGGCCGAGGATGTCGAACGGCGATGCGTCGAGCGAGACCGCACCCTGCTCCAGCTTCAGGTAGTCGAGCGTGTCGTCGATCACGCGCAGCATCAATCGGCCCGCGCGCTGCGCGGTCTCGATATGGCGCCGCTGCTGCGCCGAGAGCGTCGTGGTTCCAAGCAAGTCGAGCACGCCGATGACACCATTCATCGGCGTGCGAATCTCATGACTCATCATCGCGACGAATGCCGATTTCGCGCGATCGGCCGTCTCGGCACGCTCGCGCGATGCGATCGCGTCGAGACGCGCGGCGTCGGCCGCATGGCGCGCCGCCCGCGTGCGCCAATAGGCCATGAGCAGCGTCGAAAGCACCGTGACGCCGATTGCCGCGGCACAAACCGAAAGCAGAATCACCATGCTTTTGTCGTAGCCGATTTGCAGCGAGACGTGGCGGGAACGGCTCGCGAGTCGCGCCAGCTCGCGCGGAGCATGAGACGCCAGATAGCGGTCGATCATGCCGGTCAGCACGGCATTGCTCGCAGTCGCGGCGAAGCCGATCCGCTCGACGCCGGCGATGGCGGCGTCGGTGTTCAAGCGGCCACAGGGGTAGCGGTCGCGCAGATCGTCGGCCGCGATGGTGTTCACGAGCGCCGCGTCGGCATTGCCGGCAAGTACGGCGCCCAGCGCATCGACGGCGCGCTCGCGCGGGACGATCGCCGCGTCGGCCCAGGTCTCGCCGGGCAGTACCCGTCGCAGACGCCATGCGTTGGCCGCGATGCGAGCCGGCGGCGCCGCCGCCTCGCCGAATCGGACCAGAGACCACGGAAAGCTGTCGTACGGTCTCGTCAAAACGAGATCCCGCGGCTCGCTTGCCGCGGAGCCGAGTGGAAACGACGCCGCCAGATCGATCACCCCCTCGCGCAGCGCGTCGGCCAACGTTTGCGCATCGCCGATGAGCACCGGCTCGAAGCGGATTTGCGCAATCGGCGCCAGTCCTTTCAGCAGCGCGGCGCCCACCCCCTGCCACTCGCCTTCTTCGTCGAAAAAGTCGTAAGGGCGGTGAAGCCGCTCCATACCGACACGAACGACGGGGTGAACGCTTGCCCAGGCGCGCTCCTCGTCGGTCAGGGAAAAGGTCCGCTCCCGCATCGCCGGGATCGAAGACGGCAGCGGCTGCAGTTCGATCTCTCGCCGTTGCGCCGGAGAAAGCCGCGCAAGGCCGCGCGCGATGAACGAAGCCGCGGCAAAATTTTCTCGATGCGCGATGAAGCAGAGCGGCACGGCGAGCCGCAACGGTATCGATTCGAGCGCGTGAAGAGCCCGTGTTTGAACAATTGCCACGTTTGCTTCATGAATGCCGACGAACGCGTCGACGCTCCCGCGCGCCACCATCCGCACGCCGCTTCTTAGATCGTCGGCCTCGACGATCTCGGAGCCAGGCAGCCACGGCTTCACAAAGCGGCCATTTTCCCCCTGCTCTATCGCCACCCGCAGCCCCGCCAGGTCGTCGAATGCGCGAGGCTTCGCACGCTCGCGCCTGACGACTGCGCCGGCCCGCGGCAACGCATAAGGATCGGAGACCCAATAGCGCCTGTCTTCGACCGCAACCGTGCACCGTGCGGGCAAGATGTCGATGCGGCCGGCGTCCAGTGCAGCCAACGCCGCGCCGATCGAGGGGAAACGGCGATAAACAATGATGACGCCGTGAGGATCGGCGATCGCATGCAGCGCACTGGCCGCGAAGCCGTGCCGTACGCCGGAGCGGTCGACGTGGTCGAGGAGACTTTCATCGCCGGTGTAGGTGCCGACGCGCAGGACGTTCGAGAAGTCAGCGGTCCCGACTCCGTTGCCGAGTGCGGTCGCTGCCGCCGAATCAGCGGACACTCGCGCATTGGGGATCTCGGTGCGGGTCGCGCTGATCGCGGTGCCGGCACCGGCCGTCGCGCCAAGGCTGGCGGCGAAGGCGATCGCGGCTAGAAGGCGTAGCAGCATCGGCGGACTCAACTGCGAAACTTTTCCCTGAGATACAGCGCAAGTCCGAGGTCGTCGGCGACCTGCAGCTTGCGCATCGCGCTTCGCTTGTGCGTGCTGACGGTCTTCCTGCTTCTTCGCAGACGTTGCGCGGTCTGGGATACCGAGAACCCCTCGGCGATGTAGCGCAGAATCTCGAGTTCGGCCGAGGACAGCGTGTCTTCGCGTGGAATCGGCACGAGGGGGACGACTTCCCCATCACGCACGGCGAAGAATTTGCGCGGCCAGGCGACCGTATTGCGAATTGCCTCGGCGATCAAGGGCAACGGCGTGGCTTTCTCGAGAAATGCATTGGCGCCGGCGCGATGACAGATGCATTCCGCATCGACCGCGCGCGCGGCGGAAAGCACCACGATCGACAGAGACGGGAAAGCCGTGCGCAGACGCCTGACGAACGCGGCGCCGTCGACCCGATCGTCCGGCAGGTAGTAATCGACGATCGCGACGTCGTATGACTTGCTTGCGAGCTCGGTCATCAAATCCTCGGCGGCAGTGACAGTCGCGGTGACGTCGAAGTCGGCAAATCCGTGCAGAAAGGTTGCCACGCCCAGCGCGACGATCGGATGATCGTCCAGCATCGCCACGTTGATGCGATGTTTGGGGCGGGACAACAATAGGATCTTCCGGGAATTCATGCAAATCGGCCCTCTCTGCATTGTCTTTTTGATTCAATCGATCTCCGCGAGGATTCGATAACGACGATCGGGCATTCAAATACCTGTAATTGATATGAGAATTTTCTTGGAATTGTCGATAACGGATGAATGCCAAACCATCCGCACCGTGGATTCGATAAATTGCTGATCCGGCTTCCGTCGGCGCCCCTATGCGCCTTGCGTACGACCGACGACGAACATCGCGGGATACGCCCCCATCGCCGCCTCCTCGGGCGACCGATTCTAGCCGATGGGGAAGTGACGAACAACAGTCTGGCTCGCGACGTTTATCTCAAAAATAAGAAGACAACGGACGGCACTTCTTTTAGTCCTAAAGTTTGATGTTAATTTGCAATTCGGCGAGGTTTTATGCTTGTCAACAACGGCGAGATTTATCTAGCGCAGCGACTGGTATCGATATCGATGGGGATAGGAACCGGTTCGATCTAGGCGTCTTTCGTGGCGCATGCGCCTGTGTCCCGCTAGGGGCAAGTCAACCGGGGATATTCTCGAAGCGCGCGTCGTCGAGTTCGGCATGGCGGCGGCCCGGATCGATGCCCTGTGTCAATAGGCAGCCGAGCGGAAAGCGGGGTGGGGATGAGGACTTCCCCGACAATGTGAGCGAGCCCGCGCTGGGCGGGCGGACGTGAGCCTAGAGGGTTTCGAGCATCTGCATCAGTTCCGGGTGCTTCTCGACCAACTTGATCAGTACGGCGGCCTGCGCGTTCGGTTTGGCTCGACCTTGTTCCCAGTTTTGATATGTGCGCTCATTCACCCGCAGGCGGCGGGCCATGACGGCTTGAGACGCCTTGATACCCTCTCGTACAGTCCGGATTTCTTCCGCGGTTACCTCGACCCGGTCCGGAATCTCGACGCTAACCGTTCGAAGCGTCGCTTTTCCCTCATGCGCGGCCTTGAGTTCGTCGAGGCCTTCCTTCAGCTCGGCAAACAAGTTACGTTTCATCATGCACTCCCATCAGCGATCCACCAGCCTGAGAACGTCCCGCAGAAGCTCAGAGAACGCCTCGCGTCCAGCCTTCGACAAGTCGTCCATCTCGTCTTTGCCGTAAAGCGTAAAAAACCAGAATTCAGGGCCCTTGACCCAGTAGTAATAGATCACCCTGAGCCCGCCACGCTTGCCTTTGCCGCGGCGCTTATCGCCAAATCGGAGCTTGTGCAGACCACCGGTTCCCTTGATCACGTCGCCTGCTTCCGGTTGCACATGAGTTCGACCTGGAGAGCGCGATACTCATCATCCGCGAGATAGTTCTCGCGAACCCTACGGAACGGGGGAAGCTCGACGAAGATTGCTTTCATGGCGACTATACGCTACCTGCGTAGGGTTTCGCAACAGAGAAATTGCGCCGAGATCGATACGACGTCGGCGAAGCTTGGCTTATTTTCTCTGAGGAAAAGCGCCCTCAGTCCCACGCTTGTCGATTTCTGGCCATTCGGCATAGCGCCGCGCGTCTGGATGCTCAAGGCATACCGGCCGGACTGGTCGACGCCGAATCGAAGAAATAGTCGGGGAGAATTGCGCAGCGCGCCAAGCGCTTGAGGAAGCGACGACTAGCACCGGACGCGTGACGACGCTGCGCAGATCATCGAGCGAACCGGCCCGGAAAGGAGCACGCAGATTTGAAAGAGCCCGCGCGGGGCGGGCGTTCAGCGTGATGGCCTAGATTGGGTTTGTGCTGAGCCAAAGCGCGCTCAGATAGCGCGAAAATATTTCGTGGTCCACGGCACCGCGCGCCACCTCCACCACCACATGCTCCAACTCAGGGGTGCGGGGTATCGTAAAACCTTCCCGTTTCAGATACGCCAGAGCGCAAGCGAGTCCTGTCCGCTTGTTTGCATCGTTGAAGACGTGGCCGCGAGCAATCGCCACTGTGTACATCGCGGCGATACCGAAGACGTCATCGATACCATTGTAGTGAGCGTGGTTGTCGACGCGAGCCAGTGCAGACTCCACGCCACCTCGACCGCCGCTAGCAAATCCAGCCAGACCGCCAAGCTCTAGAAGGATCTCGTCATGCGTCGTGATGACGTAATCGAGATCCAGCACTCAGCGATCCTTCAGCGCAACCATTACGTCGCGATGTTCCGAAATAACCTCGCGGATCGACTTGAGGACTTCGGACTTTTGAGCGGGCGTAGCAACGCTGACCGAAGCCTTCGGACGAACGATCACACGCGGCTTCAGCTCAACGCCGTACAGCGTGGTGATGCGGTCTTTCTGGTTCATCGGACACCTCCGGTCAACATGTTGCGGCGACTGCGTGACTATCAAGCCGCAACTATCAATGCTTCGGCGGCAGAATCCCCGGAAAGTTGAGGGCCAGACCGCACTAACGATTGATACTATTCTAACGGAAGATAGTAGGCCTTTGGAAAATGTGGCAGCCGTGCGCTGCCGAACGCCGTTCACCCGCCCGCGACCGGCCGCGCGCCGAGCGACGAGAAGGAAACGCTTGAAGGCTACGTGGCCCCCCCACGAGGAATCGAACCTCGATTTCAGGTTTAGAAGACCCGTGTTCTATCCGTTGAACTATGGGGAGGCATCGCGGAAATTGTACGGCGGGCGGGCTGACGGAGCACGCGTCACCGGCTCGATCCCGGGGGGCGGATTATAACCGATCGCCTTTCGCCGGTCGGCACCGCATCGGGCTACGCGCCGTCCGGCAAGCCGAGCCCCTGGAAGACCCCAACTTTCGGAAAGAGGCCCTCAAACCGGCTGCGTATGCGTCATGAACCAGACGAGGCAAAGCGCGCCCGCCACGATGCAATAGACGCCGAAATTCGCGAGCCGGCCGCGCCCCTCGAAGTAGCGCATCAGGAAACGCACGCTCAGATACGCCGCGACCGCCGTCAGCACCCCGCCGAGCACCGCGTCGCCGAGCTGCCCGGGCGCCCCCTTGAACAGCTTCGGCACCTCGAGCACACCGGCCGCGAAGATGATCGGCGTGCCGAGCAGGAACGCGAACTCCGCCGCGCTTTCCGCCGTCAGCCCCGCCGCGTTGCCCGCAATCATCGTCAGCCCGCTGCGCGAAAACCCCGGCACGAGCGCCCCGACCTGGGCAAGCCCGACAAGAAACGCCTGCTTGAACGTCAGCTTCTCGGGCGGACGGTGCGCGCGCATGCGCTGGAGCCTGTCGCCGAACCAAAGCAACGCGCCGTTCACGATCAGCGCCAGCGCCACGATGCGCAGGTCGTGAAACACCTGTTCGAGTCGCTTTTCGAGAAGAAGACCGACGAGCCCCGCCGGGATCGTCCCGATGATGAGCGCCCACATCATGTGACCCTCGTCGCTCGGCCGGCCGGCGAGCGTGCCGAACCACCCTCTCACGAGCTCGATCCAGCGCTTTCTGAAATACCACAGCAATGCAAGGGCCGTGCCCAAATGCAATGCGACGAGAAACGGGATCAACTGCGGCGCGTGCTTGTCGATATGCATGCCGACGAGCGCCGGCGCCAACAGCGTATGCCCCAGGCTGCTGACAGGAAAAAGTTCAGTCACGCCTTGCAGCACGCTTAGAAAAACCAAAAACCAAAGGCTCACGCGTCGATCCTTTTTTTGCTATGAAAGTGGGGTTCGAAGAAAAAAGCGCTCACCCACCCGGGCCGCGGCGCCGAACCGCGACGATTATGCCTACGGGCACGGGAGTCGCCAAGTCGCAAGGTAGACTTTTTCAGCCCAGGATGTGGGCAAAAGTGTCATGTGTCAGTCATAATCGGTCAGGATAATCGTTGCGACGTAAACGTTTACATTCCCAGCACTACCGGACTGTACAGACTGCGATGAAACATACCATCAAGGATGTCGCCGCCTATGCCGGCTTCTCCATCGCGACGGTCTCGCGCGCAATCAACGCGCCGCACACCGTCAACCGCGTGACGCTCGCGAAGATCCGCGCGGCGATCGAAGCGCTGCAGTTCCGCCCGAGCCCGCTCGGCCGCCAGTTGCGCGGCGAACGCACGCGTCTGATCGGCGTCATGCTGCCGACGCTCGCGAACCCGGTTTTCGCCGAATGCCTGCAAGGCATCGACGACCTCGCCTCGGGCGAGGGCTATCGGCTGATGCTGATGACGACCCAGTACGATGCCGCGCGCGAGCGCCATGCGATCGAGGCGCTGCTTGCTCAGCGAGTCGAAGGGCTCATCATGACGGTCGCCGACGCCAACACGCACCCGCTGCTCGACGACCTCGAGCGCGAAGGCATGCTTTACGTCCTCATGCACAACGATACGGCGCGGCGCCCGTCGGTCTCGGTCGACAATCGGCGTGCCGCGTTCGACGGCGTGCGCATGCTGATCGAGCACGGTCACCGACGCGTGACGATGGTCGCCGGCACGCTCGCCGAATCGGATCGCGCGCAACTGCGCTACCGCGGCTATGCGGAAGCCATGCAGCAAGCGGGGCTCGAGCCGGTGCCGGCGCTCGAAGTCGATTTCAACGCGGACGAGCTCGCCCCGTCCGTGCTCGCTCATCTGACGTCGGGCCCGAAGCGCCCCACCGCGCTCTTTTGCAGCAACGATCTGCTCGCCATGGTCGTCATGCGCGGCCTGCGTCGTGCGCGCTACTCGGTCCCCGACGACATGTCGATCCTCGGCTTCGACGGCCTCGCCGTCAGCGAGCTGCTTTCGCCACCGCTCGCAAGCGTCGCGACGCCGAACCGCGAAATCGGCTGCTCCGCGTGGCGGCGGCTGATGGCCCGCATCGCAGGCGCCGACGATGGCGAATCGCTCTCGTTCAGGCTGCCCCACACGCTGCGCCAGGGCGCGACGATCGGTGCGCTGTCGGGCGCGCCCGACCCGGCGTTGCCCGCGCAGCCTGTCGTCTGAACGTCGATCGTAAAAGCGCGACGCAGCGACGAGCCGTAGCAATCCGTAGTTCGGACGGCGTTCCGCCCTCGGCGGCGCGCCGTCCGCCGACGTCCCATCCCAGCACCGAAGGAGACCCTCACGTGACACGCCGTTCATCTTCCGTCCGCGCGCGTTTTGCGCGATTCGTCTGCGCCAGTGCGGCGGCGCTCGCCGCGGCCCTGCCGTTCACAGGCACGGCCCATGCCGAAGACACCGCGATCTGCTACAACTGCCCGCCGGAGTGGGCCGATTGGGCCAGCGAGCTCAAAGCGATCCAGGAGAAGACGGGCATTCACGTGCCGTCCGACAACAAGAACTCCGGGCAAGCCATCGCGCAACTGATCGCCGAGGAGAAGAGCCCCGTAGCCGATGTGGTGTATCTCGGCGTCTCGTCGGCGTTCCAGGCGAAAGACAAGGGCGTCATTCAACCCTACAAGCCGAAGAACTGGGACGACATCCCCGCCGGCCTGAAGGACCCGCAAGGCTACTGGTTTGCCATCCATTCGGGCACGCTCGGCTTTTTCGTCAACAAGGACGCGCTCGAGGGCAAGCCGGTGCCGACCTCGTGGGCCGACCTGCTCAAGCCCGAATACAAGGGGATGATCGGCTACCTCGATCCGTCGAGCGCGTTCGTCGGCTATGCGGGCGCCGTCGCCGTCAATCAGGCGTTGGGCGGCACGCTCGAGAACTTCGAGCCGGGGCTCAAATGGTTCGAGGCGCTCAAGAAGAACGCGCCGATCGTGCCGAAGCAGACGGCCTATGCACGCGTGCTGTCGGGCGAGATTCCGATCCTCATCGATTACGACTTCGACGCTTATCGCGCCGAGTACAAGGATCACGCGAACGTCGCGTTCGTGATTCCGAAGGAAGGCACGATTTCCGTGCCCTACGTGATGAGTCTCGTCAAAGGCGCGCCGCACGAAGCGAACGGCAAGAAGGTGCTCGACTTCGTGCTTTCCGACGAGGGGCAGAAGATTTGGGCCAACGCGTACTTGCGCCCCGTGCGCGCGAGCGCGATGAGCAAGGACGCGTCCGCGAAGTTTCTGCCGGCGAGCGAGTACGCGCGCGCCAAACCCGTCGACTTCGCGAAGATGGCCGCTCAGCAGCAGCAGTTTGGCCAGGAATATTTGAAGATCATGCATTGACGCCAGGCAACCGGCCCGTTTTCACCATGCACGACATCACCTTTCCGCTGCGCTGGCGCGTCGCGCTCCTCGCGCCCGCGCTCGCCGTCTTCGTCGCGTTCTGGCTGCTGCCGATGGGCGTGCTCGTCGACGTGAGCGGCAATGGTCATGCGTTCGCGACTTATCGCGCGCTCGTCACCAATGCGCGTTATATGGGCAGCCTCGGCGCGACCGTCGCGCTCTCGGCGGCCGTCACGATCGCAACGCTCGTGCTCTCGGTGATCGCGGGCCTTCTGCTCGCGCGCCGGGAATTCCCCGGCAAGCGCACGCTCGTCGCGCTGCTCACGTTTCCGCTCGCGTTCCCGGGCGTCGTCGTGGGCTTCATGGTCATCATGCTCGCGGGCCGGCAAGGGCTCATCGGCGCGATCACGCAAAAACTCACGGGCGACAAGTGGGTCTTCGCCTACTCGATGGCCGGGCTCTTTTGCGGCTACCTCTATTTCTCGATTCCGCGCGTGATCGTGACCGTGATGGCCTCGGCCTCGAAACTCGACCGCTCGCTCGAAGAGGCGGCGCGCTCGCTCGGGGCATCGCCGTGGCGGATCATGCGCGACGTGATTCTCCCCGCGCTCGCGCCGGGGCTCGTCGCAGCCGGCGCAATCTGCTTCGCGACGGCGATGGGCGCCTTCGGCACGGCGTTCACGCTCGCCACCGACATCGACGTGCTGCCGATGACGATCTATACCGAGTTCACGTTGAACGCCAACATGGTGACGGCGGCCGGGCTCTCGGTCGTGCTCGGCATCGTGACGTGGATCGTGCTGGCGCTCGCACGCAGCGCGACGGGCTCGGCCGTCGCTGCAACGGCATGAGGCTCCTTATGCGCGTCAGGATTTCCCCATGAACGTCATCGTCGACACGACCGCCGCGAACGGGCACGGGGCTCGCCGCATCGCGCATCTCTTCATGCCGCGGCGCGTCATCGCACTCGGCCAGTGGGCCGTCACGCTCGCGCTTTGCGCGTTCCTCATCGTTCCCGTCGTGATGTCGGTAATGGCCGGCCTCACCGTCAATTATTTCCGCGGCGTCTCGAGCGGTCTCACGGTGCGCTGGCTCGTGGAAGTCTGGACGCAATATCACGCGTCGGTCTTCCTCTCGCTCGAAGTCGCGGCCGCCACGCTCGTCGTCACGCTCGTCACCGGTGTGCCGGCCGGATACGCGCTCGCGCGCAGCAAGACCCGGGCGGCTCGCTTCGTCGAGGAACTGCTCGTGCTGCCGATCGCGCTGCCCGGCCTCGCCTCGGCGCTCGCGCTCATCGTCGTCTATGGCGGCTTCACGGCGTTTCGCATGAGCCTTTGGTTCATCGTCGCCGGTCACGTCGTCTTCACGCTGCCGTTCATGGTGCGCGCGGTCGCGGCCGTGGCCGCGAGCGTCGATTTGCGCACGCTCGAGGAGGGGGCGGCCAGCCTCGGCGCGACGTTCCTCGAGCGATTCAAAACCGTCGTCTTGCCGAATCTGCGGCCCGGCATCCTCGCGGGTGCGCTAGCCGTTGTGACGCTTTCGATCGGCGAGTTCAACCTCACCTGGATGCTCCACACCCCCGATACGAAGACGCTCCCCGTCGGACTCGCCGATACCTATGCGTCGCTGCGCATCGAGATCGGCAGCGCCTACACGATCGTCTTCTTCGTCATGACGATGCCGTTGCTCGTCGCCATGCAGTGGCTCGGCGTCGATGCCACGGGCCAGCGCGCAGTGCGGCGCAAGCGCGGCTAGCGCGTCGGCCGACCTTCTTCGTCTCTCTCGCCGAAATTCCATGAAGCTCACTCCCGTTCCCATCAGTCTGTCGCGCTGCGCGAAAACGTTTCAAGGCACGCGTGTGCTCGAGCCGCTGGATCTCACGATCGGCGCGGGCGAAACGATCGTGCTGCTCGGCCCTTCGGGCTGCGGCAAAACGACGACGCTGCGCATCATCGCCGGCCTCGAGACGCCGGATGCGGGCGGCACGGTTTCTTTCGGCGACGACGACGTAACGCGGCTGCCGATCGAACGCCGGCACGTCGGCATGGTGTTTCAGAGCTATGCGCTGTTTCCGAATCTCAACGTACGGGAGAACATCGGCTACGGCTTGAAGATCGCAAAGGTGGAGCCCGCCACGGCACGGCGGCGCGTCGACGAGCTGCTCGCCATGATGCGGCTCGAAGCGCACGGCGAGAAGCCGATTGATCAGCTTTCGGGCGGACAGCGTCAGCGCGTCGCGCTCGCCCGAGCGCTCGCGCGCGAGCCGCGCGTGCTGCTGCTCGACGAGCCGCTCACGGCGCTCGACGCGCGCCTGCGCGATACGCTGCGCCGCGAGATGAACGCCCTGCTGCGCGGGCTCAACGTGACGACGATCTATGTGACGCACGATCAGGCCGAGGCGATGGAGCTCGGAGACCGAATCGTCGTGATGAGTGCCGGACGCATCGAGCAAGTCGGCACGCCGCGCGAGATCTACTATCGGCCGGCGTCGCGGCACGTTGCGCAGTTCGTGGGCACGATCAACCGTCTCGCGGGACAATGGCGGGACGGCGCGCTCGCGACCGCGGGGGGCACGATCAAGTTGCCGCCCGCACTCGTGCCGGCGGCCGGCAGTGAGCTTTTCTTCCGGCCGGAGGACGCCCGGCTCGTCGAGCCGGCCGCGGCGTCGCTCATCGGCACCGTCGAAGGCGTCTCCTTCCTCGGCGAGCGCACGCGCGTGACGGTGAGCGGCGCGGCCGCCGATACGCTCGTCATCGATGCGCCCGGGCGCATCGAACTGGCGCGCGGCCAAGCCGTCGGCATCGACGTGGCGCTCGAAGGCCTCATCGCGCTCGCGTAATCGGCCGCGACGGTCGCGCCGCCGCCCGTTCGCACGGGCGGCGGCGTACCGTTTCCGGCTCGCGCCGGCGCCCATGTTGAACATGCATCGATACAACGACACAACCTCGACTACTACGGAATCGTTCATGCTGCTGGCACAAATCAGCGACCTGCACATCAAGCGCCCCGGCGCGCTCGCCTATCGGCGCGTGGATACGGCGGCTGCCCTCGCGCGCTGCATCGCGCGGCTCAACGCGCTCGAGCCACGCCCCGACGCGGTCGTCGTAACCGGCGATCTCGTCGACTACGGCACCGCCGAGGAGTACCAGCATCTGCGCGGGCTGCTCGCGCCGCTCGCCATTCCGTACTACCTGCTCGTCGGCAATCATGACGATCGCGGCGCCCTGCGCGACGCTTTCTGCGAGCAGCCGTGGTTGCATTCGGGCGGAGAGTTCGTCCAGTACACCGTCGATATCGGCCCGCTTCGCCTCGTCGCACTCGATTCGCAAGTGCCGCGGACCAGCGCGGGGGCGCTTTGCGATATGAGGCTCGCGTGGCTTTCGGCCGAGCTCGAGAAAGCCCGCGGCATGCCCGTCGTCATCGCGCTTCATCATCCACCGTTCGTGTCCGGAATCGGCCACATGGACCGCCAGCGGCTCGACGCGGCCTCGAGCGAGCGGCTGGCCGCGATCGTGAGACAGCATCCCAACGTCGAGCGCGTGATCTGCGGGCACGTCCATCGGCCGATGTTCACGCGATTCGGGGGGACCGTGGCATCGGCGGTGCCAGCCCCGGCGCATCAGGTCGCGCTCGATTTGCGCGAGGATGGGCCGTCGGCATTCCGCCTCGAGCCGCCCGCCTTCGCGCTGCATCGCTACGACGAGGCCACCGGGCTCGTGACGCATCACGCCTATGTCGACGAAGGCGAAGGCCCCTATCCGTTCTACGAGCCGGACGGCCAGCTCATCGACTGACGCGCGCCGCTCCCTTCTCTCTCGCCACCGCTTCTTACGTCAGGCCAATCGTGTCTTCTTCCGCCGATACCCGTTCGAGCGCCGCCGGACAGGCGGCCCCCTATTCGCGCGGCATGTTGTTGCTGCTCGCGACGGTGGCAGGCGTCTCGGTCGCGAACATCTACTACAACCAGCCGTTGCTCGACAGTCTGCGAGCGAGCTATCCGGCCGAGGCGGCCTGGGTCGGCGCCGTGCCGGCGTCGACGCAGCTCGGCTATGCGGCCGGCATGTTGTTTCTCGCGCCGCTCGGCGACCGGTTCGACCGCCGTCGCATCATCCTGCTGCAGACGGCCGGCCTCATGCTGGCGCTCGTGATCGCCGCGATTGCGCCGACGCTCGCGGTGCTCGCCTGCACGAGCCTCGCCATCGGGATTCTCTCGACGATCGCGCAACAAGCCGTCCCGTTCGCCGCCGAGCTCGCGCCGCCCGCTGAGCGCGGCCATGCGGTCGGCACCGTGATGAGCGGACTGCTGCTCGGCATCCTGCTCGCGCGCACGGCGGCGGGCTTCGTCGCGCAGTACTTCGGCTGGCGTACGGTCTTCTCGGCGTCGGTCGCGGCGCTCCTCGCGCTCGCCGCCGTCGTCGTGCTGCGCTTGCCGAAAAGCCAGCCGACGTCGACACTGCCGTACGGCAAGCTGCTGGCGTCGATGTGGCACCTCGCCGTTGAGCTTCCGGGGCTGCGCCAGGCCTCGTTCACGGGCGCCGCGCTCTTCGCGGCGTTCAGCGCGTTCTGGTCGGTGTTGACACTGCTGCTTGCCGGACCGCCGTTTCATCTCGGGCCGCAGGCGGCCGGGCTCTTCGGCATCGTCGGCGCGGCGGGCGCCATGGCGGCGCCGCTCGCCGGGCGCTCGGCCGACAAGCGCGGGCCGCGCGCCGTGGTCACGCTCTCGATCGTGCTCGTCGCGATCTCGTTCCTCGTCTTCGCCGTCTCGGCAACGAGCCTCGTCGGGCTCGTGATCGGGGTGATCGTTCTCGACATCGGCGTGCAGGCCGCGCAGATCTCCAATCAGTCGCGCATCTATGCGCTGAAGCCCGAAGCGCGAAGCCGCGTCAATACGGTCTTCATGGTCTGCTACTTCATCGGCGGCGCAACGGGCTCGGCCGTGGGCGCGCTTGCGTGGCGCCACTTCGGCTGGACGGGCGTCAGCGCGGCGGGGTTCGCGTTCGCCTTGCTCGCCCTGCTCCGGCACCTGCCCGATCAAGACCGGCGCCGCAAGGGGCTCCCCGGATAGTGTCTTGCCGGGACACCGCAGCGCAGCCCCGAACGCGGTCTCGTCGGACGACATACGCCACCCGGCAAAGCCTGGCGCGGCGCGTTTCTTGCGCGGTTGCCAGGTCCGCCATGCCGGTGTATCTTCTCCGGTGCTAACGCGGGGGTCCTGCGTTGCGCTGTCTCGACGATCGTCGTTTCGAGTCTTTCGTCCGAGTAGCGCCGCGCGGGTGAGAAACACCCTTTGAACCTGATCTGGATAATGCCAGCGCAGGGAAGCGTACGGGTTTCAGGCAATCCTTCGCCGCCCGGCCTCCTTCCCCGTCTCCTGCTCCTGCATTAGCGCCTCAAGCCAGGAGATTCGAATATGAATGCAAACCCCAAGTTCATTTCCGCCAACGCGCACGTCGATGCCGCCGCCGTCGCGCCGCTACCGAACTCGCGCAAGATCTATGTGACGGGCTCGCAGCCGGACATTCGCGTGCCGATGCGCGAGATCACACAGTCGGACACGCCGAGCGGCTTCGGCGGTGAGAAGAATCCGCCGATCTTCGTGTACGACACGTCCGGCCCCTACACCGATCCGGACGTGAAGATCGACATCCGTCAGGGCCTGTCCGCCTTGCGCCAGCGCTGGATCGAGGCGCGCGGCGACACGGAGGTCCTGGCCGACCTCACGAGCGAGTACGGCCGCGAGCGCGCCGCCGATGCGAACACGGCCTCACTGCGCTTTCCCGGCCTGCATCGCAAGCCGCGGCGCGCGAAGGCCGGCGCCAACGTCACGCAAATGCACTACGCGCGCCAGGGCATCATCACGCCGGAGATGGAGTTCATCGCGATCCGCGAAAACCAGCGCCGTGCCGAGTACGTCGAGAGCCTGCGCGCGAGCGGCCCGAACGGCGCGAAGCTCGCCGAGATGATGAGCCGGCAGCATCCGGGGCAAGCCTTCGGTGCCGCGGCGTTCGGCGCCAATGCGCTGCGCGAGATCACGCCCGAGTTCGTGCGCGACGAGGTGGCGCGCGGCCGCGCGATCATTCCCGCCAACATCAACCACCCGGAGAGCGAGCCGATGATCATCGGCCGCAACTTCCTCGTGAAGGTCAACGCGAACATCGGCAACTCGGCCGTCACGTCGTCGATTGGCGAGGAAGTCGACAAGATGACGTGGGCGATCCGCTGGGGCGGCGACACGGTCATGGACCTGTCGACGGGCAAGCACATCCACGAAACGCGCGAGTGGATCATCCGCAACAGCCCGGTGCCGATCGGCACGGTGCCGATCTATCAGGCACTCGAGAAGGTGAACGGCAAGGCCGAAGAGCTCACCTGGGAAATCTTCCGCGATACGCTCATCGAGCAGGCCGAGCAAGGCGTCGACTACTTCACGATCCACGCGGGCGTCCTCCTGCGCTACGTGCCGCTCACGGCGAACCGGATGACGGGCATCGTTTCGCGCGGCGGCTCGATCATGGCGAAGTGGTGCCTCGCGCATCACAAGGAGAGCTTCCTCTACGAGCATTTCGAGGAAATCTGCGAAATCATGAAGGCCTATGACGTGAGCTTCTCGCTCGGCGACGGCCTGCGTCCGGGCTCGATCTACGACGCCAACGACGAAGCGCAACTCGGCGAGCTGAAGACGCTCGGGGAGCTGACCCAGATCGCGTGGAAGCACGACGTCCAGGTGATGATCGAAGGCCCGGGTCACGTGCCGATGCAGCTCATCAAGGAGAACATGGACCTGCAGCTGCAATGGTGCGATGAAGCGCCGTTCTATACGCTCGGACCGCTCACGACCGATATCGCGCCCGGCTACGACCACATCACCTCGGGCATCGGCGCGGCGATGATCGGCTGGTTCGGCACGGCGATGCTCTGCTACGTCACCCCGAAGGAGCACCTGGGGCTGCCCAACAAGGACGACGTCAAGGAAGGCATCATCACATACAAGCTCGCGGCGCATGCCGCCGACCTTGCGAAGGGTCATCCGGGCGCGCAGGTGCGCGACAACGCACTCTCGAAGGCACGCTTCGAGTTCCGCTGGGACGATCAGTTCAATATCGGCCTCGATCCCGACAAGGCGCGCGAATTCCATGACGAAACGTTGCCGAAGGAGTCGGCCAAAGTCGCGCACTTTTGCTCGATGTGCGGCCCGCACTTCTGCTCGATGAAGATCACGCAGGACGTGCGCGAGTTTGCGGCGGCGCAAGGCGTATCCGAAGACGCCGCGTTGAAGAAGGGCATGGAAGTGAAAGCCGTCGAGTTCGTCAAGAGCGGCGCGGAGATTTATCAACGGCAGTAGCGCCACTCCAACCCGCGCGTGGCGTTCGCGCGTCGGCAATGTTCGGCGGCTCACGCCGGATGACCGCGTGCGTACGCCAACTCCCTCCCACCGTACCCCATCGAACATAGCGGTGCACGGTCGCGGGCATAGGCTCGCGACCAAGGTGCACATCCGCGCGTTTGCTACACTGGCATTCTTTCGTATGGGTACAGTCAGGCATGTTCGGCCTTCCCGTTCGCCCCGCCCCGCGCAACCGCGCGTGCGCGGCGGACACGATCCGTTCCCACGTCTTGCGCGCCGCCGAGCCGGCTCCGCAACGCTTACTCGCGCTGATCGCGCTATCGCCATGGCATCGCAACGGGAGTTGACGCTCGGCGGTATCTTGTCTCACCTCCGACGCGACGACGCCGGTTGGCACATCGTCTATCAAGGCTTGACGCTGCGCAGCGTATTTCAGCCCGTCGTCTCGATCACGCACAAGCGCATCGTCGGCTATGAGGCGCTGCTGCGCGCAACGGACCAGAGCGGCCGCGCGATCCGGCCCGATGCGGTGTTCGCGCGCGCTCCCGGCAAGGGCGCCGCGCTCGCGTTCGAGCGCCTCGCACGCTGTGTCCATTTCGCCAACTTTGCCGAGCAAAACTCAGAGTCCGGCTGGCTCTTTGTCAACGCGCTGCCGCGCCTTTTCCGCACGGGCTGGTCCTACACCTCTTTCATCGACGAGCTTTGCGACCACTTCGGCTTGCCGCCATGGCGCGTCGTCATCGAGATGATAGAAGAGCCCGCCGCCGACGAGGGGCTCTTCATGCGTACCGTCGAGGCGTTGCGTGAGCGCCAATTGCTGATCGCGATCGACGATTTCGGCACAGGGTTCTCGAACTTCGACCGCATCTGGCACGTGCGGCCCGACATCGTCAAGCTCGATCGCTCGCTCGTCGCGCGCATGGCGACGCCCGGAGCCGATCCGCAGTTCGCGACGCAGCTCGTCACGATGCTTCACCGCGCGGGAACGCTCGTGCTCGGCGAAGGCGTGGAGAACGACGCGGAAATGCTGACGCTGATGGAGGCCGATGCCGACTTCATCCAAGGGTACTGGCTCGGCGAGCCGGGCGCTTCGCTCGATGCGGCCGGCCGCGCGGCGGCGCCCGCGATCGATGCCATGTGGGAGCGATTTCGCGCGCACGCGGGCGCAGTGCCGCGCGTGCCCGCCGATTTCGCCGAATTCGAGGCGGTCGTGCTCGCCGGCGCTCGCGTCTATGCGGACACGCGCGACCTGGCGGTCGCGGCCCGCGAAACGTTCGCACGGTCGCCGGCGCGCCGCGTATTCGTCCTCGATGCGGACGGCGAGCAGCATCAGCCCTCGATTGCGCACGAGACCGCGCCGAAACCCGCGCGCCTTTGGCCGCTCTTCCCCGACACCTATAGCAATTGGTCGCGCCGCGCTTATTTCCGGCGCGCGCTGGCGGCCCCGGGGCGCGTCGCCGTCATGGGCCCGCATTACTCGCTGACCGAAGGGAAGGATTGCTATACGGGGGCCGTCGCCATCGAAGTCGGCGGCGTGACGCAAGTCTTCTGTGTCGATTTCGCGCCGAACGGATCGTCCGTGCGGCTCTTCGACGAGAGTTGAGTACGCCCCTTCAGCGCTCGCGGTCGACGATCCGCGCTCTCGTCGCCTTCACGTCGGCGCGGCGCGTCTTGCTTTCCAGCCGCCGGATCGCCGAGGCGCGCGTCGGCTTCGTCGGAATCCGCGCACGCGGCGCGACGCTGACGCTCGCGATCAACTCGTTGAGCCGCGCGAGCGCGGCGGCGCGGTTCATTTCCTGAGTCCGATACTCCTGCGCCTTGATGACGACCATGCCGTCGCGCGTGATCCGATGATCATGAAGCGCGAGCAGGCGCATCTTGATCGGCTCGGGCAGCGACGAAGCGCGAATGTCGAAGCGCAAATGAATCGCGCTCGATACCTTGTTCACGTTCTGGCCGCCGGCGCCTTGCGCGCGCACAGCCGTCAGCTCGACCTCGGCAGGCGAAACGGTATGGCGAAACATCATCGGACGCGCTCTGGTAACAAAACAAACAGAATACGATAGACTCGTCGCAAAATCCGAACCGATGGGCCCGACGGCCCCACCCGCCGCCCCGTATGGTCCCGATGCGCTATTCGATCGAAATCAAGAAATTTCTTTACAGCCAATATTTCTTCGGTGGACTGCGCATTGCGGTCGGCATCTCGCTGCCGGCCGTGCTTTGTCTCATCGTTTTTCATAACGCCGATCTCGGCTTCACGATCGCAACGGGCGCGCTCGGCGCCTGCGTCGTCGACATGCCCGGCCCGCTCAAATACAAGCACAACGAGATGCTCGTTTGCAGCGTGCTTGGCTCTCTCTCCGCGCTCGCAACGGGTCTTGCGACATTCAACGTGTTCGTGCTCTGGGCGACCGTCGTCGCGCTGACGTTCGCGCTCTCGCTGACCGTCGTCTACGGCAATCGCTGGCCGCAGATCGGATTCGCGACGCTCTTCATGATGGTCGTGACGCTGGAGGAACACCTGACCCCGGTGCATGCGCTCGTCAACGCCGCATGGATTCTCGCCGGCGGCCTCTGGTACACCTATTGGGCCACGCTGCTGCTGCAATGGCAGGCCTACCGTGTCGAGAAACAGGCGCTCGCCGAGTGCGTGTTCGCCGGTGCGGACTATCTGCTCGCGCGCGCCGATTTCTATGATGTCGATGCCGATCTCGACGCCTGCTACGCCAACCTTGTCGAAAAACAAATCGCGGCGATCGAAATGCAGGACGCCGCGCGCGCGATCGTTTTGCGCAACCTCCCGAAGCTCAGGCGCGGCAAGCTCGACCCGCGCCGCGTCGCGCTCTTCAATCTCTTCATCAATTCGGTCGATTTGCACGAGCTTTTCGTCGGCGCCCATACCGACTACCCGCTGCTGCGCCGCACGTTCGGCAATGCGGACCTCATGATGTTCTATCGCGATCTGATCCGCAAAGCGGCGCGCGATCTCGAGGAAGTCGGGCTTGCCGTCCTGCAGAACCGTGCGCCGGACTCGCGCATCAACGTCAAGGCGGAGTTGCGTGCGATCGAATACGAGCTCGAGCTCGTGCGCAAAGGGCACAGCGCGCAAGCGAACCCCGAGGCCTATGCGGCGGCGACGACTTCGTTCCGGCGCATCTGGAGCGGCATTCGTCTCATCGACAAGATGAAGAAAAGTCTCGCAAGCGAGGCGGCGCCCAACAGCACGGAGATACGGATCGATCCGGGCCTGAGGCGCTTTCTCTCGGGGCGGCGGGTACCATTGCGGCAGATATTCTCGAATCTGACGATGTCGTCGCCGAGCTTTCGTCATGCGCTGCGCGTGACGATCGCCGTCGCCATCGGCTTCTGGCTGGGCCGCATTCTGCCGCTCACGAATGCGTACTGGATCGTCATGACGACGCTCATCATCATGAAGCCCGGCTATTCACTGACGAAGCAGCGCAACACGCAGCGTATCGTCGGCACCGCGATCGGCTGCGCGGCCAGCCTCGCTTTGATCTTCACCGTGCATTCGCCCAAGATCCTGCTCGCCGTCATGTTCGGCTCGATGGTGATGAGCTACAGCCTGCTGCTCTTCAACTATGCGGCCAGCGTCGTCTTCACGTCGTCCTACGTGCTGATGCTCTTTCACCTGCTGGCGCCGGGCAGCCTGCGCATCATCGGGGAGCGCGCGATCGATACGGTCATCGGATGCGCCCTCGCCGTCGCGGCCAGCCATTTCTTCCCGTATTGGGAATATCGCGTGATGGGAAAGCTCGTCGCGGACCTGCTGTCGGCGATGCGCCAATACTTCGAAACTGTTTTGTCGTTCGGTGGCAAGCGGAGCGCTGACGACGCGAACGCGTCGGGCGCGTCTACGACGAGGGCGCCGGATACGAGCACGAGCGCCGCCGATCCCGATATCCGCTTCCGGCTGGCGCGCAAGAACGCGCACGTCGCATTCGCGAACCTGGGGCAGGCATTCCGCCGCATGATGCTGGAGCCGAAGCCGCAGCAGAAGTTCGTGCCCGAGATCAACGACCTGCTCGTGCAAAGCCATGTGCTCGCCGCGCAGATCGCGACGGCGGCGGCGCTCGTGCGCAACTTGGCCGACGAGGAGAACGATGCGCCGGCGGCGCTGGCGCGCGCGCTCTCCACCGTGCGCGACAACCTCGCCCGCGCGCAGGCGGGCGAGCCTCCTCCCGTCGATCAAGCCGAGACGACGAAGCAGCTCACGCGCGAGCTCGATTCGATGGTGACGGAAATCGAAAAGGCGGGAGCGCGGCCGCCGGAGTTCGTTCACGAAATCAAGATGCTCGTGCTTCAGTGCAAGCAGATGCTGGCGGCGTCGTTTCTGATTCGCAAGGATGCAGGGGCGATCCGCTTGCCGGCTTGAGCGCCGCGGCTGTGCGCTACCCTGCTCCTACTGCGAAGCGCCCGGTCCGGGGGCGGCGGAGCTGGCGGCGCCGATCGACGCCCCGCTCGCGGGCGCCGACGCCTTTTCCGCGTCGTACTCGCGTTTGCTCTTGAGCGCGTTGTAGACCAACGTGGCGAGCGCGATCAGGACGGCGACCACGATGATTGCCGCGACTCGCGTAGTGGGATTGGGTTTGTTGCGGGGGTTGTTCATGGCGCGGTTCCCGAGCGAAGCCACGACGGCTTCGGGGCGAATGACGAGGTGAGAGAAGCCGGCATTCTACGCGCGTCGAAGACTGGCCGTGATGGCGCGATCGCATCGCCGAATTGTCGGCAAAGCCTGAAAAAATTTTCTACTCATCGCCCAGATTAGAGCAAACGACGCAAACTCTTTTCGCGCGTGGTTGGATATAAATAAGACATCGACCGCGGCAATTCGCCGCCGGTCACCACCCCTTCCTCGCCATGAGCCACGAACAACAAAACCACCTTCTCAGCCCTGCCGCGCGCGGTACCCATGTCGTTTTTCGGCGCGGCGCGGGTCCGGTCCTCGATCGGTTCGCAATCGGGACTCATCGCGGCGACGGTGTCGCGCAAGACGGTGTCGCGCAATTGTGCGATGCGCTCGATGCGGCGTTCGAGGCCTGCGGCGCCGCCGCCGACCCATCGCACTGTCCGGCGTTCGTCCTTGGCGTGCGCGCGGCCATTGCCGAGGCCGCGGCGAACGAAACGCTGCTCGCGCCCGCGCAGTGCGAAGGCTCCTCCGAATGCTATCGTCGACACCTGTTGGCCGCCGACGCCTCGGGCCGCTATGCGGTCGTCGCTCTCGTCTGGCACCCGGGGCAGGCGAGCCCCGTGCATGGCCATCATGCATGGTGCGGCTATGCCGTCCTCTCCGGCACGCTGACCGAAACGCTCTACCAGTGGGACGAGTCGCTCGGCTCGGCAAAGCCGGTGCGAACGCACGCTCGAGCACCCGGCGCGGTCTCGTACACGCGCGCCGGCCTCGGCGGCATTCATCGCCTCGGCAATGCCGGCCCGGCGCGCGCAATCTCCCTGCACGTGTACGGCGTTGCCGGCGACGAGGTGTCAACGCGCGTCAACGATGTCGTGCGTGTGTTGTGACTGGCAAGCGGCCGCTCACCGTTCGGCCGCATCGGCGCCCGCATCCGTCATCGTCCGGCCCGCGAGGGCCGCGACGACGACGACGAGCTCGAGGGGATCGATGGGCTTCGACACATGCGCCTGGAAACCCGCGAGCAGCGCGCGGCGCCGGTCTTCGGCACGCGCGAACGCAGTCAGGGCGGCCGCTGGCGTCTTGCGTCCGCGCGGCGCCTCGAACGTCCGCAAGCGGCGGATGAACTCATAGCCGTCGACCCCGGGCAGGCCGATATCGCTGACGATGACGTCGGGCGGCGCGGCCGTACAGGCTTCGAGCGCCTCGAGCGCCGCGCCGAACACGGCTGTCTTCGCGCCGCGCTCCTCGAGCACGCTGCGCACGAGCTCGCGGGCGTCGGGCTCGTCCTCGACGATCGCGATATGCAGGCCGGCGAGCTCGGGCGGCGTGACGCCCGCCAACGGCTCGTCGGGCGAGCGCACGAGCGCGGCGGCGTCGGTAGCCGGCAGCTTCGCGATGAAAGTCGCACCGAGCCCCGCGCCGGCGCTCCTGGCCTCGATGCAGCCGCCGTGAAGGTCGACGAGCTGCCGGGCGATCGCGAGCCCGAGCCCAAGGCCGCCGTGCTGACGCGCGATGCTGCCGTCCTCCTGACGAAACCGCTCGAACACATGCGGAAGGAACTCGGGCGTGATGCCCTGCCCGTTGTCCGCGACGATCAGCTCGACTTCGCCGGCCGCGCGTCGCACTGTCACCTCGACGGTGCCGCCCTTGCCCGTGAACTTGACGGCGTTCGACATCAGGTTCCAGACGATCTGCTGCAGCCGCGCCGGATCGGCGAAGACCACAGCGCCCGGCTCCAGCGCGGAGACGATGCGGATATCCTTCGCCTCGGCGGCCGGGCCGACCGAGCGGATCACATATTCCACGATATCGACGAGATCGACGCGCTCTGCCTCGAGCCTCAGCTTGCCCGCGAGAATGCGCGAAAAATCGAGCAGCTCGTCGACCATGCGCGTCTGAGCGCGCGCGTTGCGATCGATGACGTCGAGCCCCTTGCGGATCGACTCGGAAGCGCTCGGATCGCGCAGCAGGAATTGGGTCCAGCCGACGATTGCATTGAGCGGCGTGCGCAACTCGTGCGAAAGCATCGCGACGAACTCGTCCTTCATCTTCGAAGCGCGCTCGGCCTCCGTGCGTGCCGCCCGCTCCGCAGTCAGCAGCCCTTCGCGCTCTTCGGCAAGTGCGCGAAAATGCGCTTCGCGCTCCCGCGCGCGCATCGCCTCGGCCAGTTCTCGCTCGACGCGCCGCTCGCGCAGCACCCGCTCGATCGCTTCGGGCAGATAGTCGAGGTAGCCCTCGCTCTTCGGGACTACATCCGCGACGCCCGAGCGCATCGCCTCGACGACGCGCGCCTCGTCGGCAAAGCCCGTGCAAAGGATCGCCGGCAAAACGAGCCCGCTTGCGCGCAGCGCGCGCAGGAAGTCGAGACCTGTCTCCGAGCCGCCGAGCGCATAGTCGACGACGAGCACGTCCGGCATGCCGTACGGCGTGCCGCCCTCGGTCGCCGCCCGGGCCTCGGCCGTATTCGCCGCGATGCTGACGCGATAGCCGGCACGCGCGAGCGAACGCGACGCGAGCCGCAGCAGGCCCACATCGTCGTCGACGACGAGCGCGTGCGGATTCATTGTCCGCCCGCTCCCGTCGGCAGCTTGACGACTTGCAGGAAGAAGCCGAGCCGGCGCACGGCCTCGATAAAGGCGTCGTACTCGACGGGCTTGGTCACGTAAACGTTGCAGCCGAGCTCGTAACAGCGCTCGATTTCGCGCGGGTCGTCCGTCGTCGTCAGCACGATGACGGGCAGCGACGCGGTGCGCTTGTCCGCCTTCAGACGCCGCAGCACTTCGAGCCCGTCGATCCGGGGCATCTTCAGGTCGAGCAGGATGACCGACGCCGGCGGCGGTTCGAGCACGAACCGCGCATCGTCCCCGAAGAAATAATCGAGCGCCTGTTGGCCGTCCGCAAGGCGTATGAAGCCGTTCGTCAGCCCCGCCCGGCGCAAGTTGCGTTCGATCAGCGTCGCGTGGCCGTCGTCGTCCTCGATGAGGATGATGCTGACGGTCTGCCCCCCAGCCGGTCCCAGTCCTGTATGCATTGTTCGTTCCTCTCAACTTTCTCGGATCTGCCGATGCGCTATGCGGCGACTTGCTCCGTCGCCTCCGGAAGCGTCAAATAAAAGGTCGTCCCCTCGCCCTCTTTCGATTCGGCCCAGACGCGGCCCCCATGCCGCTCGACCATGCGGCGCACGAGCGCGAGCCCGATGCCCTCGCCGGCCGCCACGTTGCCGTGAAGCCGCTGAAAAGCGTTGAAAAGGCGCGGCATCGCGACGGCCGGGATGCCGAGCCCGTTATCCCTCACAAAGAAAATACGCAGCGATTGAACGCCCGGCGGCGCGGGCAGCACGCCGATCTCGACGCGCCCCGGGCGCCCCGGATCGAGATAGTTGACGGCATTGCCGATCAGATTCGCGAAGATCTGCTCGAGCGCGGTCGGATCGCCCCAGACGGGCGGCAGCCCGTCGACGACGATCTCGACGTTGCGAGCGCGTATCGAGGCCTGCATCGCGTCGAGCACACGCTGCAAGACCGTACCGATATCGACCTCCTGGCGGCGATACTCGACGCGCCCGACACGCGACAGACGCAGCAGCGAATCGATGATGTGCGCCGCGCGCAGCACGGCGCTTTGCAAGTAGCGCAATGCCTCGCCGATATCCTCCTCGATGACGCGCTCGACGCGCTCGCGCTCGCGCGGCTCGAGCGACGATCCGCTCACGGTCTCACGCAGCTCGTTGCAGGCATGCGTGAGCTCCTTCGAGAAGCCTTGCAGGTTGACGAGCGGTGCGCGCAGATCGTGCGAGACGCTATAGATGAACATCTCGTTTTCCTGCGTCTGCTGATGCAGCGTCTCGTTCGTGCGCGCGAGCTCGTCGGCGCGACGCTCGAGGTCGCTGCGAAAGCGCGTTTGCAAGCGCTCCGATTCGCGCAGGCGCCGGCTCGTGTCGTGCAGAATCGAGTCGAGCTGCGCGATCTCGTCATGACCGGGCACGGGCGGGGCGAGCGGCTCATTGTCGCCGAGCCGCGCCGCGTTTTCGGAAAGGCGCGCGAGTCGGCCCTGCACGCCGCGCGTGAACAGAAAAACCGCCAAGGCGGTCAAGAACAATGAGCCGACGACCGCCGCGGCCGTGAGCCGCTGCTCGTGGAGCAGCGCCGCGGCCGCCGCGTCCGATCGCATCGTATCGATGCGCAGCTCTTCGGCGCCGAAGTCGGCCACCTGCTGACGGAAGCGGTCGATGACGTCGGCGTCCGCCTGAGCGCGAAAGCGCTCGAACACGTCGTCCGTGCGGCCCGTGCGCATCAGATCCTGGACGCGGTCCGACCATTGCCGATAAGACTGCACCGTCTGACGGATCTGCGCCGCGCGCTCGACTTGCGCGGGATTGTCGGCGACGAGATCGACCAGTCTGTCGATGTTGCGATCGACGTCGACCCATAGCGTGACCGGTGTCGACGCATCGCGATCGTTTCTGAGCACGGCGCCGCGCATGCGTACCGCTTCGATCAGCACCGGCTCCAGAATCGCGCTCGTCTGACGCAGCACATCCTTGCTGTGGAGCGCCCATTGCTCTGCCTGCTCCGCGTTGGCCTGAGCCTTGACGAGCCCAGAGAGCAGCACGAGTTCGAATACCGTCGGAATCGCAATAAGCAACAGCCCTTTGGTTGTCAGTCTCATGCTCGGTAGTGCTATCGATTTCGGAGCCCGGCGCCAAAGCGCGCGGCAGTCCGAGCATTATGTCGGCGTTTGACCCGAATGACAAAGCGCGCGAGCTCGGACGACGCTTGCACAGGCAATCATAAGAGGTCGCGCCATCGTCCATCGGCGGCACTGCTCGCCAGCACGGCCTCGATAAAGCGCAGGCCGGCGACACCATCGTCGACCGTCGTCAACAACCGGCTCTCCGCGGGCGGCGGCCGGCCAGCGTCGATCGCTTCGATCTGCATCGCCGCGTCGAGGTAGAGCTGCGCGAATGCTTCCGCATACCCTTGCGGATGTCCCGCCGGCACACGCGTGGCATGCAAGGCGTCCACGCTGTCGACCCGGCCGCGCGTGAGCCGCTGGGCGGCCCCGCCCCGCATGGTGAGCCAGAGCTCGTTCGGCATTTCCTGGTCGAACGCGAGGCTCGCCCTCGTGCCATAGACGCGCAGGCGCAGCGCGTTTTCGGCGCCGCTCGCGACCTGGCTCGCCCATAGCATGCCGCGCGCACCGTTCGGGTAGCGCAGCAGCGCCTGCACGTGATCGTCGAGCTGGCGTCCTTGCACGAACGTGTGCAACTCGGCCGATACGGCGTTCGGCATCATGCCCGACACGAACGATGCAAGGTGGTAGGCGTGCGTGCCGATATCGCCGAGGCAGCCGGCCGGGCCCGCCCGCCGCGGGTCGGTGCGCCATGCGGCCTGGCGGTTTGCACCGCCCGCCTCGACAGGCTCGGCGAGCCAGTCCTGCGCATACTCGACGTGCACGATGCGAATCTCGCCGAGCGCCCCGTCCTCGACGAGCGCGCGCGCGTGGCGAACGAGCGGATAGCCCGAGTAAACATGCGTGAGCGCGAACAGCTTGCGTTTTTCGTGCGCGAGCCTTGCGAGCGCCTCGCCCTCTTCAAGCGACACGGCAAGCGGCTTGTCGCAGATGACGTGGATGCCGGCCTCGAGAAACGCCGTGGCCACGGGCGCATGCAGGTGATTGGGCGTGACGATCGCGACGGCATCGATGCCGTCCTCACGCATCGCTTCGGCGCGCGCCATCTCCCGCCAGTCGGCATACGCACGGTCGATGCCGATGCCGAGCTCGAGCGCGCTCTCACGCGCTCGTTGCGGGTCCGACGACAAGGCGCCCGCCACGAGTTCGAACCGATCGTCGACGCGTGCCGCGAGACGATGCACGGCGCCGATGAACGCGCCTTGTCCGCCGCCTACCATTCCGAGCCTCAGTTTCCGCTCCATGCTGTCTCATCTCCCGGAAGAGAAGCCTCAAATGCCGAGAATGCGCCTCATCTGCTCGGGCTCAGCACCGCTGCCCGCGAAATCGTCGAACGCGCGATCGGCGACGCGGATGATGTGCCGCCGGATGAACTCGGCGCCTTCGCGCGCGCCGTCTTCAGGATGTTTCAGCGCGCACTCCCATTCAAGCACTGCCCAGCCCGGATAATCGTATTGCGCCATCTTCGAGAAGATCGCGCCGAAATCGATCTGTCCGTCGCCGAGCGAGCGGAAACGCCCCGCGCGCTCGATCCAGTCGCTATAACCGCCGTAGACGCCTTGACGCCCGTCGGGGCGGAACTCGGCATCCTTGACGTGAAACGCGCGGATGCGCTCGTGATACGTATCGATGAATGCGAGGTAATCGAGCTGCTGCAGCACGAAGTGGCTCGGGTCGAAAAGAATGTTCGCGCGCGGATGATTGCCGACGACATCGAGAAAGCGCTCGAACGTCACGCCGTCGTGCAAGTCTTCTCCGGGGTGCAATTCGTAGCAGACGTCGACGCCGGCCTCGTCGAACGCATCGAGGATCGGCGTCCAGCGGCGCCCGAGCTCGGCGAAAGCCGCTTCGACGAGGCCCGGCGGCCGCTGCGGCCACGGATAGAAATAAGGCCAGGCGAGCGCGCCCGAGAACGTGACGTGCGTATCGAGCCCGAGGCGCCGCGAGGCGCGCGCCGCCAGCTTCAATTGCTCGATCGCCCACGCGGTGCGCGCTTCGGGGTTGCCGCGCACCGGCGGAGCGGCAAAGCCGTCGAAGAGCGCGTCATACGCGGGATGCACCGCCACGAGCTGCCCTTGCAGATGCGTCGAAATCTCAGTAATCGCGACGCCCGCATCCTCGGTCGTTCGCCGAAGCTCGTCGCAGTATGCGTCGCTCGACGCCGCGCGCTCGAGATCGACAAGGCGCGGATCGGCCGGCACCTGGATGCCCTCGAAGCCGAGTCCCGCGGCCCATGCGGCGAGATTCGCGAGGCTGTCGAACGGCGCTTCGTCACCGACGAACTGCGCGAGAAAGATCGCCGGCCCCTTGATGGTTTTCATCCGCGAGAGCTCCTTTGAAGGTGTGAGAACGGGAGCGCGCAAGCGCCGGTGCGCCGACGGCACGCGCCCCTCCCTAGTTTGGAAACCGTCGACAATCAGAACGGCGAGTCCGGGAAATAAAATTCCTTCGCGTTGTCCTTCGTGATCAGCACGGACGGAATGATCGTCGTGGCCGGCAGCCGTTCGCCCTTGAGCCGTGCTTCGGCCGTCAGCTTGATCGCGTCATAGATGAACTTCGGCGAGTACGATACGTCGGCCTTGATGAGCGGCGCGCCGTCCATCACGTTTTTGACCATCCCCTTCGAACCCGCGCCGCCGAACACGATCTTGATGTCCGATCGCTTGGCCTGGTCGATCGCCTTCAACACCCCCACGGCCATGTCGTCATCGGCCGCCCAGATCGCATCGATGTGCGGGAACCGGGTCAGATAATCCTGCGTGACCTTGAACGCATCGTCGCGATTCCAGTTCGCGTATTTCGCATCGAGAATGTGAATGCCCGGATAGTTCTTCATCACGCCCGTAAACGCCGTCCATCGCTCGTTATCGAGCGTCGTGGGGATGCCGCGCAAAGCGACGATGTCACCCTTGCCATCGAGTTCCTTCGCGAGGTACTGGGCCGGAATCTTTCCGAACGCCGTGTTGTCGCCCGCGACATAGGCATCCTGAGCGCTCGTGTCGGTGAGTCCGCGGTCGACGACCGTCACATAGACGCCCTTCTTCTTGACTTGTGCGACGGGCTGCGTGAGCGATGCCGATTCATAAGGGAAGATCACGAGCGCGTTGATCCTGTTGACCGTGACGAGGTCTTGAAGCTGATTCGCCTGCTCGGGCGCGTTCGCCGCCGTCTTCACGATGATCTTCAGATCGGGATGCGCCTTTTCCAGATCCGCTTTGGCCTTGTTCGCCCACCAGACGATGCCGCCCGTAAAGCCGTGATCGGCGGTCGGAATAGCGACGCCGAGGGTCACCTTCTCGTCGGCGCGCGCTGCCCCGGCGCCGAGCGCCGCGGCCACCACGGAAAGCGCCAGCATGCCGGCGCCGATGCTGCGAATCGCTCGTATAACCTGCTTCATGGTCGTGTCTCCTGATTGTGAGGGCGCGAATGTTCGCCCGTTGTCGTGAAGCCGTTTCCCAACGATTGCCAGCGCTGATCGCCGCTTACCGCCACCGCCCGCCGTTCACCGCCGCCCACGCTGCAAGCACGCGACGACGATGATGACGATGCCCTGCACCGCCGCGTTCAGATACACGCTGATGATGCTCGTCAAGTTGAGGATGTTGGCGATCACCGAAAGCAGGACCGCGCCGACGACCGTGCCCAGCACGCGGCCTTCGCCGCCCTTGAGCGCCGTGCCTCCCACCACCACCGATGCGATCGCCTCGAGCTCCCACAACAAGCCCGTGGTCGGAGTGGCCGAGCCAAGACGCGGCACGTAGAGCACCGTGGCCACCCCCACGCAGACGCCGAGCAGCGC
Organism: Trinickia symbiotica; assembly: GCF_003028655.1. GTDB lineage: Bacteria > Pseudomonadota > Gammaproteobacteria > Burkholderiales > Burkholderiaceae > Trinickia > Trinickia symbiotica_A. The sequence goes on from NZ_PYUC01000022.1 coordinate 63,799, forward strand.
GTAGGTGACGATCTTCACGGTATCGACGCGAATGGCCGCGTAGCGCGCGACCTGTTCGTTCGAGCCGATCGCCTGCACGTGGCGGCCGAACGCGGTCCGCTGGAGAATCAGCGCGCCCCCCGCGGCGACGGCAAGGAAGACCCAGACCGGCACGGGCACGCCGAGCAAGCTCGCGTAATAGACGGGGCCGTAGAGATCGGCGAGCGAGTTGTCGAGCGTCAGCGCGCCGCCATCGGCCAGCCATGTGAGCACCGCGCGGAAAATGCCGAGCGTGCCGAGCGTCACGATGAACGGCTCGATCCGCCCTTTCGTGATGAGCAGTCCATGCGCGCAGCCGAACGCGGCGCCGAGCACGAGCGCAAGCAAGATGCCGACGAGCACGATCGCAAGCGGCGGCAACAGGTGGCCGAGCGCGCCCGTGGCGAGCCCGTTCATCGTCCAGATCATCGTGCCCGCGATCAGCGCGGCCATCGAGCCCACGGACAGGTCGATGCCGCCCGAGATGATGACGAAGGTCATGCCCACCGCGATGATGCCGATGAACGACGTGCGCGTGAGCACGTTCATCAAGTTGTCGACCGTGGCGAAATCGCGATTGAGCAGCGTGCCGAGCACGCAGAGGGCGAGAAGTCCCGCGACCGGTCCAAGGCCGGCGGCGTACCGTGCGACGCGCCATGCGCGGCCCGTCTCGCCCGCCTTCCCCGCTTCAGTGCGTACCGGTTGCATGAGCGATCAACTCCTTTTCGGTCAGATGCTCCATGCCGAGCGTCGCCATGAGCCGCCCTGCGCGCATGATCGCGACGCGATGGCAGAGCCCGATGAGCTCGATCAGCTCGGACGAGATCACGATCACGGCTCGCCCTTCGGCGGCAAGCCGGTGAATCAGGAAGTAGATGTCGCGTTTCGCGCCGACATCGACGCCGCGCGTCGGCTCGTCGAGCACGATCACGCGCGGACCGGGATGCAGGAACTTGGCGAGCGCGAGCTTCTGCTGGTTGCCGCCCGAGAGCATTCGCGCGCGGCTCGCCAGATCGCCCGTGCGAATCCCGAATTCGCGCACGGACTTTTCGAGCGCCGCGCGGCATGCCTTCACGTCGATGAGCGGATGCGCATAGCGTTCGAGCGTCATCAGCGTGAGGTTGTCCTGCAGCCTCAGATCGACGTGCAATCCCTTGCCTTTACGGTCTTCGCTGAGGTAGGTAAGACCGTGGCGCATCGCGTCGCGGGGGCTTTTCAGCGTTACGGGCTTGCCCTCGATCTCGATCGTGCCGGCGGTACGGCGCCGCAGCCCCACGATCGCCTCGAACGCCTCGGTGCGGCCCGCGCCGACGAGCCCCGCGAAGCCGAGCACTTCGCCCGCTCGGACCTCGAAGCCGAGCCCGCCGTCGGCTTGCACCCAACCCGGCACGACGAGCCCCTCCACCTTCAATGCGACGCGCGCATCGGCCCGGGGCGGCACCTTCTCCGGAAACATGTCGAGGACGTCGCGCCCCACCATCAGGTTCGCCATCTGCCGACGCGAAAGGTCCGCGGTCGCGCTTTGGGCAACGAAGCGGCCGTCGCGCATGACGATCACCTCGTCGGTCACGCGTTCGACCTCGTCGAGCTTGTGCGAGATGTAGACGATCGTCACGCCGTCGGCCTTGAGCTTCGCCATCAGCGCGAAAAGGCGCTCTGTTTCGGACGGTGTCAACGTGGCCGTCGGCTCATCCATGATGAGCAGGCGCGCGCGCCGCGAGAGCGCCTTGGCGATTTCGACGAGCTGCTTTTCCGCGACGATCAGATCGCGCACCTTCGTGTCCGGATCGCGCGCGAGGCCGACCTCGGCGAGGTACTGCCGTGCTTCGGCGCGCATCGCCGCTTCGTCGAGCAGCCAGCCGCGCGCGCCGCTTCCGCGCTTTTCGTGGCCGAGGTACATGTTCTGCACGATCGACAGATGCTCGGCGAGATTGAATTCCTGATGGATCAAGACGATGCCGGCGGCTTCCGCCTCGCGCGAGCCGGAGAAGCGGCACGGCTCGCCGTTCACCCTCACTTCGCCCGCTGTCGCGGCTTCGTATCCGGCGAGAATCTTCATCAGCGTCGACTTACCGGCGCCGTTCTCGCCGAGCAAACCATGGACGCGCCGCGGCGCAAGCTCGAAGCTCACGCCGCGCAGCACCTGCACGGGGCCGAAGTCTTTGACTACGTTTTCGAATCGGACAGAGACGGCTTCACGTCTCCCAAGGGGAGTTCCTCCGGGCGCCGGTTCAGCCCCAAGTGAGGCAGTCACCCCGTCGGGCGGCAGCGAACGATCGTGAGCGCGGGGGTCGTCCATGTCTTCCATCGCTCAGGCACTCCGCCGTACGACGAGACGATGCGGCAACAGCACGCCGGGCACCGCTTTGCCCGCATTCGCGAGGCGCGTGAGCAGGAGCCGCGCCGCCGTCTCGCCGAGCTCGCGCATGGGTTGCGCGACGGTCGTGAGCGGCGGGTCGATCTGTGCGGCGAGCGAGATATCGTCGAAGCCGACGATGGCGACGTCGTCGGGCACCCGCTTGCCGCAAGCGCGCAGTCCCGCGATGACGCCGATCGCGAGCGTGTCCGATACGGCGAAGATGGCGTCGGGCGGCTCGCTCGATTGCATCAGCGTGCAGGCCGCGCGCGCGCCGGCCTCGTATTCGAGCCCGCCGACTTCAGCTCGCAAGCGGGCATTGGGTGCGATGCCGGCCTCGACGAGCGCATCGAGATAGCCCTGCTCGCGCTGCCGTGCGTAGAGGTAGGTCGTGTCCGAATTGATCAGCGCGATGCGCCGGCGCCGTCTCGCGATCAGATGTCGTACGGCGTCGCCGGCCGCGCGACGGTTGTCGATGCCGACGTAAGGCACGCCGATTTCAGGATCGAATTCGCAGCAGGAGATCCACGGCAGCGCGCCCGATTCCTCGGCGAACGCGCGTTGCGCCGTGGCCGGATCGAGGCAGATGGCGCCGTCGGCACGACGGCGGCGCAGCAGATCGAAGTAATTGCGTTCACGACCCGGATCGGCGCCGGTATCGCAGAGCAACGTGAAGTAATCGTGCTGACGCGCGACACTGTCGATGCCGCGAACGATCTCGGCATAAAACGGGTTGCCGAAGTCCGGCACCATCGTCAGCAGCAGGCGGCTCTCGGCTGTCCGCAGGTTGCGCGCCAGCTCATTCACGCGATAGCCGCTTACGGCGATGGCCGCCAGCACGCGTTCGCGCGTAGCCGGCCGCACGTTGGCGTGCCCGTTCAGCACCCGCGAAACCGTCGCGACCGACACATCGGCACGCGCGGCCACGTCGCCGATCGAGATGTCGGCCGCCGCGTCGCTCACCACCGCTCCGTTTTCGGGTCGTTGCTTGCGGGCCATCGGCGCGTCTCTCCGGATGTAATCGATTACATCTAGCCGCTACATTGTTGATGCATGACGCCCGGAATGGCAAGCGTGGCGAGATAGGGACTAATACGGAGACGCGGGCGCCGATCTGCCGGCATCGACCGCGCATGCGATCGGCCGGCGCATCGACTGACGTACGCTCGTCAGGTCTTCAGCCGATACCCGGTCTTGAAGATCCACGCGACGATGGCCGTGAAGATCAGCAGAAACAATGCGGTCATGGCGAGGCTGACGCCGACGTGGACGTCCGCCACGTCGTAGAAGCTCCAGCGAAAGCCGCTGATCAAATAGACGACGGGATTGGCGAGCGCGACCGTGCGCCAGACGGGCGGCAGCACGCCGATCGAATAGAAGCTGCCGCCGAGAAACGTGAGCGGCGTGACGATCAAGAGCGGGATCACCTGCAGCTTCTCGAAGCCGTCGGCCCAGATGCCGATAATGAAGCCGAAGAGGCTGAACGTCACCGACGTGAGGACGAGAAAGAGCAGCATCCAGGCTGGATGCGCGATACGAAGCGGCACGAAGAGCGCGGCCGTGGCCATGATGATGAGCCCCAGCATGATCGATTTCGTCGCGGCGGCCCCGACGAAGCTCACGATCAGCTCCAGATACGAGACCGGCGCCGAAAGGAGTTCGTAGACGGTGCCCGTGAACTTCGGGAAGTAGATCCCGAACGAGGCATTGGTGATGCTCTGCGTGAGCAGCGAAAGCATGACGAGTCCCGGGACGATGAAGGCGCCGTAGCTGATGCCGTCGATCTCGCGGATGCGCGAGCCGATCGCCGCGCCGAAAACGACGAAGTAGAGCGAGGTCGAGATGACGGGCGAAATGACGCTTTGCATCAGCGTGCGCCACGTGCGCGCCATCTCGAAGAGGTAGATTGCGCGGATCGCGTAGACATTCATTGCGTTTCCTTCTCCGTTCGCGCCGCCGCCTTGTCCCTGACCAGGTCGACGAAGATATCTTCGAGCGAGCTTTGCGTCGTCTGCAGGTCTTTGAAGCGAATCCGCGCGTCCTCCAGATCCTTCAGCAGCCTGACGATCCCCGCGCGCTCGGAGCGCGTGTCGTCGTAGGTGTAAGTCAGCGACGAACCGTCGGCCGACAGTTCGAGCGCGTAGCCGGCGAGCGGCGCGGGCACGGCCGCAAGCGGTGCATCGAGCTGCAGCGTGAGCTGCTTTTTGCCGAGCTTGCGCAGCAGCTGCGTCTTCTCCTCGACGAGAATGATCTCGCCACGGTTGATGACGCCGATGCGATCGGCCATCTCCTCGGCTTCGTCGATATAGTGCGTCGTGAGAATGATGGTCACGCCGCTTGCCTTCAGCGTGCGCACGAGTTCCCACATGTCGCGGCGCAGCTCCACGTCGACGCCCGCCGTCGGCTCGTCGAGAAAGAGCAGCGACGGCTCGTGCGCGAGGGCTTTCGCGATCAGCACGCGCCGCTTCATGCCGCCCGAAAGCGTGATGATCCGGCTGTCCTTCTTGTCCCAGAGCGAGAGCGCGCGCAGCACCTTCTCGATGTGAGCCGGGTTCGCCGGCTTGCCGAAGAGCCCCCGGCTGAACGAGACCGTCGCCCAGACGGTTTCGAACGCGTTCGTCGTCAGTTCCTGCGGCACGAGGCCGATCATCGCGCGGGCGCGCCGAAAATCGCGGACGTTGTCGTGGCCGTCGACAAGCACGCGCCCGCTCGTCGCATTGACGATCCCGCAGACGATGCCGATCAACGTGGTCTTGCCCGCGCCGTTCGGGCCGAGCAGCGCGAAGATCTCTCCGCGACGCACGTCGAGGTTCACGTCCTTCAACGCCGTGAAGCCCGTCGCATAGGTCTTCGAGAGATGAGTGATGGTCAGAATGGGTTGCATGGACAGCGACGATAGCAGAAGCGCGCTAAAACTGTCGCCTCGCTCGCCCGTCCGCCCGTCGAAACGGCCGCCGCGCCACCCGTCGGCGAGAGCACGCGCAACCGAGGGGCAAAAAAAAGACGCCACCGAAGTGGCGTCGTAAAGAAGTTCTAGCCATTCCGAGGGCCGTGCTAGAACCTGAGAGACGGTATTTCGGACCATCGCACTTCGCCTTGACGAGGCGTCGCTCCGAAATGTGGTTCCATTTTTTCTCTTTCCGCCCGCCAAGTCAAGAAAAATTTTACCGAATTGCTGACAGGGACACACAGGCAGGAAACGTTTCCAATTGCGGAAGCCGGTAATTTTTACTCAAACTCACGCAACGCGCCATCGGCGACGTTTGCAAACGACGCAATAAGGCGCCCGCCGGCCCTCCCTATGCCCCAACTTTCGGCTCACGGCTCGCATCGCCCGAATCGGCGAGGTGCGTCGGCTCCGCGATTGGTAGCCTCACCAAAACGACCGCATGCGGCGCCCGCGGTCGAAACATATTCGTAACCTGTCGAAAGAAACGTAACTGGACGATCGAACGCGGCGCGACGTAGCATCTTGCATTCGCAGCGGCGCCCGCTAGTGACTAGAATCAGCACGGCGCCTCATGAACGACGCGCGGCCAGCGGCGCGGGGCAGGTGGCTTGTCGGTGCGTTGATCCGCCGCGCCCCCCTCAATACCATTGCGCTCGCTTCAATCGATGGCCGAACAAGACAATCCGACCGATACCCGCCCTACTCCCGCACGCCCCACGCAGCAGCCGGAAGGCGAGCCCGCCTCCGCCCGCGCGAGGCCGACGCGCGGCAAGCTGGGCGCGCTCGTCGTCGCGATCGTGATCGCCGTGCTGCTGCTCTTCTGGTGGCATCCGTGGAGCCGCACGAGCCCGAACGCAGCCGGGCCAGGCGCGGCGAGCAGCGCGCGCGCGGGTCGCGGCGGTCCCGGCCGGTTCGCGAACATGCCGCAGCCCGTCCAGGTGGCGACCGCGAAGGCCGGCGAGATGCCGATCGTGCTGACCGCGCTCGGCACCGTGACGCCGCTCGCGACCGTCACCGTCAAGACGCAGCTCGCCGGCTACCTGCAAGCCGTCGAGTTCCGCGAAGGCCAGATGGTTAGGCAAGGCGATGTGCTCGCGCAAATCGATCCGCGCCCTTATCAGAACTCGCTCGCCAACGCCCAAGGCGCGCTCGCCAAGGACATGGCGCTGCTTCAGGAAGCGCGCATCGATCTGAAGCGCTACCAGACGCTGCTCGCCCAGGATTCGATCGCAAGTCAGCAGGTCGATACGCAGGCGTCGCTCGTCAAACAGTACGAGGGCCAGGTCAAGTCCGATCAGGCGAACATCGACACCTACAAGCTCGATCTCACCTATGCGCGCATCACGGCGCCCATCTCCGGCCGCGTCGGCCTGCGCCAGGTCGATCCGGGCAATTACGTGACGCCCTCGGACGCCAACGGCATCGTCGTCATCACACAGTTGCAGCCGATCAGCGTCATCTTCACGACTTCCGAAGACAACCTGCCGCAGATCGTGAAGCAGATGAGGGGCGGCGTGAAACTCTCGACGACGGCCTACGACCGCAACAACGCGGCGCCGCTCGAGACCGGCTACCTCGACACCTTCGACAACCAGATCGATACGTCGACGGGCACGATCAAGCTGCGCGCGATGTTTCCGAACCAGGATCTGCTGCTCTTTCCGAACCAGTTCGTCAACGCGCGGCTGCTCGTCGATACGCTCCATGACGCCGTCATCGTGCCGACGTCCGCAGTGCTGAACGGCGCGTCGGGACAATTCGTCTACGTCGTGAAGCCCGACGATACCGTCACCGTGCGCCCCGTCAAGGTCGGGCCCGTCGACGCCGAGCGCACGAGCATCGCCTCGGGACTCGCCGTCGGCGAGCGTGTCGTCACGGACGGCTCGGATCGTCTGCGCGAAGGCGCCAAGATCACGATCCCCGCCGAGCATCCGCTCGCGGCATCGGGGGCGTCGGGCGCGCGAGCCGCTTCCGGCGCCGCGGCCGAAACGGGTGCGTCGCACACGCACGGCCAGCGCCGGCATGCGCAGCAAGCCGGTCAGTAACGTGAGCGCCGTCCCCGCATGAACCCTTCCCGCGCTTTCATCCTGCGCCCGGTCGGCACCGCCTTGCTGATGGCGGCGATCATGCTCGTCGGCCTCGTCGCGCTGCATTTCCTGCCGATCTCGGCGCTGCCCGAAGTCGACTATCCGACGATCCAGGTCCAGACGTTCTATCCGGGCGCGAGCCCGGAGGTGATGACGTCGTCGGTGACGGCGCCGCTCGAACGGCAGTTCGGCCAGATGCCGTCGCTCAATCAGATGGCGTCGCAAAGCTCGGCGGGCTCCTCGGTCATCACGCTGCAGTTCAGTCTCGACTTGCCGCTCGACGTGGCCGAGCAGGAAGTACAGGCCGCGATCAATGCGGCCGGCAACCTGCTGCCTTCCGATCTGCCGGCCCCGCCGATCTATGCGAAGGTCAATCCGGCCGACGCGCCGATCCTGACGCTCGCGATCACGTCGAAGACGATGCCGCTCACCGACATCGAGAACCTCGTCGACACACGGCTCGCGCAAAAGATCTCGCAGGTGGCGGGTGTCGGGCTCGTCAGCATCAGCGGCGGCCAGCGCCCCGCCGTGCGGATCCAGGCGAATCCGCTCGCCTTGGCCTCCTACGGGCTCAACCTCGACGACCTGCGCACGACGATCTCGAACCTGAACGTCAATACGCCGAAGGGCAATTTCGACGGCCCGACGCGCAACTACACGATCAACGCGAACGATCAGCTGACGGATGCCGACGCCTATCAGGATGCCGTCGTCGCCTACCGCAACGGCCGGCCCGTCATGCTGACCGACGTGGCGAAAATCGTCGATGCCGCCGAGAATACGAAGCTCGGCGCCTGGGTCGGCACGCCGGGGGGCGTCGAGCCGGCCGTGCTGCTCAACGTGCAGCGACAGCCGGGCGCGAACGTGATTCAGGTCGTCGACAGCATCAAGCGCCTGCTGCCCCAGCTGCAGGCGTCCCTGCCGGCCTCGCTCGATGTCTCGGTCGTGACGGACCGCACGACGACGATTCGCGCATCCGTACGCGACGTGCAGTTCGAGCTCGCGATGTCGGTCGTGCTCGTCGTGCTCGTCATGTACCTGTTCCTCGCCAACGTCTACGCGACGATCATCCCGAGCCTCTCGGTGCCGCTGTCGCTGATCGGCACGCTCGCGGTGATGTACCTCTGCGGTTTCTCGCTCGATAACCTCTCGCTGATGGCGCTCACGATCGCGACGGGCTTCGTCGTCGACGACGCGATCGTCATGATCGAGAACATCGCGCGCTACGTCGAGGACGGCGATACGCCGCTCGAGGCGGCACTGAAGGGCTCGAAGCAGATCGGCTTCACGATCATCTCGCTGACGGTCTCGCTGATCGCGGTGCTGATTCCGTTGCTCTTCATGGGCGACGTGGTCGGCCGTCTCTTTCACGAGTTCGCGATCACGCTTGCCGTTACGATCGTGATCTCGGCCGTCGTCTCCCTCACGCTCGTGCCGATGATGTGCGCAAAGCTTTTGCGCCATACGCCGCCGCCCGAAAGCCGCCGATTCGAGGCGAAGGCGCATGCCGTCATCGATGCGATCATCGCGCGCTACGGCGTCATGCTCCGATGGGTGCTCGCGCACGAACGCGCGACGCTCGTCGTCTTCGCGCTCACGCTCGTGCTCACGGGCATCCTTTACGTCTTCGTGCCGAAGGGCTTCTTCCCCGTGCAGGACACGGGCGTCATCCAGGCCATCACGCAAGCGCCGCAGTCGATTTCATATGGCGCAATGGCCGAGCGGCAGGAAGCGCTCGCGAGCGCGATCCTGCGCAATCCGAACGTCGAAAGCCTGACGTCGTTCATCGGCGTGGACGGCACGAACATCACGCTGAACAGCGGCCGCATGCTGATCAATCTGAAACCGCATAGCGAGCGCAGCGAAAACGCGACGCAGATCATCCGCGACATCGATGGCGACGTCGCGAGTGTGACGGGCATCACGCTTTACATGCAGCCCGTGCAAGACCTGACGATCGATTCAACGGTGAGCCCGACGCAGTATCAGTTCATGCTGACCGACCCGAACCCGGACGAGTTCGCGGCCTGGGTGCCGAAGCTCGTGCGGCGCCTGCAATCCGCGCCCGAGCTCGCCGACGTGGCCACCGATCTGCAGCAAAGCGGCCAGTCCGTCTATATCGAGATCGATCGCGGCACCGCGGCACGCTTCGGCATTACGCCGGCCACGGTCGACAATGCGCTTTACGACGCGTTCGGCCAGCGCATCGTTTCGACGATCTTCACGCAGTCGAACCAATACCGTGTGATTCTCGAAGCCGACCCGCGCATGCAGCACTACACCGACGCGCTCAAGTCGATCTACCTGCCTTCGTCGACGGCGGCGAACGGTCAGGTGCCGCTCACGGCGATCGCCAAGTTCATCGAGCGCCCCGCCCCGCTGCTCATCTCGCATCTCGGGCAGTTCCCCGCGACGACGGTGTCGTTCAACCTCGCGCCGGGCGCGTCGCTTGGCGCCGCCGTCAAAGCGATCGAAGCGGCCGAACGCGATATCGGCCTGCCCGCCTCGTTCCAGACGCGCTTTCAAGGCGCGGCGCTCGCGTTCCAGGCGTCGCTTTCCAACGAGCTGTTCCTGATCCTCGCGGCCGTCGTCACGATGTACATCGTGCTCGGCGTACTTTACGAGAGCTTCGTGCATCCGATCACGATCCTCTCGACGCTGCCTTCGGCCGGCGTCGGCGCGCTGCTCGCGCTGATCATCTCGGGGCACGACCTCGACATCGTCGGCATCATCGGGATCGTGCTCTTGATCGGCATCGTCAAGAAGAACGCGATCATGATGATCGACTTCGCGCTCGAAGCCGAGCGCGAGGAAGGCAAGTCGCCGCGCGAAGCGATCTATCAGGCGTGTCTGCTGCGCTTCAGGCCGATCCTGATGACGACGATGGCCGCTCTGCTCGGCGCGCTGCCGCTGATGCTCGGCACGGGCGTAGGCTCCGAGCTCCGTCATCCGCTCGGCATCGCGATCGCGGGCGGCCTCGTCGTGAGTCAGCTGCTGACGCTTTTCACGACGCCCGTCATCTATCTCGGCTTCGATTCGATCGCACGCCGTCTGCGCGAGCGATTCGGCCATCGGCCCGCGGCCGGCGCGAGCGACGTCTAGCGTTCGGGGCGACGTCATGAACCTCTCGCGGCTTTTCATCTCCCGTCCCGTCGCGACGACGCTGCTCGCGCTCGGCGTCGCGCTCGCGGGGATCTTCGCATTCGGCAAGCTGCCCGTGGCTCCGCTGCCGCAGGTCGACTTCCCGACGATCTCGGTGCAGGCGCAGATGCCCGGCGCGAGCCCCGACACGATGGCCACGAGTGTCGCGAGCCCGCTCGAGCGACATCTGGGGCAGATCGCCGACGTCTCCGAGATGACATCGCAAAGCTCGGTCGGCTTCACGCGCATCACCGTGCAGTTCGGCCTGAACCGCAATATCGATGGCGCCGCGCGCGACGTGCAGGCCGCCATCAACGCCGCGCGGGCGGACCTGCCGACGAGCCTGCGCAGCAATCCGACCTATCACAAGGTGAACCCGGCCGACGCGCCGATCCTGATTCTCGCGCTGACCTCGCCGACGCTGCCGGCCGGCAAGCTCTACGACGCGGCCTCGACCGTGCTGCAGCAAGCGCTCTCGCAAGTCGACGGCGTCGGCGAAGTCGACGTCTCGGGCTCGGCCAATCCCGCGGTGCGCGTCGAGCTCGAGCCGCAGGCCCTCTTTCACTACGGCATCGGCCTCGAGGACGTGCGCGCGGCGCTCGCGTCCGCCAATGCGAACAGCCCGAAAGGCGCGATCGACTTCGGCGATCGCCGCGTGCAGCTCTATACGAACGACCAGGCCTCGCAGTCCTCGCAATATAAGGACCTCATCGTCGCCTATCGCAACCACGCGGGCGTCAAGCTGTCGGATCTGGGTGAAGTCGTCGATTCGGTCGAAGACCTGCGCAATCTCGGCCTCATGAACGGCCAGCGCTCGGTACTCGTCATCATCTACCGGCAGCCGGGCGCGAACATCGTCGAGACCGTCGATCGCGTGATCGGCATGATTCCGCAGCTGAAGGCCTCGCTGCCCGCGGCCATCGACGTCACGCCGGTTTCCGATCGATCGATCACGATCCGCTCGTCGCTCAAAGACACCGAGCGCACGCTGCTGATCGCCGTCGCGCTCGTCGTGACCGTGGTCTTCCTGTTCCTGCGCAACTGGCGCGCGACGCTGATCCCGAGCGTCGCCGTGCCCATCTCGATCATCGGCACGTTCGCGGCGATGTACCTCGTCGGCTACTCGCTCGACAACCTTTCGCTGATGGCGCTCATCATCGCGACAGGCTTCGTCGTCGACGACGCGATCGTCGTGCTGGAAAACATTTCGCGGCATATCGAGGAAGGGGTGCCGCCGATGCGGGCGGCCTATCTCGGCGCGCGCGAAGTCGGCTTCACGGTGCTCTCGATCAGCATCTCGCTCGTCGCCGTCTTTCTGCCCATCCTCTTGATGGGCGGCATCGTCGGCCGGCTCTTCCGCGAGTTCGCGGTCACGCTTTCGCTCGCGATCGGCGTTTCGCTGCTGGTCTCGCTGACGGTGACGCCGATGATGTGCTCACGGCTTTTGCGCGCGCCGCGGCCGCGCGAAGAAGAGGGCCGGCTCGCGCGCCGGCTCGAGAGCGGCTTCGAGCGGCTCGCGCGCGGCTATGCGCGCACGCTCGGCTGGGCGCTCGCGCATCCGCGCCTCGTCGTCTCCATTCTTCTCGCCACGATCGCGTTGAACGCCTATCTGTATATCGCGGTGCCGAAGGGTTTCTTCCCGCAGCAGGATACCGGTCGCCTGATCGGCGGCCTCGTCGCCGATCAAGCGACCTCGTTCCAGCTCATGAAGGTCAAGTTCGGCGAGATGATGCAGATCATCAAGCGCAATCCCGCCGTCGAGACCGTCACCGGCTTCACGGGCGGCCGCCAGACGAACTCCGGGTTCATGTTCATTTCGCTCAAGCCCAAGAGCCAGCGCAAGCTTTCCGCGGACGAGGTGATCGCCCAATTGCGCGGCCCGCTCGCGCACGTGGCGGGCGCGCAGACCTTCCTCCAGGCCGTGCAGGACATTCGCGTCGGCGGCCGGCAATCGAATGCGCAATATCAATTCACGCTGCTCGGCGACTCGACGGCCGAGCTCTACAAGTGGGCGCCGCTGCTCACCGAGGCGCTCAAGCGCCGCCCGGAGCTTGCCGACGTCAACTCGAACCAGCAGCAAGGCGGGCTCGAATCGCTCGTGCAGATCGATCGCACGAGCGCCGCGCGCCTGAAGATCTCGCCTTCGCAGATCGACAACACGCTGTACGACGCGTTCGGCCAGCGGCAGGTATCGACCATCTACAATCCGCTGAACCAGTATCACGTGGTGATGGAAGTGGCGCCGCGCTATTGGCAAAGCCCCGACATGCTCCGACAGATCTATGTCAGCACCTCGGGCGGGCGCGCGAGCGGCACGCAATCGAGCGGATTCGTCGTCGGCACGGTGGCGGGGTCATCGTCGGCAAGCAGCGGCTCGACGTCGGCCGCTACGATCGCGGCCGACACGGCGCGCAATCTCGCCAACAACTCGATCGCGGCGAGCGGCCATTCGAGCGCGTCGACGGGCGCGGCCGTCTCGACTTCTCAGGAAACGATGGTGCCGCTATCGGCCATCGCCTCGTTCGGTCCCGGCAACACGCCGCTCGCGGTCAACCATCAGAGCCAGTTCGTCGCCACGACGATTTCGTTCAATCTGCCGCCCGGCAAGTCGCTCTCCGACGCGACGCGCGCCATCGACGAAACGATGGTCGCCATCGGCATGCCGCAGACGATCCACGGCAGCTTTTCGGGCACGGCCCAGGCGTTCCAGCAGTCGCTGACCGACATGCCGCTGCTCATTTTGGCCGCGCTCGCCGCCGTCTATATCGTGCTCGGCATCCTCTACGAGAGCTACATCCACCCGATCACGATTCTGTCGACACTGCCGTCCGCCGGCGTCGGCGCACTGCTCGCGCTACTGCTCTTTCGCACGGAGTTCAGCATCATCGCGCTCATCGGCGTGATCCTGCTCATCGGGATCGTCAAGAAGAATGCGATCATGATGATCGACTTCGCGATCGAGGCATCGCGCCAAGGGCTCTCGTCGCGCGACGCGATTCATCGCGCCTGTCTGCTGCGCTTCCGGCCGATCCTCATGACCACCTGCGCGGCCATACTCGGCGCGCTGCCACTCGCGTTCGGCAACGGCGAAGGCGCCGAGCTGCGCTCGCCGCTCGGCATCTCGATCGTCGGCGGGCTCATCGTCAGCCAGGTCCTCACGCTCTATACGACGCCCGTGGTCTATCTCTACATGGATCGCCTGCGCGTCTGGCGGCAAAGCCGCCGCGGCGGCTCGCTCGCGCGCGGACAGACGAGCTGAGTCGCACGGAATTTCCCGGCGGACTCGTTCGTTTTATCAAAAAGTAAGCAGATGAAACAATTGTGAAGCGGCCTGTTATGGCGCCGCTCGCGCGATTGGCATAGCCTTCAACTGTCCCAGGCGGCTACTCTCGATGTCCGTCCCCGGTCAAAACCCGGGAATTCTGGGCTCGATACGCTTGCCTAAGTATTCGGTGCGCGACGTGAAGGCGCACAGTTCATCGAAAAAGGAGAAGGATCGTGCGATGGCGAATCGCTGCGCTGACGTTTGCGGCCATGGCGGCCGTATGTCTCAGCGGAACGGCGGAAGCGGCGCGCTGGCGTGTCGGGGTCTTCGTGGGCGGGCCGGTCTGGTACGGACCGGGACCTTATTACTACGCGCCACCGCCTTACTATTACCCGCCACCCGTGGTCTACGGACCGCCCGTCGTCGTGCAGCAGGAGCCCGACGTTTATGTCGAGCGCTCGCAGAACGAGAGCGCCGCACCGGGCTCGTCGTCGGGGACCTGGTGGTACTGCGCGGCCGCGAAAAAGTACTATCCCTACGTGAAGGAGTGTCCGAGCGGCTGGCAGGAGGTGCCCGCCACGCCGCCCGCCCCCAACCGCTGACATGAGCAAAACGATCATGCACTCCCTGGCTCCGCGCGCGAAGCGCTCCCCACCGGTCGCGCTAGCTGTGCTCGCTGGCGCAGCGGGCCTTGCGGCCCTCGCCGGCTGTACGGTCATGCCTTCCGGTCCGACCGTCATGGCCCTGCCCGGCACAGGCAAGACGTTCGATCAATTCCGCGCCGATGACGCGTCGTGCCGTCAATATGCGTTTCAGCAAGTCGGTGGCGTGAGCACGCAACAAGCCGCGAACAACAGCGCCGTCGGCAGCGCCGTTGTGGGCACGGCGGTCGGCGCCGCGGCCGGCGCGGCGTTCGGCGGCGGTCAAGGCGCCGCTATCGGCGCGGGTGCGGGGCTGCTCGGCGGCAGCGCGATCGGCGCCGGCAATGCGCAAGGCTCCGCCTACGGCATCCAGCGCCGCTACGACTACGCCTACGTTCAATGCATGTACGCGGCCGGCGATCGTGTGCCGATGCCGCGCGGCGCGGTCACCTACCGGGAACAATATCAAGCCCCCCCGCAGGCGGCCGTGCCGCCGAACTACGTGCCGCCGCCCCCCGATAC
>NZ_PYUC01000023.1:0-68254 GCF_003028655.1 Trinickia symbiotica
CGTGTCCGGTTTCACGCGTGCCGGTAGTCAACTGTCTCACCCAACGACGGGGCAAAGATGGAAGACGGCCGGCACGACGGCGTCAGCGATCGAACTCGGTTGCACCGACCGATTCGTTAACGGGACCACCTCTAGCCGACATTCCGAAAGGAGCCCGTCGTGAACACGTCGACCTGTTCCGTTGGCACCGTCCTCAGCCGCATCGTTGCACGTTCGTTCTTTTCTCGCGTCGTGACAGCAGGAATCTGCGCGGCGGCGTTCTCGGGCTGCATGGATCTGAAGATCCCGGCCTACCAGCGCCCGGATACGCCCGCGAAGACGAACTGGGCGCACGCCGATCATCGCGTGTCGGCCGCCGATACCGTCGATCCACAGTGGTGGAAGGCATTCGACGATCCGTATCTCGACACGCTGATCGACAAGGCGATCAGCGGGAACGTCGACATCAAGGTGCTCGCCGCCCGCATCGGCATCGCGGGCGCGCAAATCGGAGAGGCGCGTGCCGGCGCGCTGCCGAGCGCCGATCTCGGCGCGGGTGTCGACATCGAAAAGAACACGCACCAGCCGGTCACGAAGTCCTATAACCTCGGCGCACAGGTGAATTGGGACATCGACATCTGGGGCAAGGTCGCGAAAGGCGTCTCAGCGCAAAAGGCGGAGTTCCATGCGACCGAGGCGGACTGGCGCGCAGGGTATCTGACGCTCGTCGCGGGTGTCTCGAGCACCTACTTTCAGATTCTTCAATTCGACGACCAGATCGACGAGGAGCAGAAGACGCTCGACAAGAATCGGCAGATTCTGACGATCTATCGCTCGATGTATGCGAACGGCGTCGTGCCGCAAACCGAAGTGCTGCGGCAGGAGGCGGAAATCAACGGGCTCGCGAACGAGCTCATCGAACTGCACCGCTCGCGCGATCTCGCCGAGAATGCGCTGGCCACGCTCGTCGGCGTGCCGGCGGGCGAGTTCAAGGTTCCAGTCGGTCACTTGCGCGAGCGGATCAAGCTGCCCGAAGTGCCGATGGGGCTGCCGGCCCAGCTGCTCGCGCGCCGGCCCGACGTCGTCGCCGCGCAATTCCGTGTGCTCGAATCGTACGACGAGATCGGCGCCGCCAAGCTCGCGCAATTGCCGAGCATCAGCCTGACGGGCCGCGGCGGCACGGCGGCGTTCGCGCTGACCGACTTGATGAAGGCGTTCACGTTCAGCTTTTTGCCGAGCATCAATCTGCCGATGTTCGATCCGAGCGTGAAGGCGCACATCAAAACGACGGAGGCGCAAAGCGAGCTCGCGCGGCAGCAGTATCGTCAGACCGTGTTCGCAGCGTTCCAGGAGGTCGAGAATGCGCTCGTCGATCTCACCGCGCACAAGAAGCAGCGCGCCGAGCTCGAAGCGCAGAACGCGCGCTTGCAGGTCGTGGCCGCGCAGGTCGAGGCGCAACTGAAAGAAGGCATCGTGTCGCAACTCGAAGTACTCGAGTCGGAGCGCTCGCTTGCCGCGGCGGAGCTCGCGCTCGTCGCCAATCATCAGCAGATCCTCGCTGACACCGTAACGCTCTACAAGGCGATCGGCGGCGGCTGGCCCGCGGTGGTCGTCGCCGACGAGAAGGGCGGCGACACGCACTCGCCCAGCGCGCATGAACTGGCCTCCAGTCACTGATCGGGACCCGATGCCATGCACACGATCGAAGAGACGGCGAGCGGGGCCGCGATGAGGCACGGCGCACACCGATTGACTGCCGCATCGCGTCGCCTACACTTTGGACACACTCGCTTCATCGCATGCACCCCTGCGAGCCCTGCCGCGCCGCGGTCTTCCGGGCTTCGCGCCGCCAACGAGGTGGCCGATAAATGCTGAGTGTCGGAACGAGCCCCCGGTCCCTTGCGTCGCGACGGTCGCTCGTGGCGGAACCTACAGCAGCAGGCGCCCTGGGCGGCGACCCGGCGTTTTCTCGCAGGTGTCGAACGATGGCTTCCGACGATGCTCCGATTGCCGAAACGAAGCGACCCGCGCGCTCGCCAAGCTCGCTTGGGGAGGAACCGTCGCATAGCGCCGAGGCGGACGCGCCGACGCGACGCTACGACGTCGTGCTCGAGCCGCTCTCGCATCGCGAGCTCGGCGAGATTCGCATCACGCGCGAGCTCTTTGCGGTAGGGCGTGCGGAACCGCCGTTCGCGTCGGCGCGAGCCGAGGTCGTCGCCGAGCTGTCGCGCCGTCACGCGAAGATCTTTTTCGAGCGCGGCGATGCTTATGTCGCCGACTTGAACAGCAAGAACGGCACGACGGTCGGCGGCGTCGAGGTCCGCGAAAGGCCGCATCAGCTTCGCGACGGCGATACGCTATCGTTCGCAGGGGCCTTCACCTATCGCGTCGCATTCGTCCCGCGCGACGCGCGTGCCGACGCCGGATCCCAGCGCTCCGTGCTTCTCACCCTGACGCCCGAGCGCGGCGATCTCGGGCTCGAACCAATCGTCGTGACCACCTTTCCGTTTCTGGTCAGCAAGAGCGACGAGACGTTCTCACGCTATCGCAGCACCTACGCGCACCAGGTCAACTACCTGTCGCGCCGCCATGCGCTTTTATTCGTCGCCGACGGGAAACTCTTCATCGAAGACCTCGGCAGCACCAACGGGACGTTCGTCGACGGCCAACGCCTCGACGAAGGCGCGCGGCCGCTCGAAGAGGGTGCGCGGCTCGCATTCGGCGGCAATCATTTCGTCTACCGCGTCAGCGTGCAGCGCGGCACGCCGGCGGACCCGACGGTGACGCAGGTCGATGCGGCGGCGCGTGAGCAAGCGGCAAACGCGTCGGCGCAGGAAACGGCGTCGGCGCCAGCGGCGGCGATCGATGCGCGCATCGGGGCCGCCGTCGCCGATGCCGATCGCACGACGTTCATCGCGGCGCCGCACTCGTTCCTCGACATCTTTTGCGTCGATCCCGCGCGCGCCGAGGACGACGAAATCAATCCCGAAGCCGTCGCGCCGGCTCCCGATTCGAAGCGCGCGGTTTCGCGTTGGCGCTGGAGCGCGAGACTTTCCACGCTTCTCGGCGAATTGAGCGCCGCATTGGGCGGTGGCGCCGATGTCGACATTCGGAAGATCGGCCGCTGGGCCGGCGCCGCGTTGGCGCTGCTCGCGGCGCTGGCGGTATTCTCGTATTGGCGCGGCGCGCCGCAACGCGACATGAAGACGCTGCTTGCGGCAGCGCGCTTCGAGACCGCGTCTCGCTTCGCGGACCAGTATCTCGCGCGGCATCCCGACGACGCGGCGTTCCAGGCCGAAGGCGGGGAGGCGCTCGTCAAATCGAAGGTGCCCGATTGGATCGGCGCCGAGAAGGCGCATGCGTTCGATCGCGCACGCTCGATCGCCGCGCAAATGAGGCAGCTTGCGCGCCACAACGCGCAGGCGGCCGCGCTCGTCGACGAAATTGAATGGGTCGGCGATCTCGAGGCCTTCTGGGCGAGCCGCGGTGGGGCTCAAGCGCCGGTCGCGATCTACCGCGACGAGCCGGTCATCGAGGGATTGGTCGCACGCTGGAACCGCGACACGAACGCGCATCAGCACGCCCTCGATCAAATTGCGTCGTACGTCCCTTCATTCGGCGAGTTTTATGCCGATGCGCTCAGTCATCTGCGCGCGCTCGAGAGCGACGATTCGGTCTACGTGGCAGCACTGGAGCGTCTTCAGACGGCCATCTCCAAAGCGCTGGACGACGGTCGTGACGATCAGCTCGACGCATTGTCGAACATGCTCGCCGATTATGGCGATCGCTATCCGCGGCTCGCGGGCCTCGATCGTGTACGTGACGATTTGCAACGCTATCGAGAGATCGAGCGCGACGTTCGCGCTGGCCGCGCGGACGAGGCAGCCGCGGCGCTGAAGGCGGCTCGCTTTGCGACACCGCCCTTCCAGGCCCGCGTACCTGCGCTTGCGAAGCGGGTCGGCGAGTCGCGAAGGAGCGCGCCATGACGTCCGGCGCCCATCAATCGCTAGGCATGAAGCCGCTCACCGAAGCGCTGACGGACCATGAGGCGGAAGGCATCGCGATCCTCAGCGAGCAACCCAAGCGGCTCATCGAGGCGGCCATTGCAATCGTGGCTGCGCTTGTATTCAGCGGCTTTCTCTGGTCTTTTTTCGGGCACGCGGACGTCATCGTGACGGCCGGCGGCACGCTTGCGCCGGAGTCCGAGGTGCGGCGCATCTATGCGCCGGTCGACGGCGAGCTGGCCGATATTTATATCGCCGAAGGTCAGCCCGTGAAGAAGGACGACGTGATCGGACGCATCAACGCGCGCGGCGCGATCGAGGCCGCGACGAACGCGCTCGATGCACGTCTGAAGCTGGAGGATGCGGAGCGCGAATGGCAACAGTTCCCGCAGAAAAAGGCGCTGATGGAGCGCAAGGCCGAAGCGCTGAAGGCGCAGATCGAAGTCGAAGAGCACCTGCATGAGAACCGCATCGCCGAAGGCACGAGCAAGCTCGTCCAGGCGCAAAGGGCGCAGCTCGACGAGGCGCGGAGCAATGTCGACAGCGCGCAGCACGCGCGCGACCTCGCTCGCGACGAGGCCGACAAGTTCGCGCGCCTCTTGGCGCTGCCCGGAGGCGGGGGCGTTTCGCAGACACAGGTCGCGGAAAAGAAGAGCGCGTACCTGCAGGCGGAAAACAACGTGCGGATCGCCGAGGCGCGCCTCGCGCAGCTCCAAGCGCAACTGTCGCATGACTTCGCGCAGGCGAAGGCGCAGCTCGAAGGCAGTGCCGAGACGCTCACGAACCTGCGCATCGAATATGACGCAACGTTGCGCGAGATCGCCAACACGGAAGACAAGCTGCGCCTTCAAGTCCAAACGGCCCGGCTCGCCGCCGACGCGGCCGCGCGCATTCGCTTCGAGAACATCGACAAGGACAACTTCCTGCTCGTGCTGGCGCCCGTTTCGGGCGTCGTCACCGATGTCACGACGACGCAGCCCGGCGACAAGATTCAGGCGAACACACCGCTCGGCGGCATTGCGCCCGCGAACGCGCGAGCTGTCGTGCGCGTCGAGATCGCCGAGGAAGACCGCGCATTCCTGCGTGAGGGGCTGCCCGTCAAGCTCAAGTTCAATGCGTTTCCTTATCAGCGCTATGGCGTGATCGACGGCACGCTCGAATACATTGCGCCGGCCGCGAAGCCGTCGGCGCATACGAAGCAACCCGTCTACGAAGGCCGTGTCACGCTCGCGCGTGACTACTACTCGGTCGGCGATGCGCGGTATCCGCTGCGCTACGGCATGACCGCGTCGGCCGAGATCGTCGTGCGCGAGCGGCGGCTGATCGACTTCGCGCTCGATCCGATGAGACGCGTGGCCGGCTGAGGATGGCGGCCGAAACGAGGAGGATGACATGGCGGCAATCGTGCGAATCGACGACGAGGTCATCGGCACCGACGACTTCATACGGGCGCTCAAGCTGACGGGCCAGTTCGAAGCGCTCGTTGAGCAGCAGGTGCGCGACCGGTTGACGGTCATCGCCGCGAAGAACCATGGCGTGGGCGTCTCGACGGAGGAGATCCAGGCTCGCGCCGATCAGTTCCGCCGCGTGCGGGGGCTCCATCGCGCGGCGAATATGAATCGGTTTCTCGATACATTTGGCATCAGCCTCGACGAGTTCGAGGCGTTCGTGACCGACACCCTCTATCAAGAGAAGATGTTGGCGGAAGTGTGCAGCGACGAGGCCGTCGAGGCTTACTTCAAGCTGAATTCGCCGAAGTTCGACAGTGTGGAAGTGAGCCACATCGTGCTCGAAAGCGAGGGGCAGGCGAAGGAAGTCATGTCGATCCTCGACGACGACCCATCGGGTTTCGCCGAGATCGCGCGCGAGCATTCGATTGCCGATACGCGCGAGCGCGGCGGCGTGATCGGCAAAGTATTGCGGGGCTCGCTGAAGACTGAGATCGAAGCGAAGGTTTTCAATGCGCATGCGGGCGAGCTGCTCGGCCCGTTCGCCGCCCCCGATGGTTCGTTCTACGAAATTTTCTCGGTGACGGCGAAGTATCCGGCCGTGCTCGATCACGACGTCGCCTCCGAGGTCCGGCGCGTGCTGCGCGAAGAGTGGCTCGCCGCGCGGGCGCAGGAACATGTCATCGAAGCGCGATAGGTCGGAACGGGGATAACTCATGGACACGCAGGCATCGGCATCGCCGCCTCTCGACGCGCAATCGCTGGCGCAATTCCTTTCGTCGGTGGAGCCGCTGTCGGTGTTTCCGCCCGATGCGCTCGACGAGCTCGCCGCGCATGCGGTGTCACGCAGCTACGCGTTCGGCGAGACGATCGCGTGCCGAGGCGAGGCCGCCGACGGTCTTTTCATCGTCCGCTCCGGAACGGTGCGGCTTTTCACCGAGGAAAGCGGCAAGGAGACCAGTCTCGGCGTGCGCAAGGAGCGCGAAGTGTTCGCAGAAATCGCGATGCTGCGCGAGTATTGGCACGAAGCTTCGGTGCGCGCATCCTCGAAGGTCGAGCTGCTCTTTATCCCACGCACCGCGATCGCACCGATCGTCGCCGCGAACGCGTCCGTTCAGTCGTTCGTGACGAGCTACGTCGCCATCAGCTCGGCGGGCGGCTTCGTTGCGCGCCTCTTCGATTTGCGCGGCAAGCTGACGCGGGCCGAGCTCGAGGAGTATGTATCGAGTGTCGGCGTCAAGCGCGTCGCGGCCGGCAAGGACGTTCTGGTGCAAGGCTCGCGCGACGACATGCGACTCTATGTCGTGCGCCAGGGCGAAGTACGCCTTGCCCATCGTGCGAACGGCACCGACTACACGCTCGCCACGCTCGGCGCGGGCGCGATATTCGGCGAGCGCGCCTGCTTGCTGAGACAGGAGCAGCAGGCTACGGTGACGGCGACGGCCGATACGAGACTCATCGTCATTCCGGAGAAGACCGTCCACTTCATGCTCGGGCGCAATGCGAAGTTACGCGAAGTGCTCGAGGAGCGGATCCGCTTCGTCGATCGCGAGCTCGAGCGGCAAAAGAAGGTTGCCGAGCGGACGAGGCGGGCGGATCGGCTCGACCTCGAATCGCGCGACGAGATCGGCGCGAAGCTCGTGAAGCGATTCGCGCTCGTCGAGCAAGCCGAGGAGATGGATTGCGGGGCCGCTTGTCTCGCGATGATCTGCCGCCATTACGGCATTCCGATGACGCTCGGCAAGCTGCGCGAGCTCGCCAACGTGACGACGCAGGGCGCGACGCTCGAGAGCCTGGCGCGCACGGCCGAATCGCTCGGCTTGACCGCGCGCGGGATGCAGTGCACCTATGAGGCGATGCTCGGATTCGAGCTCCCGTTCATCGTGCATTGGGAAGGCTATCACTACATCGTCGTCTATGGCATGAGCAAGCGCGGGGTGCGCGTGGCGGATCCGGCGCTCGGGTTCAGAAAGCTCACCGTGGAGGAGTTCGAGCGAGGGTGGAGCGGCACTTGCCTCGTCTTCTCGGCTTCGGAAACGCTCGGCCAGCGCACGGTCGGCAGCTCGCCATGGGTGCGGTTCGTCGGTTATCTGGCGCCCTACAAGCGCATTCTCGCGCACCTTTTTCTCGCGACGTTCGTCATTCAGATGCTCGGCATCGTGCCGCCGCTCATCATCCAGAACATTCTCGATAGCGTCGTCGTTCATCAGAACGTGAGCCTGCTGAATCTGCTCATCGTCGGTCTCGTCATATCGAACCTCTTCACGCAGCTCATGACGACGATTCGCGCCTACCTGTCGAACTTCATGGTGCGAAGCCTCGATTTTTCGATGATGTCGCACTTTTTCAGGCACACGATGTCGCTGCCGCTCGGATTCTTCGCCAAGCGCAAGACGGGGGACGTGTTCGCGCGCTTCCAGGAAAACCAGACGATCCGGGCGTTTCTGACGGAATCGACTGTCACGACAGTGCTGAACCTGCTGATGATCGTCATCTATTTCACGGTCATGTTTCTCTACAACGTGAAGCTGACGTTGCTGCTGATTGGCTTCGTGATACCGATCATGGCGCTGACCGCCTTCGCGACGCCGAGAACGAAGCGCTTCGCGCGCGAGGTGTTTTCGGCTTCAACGGAAGCGCGGTCGCTGCTGATGGAGACCTTGAGCGGTGTGGAGACCGTGAAGGGGATGGGAATCGAGCGTCCCGTCAGGCTCAAATGGGAGCGCAAGTACGCGAAAGCGCTCGATGTGCAATATCGCGCGCAGGCATTCCATGTCCTCATCGCCCTCGGCAGCCAACTGCTCAATGCCGCGACGACGATCGTCATTTTATGGGTCGGTGCCCGGCTCGTGCTCGCCCAGGAGCTCAGCATCGGGCAATTGATCGCGTTCAACGCATTCATGGGGAGTGTGCTCGCGCCGCTGATGGGGCTCGTCGGACTCTGGAGTCTCATGAACGATGCGGCTGTCGCGATGGAGCGCCTCGGGGACGTACTCGACATCGAGCCGGAGCAAAAGCCGGCCGAGCTTGCGACGCGCGTCGTCTTGCCCGATCTGCGCGGCGAGATCAAGCTCGATGGCGTCTACTTCCGCTACGGGGGCAACGAGACCCCGTACGTGCTCGAGAACGTGACGTTCGACGTGAAGCCCGGCGAAATGATCGCGATCGTCGGCCGGAGCGGCTCCGGCAAGACGACGCTCGCCAAGCTGCTCGTCGGCTTTTACGCGCCGACGGAGGGCAGGATCGCCGTGGACGGCTACGACATGAGCGTCGTCGATCAGGGCAGCTACCGCGCGCAGATCGGCTATGTCATGCAGACGAATCTCGTCTTCTCGGGCTCGATCGCCGAGAACATCGCCTGCGGCGATCCGAGCCCCGATCGTCGCCGCATCGAGGAAGTCGCGAAGATGGCCGACGCCCATGCCTTCATCGCCAAGATGCCTCTCGGCTACGAGCAGGTCGTCGGCGAGCGCGGCGTCGGACTCTCGGGCGGCCAGATTCAGCGGCTTTGTATTGCGCGCGCGCTCTATCACGATCCGCGTCTCATCGTCTTCGACGAGGCGACGTCCTCGCTCGACACGCAGTCGGAGAGCAACATCCTTGCGAACATGCACGAGATTCTCAAAGGACGCACGGCCATCATCATCGCGCACCGGTTGAGCACGATCATGCGCGCCGACAAGATACTCGTGCTCTACGACGGCGCCATCGTAGAGGAAGGGTCGCACGATGCGCTGATCGAGCGAAAAGGCATGTATTACCAACTGGTTCAGAAGCAGCTGAGCCATGCCGCCGTCGAACCGTCATGAAACTCTTCGATCCGCTCGGTACCGGAAGCTCGACCGTCTCCTACGCGGGACTCATCGAGAAGATCGAGATATTGCGCTCGACGCTGCGCTGGGCGCCGAAGCTCGAGCGCGCCGACATCGAAAAGCTGCTCGGTCAGGCCAATACGTTGCGCGACGAAGTGATGCAGCTTTCGCGCAAGGAGCGTTTCGTCGCGGCGGCGGAGGTCGAGCCTCACATGCCGGCCGACGCGGCCGCTGCGGCTCTTCCGACGGCGCGTATGCGCAGACAGGCGCTCATCGATCGCAGCTTTGTTTTCGAAGGGACATTCGGCGACAATCCGAAGCTGCTCGCCGCGCTCGAGATCGCCGAAAAAGCCGCGCCGACGGATTTACCCGTGCTGATCGACGGCGAGAGCGGCACCGGCAAGGAACTGATGGCGAAGGTTATTCATGCGAACGGCTCGCGTGCCGACAAGCCGTTCGTATCGGTCAATTGCGGCGCGATCCCCGAGAATTTGCTCGAGTCTGAGCTGTTTGGCCACAAGCGCGGTGCGTTCACGGGAGCGTCGTCGGATCGCAAGGGCAAATTCGAAAGCGCGCACCTGGGCACGATCTTTCTCGACGAGATCGGCGAACTGCCGCTCATCGGCCAAGTGAAGCTCTTGCGCGTGCTCGAAGCGCACGAGATCCAGCGCGTGGGCTCCGACGAGCGCATCGCCGTCGACACGCGCATCGTCGCGGCGACGAATCGCAATCTACGACGAATGAGCGAAGAGGGGCAGTTTCGCGAGGACCTCTTTTACCGGTTGAGCGTCATTCATTTGACGCTTCCGGCCCTGCGCGAGCGTCGCGACGAAATCCCGCTGCTCTTTGCGTATTTCGGCGACGAAGCGGCCGAGGCGCTCAAGCGCAGGCCGATCAAGATGACACCGAAGCTGCGGGAGTTCCTGCTCAACTACGCGTACCCGGGGAACATCCGCGAGTTGCGCAATTTTATCTATCGAGTGTCGTGTCTCGCCGGCGACGTGGCCGACATCGAGCATTTGCCCGAGGACATTCGGCCGCAGCCGGCAACGGCAACGGCCGGCCGCCTCGGCGCCGAGCTCGCCAACGGCGTCGACGGTGCCGCGGCGATGCCGATTTCGCTGGCCGAGGCGAAGCGCGCGGCGAGCGACGAGGCCGAGCGCACGTTTCTCGAGCGGGGGCTGCAGGAGACGGGCGGCACCGTGGCCGAGCTCGCGCGTCGCTGCGAGATGAACCGCTCGCACCTGCAGATGCTGCTGAAAAAGCACGGTATCCGCTCGAAGGACTTCCGGCATCGCGATGAGGCCGGGCGAGGGAAGGACGGCAAATAGCCGGGCCCTCCTGCTTGCGCAGGCAAGCTCGCATGCTCGCGCTTATCGCGCAATGGACGGATTGACGAGCGTCTTGTCCGTCGTGACCGGGTCTTCGGCGCGAACGACGATAGCCGAGACATTGTCGCGCGCCCCCGCGCGCAACGCCAGCTCGATCAGCGAGTGCGTCGCTTGTCCGCAATCGCCGCACGCAAGCACGTCGGCGATTTCGGCGTCGCTCGCTTCGTTCGTCAACCCGTCGCTGCACAGCAGAAACAGATCGCCGTCCCGAACGTCGACGACGGTTTCGTCGAGCTCGAGCTCGTCGGCCGCGCCGACCGCGCGCGTGATCAGGTGCTGGGCCGGATGATGGAGTGCTTCTTCGGCGCTGAGATAGCCCTGGCTCCTCAGCTCTTCGACCGCGCTATGGTCGCGCGTGAGCTGAGCCAGTCGCGCATCCCGGTAGAGATAGACGCGGCTGTCGCCGGCCCACAGCACGGCGCAGCGCCGCCCGCACGCGAGACAGACGGCGACCGTCGTGCCGATCGTGCGAACATGGCGCGACGCCGCTTCATGGCGAAGCCGGCGGTTAGCCACGTCGAGCGCATCGCGCGCCGCGTCGAGATAGTCTTCGAGAGTATCGGGCGCGGACAACCCCGCGAGCGCTTCCACGACCATCCGGCTTGCGACGTCGCCGGCGGCGTGCCCGCCCATGCCGTCGGCGACGGCCCATAGCCCGCGCTCAGGCCTGTCGAGACAGGCGTCCTCGTTGATCGCGCGCACGAGTCCGACGTCGGTTCGCGCGGCGGACGTCCAGATGAGTTCGGTATCCATGGCTCGTGCCACGCTCTTCTAACCGAGGCCGTTCTTCCCGTTTTGTCCGGCGACAACAGTGAGATTCGAGTTACCACCCGTATTGTTCACGTTGAGAAGCTGGAACTGGTTGACGACCTGATCGGCATAGAACGTGTTGTTCGTCTGATAGAGATTGACGACGGGCCCCACGCTCGGAACGGGCGGCGCGAACGGCTGGATCCACCCGAATATCCACGGTGCGCCGGCGCCGCGGATGAGCGACATCGATCGACGCGAGAGATCGCGCGTCAGCGGAAGGTCGGTGATCGTAATCGCGGCCATGATAGGACTCCTCAGTATTCGATCTCGTCGATCGCGATGCATGACCGATCGGCGATCGGCCCAGGCCGCCGTTTCAACGCAAGCGCTATGCCATCGCCCGCTCCGCGTGCGTACGCGCCGGGTCGCTGAGGCACCGCTTCCCAGCGATGCCTTTTCCCGCGGGGCTTCACGCAGCCGGCGTGTCCCGCCTCTCGATCGGCGCCCTCGGGCAAACGGCTCGCGCTGATCGCCACAATCGTCGTTGCGGGGCCGACATTCGAAGCCCGAAGTCGGCGAGAAGCCGACAGTGCGCGTTCGCGTCCTCGTTGGCGTGCGCGTGCGCAAAGTGACGCTTCAAAACCAACACAACCGCCGCCGATCAGTCGGGCATGGGCCGACGTTTCGGACTCCATAACAATCTTCGTTAGTCGCGAAGCCTTTCCTGGCGGGGATGCACGCCATTGGCACAGCCCATGCAGAAGGTTTGGCAACGGCAAACCATTTCTCACCGAAGCGGTTTTGCCCCAGACCAACCCCTTCTGGCAAGCCGAGTCGTCGAGGAGTCCGAAATGAATACGCAGCATGCAACGCTTCGCGAGCTCGTCGACAAATGGCTCGCGCCGAGCCTGGCCTCGCCGGGGCGTGTGACGCATTTCTCCCGCACGCCCGATCGCCTGCACAGGTACGTTCGTATCGAGGCCGCGCATGCCACCGGCACGCTCGCGATCTTCTTCTTTCGTCATGACGACGGCTCGTGGTGTGTGTTCCCGCCCGCCGTCACACGGCCGGCGATGTCGACGCGGCTCGAACGCCTTGCGGCTTGACCCGTCAACGCAGTAGCGAGGTACTCGCGGTAAAGAGAAGCGTAGTCCGGACAGCGGAGGCCGGCATCGCCGTCACAGTCGAGCCGTGGCTTTCGAGCCCGGTCAGCGTTTGCTGCCGCGTGAATCGCCCAGCCTGTCCTCGAATCATCGCGCCGCCCGTGATGGCGGCCATCGCCTGCCGGTCCAGCTCGACGCTTTCGGGGAGATCGTTGATGACGAGTGTGGCCATGATTGCGCTCCGCATGGGCGAAGGCGCTGACGACCGTTGACGACGAGCTTGTGAAACGAAGCCCGCGCGACGCGTTTCGTAGCGCTTCGTTACGTCGTCTCAGTATAGGCGGTGCCGCGAGCGAATCGCAGGGGGCATCGAAAATCGAGTCGGGCAAGTGAGGCCGCGAAGCCTGACTTGCCCGATCGCGTGGAGTTCAGAGTCCGAACCCGGTGCTCGCGAACTGCGAAGGGCTGACGTCGAGCTTCAGCGGACCGAAGCCGGCGCCGATGAAGCCGATGTTGTTGAGCGCATTGACGACGACGGCCTGGTTCTGATTGATGTGCTGGTCGACGCCGACGGCCACGTTGATGTTGGGGCTGCCCGGCACGAGCGGCGAGCCGGTGCCGCCGCTCACGCGCGACATGGCCTTGCGGTCGAGCGCGGCGCCGGGCGCCAGCTCATGAATGACGATGGACGACATGGCAATTCTCCTGGGGATGGTTTCGAACGGATGCGGCCGACGAGACCCGCAGGCAAGAGAGCCTCGGCGGCGGGCGGCAAACGCGCTTAGAAATTGATCGTGTTCTTGGCGGTCTGCGACGGGTTGACCGTCGAATGGATGCCCGACACGAACGCGGCGTCGTTGCCCGTGTTGTTGACGATGTTGTTCGATTGGCCGATCAGCTGTTGCGCGCTGAAGTTCGTCGTATCCGTGACATGAACGGGCGAGTAGTACGGCAGCGGCAGGTAGTAGCCGAGCGTGCCGCCGCGCACGGCGGACATGGCACGGCCGTCGAGTTCTTTGGCGACACCGAGGTCTTCGATCATGAGCGATTTCATGGCAGTTCTCCTGAAGGCAAGTAAAGAAAAGGCTGGGTTTGGAATCGAGCTGCAATCTGTTGCGGGCTCGCCCCTACTACTGCAGGAGGTGTGCCAACGAGCGGCGCTCGAGGTGCGCGGTGCGCGCAAACGCCCGCGCGGCAAGGCGTTCCACACGTTCGCGGTGAATCGTATGGCGACGCGCGGAAACCGGGCCCCGTCCGCATCGTCGCCGGTGTGCCAACAGGTTCGGGTGACACTGTTGGGCGAGCTGCAACAGCGAGACCATGGACCCCGTCACGACGTGGGCGGCCCTGGAACCGAACGACGATCGGTGCGCGAGGGTGAGCTTGCGCACGGATTGCGCAAGGTACGAGCGCAGACTAGTATCGATCGAGGGCGTTCTTTCGTGCGGTATGGCCTTTTCGGTACCGCACCGTGACCCCATCCGATTCGAAGCCTGAAGAGGCGTACGAATGACGAGCCTTGCGGAGCTGATCCAAATCTTTCAGAGCGGGGCGCTTTCGCACGACGCATTCTTCGCGCAGATCGACCGCGCGCTCGCGACCGATCCGACCAATTGCACACGGCTGCGCGAAGTGCTCGACGAGACGCAGACAAAGGATCCGCTGCCCGACGACGTCTATGCCGAAGTCGTCAAGCACATCGAACGATTCGCGGCCACCGAAGTCCAGTTCGGTGACGAGACGCGCGTGCAAGTCGCGCCGCCGCCCGTCGCGCGCGCCGCCGTTCCGGCCAGCGCGGGCGAGACGAACGGCTCGAGCGACACGCTTGGCGCGCGAGGCGAGGGGCTCGCCGCCTCGGGCGAGCGCGTGAAGGGTATCGGCGATACGTTGAACGGACGCTTCGTACTCGAAGAGTGTCTCGGCGTGGGCGGCATGGGGACGGTCTACAAAGCGCTCGATCTACGCAAGCTCGAAGCGGCCGACCGCAAGCCCTACATCGCCATCAAAGTGCTGAACGTCCAGTTCCGTGGGCAGCCGACGTCGCTGATCGCGTTGCAGCGCGAGGCGCGCAAGGCGCAAACGCTCGCGCACCGGAACATCGTGACCGTCCATGACTTCGATCGCGACGGTCCGGTCGTCTACATCACGATGGAGTATCTGTCGGGCAGTCCGCTCAGCCGAATGCTGCGCGAGCCGGGTTTCGCGGGTGTGCCGTACGACAAGGCGCTGCCGATCATCGCGGGCATGGGGAACGCGCTCGCCTATGCGCACGAGCGCGGCTTCGTTCACTGCGACTTCAAGCCGGCCAACGTATTCCTGACCGACAGCGGTGAGGTGAAGGTCATCGATTTCGGGATCGCGCGCGCGTTGCGTCGTCCCGATGACGAGAGCGAGGCCACGATCTTCGACCCGGCGACGCTTGGCGGGATCACGCCGGCCTACGCGAGCCCGGAGATGTTCGAGCATCGCGAGCCCGATCCACGCGACGATGTCTATGCCCTCGGTTGCGTCACCTACGAGCTGCTGACGGGACGCCATCCGTTCAATCGCGTGTCGGCGTTGCAGGCCCGCGGCGAAAAGAGACAGCCCGAGCGACCGAAAGACTTGACGAGCCGCCAATGGCGAACACTGAAGGCGGCGCTGTCGTTCGACAGGCAGACGCGCACGGCGAGCGTCGAGCACTTTCTCGATGGGATGGGCGCTAACGCGCCGGCTCGCCGAATGCCCGCGGCGCAGGCGGTGAACACGGCGCACGCGGGTAGCGGCGCGGTGCTCGCCAGGAAGCGCTCGCGCACCGCACTCGCGGCCGGAGCCGGAACATGTGTCGTCGTGATCGCTGTGGGCACTGCCGTCTGGTATGGCTATCGTGGCGGGCAGACTGGCGCGGACACTGCCCGTGATCGGCAGCCGGTTTCCGATGTTGCCGCAGCCGGCGCATCCTCGTCGGCATCGACCTCCTCCACAGGCATCGTTGTACCGCGCGCGGCGCCGTCGCCCGCGGACCTGCCGCGTGTCCTCGCCTCGTTGCCGTGTTCCGCGTTGAGCGCGTCGGTGCAGGGAAGCTCGGTCTCCGTTCGCGGCTATGTCGGTGAGCACGACGGTCTCGCGCATCTGCGCAATGCGCTGGCGGGCATGACGGGAGCAGGCGTCGCCGATGCGAACCTCGACGTGCGTTCCGTCGGCGAGAACGAATGCGATGTCGTGAAGGCGTTCGCCCCATTCTGGGTATCGACGCATCAGGCAGCGAGCATCGCATGGGGCACATCAATACGAACGAAGGCAAGGAACGGGCAGTTGACCGAGGGCAGCCCCCTCGTCCTCGACTTGACGACGCCTGGCTACGACACCTACGTCAGCGTCGATTATTACGTGCTGGACGGCAGCGTGGTTCATCTCGTGCCGAGCCGCCGCGAAAAGGACAACCAGGCGCCGCCGAATTACTCGGCGACGATCGGGGGCATGGGCGAGTGGGTGATTGCAAAACCGCTCGGCAGCGAGATGATCGTGCTCGTCGCGACACCGGCGCCGCTGTTCGACACGTTACGCCCCGAGACCGAGCCGCGCGCCGCTTATCTGGCGGCCGTCGACGCGCGCTTGAAGGCGATCGCCGCGAAGTACGGAGAAGGACGGATCGCCGTGGACTTCGCGCCGATCACGACGCGGCCCGCGGCGCACTGACCGCATTGCCAGCATTGCCTGAAGTGACAGCGTCGATCGCATTGACCGCATCGACCGCATCGACAAAACGAAGCCGCGCCAAGACGCTTTCACCAAACGCATGCGCGCGTTGCGCCCGCTCAATTGCCTAACGCGGCGCGCGCACAAGCCTCGTCGGTTACGAGCCCCGAGAGCCAGCCGCCCTTTAGCGCCGCAAGGACCGCGCGGTGCTTCCTCGCGCCGCCGGCAAAGCCGATCGTCGGCCGCTTCGGCGGAGCGTCGAGCTGCAGGCTCGTGACGCGCCGTCCCGTCGGGGATTCGACGCGCTTGCCTTCGTCGTCGATTGGCAGTCCTAACATTTCGGCTACGGCGCCGCGGCTCATCAGCTCGTCGACTTCCGCCGCGGTGATGAATCCGTCGACGTGAAGCGGACACTTCGGACCGATATCGCCGATGCCGATGAACGCCACGTCGGCCTGCCCGGACAGCGTCTCGACGATCCGGTACAGCCGGTGATTGCACCACTGCGCCCGCTCGGCTTCGTTATCGGCGATGAGCGGCGCCGGCAGCAGGAAGTGCTTGCCGCCCGTCTTTTCGGAAATATGCAGCGCCACGTCGTAACGATTCGACGAGCCGTCCTGTGCGATCGCACCGACCATCGAAACGAGCCGGTGCTGCGGCCGGTCGATCAGACCGAGCTGATCGACGGCCGCTTTCAGCGTGCGCCCGCTGCTGACCGCGACGACGATCGGATTTTCTTCGCTCAAGTACCGCTCCATCACCTGGGCGCCGGCGACAGCGAGCTTGCGGTCGATCGCTTCGGGCAAGTCGTCGTCGACCGGCACGACCTCGCACATCGACAGCCCGAAGCGCGTGCACAGACGGTCGGCGAGCGTGAGGCAATCGGCCAGTCGATGCTCGATCCGCACGCGGATCAGATTCTTCTCGACGGCGAAGGCCACGAGCCGTTGCGCGACGGGGCGCGAGACCTGCAGCTTCTCGGCGATTTCGTTTTGCGTGTTGCCGGCGACGTAATAGAGCCATGCTGCACGCGTTGCCAAGTCGAGTTTTTCGTTGGATCTGGACACGGATGCGATGCCTGCGTCGTAAGGTAAGGAGTCCGAAACGGTTGCCGATGGCCGGAGCGAATTCAGGCGAGCCGCTTGCGCGACGGGTCGAAAAGCGGCCGCACGTGCCGATAGAGCTCGCGGTAGGCGAGGAGCCGGGCGCGCAACTCGTCATGACGCCGCGGGTTCGGCGCGAACTCGGCCACGATGGGCGGTTTTGCGAGCACGACCCCGGGATCGCCGCCGGCCGCGAGCCAGCCGAGACGAGCGGCACCGAGCGCCGCGCCCGTTTCGCCGCCGCCGTGCTGACGCGTCGGCGTCGCGAGGGCATCGGCGAGCAGTTGCGCCCAGTACGCGCTGCGCGCGCCGCCGCCGAGCAGCGATAGCGCATTCGGCGTCGTGCCGGCCGTCGCAAGCGCGTCGAGGCCGTCCGCAAGCGCCAGCGTCACGCCTTCGAGCACGGCATAGCCGAGGAGCGCGCGGTTCGTCGCGTGCGTCATGCCGAAGAAAACCCCTTCGGCGTACGGATCGTTATGCGGCGTCCGCTCTCCGGAGAGGTACGGCAGAAAGAGCGGGGCGTCGGCGAGCGACGCGGGCTCGAGCGCCGCCGCCTCCGCGACGAGCGTCGGCTCGTCGGTGCCGGTCAACGTGCAGACCCAGCGCAGACAGCTCGCCGCCGATAGCACGACGCTCATCTGATGCCACCGGTCGGGAATCGCATGGCAGAACGCGTGCACGGCCGAAGCGGGATTCGGCAGGAAGCGATCGCCGACGACGCAAAGCACGCCCGAGGTGCCGAGCGAGACGAATCCGTCGCCAGGCTCGGTCGCGCCGATGCCGATCGCGCTCGTCGCATTGTCGCCGCCGCCGGCCGCCACGACGATCTCGCCGGACAACCCCCATTCGCGCGCGAGCTCGGGCCGCAAAACTCCCGAAGGCGCACTGCCTTCGGCAAGGCTCGGCATCTGCGAGCGGCGCATGCCGCAGGCATCGAGCAGCTCGTCGGACCAGTCGCGCCGCGCGACGTCGAGCCATAGCGTCCCGGCGGCGTCCGACGGATCCGAGACTTTGCCGCCCGTCATCCGCAGTCGCAGATAGTCCTTCGGCAACAGCACGCAGGCCGTGCGTCGAAATAGGTCGGGCTCATGACGCGCCACCCAAAGCAGCTTCGGCGCTGTGAAGCCCGGCATCGCCAGATTGCCGGCGATCTCGTGAAGACGCGATGCGCGCCGGGTCAGCTCGTCGCACTCGTCGGCGCTGCGCATGTCGTTCCAGAGAATCGCCGGGCGCAGGACGCGATCGGCGGCGTCGAGGAGGACCGCGCCATGCATCTGCCCCGAGAGGCCGATCGCGCGTACTTGCGCGAACGCTTCGCCGTGCGCCTCCCGCAGCTTCGCGAGCGCGACGCACGTTCCCTCCCACCAGTCGGCCGGATTCTGTTCCGCCCAGCGCGGATGCGGACGCGAAACGGTGAACGGCGAGCCGGCCGTGCCGAGCACTCGGCCGTCGGGCGCGAGCAACAAGACTTTCACTTCGGATGTGCCGAGGTCGATGCCGAGGTACATGGGAGGGAGTCCTTGAAGGTTTCGGTTCGCGTCAGCGCGGAAGCGCTACTTTATCCGCGGCCCGCCGTGCGCAGCAATGCGGGCGAGCCCGGGAGGCGAGCGATGACAAAGCCGGCGCCGCTGAGCGGCCCAGGCGCGGGCCGGCCGATGGGAGTGAGCGTCGCTCAGATCAAGCCCGTGAGACGAGCCATGCATCGACGCGTGCGAGCGCCGAGCGCAGCGTCTCGACGAGCCGAGGGCTGCCCGCCATGCCGCCCCAGAGCAGCCGCGATCCGCAGAAGGCCGCGAGCGGATCCGCCGCCGAGAAGAAGGCGCGCGCCGACGCCTCATCCATCACGCCGTCCTGATACGTGTAGGGCAGGGCGCCTTGGCGCCAGCGATCGAGAAAGCGGAAGAAGAGCGCGGGCAGCACCGCCGTCGCATTCGGCTCGGCATTGCGCGCGAACGATTCGGCGAGCGTCGGGGCGATGAAGCCGGGGATCTTCGAAAAGCCGTCGGCGGCGACGCGCTGATTCGTGTCCTGGATATAAGGGTTGCTGAATCGGTCGAGCACGACATCGCGGTAACGAGCGAGGTCAAGCGGGCTCGGCGTGAGACACGGAATGACATCCTGCGTGACGTATTCGTGCGCGAAGCGGCGGATGTCGGCGTCAGCCGTGCCTTCGTGGATATACGACAGGCCCACGAGCGTGCCGGCCCACGCGATGCAGCTATGGCTCGCGTTGAGAATGCGGATTTTCGCTTCCTCGTAGGGCAGCACCGAAGCGACGAGCTCAGCCCCCGCGCGCTCCCAGGCCGGGCGGCCTGCGCGGAAGCGATCCTCGATGACCCACTGGATGAATGCCTCGCCCATGACAGGGCAGGCATCGTCGATGCCCGTCGCCGCTTTCACGCGCTCGCGCACATCCGGTGTCGGGCGCGGCGTGATGCGGTCGACCATCGAGTTCGGGCAAGTCGTGTTTTCCTCGAACCAGGTGGCGAGCTCGGCTTGCCCGCGCGCCGCGAGGAAAGCGCGCATGCCCGCTTCGAACCGCTCGCCGTTGCTGCGCAGGTTGTCGCAGCTTTGCAGCGTGAGCGCGCCGCCATTGCGCGCGCGACGCGCGTCGAGGATGGCGGCGAGCGCGCCGTAGATCGTCGTGCGTCCGCCGGCCAGGTCGGCCGCGAGGTCAGGATTGGAGGTATCGAGCCGATCGTGCTCGTCGAGGTAATAGCCGCCCTCGGTCACGGTGAACGAGACGATCTTGCAGGCCGGGTCGGCGCCGGCTTCGATCAGCCCCTCGAGCGTCGGGGACCACGGCACGACACGCGTGATCGAGCGGATCGTCTCGTAGGCGCGCTCGCCTTGCGGCGTGACGGTCTCGAGCGTATAGACGCCGTTTTGCGCAGCGAGGGCGTCGAGCACGGCGTTCATGTCGCCGCGGATGTTGCCGACCGTCAGCGACCAGGCGGCATCGCCGGACGCAGCCGACGACGCATTGAGACGGTGGAGATACCACGCTTGATGGGCGCGGTGAAACGATCCCGCCCCGATGTGCAGAATCACGTTCGAAGCGCTGACCTGCGCATTGTCCATCGCTTGTCTCCCGATTGAGATCGGCTGGCGCGTCGGGGCCGCAACGGACGGGCGGGGTACGACGCTCGAACCGATCTTTTGTTCTGTCGATGAGCGAATGATCGGTTCGCAGTCGGCGAAAGTCAAGGCGCGATGCGGGAAGATCGGGATGCCGTGAAAGGCAGAATGACCTTTCGCGAGGCAGAGCGGTTCTTCATTATGTAGTTTTGCTTCACGGTGCATGCGGATTGAGCCGGTTTATCGAATGGCGCCGGACGTGTAGCGTATGGGTCACTCAACCGTCAGGAGCACAGTCATGGATACGCCCACGCAACGCGCGCAAACCCATTACGGCGGAGCGGGCTTGATCGCGAAGGTGCAAGCCGCGCTTGCCGCCTTCGGTCCCGAGGAAACCGTGCTGACGGTTCCGCAACTGGCCATGCTCGACCAGTTCCATACGCGCGGCATGCTTGCCACGGGCGAACTCGCCGAGGCGGTGGGGCTCGAAGCCGGCATGGCGGTACTCGACCTCGGTTGCGGGATCGGCGGGCCGGCGCGCTATTTGGCCGCGAACTATGGCGTCCACGTCACGGGCGTCGACCTCAGCTCATCTTTCGTCGATACCGCTCGCTATCTGAGCCAGCGCTGCGCGCTTGGCGATAGCACGACGTTCTTTGCCGGCGATGCGACGGAGCCGCCCGTCGCGGATGGCAGCATCGACCGCGTGTTCCTGCAGCATGTCGCCATGAACATCGCCGACCGGGCAGCGCTCTATCGCGCGATCCGTCGTGTACTGAAGCCGGCAGGACGGTTCGCGACTTACGATATCGTCGCCAGGGGCGGCGCCCCGTATTTTCCGGTGCCGTGGGCGACCACGCCCGAAAACAGCCACTTGCGGACCGAGGCCGAAACGCGCGATGCGTTGACCGCGGCGGGATTCACGATTGATCTCTGGCGCGACGATACGGAAGTGGCGACGCAATGGTTCGCGAAGAGGGTGGCAGGCGGACCGCCCGCCGGGCCCAGCCTCGCGGTGGTGCTTGGGGCGGACTTCGCGGCGATGATGGCCAACCTCGCTCGCAGTCTAAGCGAGGGGCGGATCGGTGTCTTGACGGCGATCGCGAGCTGCCGATAGCGGCACGCGGGTTCCTCGGCTATTCAGATACCGAAGATTTGCCCTTGATTTTGGACGTGTTCAGTGCCACGGCGGCGCGAATGAGGCTTTTGAACGCCTCTTCGTCGATTTCCTCGCCCTCGCGGAAGTCGATGGCGCGCCGCGTGTTCCCTTCGAGGCTGGAGTTGAAGAGCCCGGAAGGATCTTCCAACGCCGCCCCTTTGGCGAAAGTCGTCTTCACGACGCTCTTGTACGTCTCGCCGGTGCAGATCAAACCGGCGTGCGACCACACCGGCACGCCTCTCCACTTCCACTCCTCGACGACTTCGGGATCGGCTTCCTTGATGAGCGCGCGCAGGCGGCTGAGCGTCTCGCCCCGCCAGTCGCCGAGTTCTTCGATTCTCGCGTCGATGAGCTGCGACGCGGACATCTCTTCTTGCGATCCAATCTTCTTCATGGTTTTTATCCTCGAGCGGAGAGCAGGAAAGTGTCTGCCGAGTGTACTCTACGGTACATCCAATAATCGTCTTACTCAGGTTGGCAATCGCTTGCAACTATCCACTATCGGCGCGCGAGCAGACTCGCGCAGTAGACGAGCGCCGCGAGCGCGGTGATCCAGAAGCTCGTCGGCCAATCGGTGTAAAAGGCGAGCGTCACGCCGAGCCACGCTTGCCCGAGCGCGAAGAGCGCCGCAAGCGGGATGCCGCGTGAGAGCCGCATGGTGACGTTCTGCGCCGCGGCCGCTGGACCGACCATCAGCGTGAACACGAGCAGCACGCCGACGATTTGCGTGCAGGCCGCGACGGCGAGCGCCGCGATCGCGAGAAACAGCATCGACACGAAGCGCAGCGAGACGCCCTTCGCTTCTGCGAGCTCCGGCTGCAGCGTCGCGAAGAGCAGCGGGCGCATGATGGCGCCCAGTGCGATCAGGCTTGCGGCGCCGATGCAAGCAAGAATGACGAGTGTCTCCACGGTGACCCCGAGCACGTTGCCGAAGAGCAGCGACGTCACTTGTGTCGCATAAGCCGTGAAAAAATGCAGGAACAACAGGCCGCAGCCGAGCGAGAGCGACAGGACGACGCCGATCGCCACGTCGCGGCCCGCGAGCCGCTCGCCGAGCGCGCCCATCGACAACCCGGCCGCAAGCGTGAAGCCGATCATGCCCCAGAGCGGCGAGATGCCGACGAGCACGGCACCCGTCGCGCCCGTGAAGCCGACGTGCGAGAGCGCATGTCCCGCGAACGTCTGCCCACGCATGACGAGAAAGTAGCCGACGATCCCCGCGAGGACGGCGACGATGCCCGACGCCGCGAACGCGTTGACCATGAAGTCGTATTCAAACATCGTGGGTATGTCCGTGCTGATGGCCGTGCGGATGGTCGTGACCATGCTCGTGCGGCCCGTCATCTTCGTGCTCGTGATCGTGCTTTTCGATTTCGACGTCGCCCGACATGACGAAGATGCGTCCGTTCACCCGCATGACGTCGATCGTCGATCCATATAGACGCGAAAGGACGGGCCGCGTGATGACTTCGTCGACGGTACCGAGCGCGGCCGCGCCGTTGCCGAGATAGAGCACGCGATCGAGCGCGTTGAGCAGCGGGTTGAGCTCGTGAGCGGAGAACAGGACCGCGATCCCGAGCTCGCGCTGCACGCGGCGCACGAGCTCGACGACGCCGCGCTGATGATGCGGATCGAGGCTGATGAGTGGCTCGTCGAGCAGCAAGAGGCGCGGCTTGCCGAGCAGACACTGCGCGATCAGCAGCCGTTGCCGCTCGCCGCCCGAGAGTTCGGAGAGCGGGCGTGCCGCAAGCGCCTGCCCATCGACGAGGTCGAGCACACGCTCGACGTCGGCGCGCGTCGCGGCGTCCGCGCGCGGCAGGCCCCAGCGATGGCCATCCGCCGCCATCGCGACGAATTCGCGCCCGCGCAGGCGTCGGCCCGCAAGCGCGCTGCGCGTTTGCGGCATGTAGCCGATCGCGACGTTGCCGCGCGCAACCGCTTGCCCCGCGACGAGGATCGCTCCGCTCGCGATCGGGACGAGGCCCAGCACGGCACGCATCAGCGTTGTCTTGCCCGCGCCGTTCGGCCCGAGCACGCCGATGAACTCGCCCTCGTCGACCGCGAAGCTCGCTTCGTTCAGGATCGTGCGCCCGCCCAGCATGAGCGTCGCCCGGTCGAACTCGAGCGCGTGGCGTCGCGATGGGTTGGCGTGGGTCGTCATGATGCGGTGCCTACTGTGCCTACTGCTGTGCCGCCAGCGCGGCCGAGAGCTCGTCGAGCTGCGAGAGCATCCATTGCTGGAAAGTCGTGCGCGCCGGCTGCGTCTCGGTCACGCTCACGGTCGGCACATGTGATTGATGCGCAAGCTTCAACATTCGCTTGGTAATCGCTTCGATCGCCTGGCTGTTATAAATGAGCGCGTGCACCTGCTTAGTCTTCAGGTCATTCTCGAACGCGGCGACGTCGGATGCGCTCGGCTCAGTGTCGTTCATGATTGCAAGCTGAAATCGGTCATTGCGCATCGCGAGGCCGATGGCGTCGGACATGTAGCCGAATACAGGCTCGGTCGCGGTAACGGGCGTGCCGTGGTATCGAGACTTGAGCTCGGCCACCTTCTCGTCGATCGGCTTCAACGACTCGAGAAACTTCGTCAGATTCGCGTCATAGTCGGCCTTGTTCGCCGGATCCTCATCGTCGAGCGCTTTGACCACCGCGCGCGCGACCGCGGGCATTGTTCGTGGGTCGTACCAGAGATGCGGGTTGTCGCCGCTCTTCTTGCCGACGAGAGCGGCGGCGACGATCGTCGTGCGTTTGGCGCTGTTCGATGCGGCGAGGAGTTTATCCATCCAGGGATCGTAGGCGGCGCCGTTATAGACGACCAGATCCGCATGCTGCAATGCGCGCGCCGTCTTCGGGCTCGCTTCGAACAGGTGCGGATCCTGTTCGGGGTTGCTGAGAATGCTCGTGACCTCGACGTGCTTGCCGCCAAGCTGGCTGACGACGTCGCCATAAAAGTTTTCGGCTGCGACGACGTTGATGGTCTTCGCAGCTTGCGCGAGCGCCGGTCCGCTCAACGATAACGCCGCAAGGACCGCCACCGCGAGTACGGGCAGCCGGCGCACGCGCTCTGCGGCCCCTTGGAAAATCAAAGCAGCGTTCACGAGTTTTCCTTAGTATCGATCTTCTTTGTCTTGCATTCGCCGCAGAGCCCTGAGAGTTCTACGACTTGCTTATGCACTTCGAAACCGTGCGCGGGTGCGCTCGCCGAAAGCCGCTCCGCGAGCTCGTCGCCGGGAATCTCCACTGTGTCGCCGCAGCGCTCACAGATGAGGAACTGGCTCTGGTGCGGCTTGCCGACCTCGCAGCAGGCGACGAACGCGTTGCGCGATTCGATCTTGTGCACGAAGCCGTGCTCGACGAGAAAGTCGAGCGCACGGTAGACGGTGGTTGGCGGCACGCGACCGCGCTCGGGCTCGAGCGCCGCGAGAAGGTCGTAAGCGCCGATTGGCCGGGCCGCGACGACGACGAGCGCGTAGACCTGCCGGCGCAGCGGCGTCAGCGCCAGGCCGTGCGCGGCCGCGAACGCGTCAGCGCGGGCGAGCTGTTCGGAGACGGAATGGACGGCGGCGGCTGACATGGGATCGTTCTCGGTCTGGCAACAACCGAGATGATATAACATATCATCGCAAGCTGCGACCCGGGCGAGCGGCTATACCGCCAGGCTCTACAGCACCGTGCGCACATGCCAAAGCTCGGGGAACAGCACGACGTCGAGCATCTTGCGCAGATAGGGTGCGCCGCTCGTGCCTCCCGTGCCTTGCTTGAAACCGATGATCCGCTCGACGGTCGTCACATGCCGAAAGCGCCACTGGCGGAACGCGTCTTCGAGATCGACGAGTTCCTCGGCCATTTCGTAGAGCTCCCAATGTTGCGACGGGTTGCGATAAACCTCGAGCCATGCCGCCTCGACCGTCTCGTCGTGTACGGTGGGCTGCGTCCAATCGCGCTCGATCCGCGCGGGATCGATCGTGAATCCGCGCCGCGCCAGCAGGCGCACGACTTCGTCGTAGAACGACGGCGCCTCGAGCGCGGCGCGCACGAGCGCCAACACATCGGGACGATGCTCATGCGGCTTGAGCATCTGGACGTTCTTGTTGCCGAGCAGGAATTCGATTTGGCGGTACTGGTACGACTGAAACCCCGACGAGGCTCCCAGATAGGGCCGCATGGCCGTATATTCCGACGGCGTGAGCGTGGCGAGCACGTTCCACGCCTGGACGAGCTGCTCGAGAATGCGTGAGATGCGGGCCAGCATCTTGAAGGCCGGCGGCAATGCATCGCGCTTCACGCAATCGAGCGCGGCATGCAGCTCGTAAAGCGCGAGCTTCATCCAGAGCTCGCTCGTCTGATGCTGGACGATGAACAGCATCTCGTTGTGATCGGGCGAGAGCGGGTGCTGCGCCGATAGAATCCGATCGAGCGAGAGATAGTCGCCGTAGCTCATCGACTTCGAGAAGTCGAGTTGTGCGCCGTGCCAGCCGCTCGTCGATTGTGATGGATTCGAGGCGTCGGGCAGATCGGGCAACGCCATGTGATCGTTCATTTCGGAGTCCTCAACATGTTCCGGTCAGAGCCGCTCATGGAGCGGCCTTGCCCTTCACGTCATCCCTTTGGCGATCGCTTTCAGGTGACCGAATGACGCGCGGCGAATTCGGGCGCGCGCCAGCTTTCGTTCGCGAGAATGTCGCGCAGCGTTTCCACCGCGTCCCAGACATCAACGAACCGCGTATAGAGCGGCGTGAAGCCGAAGCGCAGCACGTGCGGCTCGCGATAGTCGCCGATCACGCCGCGCGCGATCAGTGCTTGCATGATTTCGTAGCCGTGCGGATGCGCGAAGCTCACGTGCGAGCCGCGTTGGGCGTGGGCGCGCGGCGTGACGAGCGTTAGCGCATGGCCTGCGCAGCGCGATTCAACGAGCTCGATGAAGCGATCGGTCAGTGCGAGCGACTTGTGCCGCACGGTCTCGATGTTCGTCTCGAGAAACACGTCGAGCCCGGCTTCGACAAGTGCCATCGAGACGATCGGCTGCGTACCGCAAAGAAACCGCCCGATGCCTTCATCGGGCGTATAGACGGGGTCCATCGCAAACGGCGCGCGATGCCCCCACCAACCCGAGAGCGGCTGAGCAATCGCGTCCTGGTGGTGCTTGGCGACCCATGCGAAGGCGGGGGCGCCCGGGCCGCCGTTCAAGTACTTGTAGGTACAGCCGACGGCGAAGTCGGCGCCCGCGCCGCGCAGATCGACAGGGACGGCGCCCGCCGAGTGCGCGAGGTCCCAAAGCGCAAGCGCGCCGGCCCGATGGGCGATCTTCGTCAGCGCCGTCATGTCGTGCATGTAGCCCGTGCGGTAGTTGACGTGCGTGAGCATCACGACGGCCGTTTGATCGTCGATCGCTTCGGGTAGATCGGCGGGGTCGTCGACGAGGCGTAGCACGTGCCCTCGATCGAGCTGATCGATGAGCCCTTGCGCGATATAGAGATCGGTCGGAAAGTTGGCGCGCTCTGACACGATGATCCGGCGCTTGCCGTCGCGCACCGCGGCGAGCCTCAGCGCGGCCGAGAGCAGCTTGAAGAGGTTGATCGAAATCGTGTCGGTCACGACGATCTCGCCCGCACCGGCGCCGACGAGCGGTGCGAGCTTGTCGCCGAGACGCCGCGGCAGCGCATACCATCCGGCCGCGTTCCAGCTGCGAATGAGCCCGTCGGCCCACTCCTCGCCGATGACGGCCTGGGCGCGCGCGGCGGCGGCGAGCGGCGGCACGCCGAGTGAATTGCCGTCGAGATAGATGGCCTGCGGGTTCAGTGCAAATCGGCTGCGCAGGTGGGCAAGCGGATCGTCGCGGTCGAGCGCGAGTGCTTCTTCACGGGTTTTCATGGCTAGGACGACAGCGTAATGAGTTGGCGTTGTTCGATTCGAACGAGGACGATCGGCTTGAAAATCGATAGGACGGACCTTCGTCTCACCGGCGCCCGGCCGACAGCGAACGCAGCACGGCACGCACGGGGCTCGCGTCGAGCGTTGCAAACTTGAGCGGCAGGGCGATCAGTTCATAATCGCCGGCCTCGACAGCATCGAGCACGAGTCCTTCGAGTATCGCCATGCCATGAGCGCGCACACGGCGGTGCGCGTCCATCGTTTTGGACTCCTGAGGATCGAGCGACGGCGTGTCGATGCCGATGAGTGTCACGCCGCGCTCGGCCAGCAGGTCGATCGTTTCCGGCGCGACCGCGCAAAAGGCGCTGTTCCAGCAAGTGAGCGGCGCGTGCACATAGGTGCGCAGCAAGACGCGCGGCGGCAGCGGGCCGTCGAGATGCGCCGCAAGATGCTCGGGGCGGACTCGCGGCGCGGCGCCGATGCAATGAACCACGCGGCAGGCGCCGAGATACCGATCGAGCGACACGGCACCGATCGCGGCGCCCTCAGCATCGTAGTGCAGTGGCGCGTCCGCATGGGCCCCTGTGTGCGGCGATAGGGTGAGCCGCGCCACGTTGACGGGCGATCCGGCTTCCATTTTCCACACGCGTTCGACCTGCACGGCCGTATCGCCCGGCCAGACTGGCGTCGAGCAATCGATGGCCGGCGAGATGTCCCAGAGCGTCTCCATGTCCTATCCACGTAGTCGATCTAGCGATGATAGGCGCCTCTTCGCGCAATGTGCTTGCGATATCGGCGAGCAAAGCGATGCGTCTTAGAACATAATTCGAGGTACGACAGAAAAAGGGGCCAAAAATGACTGCGATCTCGCTCGACGCCACCGATTGCCGGATCCTGAGCGTGCTGCAGAACGAAGGGCGCATCAGCAACCTGGACCTGGCCGAGCGCATTTCCCTTTCGCCGTCCGCGTGCCTGCGCCGGCTGCGGCTGCTCGAGGAGCAGGGCGTGATCGAGCGCTATCGCGCGTGTCTGAACCGCGAGGCGCTCGGCTTCGAGCTGGAGGCGTTCGTGCAGGTATCGATGCGCAACGACCAGTCGAACTGGCACGAGCGCTTTGCGGAGGCGGTACGCGAGTGGCCGGAGGTTGTCGGCGCGTTCGTCGTGACAGGTGAAACACATTACCTGCTGCACGTGCTCGCGCAAAGCCTCAAGCACTACTCCGATTTCGTGCTGACGAAGCTCTACAAGGCGCCCGGCGTCATGGATATTCGTTCGAACATCGTCTTGCAGACGCTCAAGGAGGATTCCGGCGTACCCGTGATCGCTCCGCAGGCGCAGCGGTAGGGCGCCAACGCCGGGCGGCGCTGGACCGCATCCGCGCCGATTCGTCCCGCAAACAGCGCGCGAAACGAGCCTCAGCCCGTTGTGTCTTGTCTTGGCGGCGCCGCCCTCAGAGGGGCTTCAATCCGTGAAAGCCGCCGCCGTGAAAAACGAGCGGCGCCATCTCGGCGGCGTCGGGGTGCAAGCCGCAACGCTCGACTTCTCCCACGAAGATGACGTGGTCGCCTTCTTCGTAGCGGCTGCGGTTGTGGCATTCGAACCAGGCGAGCGCGCCGTCGAGAACGGGCATGCCGGTATCGCCGGCTGCGTGCGAGACGCCCGCGAAACGATCGCCCTTCACGGTCGCGAAGCGTTGGCAGAGCTCGAATTGCGAATCCGACAGCACATTGACGACGTAATGACTATTGGTCCGGAAGACCGGCATCGAAGCCGATTTCGTCGCGAGGCTCCAAAGCACGAGCGGCGGATCGAGCGAGACCGAGTTGAACGAGCTCGCGGTAATGCCGATCAGTTGCCCGGACGACGAGCGCGTCGTGATGACGGTCACACCGGTCGCGAATTGAGCGAGCGCGCGGCGGAACGAAGTGGAAT
The DNA here is from genome assembly GCF_003028655.1 of Trinickia symbiotica. GTDB lineage: Bacteria > Pseudomonadota > Gammaproteobacteria > Burkholderiales > Burkholderiaceae > Trinickia > Trinickia symbiotica_A. Next base: position 29,315 of record NZ_PYUC01000023.1, read on the forward strand.
CGAAGTTCGGGGGGCTGGCGCGTTTCATCAGGCGCACGCTCCGTGTTTTCTTTGCCGGCTCGGGAGGGTCGGCGGTCGCGGCGTCTTGGGCGGCAGCAAATGAGAAACCATGGCATGAATGGGTAGATATCCGAGATTTTAATGGAATCCGGACGTTCCACCCTCGACCCCCGTCGGCGAGATGGCATCGAGAACGGTTGCGGCGCGGCGCCGGCTCGAGCGGCCGTCCGCAACAACAGGCCCCTTGGCGTCCTGAACTGCACGGTTTCGGCCGCGGGCACGAAAAACGCACTAAGCTGTGTGGGCGGCGAGATTCGCCGCCGCATCGACCGTTCCCACGAAAATCGAAGGAGCAGCAGCCATGTCTGAGGCAAGCGAAACCGCCACGCTGGGCGGCGGATGTTTCTGGTGTCTCGAGGCAGTCTATCTCGATGTCGACGGCGTGAAGTCCGTCGAGTCGGGCTATGCGGGCGGCACTGTCGAGCGGCCCACTTACGAGCAGGTTTGCGATGGCGATACGGGCCATGCCGAAGTCGTCAAAGTCGAGTTCGATCCGGTCAAGATCAGCTATCGCGAAATCCTGCAGATCTTTTTCTCCATTCACGATCCGACCCAGCTCAACCGGCAGGGCAACGATGTCGGCACGCAGTATCGCTCGATCATCTTCACGCACTCGGACGCGCAGCGCGAAACGGCCGCGGAATTGATTCGCGAGCTCACGCGTGAAGCCCTCTTCGATCGGCCGATCGTCACGCAAATCGAGCCGCTCGACGGCAATTACTGGCCGGCCGAAGCCTATCATCAGAACTATTTCGCTCAGCATCCGGACCAGGGATATTGCACGTTCGTCGTTGCGCCGAAGGTCGCGAAGTTCCGCGCCAAATTCGCCGCCTGGATGCGCCCCGGCGCCTAGAGGCTAGTTATGCGCGCACGCCGCCGCGATTTCGCGTGCAAGCGCCACGCAGGTGAGCGGCGCCGAGCCTTCGGCCTTGTTGTTCGCGACGATGAGGACGGGTTGCCCTGCCAGCGCGTAGCGGGCGGCCAACTCGGCCAGCGCCGCTCGGGTACCCGGATCCTCGTCGACGAGCCGGTTGAACGGCTCGTATTTCGCTTTCGCCTGCTCGTACTTGAACCCGCCGTGCAGGCTCCAGCGGACGATGAGCGGCCCGGCGGGCTCGTCCCCGTCGAGCAGCGCGAGCGCGGCCGCCTGACGCAACGGATCGGGCATGCGCGCATGCAATCCGACGCAGTACCGCACACCGCGCTCGCGCAGCATCCGAACGAACCGCGGCGTGAGAAGGCACGCGTCGCGAATCTCGACCGCATAGCACGAGGCCGGCGCGCCGCCGGCGGCTTGGGGCAGCGCCGGCAAGGCGGCGAGAAAATCCGCTAGCCGGGCGACGAACGCGGCGGGATCGGCCAGCACGCGCTCGGGCAGCGGCGAAAACTGGAATACGAGCGCGCCGGCTTTTGCGCCGAGACCCGCGAGGCACGGCTCGACGAATTCGCTCGTCGCGAGCCGCGCATCGAGAAAGCAAGGATTGTCGGCGACAGGCTCGCCGCGCTCGGCGCGCAGCGTCGCGTCGGTGACGGAAGCAGGCGCTTTGACGATGAAGCGGAAGTCGTCGGGCACCTGTTGGGCATAGCGAAGATAGTCCGCGATGCTGAGCGGCGCGTAGAACGAGCGGTCGATGCTGACGGTGCGCAGCAGCGGATGCGCACCGTAGGCGGCAAGCCCGTCGCGCGCAAGCTTCGAATCGCTGTAGGCATCGCCGTAGACGATGCCTTCCCAGCCCGGAAACGACCATGACGAGGTGCCGAGGTGCACTTGCGGCGGCAATCCGGCAGCCGCCGCGAGTGCATCGGCCGAGGCGGGCGCGGGCAGAACCTCACGTGCGCGGCGCTTCGGCTTGGCGGGCTCCTTGCGCGGCGCCGCCGTTTCCAGCGTCGGCGGCGCCCCGAACAGGTCCAGTTGCGGCTTCAGTGGCGGATCGTCTTCTCTTTCGTCCATCAAGACACTTGGCCGCGCGACGCGGTCGAACGCTCAAAGCGGCTGATCGTACATGTAGCGGCGCGACCAAGGCAACGTCTGCGCGCTGCGGCCGGCCTTACGGCAGACCACTTGATAGAGCGACACGTCGTCGTGCTCGAACGCGTAGGCGCAGCCGGCGAGATAGACGCGCCAGATGCGGAATTTTTCGTCATCGACGAGCTTTTTCGCCTCTTGGGCATGTGCCTCGAAGTTCTCGGACCAGAGATCCAGCGTGTGCTTGTAATGACGACGCAGGCTTTCCACATCGACAGCCTCGAGCCCACCGCGCTGCATCGATTCGAGCGCAAGGCTGATATGCGGCAGCTCGCCGTCCGGGAACACGTAGCGGTCGATGAACTCGCCGCCGCCCAGCGCCGTCTCGCCGCTTTCGTAATCGGTCGACGTGATGCCGTGATTCATCGCGATCCCGTCGTCGACGAGCAGATCGCGGATCTTGGCGAAATAAGTCGGCAGGTTCTTGCGGCCGACGTGCTCGAACATGCCGACGCTCGTGATGCGGTCGAACTGTCCATCGACGTCTCGGTAGTCCTGCAGGCGAATCTCGATCCGATCGGCAAGGCCGGCGGCCTTGACGCGCTCGGTCGCGAGATCGAACTGGTTCTGCGACAGCGTCACGCCGACGCAGCGCGCGCCGAACTTGCTCGCCGCGCGCAAGACGAGGGCGCCCCAGCCGCAGCCGATGTCGAGCAGGCGCTGGCCCGGCTGCACCTGGATCTTGCGCAGGATGTGGTCGATCTTCTTGAGTTGAGCCGTGCCGAGGTCTTCGTTGCCGTTTTCGAAGTAGGCGCACGAGTAGACCATGTTCTCGTCGAGCCAGAGCTTATAGAACTCGTTCGAGACGTCGTAGTGATATTGGATCGCCTTCTTGTCCGACGATTTCGTGTGATTGAAGTAGCGGCGCACCCGGGCGAGCTTGCTTGCGCTCGTCACCGTGCTGCGGGCTAGCGAGTAGCCGATATTGATGATGTCCGAAAGCTTGCCTTCGATATCGATCTTGCCCTTGACGTAGGCTTCGCCGAGGTTGTCAAGACTGGGCTCCAGCAAGAGCGGCAACGCCGAAGCGCTGTTGACCTTCAGTGTGACCTGCGGCGCAGCGAAGCTGCCGAAATCGAGCTGCTGACCGTTCCATAAGACGAGACGCGCCGGCAAGTTCGTCTTCGTCTTTACGTCTTCCACCCACTGCGCCAGCTTCTTTTCCCAGAACATGCTTGTTCTCCGTGTCTTATCCGTTGACCTCAACATCAAAAGCACAGCCTAAAAAGCACAGCAAAGGCGTCGTGCGGCCCCGACGAGCGGGCGGCGCGGCGCGGCCTGCGAAAGCGGTCGGACGTGGCGGACGACGCGTCGAGCGGGCAACATCGTCGTGCCGCCATCGACATCCGGTCAGGGCGCTTTGGTGGCTCCCTTCAAGGCGAAAGTCGGGCGATGCGCCAGTGGCCGTCGGCTTCGCGAGTGTAAAGAATGCGATCGTGCAGCCGCGACGGGCGGCCCTGCCAGAACTCGATCCGCTCAGGCACGAGCCGGTAGCCGCCCCAGTGAGGCGGACGCGGCGGGCTTTCGCCGAACCGATCGACGTACGCTTTCTCGCGTGCCTCGAGCTCCGCGCGGCTCGCGATTTCGCGGCTTTGCTCGGAGGCCCATGCGCCGATGCGCGAGCCGAGCGGGCGCGACGCGAAGTAAGCGTCGCTTTCCTGCGCGCTCGTTTTCTCGACGGCGCCTTCGATTCGAACCTGGCGTTCGAGCTCGGTCCAGAAAAAGAGGAGGCTCGCATGCGGGTTCGCGGCAAGCTCGCGGCCCTTGCGGCTCTCGTAGTTCGTGAAGAAGACGAAGCCACGATCGTCGACGCCCTTGATCAGCAAAATGCGCGCCGACGGGCGGCCATCGGCATCGACGGTGGCGACCGTCATGGCGTTCGGTTCGGGCAATTCAGCATCGAGCGCCTGCTGGAACCAGAGCTGAAATTGCCGGATCGGGTCGCGCTCGACGCTGCTTTCGTCGAGCGAGCCGCGCGCGTAGTCTTTGCGAAGTTCGGCAAGGGTGAGCATTTTCTTTTATGCGACCGCTTCAGTCGGGCACAGTATAGCCAAGGCCGGAAAATCTTGCCGGGAGGCGATCCGCGCCGGGGCGTGCAAAAATACGCGTTTCGACTGCAGTCAACGCCCGACGCATGATGTCCAGGACCTTGGTCACGAGCACCGATCTTACTCCCGCGCCAGCGCTCGATCAGGAGAGCGACGACGCCGAGCGCGCGCGCCGCTTCGGCGGTGTCGCGCGACTGTACGGCGCACCGGCGCTCGCCGCGTTCGAGGGCGCGCACGTGGCCGTGATCGGGATCGGGGGCGTCGGCTCGTGGGCCGCCGAGGCGCTCGCGCGCAGCGCGATCGGCAAGCTCACGCTCGTCGATCTCGACAACGTCGCCATCAGCAACACGAACCGGCAGATCCACGCGCTCGACGGCAACTACGGCAAACCGAAAGTGGAGGCGATGGCCGAGCGCATCGCGCTGATCGATCGCGCCTGCGAGGTCCGCCTCGTCGAGGATTTCGCGGAACCGGACAACTTCGAGGCGCTGCTGGGCGCGGGCTTCGACTACGTGATCGACGCGATCGACAGTGTCCGGACGAAAACGGCCTTGATCGCCTGGTGCGTGGCGCGCGGCCAGCCGCTCGTCACCGTCGGCGGTGCCGGGGGCCAGCTCGATCCCACGCGCATCCGCATCGACGATCTCGCGTTGACGATCCAGGACCCTCTGCTCTCGAAGGTGCGCGCGCAATTGCGCAAGCACCATGGGTTCCCGCGCGGGCCGAAGTCGAAGTTCAAGGTGAGCGCCGTTTTTTCGGACGAGCCGCTGATCTACCCCGAGGCGGCGGTCTGCGACATCGACGAGGCCGCCGAGCACGTCCCCACATCGCCGGGCCACCAGGGCCCGGTCGGCCTCAATTGCGCGGGATTCGGCTCGAGCGTCTGCGTGACGGCGAGCTTCGGTTTCGCGGCCGCGGCCCACGTCCTGTCGACGCTGGCCAAGAAGGCGGCCGCGAGCACGCCGGCCCGTTGACCGGGGGGATCGCTCAGTGCAGCGTCGCGCTGAGCTTGCGGCGCCACTCGGAAACGAGCTCGGGCCGGTGCGCAGCCAGATCGAAGACCGACAGCATCGTCTTGCGGCCGACATCGTCGCGGAACGCCCGATCGCGTTTCACGATTTCGAGCAGATGCTCGAGCGCCCCTTCGTAGGCCCGCCGCGCGATCAGCAGGTTCGCCAGATCGAAGCGCGCGTCGAGATCGCCGGGATTCGCCGCAATGCGCGCTTCAAGCGCGTCCGTCGGCGGGAGCTCGGTCACGGCATCGAGCGCGTCGAGCCGCGTCTTGAGCGAGTTGTAGCGCACGTCGATGCCCTGCGTCACCTTCGGCGAAAGTCGCTCGGCCTCGTTGCGCGCCTCGTCGACCCGCTCCTCGTCGATCAGCAGCTCGAGCAGATCGAGCCGCGCTTCGTCGAAGCCCGGATCGAGCGCGAGCGCCGCCTTCAGGTGATCGAGCGCAACGCCGCGTCGCCCCTCTTCGAGCGCGGCGAGCGCCGCGCGGCGCTCCGCCTCGGCGGCGTTCGGGACGAGCCCGTCGACGAACGCGCGCAGTTGCCCTTCCGGCAGCACGCCGATGAACTGATCGATTGGCTGCCCGTCGGCGAATGCGACGACGTGCGGGATGCTGCGCACCTGGAAATGGGCTGCAAGCTGCGGGTTCTCGTCGACATTGACCTTCACGAGCCGCCATTTGCCGGCGTACTCGTGCTCGAGCTTTTCGAGCAGCGGGCCTAGCGCCTTGCAGGGCCCGCACCAGGGCGCCCAGAAATCGACGAGCACGGGGACGAGCTTCGACGCCTCGAGCACGTCCGTTTCGAAAGTGGCGAGAGTAGTGTTCATCGGGACCTCGTTGACCTCTTCAACACTGGACCGCTCCGAGAGTGGGGGCGGCCAGGGGAATTTCAACCGCGCGGTGCTAACGTGGATGGCGCTCCGGCAGCGGAATCCACTCGGTCTCGCCGGGAATCTTGCCCATCGCCTGCTCGGTCCACGCCGCCTTGGCGCGCTCGATCCGCTCGCGCGTGCTGGCCACGAAATTCCATTCGATGAAGCGCTCGCCCTCGAGCTTCGCGCCGCCCAGCACCATGACGGTCGCGCCCGTCGCGCTCGCGAGCGTCGGCGTCTCGCCCTCGACCAGCACCGCCATCCGGCCTGCCGGAAGCGGCTCGCCGTCGAGCGAGAGGTCGCCGTCGACGAGATAGACACCGCGTTCCTCGTGCTCGGGTTCGAGCGCCAATGCGCTGCCGGCGGAGAAACGCGCCGCGACGTAAAGCGTGGGGGAGAATGTCGTCACGGGGGAGCGGGCCCCGAAGGCCGTCCCAGCGATGACGTCGAGCCGCACGCCGTTGCGCTCGAGGTGCGGCAGCGCCGCGGCGGCATGGTGCTCGAACGACGGCTCGGCTTCTTCGTGTTCGAGCGGCAGGGCGACCCAGGTCTGAATACCGTGCAGTACGTGACTGTGGCTGCGCTCGTCTTCGGGCGTGCGCTCCGAATGGACGATGCCGCGCCCGGCCGTCATCCAGTTGACGTCGCCCGGCACGATTTTCTGGACCGAGCCGATGCTGTCGCGATGCATCATCGCGCCCTCGAAGAGGTACGTGACCGTCGCGAGTCCGATATGCGGGTGCGGCCGCACGTCGAGGCTCGCACCCGGCGCGAACGAGGCGGGCCCCATGTGATCGAAAAAGATGAACGGGCCGACGAGACGCGCGGCCAGTGCCGGCAGCACGCGGCGCACGGTGACGCCGCCCACGTCGCGCTCCGAGGGCTTGAGAATGGTCCTGATCGACGACGACATGGGCCGCTCCGGTTGGGTGACCGCGTCATTCTACCGCCCAGTCCCCCAGGCTCGCGGCTCGCCCGTCGGCGGTAAGCGCCCCCGTTACGTCATACGATTCTTGGCGAGCGGCGGATTGGCGGCGAAGTAGCGCTTGATGCCTTTCATGATGGCGTTCGCCATCTGGTTGCGGTAGCTGTCGTCGTTCAGACGCGTCTCTTCCTCGGGATTGCTGATGAAAGCCGTCTCGACGAGGATCGACGGAATATCGGGCGCCTTCAACACGGCGAAACCGGCCTGCTCGACCGATCCCTTGTGCAGCTTGTTGATATCGCCGATCTCGCGCAGCACGAAGTTGCCATAGCGCAGCGAGTCGCGGATCTGGGCCGTCGTCGACATGTCGAAAAGCGCGCGGTTGACGGTATCGTCCTGCGTCTTGACGTTGATTCCGCCGATGAGATCCGACGCGTTCTCCTTGTTCGCCATCCAGCGTGCCGCGGCGCTCGACGCGCCATGCTCGGACAGCGCGAACACCGACGAGCCGCGCGCCATCGGCGTCGTGAACGCGTCCGCGTGGATCGACACGAAGAGGTCGGCGTTGACGCGCCGCGCCTTTTGCACGCGCACGTTGAGCGGAACGAAGAAGTCCGCGTCGCGCGTCATCATCGCGCGCATGTTCGGCTGCGCATCGATCATCGCGCGCAATTTCTTGGCGATGTCGAGCGCGACGTGCTTCTCGTAGGTCCCGGCGCTGCCGATCGCGCCCGGATCCTCGCCGCCGTGGCCCGGATCGATCGCCACCGTCAGCAGGCGTACGGTGCGGCCCGTTTTCGGCGTCGCGAACGGGTAGGTTTCGCCGCCGAGACCGTCCTCGCCATTGCCGAGGCCGTTTTGCGCGAGGGCGCTGCCCGTGCTGTCAGCACCGCCGCCCGGCGGGACGGATTTGTCGCGAGCGAGGTCCGACTTGCGCCGCGCTCGCCCCCCCGCGCCTTCGCCGGCGCCCGCGCCCGCGCCGCCCGGTGCCGGGGATCCTTCGGGTGCGGAATTCTGCGCGTAGCGCTGGAAGAATGCATCGCTGTTGTCGGCGGGCGCGCCGGGCGGCGTGGCCGGCCCGGCGAGCGGTGGCGTCGGCCCTGGCGGCGGCGTGGTCGCCCCGGCGAGCGGCGCCGGTGTGAGCGCGTCGGCGTCGGGCCGGCTTTCGCTCAGTTCTTTTTCCTTGCGCTCCGTTTGCGCGAGCAAATCCATGAGCGGATCGGGCGCGACGGTCGGATAAAGATCGAGCACGAGCCGGTAGCGATAGCTGCCAATCGGCTCGAGCGAGAAGACCTGCGGCTTCACCGAGCCCTTCAGGTCGAAGACGAGCCGCACCACGTGCGGCTGAAATTGTCCGACGCGCACGGAGCGGATCTGAGGATCGTTCGGCGCGATCTTCGAGACGAGGTCGCGCAGCGCCTGATCGAGATCGAGGCCGTTCAAGTCGACCACGAGCCGGTCGGGCCCTTGCAGCAGTTGCTGCGTCGTTTGCAGCGCCTGATCGGATTCGATCGTGACACGCGTGTAATCGCGCGCGGGCCAGACCCGCACGCCGAGCACCGAACTCGCGAAGGCCGAGCGAGCGAGGAACGGCGCGGCGAGGCCGACGATGAGCGTCGAGGCCCCGGCGCGCAGCACCTGGCGGCGGCGCCAGCTATGGGTCGCGGTGGCAGCCGATTCGATCGAGTGGAACGGTTTGATCAACATCTTTCGAGGCATGCTTTTCCTGGTTCGCTGTATGCACGTACATCGAGCAGACGGTGCTCGTCGCTACCGAGAGCGCTCCCGCGCGCGTCGACGCTGAGCGTCAAGACGAGATCGGGCGTGCCGAGCAGGCTGCCGGCCTTTTCGGGCCATTCGACGAGACAGATCGCGCCCGAGTCGAAATACTCGCGAAAGCCGGCGTCGGCCCATTCGGCCGGGTCGGCGAAACGATAGAGATCGAAGTGATAGAGCTCGAGCTCGCCGCCGGGCCGGCCGAGCGCGTAAGGCTCGACGAGCGTGTAGGTGGGGCTGCGCACGCGCCCTTTGTGGCCGAGGCCCGCGAGCGTCGCGCGCACGAGCGTGGTCTTGCCTGCGCCGAGATCGCCCCGAAGCTGCGCATGCAGCCCGTTGAATGCCGGCAGCGTGCGCACATGCTCGAGCGCTTGCGCGAAACGGGCGCCGAACGCCTCCGTGGCGGCCAGGTCCTCGAGCACGAAGCGGCGTTCGAGTAGGACGCTCGCGGACGGAGCAAACGGAGAATCGGGCGCCACGGGCAATCTCGTAAAATAGCTGGGATGAAACGATGTCCGGAAAGGCCGCTCTTCGTATGACAGCGCTCCATGCGGCTGCCTCCTCAGCCGAAACTTCTCGCTTCGACGACGCGGCGCTGGCGGCACTTGCGCGGCGGATCAAGGCTTGGGGCCGTGAGCTCGGCTTTGGTGCGATCGGTGTCAGCGACACGGATCTGTCCCAGGCCGAAGCGGCGCTTAGCGCCTGGCTCGCGGCGGGCTGCCACGGCGAGATGGATTATATGGCCAAACATGGGATGAAACGCGCGCGTCCGGCCGAGCTTGTGGCCGGCACGCTACGCATCATCACCGCGCGCATGGCCTATTTGCCGGCGGCCACGCTTGCGGCTGCCGACGATGAAAGCGCATCGTCAGACTCGAAGGCTCCCGGCGCGGCAGAGGACGCACCGGCATCGGCGGAGCGTGAGCGAAATGAGCGCGATGAGCGCGCGGGCGCCGTCGATTGGCGCGCGCGCGAGCGGGCGCGCCTCGACGATCCCACCGCCGCCGTCGTTTCGCTCTATGCGCGCGGGCGCGACTATCACAAGGTGATGCGCCAGCGCCTGCAGCAGCTCGCCGAGCGAATCGAGCGCGAGATCGGCCCATACGGTCATCGCGTCTTTACCGATTCGGCGCCGGTGCTCGAGGTCGAGCTTGCGCAAAAGGCGAGCATCGGCTGGCGAGGCAAGCATACTTTGCTCATCGAGCGCGATGCGGGATCGCTGTTTTTCCTCGGCGAAATTTATGTCGATATTCCGTTGCCGGTCGATGTCGATGTCGCGGCCGAGGCGAGGGCCGAAGAGCCGGCCGTCACGAAAGCGCCGCGCACGGCAGGTGAGTCTTGCGGGCGCTGCACGCGCTGTATCGACGTGTGCCCGACCGGTGCGATCGTCGGACCTTATCGCGTCGACGCGCGCCGCTGCATTTCCTATCTGACGATCGAATTGAAGGGCAGCATTCCGGAGGCGCTGCGTCCGCTCATCGGCAATCGTGTGTACGGGTGCGATGACTGTCAGCTCGTCTGCCCGTGGAATAAGTTCGCGCAAGCGGCGCCCGTCGACGATTTCGATACCCGCCACGGCCTTGATCGCGCATCGCTCGTCGATCTTTTCTCGTGGAGCGTCGAGGAGTTCGACACACGAATGCAAGGCAGCGCGATTCGCCGCATCGGCTACGAATGCTGGCTGCGCAACCTGGCCGTCGGGCTCGGCAACGCGTTGCGCGCCGGAGGCGGGGCCGCGCTCGGGCAGGCAGACAGAAGCCGGATCGTCGATGCGTTGCGAAAGCGGGCCGACCATGCATCACCCCTCGTGCGCGAGCACGTGGAGTGGGCGCTCGAAGCCGCATAGAGACAGAGACACAGTGATGATGGAGCGAGCCATGCATGACGCCGTGATCGACGCGCCGTTCGGCAAAGTCGGCATTCGTGTCGACGAGGCGGCCGGCGTGTTGAGCCTCATCGAATATCTGCCGGGAGACGTTGCGTCCGTTGCGCCCGATTGCGCGTTGGCCGACGAGGCCGCGCGGCAGATCGCGCATTACTTTGCGTCGCCGCGCGCGACGTTCGATTTGCCGCTCGCGGCGGTCGGCACGCCGTTTCAGCGGCGTGTGTGGGAAGCGATGTGCGCAATCCCGCCTGGGGAGACGCGCACCTACGGCGAGCTGGCGCGGCAAGTCGGCGCAATGCCGCGCGCGGTGGGTCAGGCGTGCGGCGACAACCCGTTCCCGATCGTCATACCCTGTCACCGCGTCGTCGCCGCCAACGGGCTCGGTGGCTTTGCCCACCACGCCGGCGACGGCTTCTATCCACGCGTGAAGCGCTGGCTGCTCGATCATGAGAGCGCGCAACAGGCCCTCCCGCTATGAGCGATACGCTGAAAGTCGACGAGTTGACCGCGCGGCGCAAGGGGCGTGAAGGCGACGCGGCTTCGACCGAACCAGTCTCGACGGCGTATGACGCCGCGAACACTCAGTCCATCGATGCGTTTTGCGACGCCCTCTGGCTCGAGCACGGTCTTGCGCGCAATTCGCTCGACGCCTACCGGCGCGACTTGCGGCTCTTCGCCGTTTGGCTCGCGCGCGAGCATGGCGTGCCGCTCGATGCGGCGGGCGAGGCGCACGTGAACGGCTACCTGGCGGCCCGCAGCGACGGCAAGGCGACTTCGGCGAACCGGCGTCTCTCGGTCTTTCGCCGCTACTTCGCGTGGGCCATCCGCGAGCACCGCACGGCGGCCGATCCGACGCTCAAGATCCGCTCCGCCAAGCAGCCGCTGCGCTTCCCGTCGACATTGTCGGAGCAGCAAGTCGAGGCGCTGCTCGCCGCGCCCGACGTCGACACCGCGCTCGGCCTGCGCGACCGGACGATGCTCGAGCTCATGTACGCGAGCGGGCTGCGCGTTTCCGAGCTCGTCGGCCTGAAGACGGTAGAGGTGGGGCTCAACGAAGGTGTCGTGCGTGTGATGGGCAAGGGCTCCAAGGAGCGGCTCGTGCCGTTCGGCGAAGAAGCGCACGGCTGGCTCGCGCGCTACTTGCGCGAGGCGCGTCCCGCGCTGCTCGGCGCGCGCGCCGCCGACGCGCTGTTCGTCACGGGGCGCGGCGAAGGCATGACGCGGCAGCAATTCTGGAACATCATCAAGCGCCACGCCCGTGCGGCCGAGATTCACGCGCCCCTTTCGCCGCACACGCTGCGCCACGCGTTCGCGACGCATCTCTTGAACCACGGGGCCGACTTGCGCGTCGTGCAACTGCTGCTCGGTCACGCCGACATTTCCACGACGCAGATCTACACGCACGTCGCGCGCGAAAGGCTCAAGACGCTGCATGCGCAGCATCATCCGCGCGGGTGAGTTTGCCGCGGCGCGACCGGCGCCGAATTGAGCGCGTGAGTAGCGGTGAACTGGCCGCTGCCCTTAAAATGCCGCGAATGAGCAAAGCCAAACACATTTCGGAGACGCCTGCCACGCAGTTCTTGCGCCGCCACGGAGTAAGCTTTGGCGAGCATCCTTACGATTATGTCGAACACGGCGGCACCGCAGAATCGGCTCGGCAGCTCGGCGTCGACGAGCATCATGTCGTCAAGACGCTCGTCATGGAGGACGAGCACGCGAAGCCGCTCGTCGTTCTCATGCACGGCGATCGCACCGTCTCCACGAAGAATCTCGCGCGGCAGATCGGGGCGAAGCGTGTCGAGCCCTGCAAGCCCGAAGTTGCCAACCGGCATTCCGGATACTTGATCGGCGGCACGTCGCCTTTCGGCACGAAGAAGCCGATGCCCGTCTATGTCGAGCAAAGCATCCTCGAGCTCGATTCGATCTATCTGAACGGCGGGCGCCGCGGTTATTTGATCAGCATCGCGCCTTCGGTGCTGACGACGCTCGTGGACGCGCGGCCCGTCAACTGCGCGAGCGTCGATTGAGCGCACCAGGCCGGCGGGGCAGTGCAGGCCATTGCACCGTTGACGCCTGACCGCCTCAGTCGATCCACCAATAGACTCTCCCGCGCCCGCCTTCGGTAGAATGAGCGCCGCGCCCGGGTGCCGCGTTCCGTCTCATGCGGGCGGACGCGCGTGAATCGAATCGACCGCTCGCCCTACTACACGCCAAAACAACCGCTTATGGAACTCGTGATCGTTGCTGTCGCCGCCTATCTGATCGGATCGGTCTCGTTCGCCGTGATAGTGAGCGCGGTGATGGGGCTGGCCGATCCGCGCTCCTACGGCTCGGGCAATCCCGGCGCGACCAACGTGCTGCGAACCGGCAACAAGAAGGCAGCCGTCCTGACCTTGATCGGAGACGCCTTCAAAGGCTGGCTCGCGGTCTGGCTCGCCGCGCATCTCGGCCCGCGCTATGGGCTCGACGAGAGCGCGGTGGCCGTTGCCGCGCTGGCCGTCTTCCTCGGCCACCTCTACCCCGTGTTCTTCAAGTTCAAGGGAGGCAAGGGTGTCGCGACGGCGGCCGGCGTGCTGCTCGCGATCAACCCGGTGCTCGGCCTCGCGACCGTCGCGACCTGGCTCATCATCGCGTTCTTCTTCCGCTATTCGTCGCTCGCGGCCCTCGTGTCGGCCGTCTTCGCGCCGCTTTTCGATATCTTCATGTTCGGCCCGAACACGGTTGCGTGGGCCATCTTCGCGATGAGCGCGCTGCTCGTCTGGCGCCACCGCGGAAACATCTCGAAGCTGATCGCGGGCAAGGAAGGCCGGATCGGCGAGAAAAAGACGGACGCGGCGGCACACGCGAAGCACGAAGCGGGCGCCCATCACCATCACGCGCGCAAGCATTGATCTGATCTGCCCCGCTCGCTGGTGCCTGGCCGGCCAACGGTGGAAGTCGCGCGACTCGGCGGGGCGCTTCAGTCGCGGAAGTTGTTGAAATCGAGCGGCGTATCGGTGACATCCTTGCGCAGCATCGCGATCACGCTTTGCAAGTCGTCGCGCTTCGCGCCCGTGACGCGCACGGCATCGCCCTGAATGCTTGCCTGAACCTTCAGCTTGCTGTCCTTCACCAGTTTGACGATCTTCTTGGCGAGGTCGCCGGACACGCCCTTCTTGATCGTGACGACTTGCTTCACCTTGTCGCCGCCGATCTTCTCGATCTTGCCGTAATCGAGGAAGCGCACGTCGACGCCGCGCTTCGCCATTTTGCCGACGAGCACATCCTTCACCTGGCCGAGCTTGAAATCGTCGTCGGCGAACATCGTCAGCTCGCGCTCCTTTTGCTCGACGCGCGCGTCGGACCCTTTGAAGTCGAAGCGCGTCGAGATTTCCTTGTTGGATTGTTCGATCGCGTTTTTCACTTCGACCATATTGGCTTCGCAAACGACATCGAACGACGGCATGCTATCTCTCCCAGGTTTGAGGCTGCGGCGGCGCCCGCGCGGCAGCGCAGGCGGCACTCGCTATAATCACGGACCGAACGTCATTCTACCGATCCCGTCCTCAATGCCCAAGCCGCGCCGCCGGCCGCGGCGCCGCAGAGAAGCGCTTTGCCGATGTCTTCGCCCGATTCGATCGCCGTGATTTCCGATTTTTCGCTGCGCGCGCACAACACGTTCGGCTTCGATGTTTGCGCCCGCCTCGCGTGCCGCGTCGAAACGGCCGGGCAGTTCGCCGCCGCCGCGCGCGATGCGCGTGTCGCGGGGCTGCCAAGGCTCGTGCTCGGCGGCGGCAGCAATATCGTCTTCACGAAAGATTTCGATGGCCTGGTACTGCTCGCCGCATTGACCGGCAAGCGCGTGGTGCGCGAAGACGGCGAGGCGTGGTACGTCGAGGCGGCCGCCGGCGAGAATTGGCACGAATTCGTCGCCTGGACGTTGGCGACGGGCTTGCCGGGCCTCGAGAACCTGGCGCTGATTCCAGGCACCGTCGGGGCCGCGCCGATCCAGAACATCGGCGCTTACGGGCTCGAGATGGGCGAGCGCTTCGCGTCGCTGCGCGCGGTTGAGCTCGCGACGGGCGAAGTACGCGATTTCGACTTCGACGCTTGCCGTTTTGGCTATCGCGACAGCTTTTTCAAGCGCGACGGGCGCGATCGGTTCGCGATTACGTCCGTGACGTTTCGTCTGCCGAAGGCATGGACGCCGCGCGCCGACTATGCCGATGTCGCGCGCGAGCTCGACGCGCGCGGCGCGGCGGCGACGCCGCAGGCGATTTTCGACGCGGTCGTCGCCATACGCCGGGCCAAGCTGCCCGATCCGCTCGCGCTCGGCAATGCGGGAAGCTTCTTCAAGAACCCTGTCGTCGATGCGGCGACCTACGAGGCGCTGCGGGCGCAGCAGCCGCGGCTCGTCGGCTATGCGCAGCCCGACGGGCGGTTCAAGCTCGCGGCCGGTTGGCTCATCGATCGGTGCGGATGGAAGGGGAGAGCGATGGGGGCGGCCGCGGTTCACGACAGGCAGGCGCTCGTACTCGTCAACCGCGGCGGCGCCACGGGCGCGGAGATCCTCGCGCTCGCGCGGGCGATCCAGCTCGACGTCAAAGAACGGTTCGGCGTCGAGCTCGAACCGGAGCCGTTAGTGGTTTAGGGCCTGCTCAGATCAATCGCAGGCTTGCGCTGGCCAACAAAAGGGCCAGCGTCGGCCCGACACGCGCGGATCCTCACCGTCGGTTGAACGACCCCCGCGCCGCTGTGCCGCGACACGGCCGGCGCGGAGGGTCGAGGTCGAGCACGCTGACGAAGCGATCAGCCGCGTTGCCGGCGAGCGTTCTCGGCGATGCGCATGCGCAGCGCGTTGAGCTTGATGAAGCCGCCGGCGTCGGCCTGGTTGTACGCGCCGCCGTCATCGTCGAACGTGGCGATCGTCTTGTCGAACAGCGTGTTCTTCGAATCGCGCGCGACGACCGACACGGAGCCCTTGTAGAGCTTCACGCGCACCCAGCCGTTGACGTTTTCCTGCGTGTGATCGATGAGCACTTGCAGCGCGCGGCGCTCGGGCGCCCACCAGTAGCCGTTGTAGATCAGCGAGGCATAGCGTGCGAGCAGATCGTCCTTCAGGTGGGCGACTTCGCGATCGAGCGTGATGGATTCGATGCCGCGATGCGCCTTGAGCATGATGGTGCCGCCCGGCGTTTCATAGCAGCCGCGCGATTTCATGCCGACGTAGCGATTCTCGACGAGGTCGAGCCGGCCGATGCCGTGCTTGCCGCCGAGGCGGTTGAGCTCTGTCAGCATCTCGGCCGGCGAAAGCCGCTTGCCGTTGATCGCAACCGGATCGCCGCGCTCGTATTCGATATCGAGATACTCGGGCGAATCGGGCGCATCCTCGGGCGCGACGGTCCAACGCCACATGTCGGACTCGGCCTCGGCGCGCGGATCTTCGAGGTGGCGGCCCTCATAGGAGATGTGCAGCAGGTTCGCGTCCATCGAGTACGGCGCGCCGCCTTGGCGGTGCTTCATATCGATCGGAATGCCGGCCTTCTCCGCGTATGCGAGCAGCTTTTCGCGCGAAAGCAGATCCCATTCGCGCCACGGCGCGATGACCTTGATGCCGGGCTCGAGCCCGTAGTAGCCGAGCTCGAAGCGAACCTGATCGTTGCCCTTGCCCGTCGCGCCATGCGAGACGGCTTGGGCGCCCACCTGGCGGGCAATCTCGATCTGGCGCTTCGCGATCAGCGGCCGTGCGATCGAGGTGCCGAGCAGATATTCGCCCTCATAGATCGCGTTCGCGCGGAACATCGGGAAGACGAAGTCGCGCACGAACTCCTCGCGCAGATCGTCGATGAAAATGTTTTCCTGCTTGATGCCGAGCTGCAGCGCCTTCTTGCGGGCGGGCTCGAGCTCCTCGCCCTGGCCGATGTCGGCCGTGAACGTGACGACTTCGGCCGAGTAGTTGTCCTGCAACCATTTCAGGATGACGGAGGTGTCGAGGCCGCCCGAATAGGCGAGCACGACCTTTTTGATATCGCTCATGGTGAACTCGTGGCTGGTGCGTAACTGAAGACGATAACGACTAAAAACAGCGTTGCGCCGGCGTGCGGCCGATGCTGAAAACGCGTCGCGGGGCGGCCCACGCCGGGCGTGGTAGCGCCGCGGCGAATCAATGGTTCAACTTGCCGAGCAGCAGAAACTCCATCAGCGCCTTTTGGATATGCAGGCGGTTTTCGGCTTCATCCCAGACGACGCTTTGCGGGCCGTCGATGACGTCGGCGGTCACTTCCTCGCCGCGGTGCGCGGGCAGGCAGTGCATGAAAAGCGCATCGGGGTTCGCGCGGCCCATCATCTCGGCATCGACACACCAATCGGCGAAAGCGGCCTTGCGGACTTCGTTCTCCGCCTCGAAGCCCATGCTCGTCCAGACATCGGTGGTCACCAGATCGGCCCCGCGGCATGCTTCGTGCGGATCCTCGAAAACTTCGAACGCGGGGGCGCTTTCTGGCGCGACGAGCGCCTGGTCGAGCGGGTAGCCGGGCGGCGTGGAAATCCGCAGCTTGAAGCCCAGAATCTGTGCCGCCTCGATCCACGTATAGAGCATGTTGTTGGCGTCGCCGACCCACGTCACCGTCTTGCCGGCGATCGGACCGCGGTGCTCGTAGAACGTGAAGATGTCGGCCAGTACCTGGCACGGGTGGTACTCGTTCGTCAGGCCGTTGATGACGGGCACGCGCGAGTTTTCGGCGAAGCGCCGCAAAATGTCCTGCCCGAACGTACGGATCATGATGATGTCGACCATCCGCGAGATCACTTGCGCGGCGTCCTCGATCGGTTCGCCGCGGCCGAGCTGGGTATCGCGCGTGCTCAGATAGACGGCGTGGCCGCCGAGCTGGAACATGCCGGCCTCGAACGACAGGCGCGTGCGCGTGGAATGCTTCTCGAAGATCATCGCGAGCGTACGGTCGTGCAGCGGATGATAAGTCTCGTAGTTCTTGAACTTGCGCTTCAGGATGCGCGCGCGCTCGAGCACGTACTCGTAGTCTTCCAACGAGAAGTCATTGAATTGCAGATAGTGGCGGATTTTTTTGTCGGACATGAAACAAATACGGCGGACTGACCCGGCCGTGAGACCGGACGGCGCCGCCGTCGAATGGGATAACTCCCCGCAGCATAAAGGATTTTTGCCGGTTTGACGAGCCGGCGCCGAGCTTCGCCCCACGTGCGCACCGTTTGTGTGCGGTGCGGAAAAGACAGTCGGGGGTGGTATAATCCCCGAGTTTTCTCCAGCCCGGCGGGTAAAGCTTCGGGCGCACCATATGGGTTTCATACATGGCCGAAGCACCGTTCACCGAATACTTCATTCAGGGCATCACCAAGGACGGAAGGAAGTTTCGGCCGAGCGACTGGGCAGAGCGTTTGGCGGGAGTCATGTCGAGCTACGGTCCCGGCGTGAAAGGGCCCAACGCACGCCTTCAATACTCGGTGTATGTGCGCCCCGTGCTGCTCGGTGACGTCAAGGTCGTGATCGTCGATTCGCGGCTGCGAGACATCGAACCGATGGCGTTCGATTTCTGCATGAACTTCGCGAAAGACAACAACCTCGTCGTGACCGAGGCTTGCGAGTTGCCTCAGCATCACGGCGCCGTGCAAAAGGCCAAGGGTTGACGCGGCGGGGGCGGACGCAATGTCCGCCGCAGGTCGATGGCGCGGCGGCGTCGCGCGCGAACGTCGACGGTTAGTGCCCGTCCTTCTTTACTGACACATTCCCGACACACCAGATTCGCGGCAGCAAAACAAAATGCCGCTCAGCAGCCAGCTGAACGGCATTTGCGGGGACGCTCCAGACGAGCTTACTGCGCGGCGGCAGGTTGCTGCATACCTTTGAGGGCGGCCACGAGGCGGCTCTTGTGGCGAGCGGCCTTGTTCTTATGGACGATTTTCTTGTCGGCGATGATGTCGAGCGTCTTGGCCGAGAGGCGGAAGACTTCGGCGGCCTTGGCTTGATCGCCGGCTTCGATCGCCTTGCGGACAGCCTTGATCGCCGTACGGTACTTCGAGCGCAGCGCCGAGTTGTGCGAGTTCGCCTTCGCGGCTTGGCGGGCGCGCTTGCGTGCTTGCTTGGAGTTAGCCATGAGAGTTCCTAGTCCTGTATTGTTCGCGGTGCCCGGAGTCGCGCACTAGACGACCGTTCGAGCGCCCTTTCGATCGAAACCTTCGGGAACGATTGCCCGAAGGCGCAAAACGTCGGCATCGCTGCATCTGATCGCGTCTTCGCGACACAACGCAGAAGGCGAGCTTCGAAACGCGCGAGTATATCAGCAAAATCAGAGAGATGGCAAATATCGCGACGAGACGGCCGGAAGCCGCGGCGGCTGCCCGTATAATAGCCGCCCCATGAATCTATTCCGAGCCCTGCTGACGGTCAGCGGTTTCACGCTGCTCTCGCGCGTAACCGGCCTCATCCGTGAAACGCTGATCGCGCGCGCCTTCGGCGCGAGTCAATTCACCGATGCCTTTTACGTCGCCTTTCGCATTCCGAATCTGCTGCGGCGGCTTTCGGCCGAGGGCGCGTTTTCGCAGGCGTTCGTGCCGATCCTCGCCGAATTCAAGAACAGTCAGGGGCACGGGCCGACGAAAGCGCTCGTCGATGCGATGTCGACGGTGCTCACGTGGGCGCTTGCGCTGCTCTCGCTGGTCGGCATCGTCGCGGCTTCGGCGGTGGTGTTCGCCGTGGCCTCGGGCTTGAAGGGCGACGGCCAGGCGTTCGGCCTCGCGGTGACGATGACGCAGATCATGTTCCCGTACATCGTCTTCGTCTCGCTCACCACGCTCGCCGCCGGCGTCGCGAACACCTACGGCAGCTTTTCGCTGCCCGCCTTCGCGCCGGTGCTGCTCAACGTCTCGTTCATCGCGGCGGCGGTGTTCGTCGCTCCGCACCTCAAGGTGCCGGTCTTCGCGCTTGCCTGGGCCGTCATCGTCGGCGGCGTGCTGCAGTTCGCGGTGCAATGGCCGGGCCTCGCGAAGATCGACATGACGCCGCGCATCGGCCTCAATCCGTTCGTCGCGCTCGCCCACCGAGGCGTCAAGCGCGTGCTCATGAAGATGGTGCCGGCCACGTTCGCGGTCTCGGTCGCGCAGCTCTCGCTCATCATCAATACCAATATCGCCTCGCGGCTCGGCCCTGGGGCCGTGTCCTGGATCAATTACGCGGACCGCCTGATGGAGTTCCCGACGGCGCTGCTCGGCGTCGCGCTCGGGACCATTTTGTTGCCGAGCTTGTCGAAAGCGCACGTGGACGAGGACCCGCACGAGTACTCGGCGCTGCTCGACTGGGGGCTGCGCGTGACGTTCCTGCTGGCGGCGCCGAGCGCGCTCGCGCTGTTCCTCTTTGCCGAGCCGCTGACCGCGACGCTTTTCAACTACGGACGTTTCGACGGGTACTCGGTCGTCATGGTGGGCCGCGCGCTGACGGCCTATGGCGTCGGGCTCATCGGCCTCATCGTCATCAAGATTCTCGCGCCGGGCTTTTACGCCAAGCAGGACATCAAGACGCCCGTGAAAATCGGCATCGGCGTGCTGATCGCCACGCAGATCGGCAATGTGGTGTTCGTGCCCGTGTTCGCGCACGCGGGGCTCACGTTGAGCGTCGGGCTCGGCGCTTGCGTCAATGCCATATTGTTGTATACGGGTTTGCGCCGGCGCGGCATCTACACCCCGTCGGGCGGCTGGGCCCTTTTTCTCGTGCAGCTCCTCGGTGCTTCGCTCGTGCTGGCCGGCGCGATGCATTGGTGCGCGGGGAATTTCGACTGGATCGGGCTACATGCGCGGCCGCTTGCGCGCATCGCGCTGCTCGCGGCCTGCATGGTCCTGTTCGCCGCACTATATTTCAGTATGCTTTGGCTGATGGGCTTCAAATATACCTACTTTAGAAGACGCGCCAAGTGAGGACTCCAGACCTGAGACAGCCATGACATCGGTTCTCGACTACTTCACTTCACTCGTCGCCGACGACGACAGCCTGCCGGTCACCGAAACGGCGCTTTCGCTCGCGCAGGATGCCTATCCCGACCTCGATCTGCAGGGTGCGCTGGCCGAGCTCGACGAGCTGGCCGTGCGGCTCAAGCGCCGTTTGCCCGAGAACGCGGACCTGACGGACAAGATCGGCGCATTGAACCGCTTCTTCTTCCGCGAGCTCGGCTTCGCCGGCAACCTCAACGATTACTACGACCCCGATAACAGCCACCTCAATATCGTTCTAAAGCGCCGGCGCGGCATCCCAATCTCGCTTGCGATCCTCTATATGGAAATCGGCGAGCAGATCGGCGTTCCGGTGAAAGGCGTGTCGTTTCCGGGCCACTTTCTGCTGCGCGTGACGCTGCCGGAGGGCGACGTGATGCTCGATCCGACGACGGGCAAGTCGCTGACCGAAGCGGAGATGGTGGACAGGCTCGAGCCGTATTTGTCGCACACGAGCGGCGACTCGATCGGCGGCACGCTGCGGATGCTGCTGCAGCCGGCCACGGGGCGCGAGATCATCGCGCGCATGCTGCGCAACTTGAAGGCGATCTATCTCCAGACCGAGCGCTGGCAGCGTTTGTTGGCGGTGCAACAGCGGCTCGTGATTCTGCTGCCGGAAAACATCGAGGAGGTGCGCGATCGCGGGTTCGCCTATGCGCGGCTCGATTATCTGCGGCCGGCGCTCGAGGATCTGGAGCGCTACCTCGACGACCGCCCCGACGCCGAGGACGCGACCGCCGTCGAATCGCAATTGCAGGAGCTGCGCCAGCGCACCGACAGCGGCGACGACTGAGCGCGCCGCCCGCGGGCGCTACTTCGGCTGCATCCGGATCGCGCCGTCGAGCCGGATCACCTCGCCATTCAGCATCGTATTGTCGAAGATCTGCTTGACGAGCATCGCATATTCGATCGGCTTGCCGAGGCGCGAAGGGAAAGGCACCATCGCGCCAAGCGAGTCCTGCACTTCCTGCGGCATGCCGAGCAGCATCGGCGTTTCGAAAATGCCCGGCGCGATCGTCATTACGCGAATGCCATTGCGCGAGAGGTCGCGCGCGATCGGCAGCGTCATCCCGGCGACACCGCTTTTCGAGGCCGCATAGGCTGCCTGGCCGATCTGCCCGTCGAATGCCGCAACCGAGGCTGTGTTGACGATCACGCCGCGCTCGCCGTTCGCGTTCGGCGCATTCTTGGCCATTTCCGCGGCGGCGAGGCGCAGCACATTGAACGTGCCGATGAGGTTGATTTCGATCGTGCGGCGGAACGCATCGAGCGGATGCGGCCCGTCCTTGCCGACCGTCTTCACCGCCGGCGCGACGCCCGCGCAGTTCACGAGACCGACGAGCGTGCCGAGCCGTGTGGCGGCCGCGACGGCTTGGACCGCATCGTCTTCGCGCGTCACGTCGCATTTCACGAACACACCGCCGAGCTCGCCCGCGAGCGCGTTGCCCGCCGCTTCGTTGAGATCGGCGATGGCGACCTTGCCGCCATGCTCGGCAATGAGACGTGCCGTGGCCGCGCCGAGGCCCGACGCGCCGCCGGTGATCAGGAATCCGTTACCGCGAATCTCCATGCTCAAAGCTCCTTTCGTTTTTCGAGGGGCGACGAAGCGGCGTCCCTTACTTCAAAGCATCGAACACGCGCTGGCGGATTTCTTCGACCGACCCCAGGCCGGAGATGCGGCGATATTGCGGCGGATTGAGGCCGTTTTCGACGCCGCGCTGGGCCCATTGCTGGTAATAGTCGACGAGCGGCTTCGTCTGCGCGCAGTAGACGTCGAGGCGCTTCTTGACCGTCTCTTCCTTGTCGTCGTCGCGCTGGATCAGCGGCTCGCCCGTCACGTCGTCCTTGCCCTCGACCTTCGGCGGATTGAATTTCAGGTGATAGGTGCGGCCTGACGCCGGGTGCGTGCGGCGGCCGCTCATGCGAACGATGATCTCGTCGAACGGCACGTCGATCTCGAGCACGTAATCGATCGCGACGCTGGCCTGCTTCATCGCTTCGGCTTGCGGCAACGTGCGCGGGAATCCGTCGAACAGATAGCCTTTCTCGCAATCGCAGTCGGTGAGGCGCTCCTTGACGAGATTGATAATGACCGCGTCGGGCACGAGCTCGCCCGCATCCATATAGCGCTTCGCCTCAACGCCGAGCGGCGTGCCGGCCTTCACGGCGGCGCGCAGCATGTCGCCGGTCGAAATCTGCGGAATCCCGAATTTTTCCTTGATGAAGTTCGCTTGGGTGCCCTTTCCGGCGCCAGGTGCACCCAACAGGATCAAACGCATGGTGGTATCTCCGAGTCGTATGTGGAATGCGGTGCGAAAGCCGAAACGCGCCGGCCGATGTCCGTGGCCGTGCGAATGGGAGCGGCAGCCTCGGCGGCGCACACTTTTCGCGGCGCTTCGACCAAGGCGGGCAGCAGGGCAGACGGACAGGAACCAGAGAGCCGAATGTTGCGAATGCTCGCGCAATCGGCTTCGATTATGCCATGGCTCGCAAATAGTGCCCTGTCCCGCAAGTTCCTTTGATATGAAATCGCCCAGATGGCCGCCATGCGACCGAAGGAAATCCCTGTGGGACGGCGTCGCTCGTCGTTGCCATAGCTACGGCTATGGCGCCTCCTCGCTCCTTGCCTGACGACCATCTGGACAATTTCATTTATCAAAGAACTCACGGGACAGGGCACTACTCCGACCGGAAAAGCGAGCGGACGCGCTCGAGATCGGCCGGCGTATCGACGCCCGGAGGAGGCGCCTCATGGGTGACGAGCACCGCGATACGCTCGCCATGCCACATGGCGCGCAGCTGCTCGAGCATCTCCGCGCACTCGATCGGCGCCTGCGCGAGTCGCGGATAGGTGCGCAGGAAGCGCGCGCGGTAGGCATAGAGGCCGATGTGGCGATAGACCGGCGCGGCTTCGGGCGCGGGCATCGCCGCGACGTCGATGGCGTCGGCCGCGCAATGCGGCTGATAGGCGTCGCGCATCCAGGGAATCGGCGCGCGCGAGAAGTAAAGCGCGCGCCCTTGCGCGTCGAGGACGACCTTGACGACATTGGGGCTGAACACTTCAGCGGGATCGTGGATCGTATGCGCGGCCGTCGCGATCGCACAGTCGGGATGCCGCGCGAGATGCGTAGCGACACCGCTCACGAGCGCCGGATCGAGCAGCGGCTCGTCGCCCTGCACGTTCACGACGATCGTATCGTCGCTCCAGTTCAGCCGCGCGGCCACTTCGGCGAGGCGATCCGTGCCGGACGGGTGATCGTCGCGCGTCAGCAGTGCATCGATGCCATGCGCGCGGGCCGCCTCGAGTACGCGCTCCGAATCGGAGGCGATCAGCACTTTGAGCGCGCCCGCGGCGCGCGCACGTTCGGCGACGCGCACCACCATCGGCTTGCCGGCGATGTCGGCGAGGGGTTTCTCCGGCAGGCGCGTGGAAGCGAGCCGGGCGGGGACGACGGCGACAAACGGCGCGTCGCTGATCGAAGCGTATTCGGTCATCGAAAAAGGAAAGAGGAGATTCGCTCGTTGGCTGCGTGGCGAAAGGGACGACCGGCGGCGGGAGTGGTGTCCGCGCGCTTTTTCGTGCGTGGGCTTTATGCCCCGCCCGTCGGATCGACTGGCTCGATCGGCGTGCCTTCGACCGTTTGCCGCGCCTCGTCCGCGAGCATGACGGGAATGCCGTCGCGGATCGGATAGGCCAGCTTGTCGGCTTGGCAGATGAGCTCCTCGTTCGCCCGGTCGTAACGGAGTGGGCCCTTGCAAATCGGGCACACGAGAATTTCAAGCAAGCGAGCGTCCACGGAGTTTCTCCACAACGAGAGCGATGAGGCGGCCTGGCAACGCAGCTTCGACTGGAACGACCCAGATCCGCGCGTCGCGCCGTCCGCGCAATTTTACTGCATCCTTTTCGGTGATCAGGATCACGTCGGCCTGCGCACCCTCGAACGGATCTCGACGATACGCGTAGTGATCGGGCAGCGCGCGCGTCGCGGGCGCGAGGCCCGCCGCGCGCAGCGTCGCGAAAAAGCGCTCGGGCGAGCCGATGCCGGCCGCCGCCAGCACGCGCGCGCCCGCGAACTGAGCGAGCGGACGGCGCAGGCTCGGGTCCGCGAGGTGCCAGGCGTCGCCGGGCGAGATCGTCAGCGCATACGTGTCGGGCCACGGCGGCAGCTCGCGGCTGAACGGGTTGTTGACGAGCGTGGCGTCGCGCCGGCGCGAAAGCGGCTCGCGCAACGGCCCCGCCGGCAGCAGAAATCCGTTGCCGGCAAGACGCTGATCGAATACGACGAGCTCGACGTCGCGCTGCAGGCGGTAGTGCTGGAGCCCGTCGTCGCTCACGATCACGTCGACGTCGCTATGCGCGGTCACCAATGCGCGGGCGGCGGCCACGCGGTCGGGGCAAACCCAGACGGGCGCGCCCGTGCGCCGCGCGATGATGAGCGGCTCGTCGCCGGCTTCGTCAGGATGTGAGGCTGCCGTCACGGCGCGCGGCTCGGCCACCTTTGCGCCATATCCGCGCGAGACGACGCCCGGGGTGAAGCCCGCGGCGCGCAGGGCATCGACGAGCGCGATGACGGTCGGCGTCTTGCCCGTTCCGCCGACGGTCACGTTGCCGACGACGACGACCGGCAAGCCGATTCGCACGCTCTCGCGCCAGCCGAGCGAGAAGCTCGCGCGGCGCAGCGCGGCCGCCGCGCCGAAGGCCAACGAAAGCGGGGAGAGCGCCCAGGCGAGCGGCCCGCGGCGCTGCCATTCGCGCGTGAGGCGCGCTTCGATGCGCGCTTTGATTCGATCGGCGAGACGTTCACCGAGGCGGGATGGCGCTGACATCGTCGATGTAGGTCCGGGGGCGGTTCGGGAACCCGGCACTCTAGCGCGCCCAGGCCACCGAGGGCAAGACGACTCGCCGGCAACGCGTGCGTTTCTCCCTATCGCCGGCCTCCGCTCGCCTGTGGATAACTCTGTGAAGAACGTGCCTCGCAAACGGCGAGAAGGCCGGCAGATCAAGGCTCTCGTCGGCGCCAACTCAGATCGTACGAAAGGCAAATTCTTAAAAATCAATAACTTGCCACGTAGGATCGCGGCTCCGCGCGGCGTCCCCGAAAAAGCCATCTTTTTTGTCCTCTATGTGGGAAACCTGGCGTCGGACGCCATTGCGGCACTGGACGCCGTCATGCGAGGAGACTATCGTCTGTCCGGCAGAAAAAATGAGATCCAGTATGCATTCGCGTTCTTCCTTCTCTCCTTCGGGGCCGGCCGCCTCATCGTCGGGCGGACCGTTCGACGGTGACGTCGCCATCCCGGTCTCCGTGCTCAACCGGACGATCGGCAGATTGCTCGAACGATCGTTTCCGCTCGTCTGGGTGGCCGGCGAAGTCTCGAACTTCATGCGGGCCGCGAGCGGTCATTGGTACTTTTCCATCAAGGACGGCGAGGCGCAGATGCGCTGCGTCATGTTCCGCGGGCGCGCGCAATACGCCGAGTTCACGCCGCGCGAGGGCGACAAGATCGAGGTGCGGGCGCTCGTGACGATGTACGAGCCGCGCGGCGAAATTCAGCTCAACGTGGAGGCCGTGCGCCGCACGGGCCTCGGCCGTCTTTACGAGGCGTTTGTGCGCCTGAAGACTAAGCTCGAAGCCGAGGGCCTTTTCGCGCCCGAGCGCAAACGTCCGCTGCCGACGCATCCGCACGCGATCGGCATCGTCACCTCGCTGCAGGCGGCTGCGTTGCGCGATGTCCTGACGACGCTTGCGCGCCGCGCGCCGCACATTCCGATCGTGATTTATCCGGCACCCGTGCAAGGCATGGGAGCAGGCGAAAAGCTGGCCGCGATGATCGAGAGGGCGAATGCGCGGCGCGAGGTCGATGTGCTCGTCGTATGCCGCGGCGGGGGCTCGATCGAAGATCTCTGGGCCTTCAACGAGGAGGAGGTGGCGCGAGCGATCGCCGCGAGCGAGCTACCGGTGGTCTGCGGCGTTGGGCACGAGACCGACGTCACGATCGCCGATTTCGCGGCCGACGTCCGCGCGCCGACGCCGACAGGCGCGGCCGAGCTCGTGAGTCCGCAGCGCACGATGCTGCTGCGCGAGCTCGACCAGCGCCGCGCGGCGCTCGCGCGCGGTTTCGGCCGCCTCGCGGAGCGGCGCGCGCAGCAGCTCGACTGGCTTGCGCGCCGGCTCGTGAGCCCCGCCGAGCGTCTGCGGCGTCAACGCGTCCATTTGCAGCAGCTTCAGGCACGGCTCGCGTCTGCAGGCGCGCGTCCGGTGCGCGACGCGCGGGCGCGCTTTGCGCTCGTGCGGCTGCGCTGGGAGCGCTGGCGGCCCGATCTCGGGGCTCACCGGCAGGCGCTCGCGGGCTTTGCGCGGCGACTCGACGCGACGCTCGCGCGACAACACGAGCGACACGCGGCGAAGGTGGCCTCGCTCGGGGCCCGGCTGGAGCTGCTGAGCCCGCAGCGCACGCTCGAGCGCGGCTACGCCGCATTGCTCGATGCGCGAACGGGACACGCCATCCGGGCAACCGGCGAGCTCAAGCGCGAGCGGCGCTATGAGCTGCATCTCGCCCAAGGGGCGGCCGACGTTTCATTCGGGGACGTGCAGCCACGCCTCACCGACACGTTTTAGCGTTGCAATTCCAGCGTTCGTCGGGGGCCGATGTGCTCGCGCGCGGGTGTCCCGGTTAGGTGCGACGATAGGCGCGGCCGTGAGCATTTTTTACGCCGATTCGCGCGCGCAGCGGTCAATGATGCGTCTAAAGGGCCGCTCGTTTGCGGGGTTATTCCAAGTCGCCTACAATCGAAGGCTCGGAAGTGTCGCCTGCTAACTGCATAAAGTACCCACAACGAGTACCCCCATACTCGATCACTCGATAGAAGGAACTGCACCATGGAACACTCGCTCCCGCCGCTGCCGTTTGCCAAGAACGCGCTCGCGCCCCACATGTCGGAAGAGACGCTCGACTTTCACTACGGCAAGCACCATCAGGCCTATGTGACGAACCTGAACAACCTCATCAAGGGCACCGAGTTCGAGAACCTCGGTCTTGAAGAGATCATCAAGAAATCGTCGGGCGGCGTCTTCAACAACTCGGCGCAAGTCTGGAATCACACGTTCTTCTGGAACTGCCTCAAGCCGCAAGGCGGCGGTGCGCCGACGGGTGCGCTCGCCGAGGCGATCAACAAGAAGTGGGGCTCGTTCGACGCGTTCAAGGAAGCTTTCTCGAAGGCAGCCGCCGGCAACTTCGGGTCGGGCTGGACGTGGCTCGTGAAGAAGGCCGACGGCTCGCTCGACATCGTCTCGACGAGCAACGCCGCCACGCCGCTCACGACGGATGCGAAGCCGCTGCTCACGATCGACGTTTGGGAGCACGCCTACTACATCGATTTCCGCAACGCGCGGCCGAAGTTCATCGAAACGTTCCTGAACCATCTCGCGAATTGGGATTTCGCCGCGAAGAACTTCGCGTCGTAATTGAGCGTGCAGGCGCCACTTTCGGTGTGGCGCGCTGGCGCTAGGTACGCTGGTATGAAGAAGAAAGGCCCTCGCCGCTGCGCGAGGGCCTTTTTTTGGGAGGCTGCCGACTGCATTGCCGCATTCGGCGCCGGGCGATCACAACGCCGTGCGCCGCGCGATGTCGTCGAGCGTCGCGCGTTCGGTCAACACATCGTCGATGAGCCCGTATTCCTTCGCGGCCGCGGCCGACATGAAATTGTCGCGATCCGTGTCCTTGGCGATCTGCTCGATGCTCTGCCCGGTGCGGTCGGCCAAGATCGCATTGAGGCGCTCACGCAGAAACAACACCTCTTTTGCCTGAATCTCGATATCGGCCGCCGTGCCCTGACTGCCGCCCGACGGCTGATGGATCATGATCCGCGCGTTCGGCAGTGCGAACCGTTTGCCCTTCGCGCCCGCCGCGAGCAGGAAGGTGCCCATGCTCGCCGCGAAGCCTGTGCAGAGGGTCGAGACCTGCGGCTTGATGAACTGCATCGTGTCGTAGATCGCCATGCCGTCGTAGACTGAACCGCCGGGCGAATTGATGTAGAACGAAATGTCCTTGTCCGGATTTTCGGACTCGAGAAACAGCATTTGTGCGACGATCAGGCTTGCCGTTTCGTCGGTGACGGGGCCGACGAGAAAAACGATGCGCTCGCGCAGCAGGCGTGAGTAGATGTCGTAGGCGCGCTCGCCGCGGCCCGTCGTCTCGATGACGGTCGGCACGAGTTGGCTGTAGGGATCGGGGTGCATAGGCATTCCTCGCGTGGATGTCGATAGGGCGGCGCATCGATGTGCGATCCTCTCGACTGTCATGACGCACGGATTGCATCTATTGTGACAAGACTGCGCGCCGAATGCAGCGGCTATCGATAAAAAGTCGCGCGTCGCGCCGGCGCTCGTCACGTTTTAATGCGCTCAAACGTCAATAAGTCGGGGATCCAACCCTGACAGTTGGCGGATGGGCCTGAGTGCGAGCCCTACGGCGCGCCCTGTTCCAAAGGAATCCCGCCGAAGCGAAAGCGATGCCTGGAGAGGACGGAATGACGCGAGCACGAAACGAAAACAAACCCAACGAGAAAGCGGACAAGACGTCGGGGTTCGAGGCCGCCCGCGCGCGGCTCATGGCGCGCGCCTACCGCGTGCTCGGATCTCGCGCGGAGGCGGAGGACGTCGTGCAGGACGCCTGGCTCAAATGGCATGCGGCCGAGGAAGACGCATTGCGGACACCGCTCGCGTGGCTCACGACGATCACGACGCGGCTTGCCATCGACAGACTGCGGCGCTTGCAGACGGAACATGTCGCCCATGAAAAAGAGCGGCAGGCATCGTCGGTTTTGCATGAGACGATGCCTTCGGCGGAGGAGGAGGCACTGCGTGCCTCGGCGATGGAGGAGGGGCTTTGGCTGCTCTTCGAGACACTCACGCCCGACGAGCGTGCCGCCTTTATCCTGCACGAAGCGTTCGATTGCGACTATGCGCGGATTGCGGACGTCCTGGGCAAGAAGACCCCCGCGCATTGCCGGCAACTCGTGCATCGCGCACGGTTGCGCCTGCAACGAACGCCGGAAACGGGCGATGAAAACACTGACGCCGACGTCGAGCGCACGCGGCGGCGCGAGCGGCACGAGGTGCTCGAGCGCCTGCGCACGGCGATCGAAACCTGCGACCCGACAGCGGCGATGCGGATTTTCGAGGAGGCGGCCACGGCGGGCGTCGAAGCGCTTACGGTGGAACGCGCCGAGCGTGTCGTTGCAGTTGCGGCGGCACCGGTGGGGGTGGGCACGACCGCGTCGTTCGCCGCCGACACAGGGCGGTCCGCGCAAACACTGGCCATGTCGGACGTGGCCTACATCGCGGTGCTGCACCGATGCACGATCGTCGCGCTCGTTGCCGTGTCGTTTGCTGGAACGCGGATCGGCTATGTTCGCCTGCTGACCGATCCGGTCGTTCTGGCTGCCGTGAACCGCGCGTTCGGCGAGCCGGCCATCGACAGTTTGCTCGCAACGGTTCGTTCGAACGGTCACGCGTACGCGTGAGATCGGCGAGCCGCCGCGTTCGCGATCGGCGTGCAGTGTTCCGATAGCCTCTGGCGCCGCGAGCGGTTCGGCCAGGTCGCTAGTGCACTAGAGACCTTGCGATGCGGCTTCCCAGTTGATGTCGACGCAAAGCACCTGCAGGCCTTTTGGCGTTTGCGCGGCAGCCGATGCGGTCACGCAGAGATGCGCTTCATTGATGGAGAGATAAGGCGCGGTCAGATGGACACGGCCCGGGGCACGAACGGCTTCGATGAAGTAAGGGCGCCGTTCCCAGCTCGCGCCCTCCGAATGCAGCAACGGTCGAAAACGCTTCGCGCGGCGCGAGACGCGACGCCCTTCCGGCACGAGGTTGTCGCCGATCTGCCGACCGTGCGCATCGAGCAGGAAGCATCTTGCGGAATCGGGCAGCGCGAGCAGAGAGCGTGTCGCGCGCTCGATCGTCTCGCCCTCGACGACATGTCCGCAGGCTTCCTCGAGCGCGGCGACGTAGGGTGCGAGCCGTGCGGCCTGCGCGCGTTCGCGCGCCGCCACCCGCTCGCGCAGCGCTGACGACAGGGCATCCATCGAGGCCGCGGCCACAGTCGGCTCGACCGGATCCATGCTGGGCCCGGCGAAATAGGTGCCCTGCATGAAATCGACGTTGGCTTCGAGCGCGATCAACGCTTCGCGCTCAGTCGAAAGACCGCCCATCAGCACGAGCTGTCCCGATTCGTGCAACAGCGACACGAGCCCCGGCAATACGCGTTCGATGTGCGAATGTTCGCTGGCCTGCTGAAGAATCACGCGATCGAGGGTGACGATGTCGGGACGTAGATGCCAAACGCGGTCGATGTTCGAATGCTTGGCGCCGAAACCGCCGAGCGCGATCAGAAAGCCCGATTTGCGCAGCGAATCGACGATTTCCGCGAAGCGGCTCGTTTCGCCGCCCGCTTGCTCGGGCACTTCGAGAACGACGCGCTGCGGCGGCAGCGCGAGCGCCTTCAGGCCGGCGAGCAGCGCGTCGCCATAACTCGTGTCCATCAGCGCCGCCGGATGCAGGCTCAGAAAAAGCCATTCGTCATGGCTGTCGAAAGCGCTGAAATTGCCGAGATGCAGCGATTCGGCGAGTCTTCCGAGCTCGAGCAGATCGCCGCGCCGTGCCGCCTGCGTGAACACCTCGTGCGAAAGCACCTGACGACCGTCTTCATCGTGCGCACGCAGTGACGCGTGGTAGCCGATCGCGCGCCGATGCGATACCGAGAACACCGGTTGAAAGACGCTGAATACGGTATAGCCGCCATAAATGACGGTATGCCGTGCGCCTGCTTCGCCAGCAACGGGACGCGGCGGCTGAAACCCGGGAGGATCGAGTTCGATCATGCTCGGTCGGAATCGAAGAATCGGAAAATGAGGAGACATCGCAATGTAGCCGCATGCGATGCGAAATAACGGCTACTTTACCGCATAAGGCAGCAAGAACCATGCGAGACGCCTACTCGCATTGGTGTGCGGGCGCTCACATCGGCTACGACCTTGGATGTACCGAGCTTTATCGGTAGGTCGGGCGGCGTCCGCCACTCGAGCGCGCACGCTCCTGGTGCGTCAGGTGACCAAGCTTGTGCTCAACCGATCAACTCGGACTCATTCGCGGGTGCGCGTCGCGCCGCCAAAGGGCGATCGGGCTCGAGCCGCGTCGCACGTTCAAAAAACGCGTGCGCGCGCGGATCCGTCGAGTACGCCGCGTTGATGCGAAGCCACGGACTTGTTTCTCCGTGAGGGCGGAAGTAGCTGCCGGGCGCGACCGTCACGCCGCATGCCGCCGCGCATTCGACGAGCCGCTGCGAATCTTCGATGTGCGGCACGCGCGCCCAGACGAACTTGCCGCCGGCCGGCGGCGCGAATAGCTGCCAGCCGTACGATTCGAGCGTCTGAATGGCCGCGCCGAGTACTTCGTTCATACGCCGGCGCAGGCGATCGAGAAACTTGCGATAGGCGCCGCGCTCGAGCATCGCGAGCGCGACCGATTCGGCGAACAGCGATCCGCCGATCCCCGTCAGCATCTTGATGTCGACGATGTCTTTGACGATCGCCGGATTGGCCGCGATGAACCCGATCCGCAGCGACGACGAGAGCGTCTTCGATAGCCCGCCGATGTAGATGACCTGCTCGAGCTGATCGAGCGCCGCAAGGCGATCGGTCGCCTCGCCCTGGAAATCAGCGTAGATGTCGTCCTCGACGATCGTGAAGCCATATTCGCGCGCGAGTTGAAGTACGCGGAAGGCGACCGACGGCGCGACGATCGTGCCGGTCGGATTGTGAAAGACCGAGTTGACGAAGAAGGCGCGCGGACGGTGGCGCTCGAGCGCGGCCCGTAACGCCTCGACATCCGGTCCGGCCGCAGTGCGCGGAATGCCGACGATGTTGACCCCGTGCAACTTCAGGAGTCCGAACAAGTTGTAGTAGCCCGGATCCTCGACGAACATCGTGTCGCCCGCCTTCAGCAGATAGCGGACGACGAGATCGATGCCCTGGCTCGCGCCACATGTGATGACGATTTGTGACGTGTCGGCGCGAATGCCGAGCGACGCGATGCGGGCCTGCAAATGCTCGCGCAATGCGGCGTTGCCGAATGGTGTCGCGTAATCGATCATGGCCGCCGGATCGGTTCGCGCGACGTGGCGGATCGCTTGGGCGAGACCTTCCATATCGCGCCATGCCTCGGGGATGAAGCCGGTCGCGAGTTTCAACGTGTCGCCGGGATGATTGAACTCGTGCAGGATGTGGCCCGACTCGTCTTCCGCGCGGCGCGGATCGGATGTGCCCGCGGAGCCCGACACGTCGCGCCAGCGCGCGCTCACGTAAAAGCCCGAGCCGTGCCGCGATTCGACATAGCCGAGCGACACGAGCCGATCATAAGCTTCGATGACGGGAAATCGGCTGATGCCGTATTGCGCCGCAAGGCCGCGAATCGATGGCAGCTTTGCGCCGGCATGCGCTTCGCGCGAGCGAACCCAGCCTTCCATCTGCGCGACGATCTGGTCCGTGAGCGGCACGCCGTTGCCGCGGTCGAGCTCGAGCATCATCGATAGGCCTCGCTCATTCAAGTGTTCGGTATTTTGCCTGAACAGTTTCGCTGAAACTGTTCGGAACTGTGCATGTGATTATAGCGATCGAGCCGAGATAATGCATCCACTGAGCAATGTTTTATCGAGGAGGCTGAGATGCGCGAGATCCGAGAGTTCGAAATGGAACACGACGAGCCGGCCACGGCCTGGCGCATCGTGCGGCCCCTCGTCGTGACGGTGACGACCGGGCAGTTGTGGCTGACGCTGGAGCACGACGCCGAAGACTACTGGCTCGAGGCAGGACAGTCGTTTGTCCTGCCGGCCGGGACTCGAGCGTGGGTCAGCGCCGGGCGCGATGGGGCGCGCGTCAATGTGACGAGCGCGAACTCGGCCGATGCCGACAGGCGCATTGCATCCGCGCAGGCGGCGGCAAGCGCTCGCGGCTGGATGACCCGGTGGCTGCGAGTCGCGTGAAAGCGATCGGTCTTGACCGATAGCGTCGGTGCAGCGATTGCCTGAATGCCGTCTGTGGGAGAGGCCTAGACCCGTTGTTGTTTTGCCGGCGGATCGATCGGCGACGGCTCGTGATCGAAGCGGCGTGCGCCGGCGCGTACGGGAGGCTCGTATGCGCCAATATAGCGGGCGCGCGGGCGAATCAATCTGCCATCCTCCATTTGTTCCAATGCGTGTGCGATCCAGCCGGCTGCCCGGCCAAGCGCGAAGAGAGCGAAGGCCGCTCCCGGTGGCAGGTCCACGACACGCTCGATCGACGACAAAGCGAAATCGACGGTCGGAGCGAGGCCAGTCGAGCGCCCCGCCGCATTCGTTATCGCCTCGATCTGATTCAGTCTCGCACGCGCGGCCGTTCTGACTCCTGCGCAATCATTGAGCATGGCAAGCAGAACCGTCGCGCGCGGATCGCCTTGCGGATAAAGGGGGTGCCCGAAGCCGGGAAGGATCGTGCGCGGCCGGTCGTCGTCGTCGTGGCGAGCGAGATGCGCCGCCAGATATCGATCGACATCGCCGGCTTGATCGACTTCGGCGAGGAGAGCGCTCACACGCATGGTCTCGCCGCAATGGCGTGGACCGGCGAGCGCCGCGAGCCCGCCTGTCACCGCGCCGAATAGATGCATCCCCGTCGAGGCGATGCAGCGCACGGTAAACGTGGACGCATTGAGCTCATGGTCCGCGCATACGACGAGCGCCGCGCGCAACAGCTCGACGTGCCTGCGATTGCGGATGCCCCACGCATACGCGAGCTGCCGATGCAGCGGCTCGCGCGACGGCCTGCCGCGGACGAGGGCCGCGGCGAGCACGCGCATCAACGCGGCGCCCGTATCGAGTTGCGCCTCGCGATCCAATGCCCAGATACGCGGGATCAGTTTGGCGGCTGCCGGTAGCAGCAAGAGTGCGCGCTCATGCGGCGCATCGGAGTGTGTCAGCTTCAACCAGGCGTCCCATTGCCGGGCCGCCAACGGGGCGTCGGGTGCGGCATCGATACGCGCACGTTCGCACTCCCAAAGAAGCGCGGCCGCGTCTTCGAGCGTCGCTGCGCGGGCGAGCTCGATGGCGTCGTGGCCGCGATAGTAGAGCCGGCCATCAGCGATGAGCGTGATGCGCGACTCGAGTACGGGCACACCCCAGTCCAGCACCTTCTGCGCGACTTTGCCGGCACGCTTGCCGTCGGCCTTCCTGCGGGCCAGGCGACGCACGTCGTCGGCCGCGTATAGACGGCGCTTGCCGTTTGCTTCGGGCGCCGAGCGCAGCATGCCGCGGCTCACGTAGGAATAGAGCGTCGGCACGCTGATTTGGAGCAGCGCGGCGGCTTCGGAGGCGGTCAGGTAGGCGGGCATCGTTCGTCTTCAGTGTTCAGTCTCGGAATGGATTGAGGGCGCGAACCAAACTAATCGATATATGTTGATGATTTGAATCAAGATTGATTGGTGTGATCGTCGATTCTAGACTCGTTGCCATCCCTTCAACGCGTTCCGTCATCGCTATGACCGCACCGATCACTCCGCTTGTTGCGCTCGAACATCTCTGGTCGCTGGCCCGCTGCGCGCCTGACATGCTCGAAGAGATTCACTTCGAAGGCGCCGACCCCGGTTTGCCCTCGATCTATCGCGTCGGCACGCTCGCAAGCGCGACGATAGGCGCTTCGGCGCTCGCCGCCGCCGCATGTGAGCGGGTGCGGCGAGGGCGCACGCAGCGCGTCGAGGTTTCGATGCGCCGCGCACTCGTCGCGTTTCGCAGCGAACGATACTTGCGTATCGACGACGGTCCCGCTCCTGAACTGCGCGATCCGCTGACGGGGTTCTTCGAAACGCGCGGCGGGCGGTGGATTCAATTGCACGCGAATTTCGCGCATCACCGCGACGGCATCCTCCGAGTGCTCGATTGCGAGAACAATCGGGAGCGGGTGGTCGAGGCGATTCTCGGCTGGGACGGCGCGGACCTCGATCGCACACTCGCCGATGCGGGGCTGTGCGCCGCATTGATCCGCTCGCCGGACGAGTGGGCGAAAGAGCCGCAGGCAGCGGCTATCGCCGGGCTGCCGCTTTTCGAAATCGAGCGCATCGGCGATGCGCCGCCCATGCCGATCGGCGGCGACAGTCCTATCGCGACTTACCGCCCGCTGGCCGGCACGCGCGTGCTCGATCTCTCGCGCATCATTGCCGGCCCCGTCGCCGGACGCACACTGGCGCAGCACGGCGCCGAAGTGCTGCTCATCAATGGGCCGCATCTGCCGAATATCGCTCCGCTCGTCATCGACAACGGCCGCGGCAAGCGCTCGGCTCTGCTCGACTTGCGCGCGGCCCAAGGGCGGGACGCGTTGCGAGGACTGGCGGCCGATGCCGACGTATTCTTGCAGTCCTATCGGCCCGGTGCACTCGCGGCGCGTGGATTCGGGCCCGAGGACCTCGCTCGGATCAAGCCCGGCATCGTGTACGTATCGGTCTGCGCGTATGGGCACACGGGCCCGTGGGCTCAGCGTCGCGGCTTCGACAGCCTCGTGCAATCGGCGAGCGGCATCGCGTGGACGGAGCGGGCGGCGGCGGGCACAGCCATGCCGAAACACTTGCCGTGCCAGGCGCTCGATCACGCAACGGGCTACCTTGCCGCATTCGGTGCGATGGCGGCGCTGCTGCGCCGTGCAAATGAAGGCGGCAGCTGGCATGTGCGTGTCTCGCTCGCGCAGACGGGGCGCTGGTTGCAATCGTTCGGCACCATCGACGACGGCTGGCGCGCGCCTGACGTGGGTTTCGACGATGTGCGAGATGCGCTGCAGACGGTGGATTCTCCGTTCGGCCGCGTGCTCGCGGCCGCTCCGGCCGAATCGATGTCGGAGACGGCGCCGCGCTTCGATCGGCCGCCCGTGCCGATCGGCACCGACGAGCCGCATTGGCTTGCGTAGGGTCTATCCGCTTAGGGTAATGAGCGGACGCCGCTCGCGACCTGACAGGTCGAGCGCGAGACGTACGAAAACGAGACCTGCCCTGCGATTCGGGAGTCGGGCCGATCGCGCTACTTGCGCAATTCGGCGACGAAGTCGTAGTAGTCGTTTCGGCAATAGGTATCGGTCAACTCGATTGCGCGCTGCTCGGCCGTGTAGCCGACCCGTGTGATCAGCAGCAGTGCGTCGTGCGGCGCGATACCCATTTGCCGTGCGATTTCCTCGCTCGCATTGACGGCGCGAAAATGCTGCAGCGCTCGGACAATGGCAAGACCGCGTTGCTCGAGGTACGTGTAGAGGGAATCGCCAATCGAGCTCGGATCGGGAATCACCGAGGCGGGCAGCGTCGAATTCTCGACGGCCATCACGATGCCGTCGGCGAGCCGCAGACGTTTCAACCGTGCAACCGCTGCTGACGGCGACAGGCCGAGTTGGATGACCTCGTCGCGGCTCGCGGGCTGGATCTCGCGCGCGAGCCATTGAGAGCCCGGCTCGAATCCGCGCCGCCTGATCATCTCGCTGAAGCTCGTCAGCCGTGAAAGCGGATCGTCGTAGCGCGGCGTGATGAAGCTGCCCGCACCCTGCGTTCGACGGATCAAGCCCTGTTCGACGAGCAGTGCGATTGCCTTGCGCGCCGTGATGCGCGAGACGCCCAGCGCTTCGGACAGCACGCGCTCGGACGGCAAAGCTTCGCCGGCGTTCCAGCGGTTCTCGTGGATCGCCTGGCCGAGCTTGCGCGCGAGTTGCAGGTAGAGTGGCGTATCGTTGTCCGGGTCCGGGCGCAGGTCGCGCCAGCGGTCTTCCGAGAGTGTGTTCATGGATTCCGCGCTGCTGGGGGCAAGCGTCAATTTTATGCCATCGAACACCGCGGTTATCCGATCCGTTGCTCGTCCCGGACGGCGGAACCACGAACTGTTGCGTTCATAGGAGATGCACGATGGAGAACGACGCATACGTGACGCTACCGGATGGGGAGCGGCTTGCCAAGCTGGGGCAGGGCACATGGGAGATGGGCGAGCGAAAGGCACTGCGCGCGGCGGAGATAGCGGCGCTGCGCGAAGGCGTCGAGCTTGGGCTGACCGTCATCGATACGGCTGAAATGTACGGCGACGGCGCGACCGAGACGCTTTTGGGCGAGGCGCTCGCGGGTCTGCGCGACGATGTGTTTCTCGTCAGCAAGGTCTATCCGCACAACGCGAGCCGGCGCGGCGTCACGGCTTCATGCGAGGCGAGCCTGAAACGGTTGAAAACGGATCGGCTCGATCTTTACCTGCTACATTGGCCCGGTTCGATTCCGCTCGAAGAGACCGTCGAAGGATTCGAAGCGCTGCGGCGCGCGGGCAAGATCCGGCATTGGGGGGTGAGCAACTTCGACGTCGAGGAGATGGAGGCGCTTTTTGGCGCCGGCGGCTCCGCTTGCGCGGCCAACCAGATCCTTTACAACGTCGCGCGGCGAGGGCCCGAGCATGACTTGCTGCCGTGGATGCGCGCTCGGCGGATGCCGGCGATGGCCTACAGCCCGATCGACCACATGCGATTGCCGGCGCATTCGGTGCTCGATGAGATAGGGGCGGCGCGAGGCGTCACGCCGGTTTGCATCGCGCTCTCATGGGTGCTCGCGCAGTCCGGAATCTGCGCCATTCCGAAGGCCGGTAGCGTAGAGCATGTGCGCGAGAACAGACGAGCGCTCGACATCGTGTTGACCGATGCCGAGCGCTCGGCGATAGACGCTTATTTCAAGCCGCCCCGCGGCAAGCGGCCGCTCGAAATGCTCTGATCGTCGTTGTGGGGCCGTGCGGCCAAACCGCCGCACGGCGCCCATCGCTCCCTCGCGGCGAGTCAGCCGGCGCGCTGGCTCAGTGATTGCTGCCGCCGTGGCCTCCGCCGCCGTTGCTGCCGTTCCCGCCGCCATTGCCGCCGCCGTTGCCGCCGTTGCCACTGCCATGGCCGCTGCCGTTGCCGCCGCCATTGCCTGCGCCGTTGCCGCCGTTGCCGCTGCCATTGCCTCCGCCGTGGCCACCGCTACCGCCGTTGCCACCGCCATTGCCGCCGCCGTGGCCACCGCCATTGCCGCCGCCGTGGCCACCGCCATTGCCGCCGCCGTGGCCACCGCTACCGCCGCTGCCGCCGCCGTGGCCACCGCTACCGCCGCCGTCGCCGCCATTGCCGCCGCCGTGACCACCGCTACCGCCGCCACCGCCATTGCCGCCGCCGTGACCACCGCTACCGCCGCCGTCGCCGCCACCACTGCCGCCGCCGTGACCACCGCTACCGCCGCCGTCGCCGCCACCACTGCCGCCGCCGTGACCTCCGCCATTACCC
>NZ_PYUC01000024.1:0-66630 GCF_003028655.1 Trinickia symbiotica
GGGCCCGCAGCCAATCATCAGGCTGCAACAAGGCCGGATATAAAGCAGCAACCCAACCTAGGTCACGTCAGAGCACGCAAAAGCCTGGCAAACGGGA
Source organism: Trinickia symbiotica (assembly GCF_003028655.1). GTDB lineage: Bacteria > Pseudomonadota > Gammaproteobacteria > Burkholderiales > Burkholderiaceae > Trinickia > Trinickia symbiotica_A. The sequence goes on from NZ_PYUC01000024.1 coordinate 98, forward strand.
GGCGTTCATATAAAGTCATATCAGTATCTATGGCAGACTACCGCTCAATCCGAAAAGTTCAGCCACAGCGAAAATTCACTTCTATATTCGACGTCCAGCGTTCTGCCAGAATGGATCGCGGAGCCTACGCTTAAAAATCTTTCCACTATCCTCACGAGGCAGCGAGTCGTGGAAATCGACGCGGCGTGGAACCTTATACTTTGCAAGGCGAGCCAGCAAGAATTGCTGTATCTCTTCCGCCGTCAACTTAACTCCAGGCGAGAGTTGTACCGCTGCCGCAAGCGACTCGCCAAACTCCTCATCTGGAATGCCAAATACCGCACAATCGTGCACTCCAGGACACTGGGCCAGAACCATCTCGATCTCAGCTGGATAGATATTCGTCCCTCCGGAAATGACCATGTCCGATCTGCGATCGCAAAGATACAGTCGGCCATCTTTCAGATATCCAACGTCACCGACGCTGATTAGTCCATCTCGCTCGGCCGTTCGACGCTTCTCTTGGTTATTGAGATACGTGAAATCCGCGTATGCTGGCACACGCATATAAATCTCACCCGGCTCGCCATCTGCAGCCGGCTTTCCATCCTCGCCGTAGATCGCGATGCGGGTACCTGGCGTTGGGACGCCAACTGACCCAGGATGCGCCAACCAATCTGCAGGGGTCGCGAGCGTCGCGGTCCCGACTTCTGTACCGCCGTAAGTTTCGTAAATAATGGGGCCCCACCACTCCATCAGTTGCTGCTTTACCTCTCGTGGGCAAGGCGCCCCTGTATGCGTAACCCATTTCAGTGAACTTACATCGTAGCGCTCCCTCACTTCCTTCGGTAACTTGAGAATCATCAGGAACATCGTCGGCACCATCACCGCGTTCGTGATCTGATACTTCTCAATTGCGGCAAGCGTCTCGACCGGATCGAATTTGGACTGAAGCACGAGAACGTCTGCTACGGGGAATGCCTGCCTCCCATACGCGTTAGGCGACGCGTGATAAAGCGGGCCGGTTACCAGTGCTCGCACGCCAGGGGTAAGTCCAGAGACGCGTTCAATCAATTCGACATACGCTTTGGCCTGTTCAGGGGTGGCCGCCTCTCGCTTAACACCTTTGGGATGCCCAGTCGTCCCCGACGTATAGATCATTGTCGCGCGGCTACGTTTGGGCCCTTCCGACCAAGGTTCAAACGCATCGCACCACTCTGCCCAAACGGTGTCGGCTTGAAGAGGCTCCGCCTTCTCTTTCGGGATGCCGTATCGCCCTTGAAGCTCTTTCGGCGTGGGAACAACGAACACCTTAACTTCAGGTGGAATTACGTGACGCAGCGGCTCCAAAAGGTCAGAGTGTGCGACCAATACTTTCGGCTTTGAGTCGTTGATAATGTAAAGCGCCTCGTCGACCTTACCGTGCCAATTGAGGGGAACCGAGTATGCACCGATGTCCGCCGCTGCCTGTTGAACTTCGAAGAACGCGAAATCATTTCGCAGCAACAAGGCTACGCAATCGCCCTCTTGGACACCGATGCTCGAGAGTCCTTTCGCCGCGCGCTTAGCTCGCGCCAACACCTCGTCGTGCGGAATACCGCGATCGTCAAGGTAAATCATTCGTCCACTCATTGCCTGTCTCACTCCGTCTGAAATAGATTCTTAGGGGTTAGATCCCTGCTAGCGCTGCAAGTCTTCCAGCGTGCGCGTCACTGTCACCGAACAGTTGATCTAGAACGTGAATCCGGCAGAGATAGTGCCCAACGGCATACTCTTGCGTCATGCCGATCCCTCCGTGTAGCTGGATTGCACCGTGCGCAACAATGCGGGCGTGCCGCCCCACGGAGAGCTTTGCGCGATGAAGATCGAGTGCCGCATCGGTAGAAGCAGGGTCGTCTACAGCAACCGCAGCGGCGATTGCCATACTTTTTGCTAACTCGAGACTTACTAGCATCTCAGCGGCGCGATGACGCAGTGCCTGGTTTTCACCAATAAATCGTCCAAATTGCTTTCGTGTGTTGATGTATCCGACCGTGAGCTGGAATGCGGCATTCGCTGCGCCGAGCATATCTGCGCACACCGCCGCTGTTCCCAGCGCAATCGTTCGATCAATCGCAAGGCTCGCACGCGCCCCATCCAGATGATCACCCAATGGCAGCGCGGCGACGTCAGTCAAATCCAACGTGCTGGCCGCCGTTTCGTCGATGAATCTGAAATCCCGCTTTTGCAGACCGGATGCATTGGCGTCCACAAGAAACAACGCACATCCTTCGCTGTCGCCACTTGCACCATTCGTACGTGCACTCACAACGAACTTGTCGGCAGTCGGTCCGCCCAGTACATTCACTTTCTGCCCAGTCAATCGCCAACTTCCGCCTTTCTGATTGGCAGTCGTCTCGATCCAAGTGGCCGCATGCCTACCGGCATGCTCGTCGTGAGCCCATGCAAGGCGGGTAGTTCCCGCTGCGACGCCCGGGAGCGTGTCCCTAGCCATCGTCGTATCGTCAGCCAACTGAATGGCTGTCGCTCCGAGCACGCTAGACGCAAGGAATGGTTCCAGAGACAGCGCTTCACCGAACGCCTGCATGATCGGGAACAGATCTCTCGCGCCGCCCGAAAAGCCACCGCACGCCTCCGGTATTGGGAGCGCCAGGACACCTAGCTCCGCCAAATTGTGCCAGGTCACAGTGTCATGCCCGGCTTCAGTCGCGGCGTACCCCCGCCGCATTTCGAAGCCGTAGCGGTCACGCAGCGCACGCTGCAAGCTGTCTTTAAGCGCCAGTTGCTCAGCATTGAGTTCGAAGTACATTACCCGTTACCCCACGATATTCTTTGCCAAAATGTCTTTTTGCACTTCGCTAGTGCCCCCGTAAATGCTGGCTGCCCGGGAATAGAAATATCGTGGCGCCAATGGTCCGAACTCAGTGTCGTCAGGACCGCGTCGCTCCAATCCACCAGGACCGGCAAGTCGAGCTAGCAATGAATTAACTTCTTGCTGAAGTTCGACACCTTTGAGCTTGAGGACAGATGGAAATGCCGGCAGACGCTTTTGCTCACTCTCTGTGAGTAAAAATCGCCAATTCGTAATTTCAAGCGCCCTCACCTCAGCGTCGAGAGCGGCAAGATCGCTTTGAAGTTTCGGGTCGTAGATCAACCGTGTACCCGCCTGCGTCGTCGTTCGCGCCACTTCACGCGCGTGTTCCAATCGTTCGCGGTAAAGTCCGACGTTGGCGATTCCTGTGCGCTCATTGCCCAGAAGAAATTTCGCACAGTCCCAACCCTTGTTTTCCTCACCAACAAGGTTCGAAAGCGGCACGCGCACATCGTCGAAGAAGACCTCGTTCAGGTGATGATCGTCGTCAATCGAGCGAATGGGTCGGATTGTGATACCAGGCGTTTTCAGGTCGATCAACAGAAAGGAGATGCCCTCCTGTTTGCGCCCTTCGGGATTCGTCCTCACTAGCGCAAATACCCAGTCTGCCCAATGCGCGGTGGTCGTCCAAATCTTCTGACCATTTACAACATAGCTATCGCCATCGCGGCGAGCCGACGTCCGTAGCGAGGCCAAATCTGAGCCGGAACCCGGCTCAGAGAACCCTTGGCAAAACCACAGATCTAGGTTGGCGAGCTTGGGCAAAAAGTATTCACATTGCTGTGGCGTCCCGTACTTCATCAGAACGGGGCCCAACATGGTCACGTTGAAAGCCTGGGGCAAAGGCGCCGGAGCTCGGGACAACTCGTCGAGAAGAATTAGGCGTTCCAACTGGCCCAACTCGGCACCGCCATATTTGCGCGGCCAATGCGGCGCAGCCCATCCCTTCTCGTTCAGGATGCGCTGCCATTGAACGATTTCCTCTTTTCGCGGAGGATGGCCGGCCTTCAGGCGAGTCCGCACTTCTTCGGGTAGCCTCGCCGCGATAAATGCGCGAACCTCTTCGCGAAACGCTTGCTGGGCGGGTGAAAACCGAAGATCCATACCTTGCTCCTCTGATGATGATTTAGCTCGATTCCGCAGTCAGATCATTGTGGTTCAACCATTGTGCTTTTGCAAGTGGGAAGTTACGCTTCTACTTCGGCGCTGCCGCACTGACGGCCTCTGACCAAGATTCGGTCGAATTGCTATCACAAGCCTTGAGGTCATGAGGCAGGCACTTCTTATTCCCTATAGTTATAAAGAGATCAGGTTGTGAATGCTTTCCCGAACTGTCGCGCCCGTTTGACGTCGTCGGTGTGCAAGTAGTGCAAATGTGCTGCAGCACATTTCAGGTAATGTATAGGGGTAGGAAACGGCTCTCGCCGTCCCACCGGGTGACCGGAGGCAGTCACCCGCCCCCGGTTCCCACAGAACGTAGCGTGCGGATTTCCCGCACTACGCTCTTCAGCAGTTGATTCACAGCACCGCGATTGCTTGCAACGCCCGGTAGGGAAGATGCAGCTTTGGTCGCATTAATGGAAACCGCTTCTTGATCTCCTGGAATGTCTCCCAGGTAACGCCGCCTGAACGGCTCCGGCTGCTAAGCATTTTGCGCCAGTAACGCTCCACCGCTCTATGTACTTTCTGCAACGCCCGGAAGTTCCCGGCAATGCCATAGTAGGCATAGTGGCCACGTAATACCCGATTGAGCTTTTCAGCTTGCTCCCGAATCGATAGATGCCGAACTTGACGCATCAGGTCTTGCAAGCTAGCCATGCTACGCGGGAGTCGAGACTTTTCCGTGCGCATCCCTATCTTGAAATTGCCTTTCAGGTTGCGCGTGCAGTACAGGGTGAAGCCCAGAAAGTAAATCGTCTCTGGACGCCGCTTCCCATGCTGGCTTGCGTACCGTTGGGCAAAACGACCAAATGCAACGAGCTTGGTTTTGGTCGGTTCGAGCGCGAGACCAAATTTCCCCAATCGTTTGCGCAAGGCATCTTGAACACGAAGGGCATCGGACTGATTCTGGAAACACATCACAAAATCGTCGATATAGCGGACCAGATAAGCCTCGCCCTGCAGGTGACGCTTGACCACGCGTTCAAACCACAGGTCAAGTACGTAGTGCAGATACACGTTGCTTAAAAGCACACTAATCGAACCGCCTTGCGGGGTCCCCTCCTCGTTTGGATGCACCTGTCCATCTTCCAGAATGCCTGCTTTCAGCCAGCGCCGGATCAGACTGATCAAGCGCGGATCCCCGACTCGGTGCTCAACAAACCGGAGTATCCATGAATGATCCAGACTTCCGAAGAAGTTCTTCAAATCCGCCTCCAGCACCCAGCTAACCTTGCCACCGGCAATTCTGCCTTCCTCTTAGAGAGATAGAGTCGGCTACTCCGACCACGATCGATTTCGGGGCTATCTTTCCGTTCACTTATGTTTCGGCCTACAACCTCCCTGTCTACGCTTCGCAGTGGCCGTTGCCGGACACCACGCAAGACTCGGTACACGGCTGCTGGCTAAGCTTTGCCGCGGTTGCCATCTCAGGCAACTGAATTTCATGCGCTTGCAAGGCGCAACTCCCTCCGAACCCGGTGTGCGGTTTTCCCGCGACGGGCTCTCCAGTCAGTTGTTTCCACATCGGGATTGGCGCCCCAATCGAACAGGGCCATCGCATGAAGCGGCGTTAACAATCAACGACTTACAGAAGGGGTTGTAAACGAAAGGGTTTTGCGGGTTTACTGTCGCTTTTTGGGCGGCAGAAAAGATGGATGAACTCTTGAGCATCGAAGAAGCGTTTGGTGACCTGAAAGACCCGCGCAGCCGCACGCCAGAACATGGCCTGACTGAGATGCTGGTGGTGGCGCTGTGTGCGATTCTGGCGGGTGCGGACAGTTGGAGCGCGATCGAATTGTGGGGGCAGGAGAAGCTGCAGTGGTTGCGCCGCCATGTACAGCTACAAAACGGCATTCCTTCACACGATACCTTTGGCCGGGTGTTTGCAGCGCTCAATCCCAAGCAGTTCGAAGCTTGTTTCATCCGCTGGATGAGCCAGTTGTGCCCGGCGCTGGCTGGACAGGTGGTGGCCATCGACGGCAAGACGGTGCGGGGTTCGCATCAGCGCGGTGCGCGTGCGATCCATCTTGTATCGGCATACGGCGCCGGGCTGGGAGTTGTGCTCGGTCAGGTACGCACAGCCGAGAAAAGCAATGAAATCACTGCGATTCCTGAACTGCTCGATGCGCTCATGCTCAAGGGGGCGATCGTGACAATTGACGCAATGGGCTGTCAGCAAAGCATCGCACGAAAAATCGTGGAGGCGGGCGCGGACTATGTGCTATCGGTCAGCTGAGCGCCGCGTCCCGGCGTGTACGTGAAGCAGCGGACCGGATGTCCTGAATCGGTCATCTGCGACCAGAGGTAGCTCTTCGTTTGAGGCTTTCGCCCCTTCTCCTTCAGGACCTGGAATGTCGTCTCGTCGCAGTAGACCAGATCCGCGTCGAGCAGCGCATCACGCATCAGGTTGATCACCGGCTGAGTCGCCAGACCGACGCGTACCATGCTCGCGGCGATCGTGTTGGACGAGATGTCGCCGCCGAAACGACGTAGCAGTCCGGCCTGACGGTACAGTGGCATCCCGAACTGATACTTGCCGGTGGCGATCCACGCAAGCGCTGATTCACTCAGCAGCCCACGCGGGATGATACGCGGCGGCGCAGGCGTGACCTTGATGCCGAGATCGCAGCATGGACACGCATATTTGACGCGCTGGTTCTGGAGCACGCGAAGCTGCTCCGGAATTACATCGAGCTGCTCGCTGATCTCAACGCCGATCTCGACGAGCGGGTGGCCGTCGTTCGTACAGAAGCGTTCGGCTTCAGGCAGTTCATGGCGCACGACCTCACGCGGCAGATCGGGATCGAGCGGCTTGCGGTGACCACGCCGCTTGCGCGTGTGCGCGGCAACCGTCGTTTCCGGTGTGTCTTCCAGGGCGGGCGCGCTGTTCGCGCCAAGTGCTTCGGCTTCGTTGAACAGCCCGGGTTGATTGGAATCCCGTCCTTCACTTTTCGCGCCGAACAGTTCGCGACGGTAAGCACGCAGCCGTTCCTCGGCCAGATCACGTTCCGCTGTCACGAGCCGCAGGGCGCCGCGTAGCGCCTCCTGTTCTTCGCGCAACGCACGGGCGGCATCGCGCTCAGCGAGCAGCTCTTTCAGTTCGTCGGTGGTGATCGTGACCTAGCCCGGCATGCGGATTAGACCGGCACCCCGATGACGCGTTCAGCTGACGCGCAGATACTCGCGCTTCGGATGTCGCTGGATCGTGCTAATGTCATCGCCCTCAAGCAGCGCATGTAACAGATCAGGCGTCATCGTCACGATCTCGGCTTTCCGGTCGGGCCATATGAACCTATCGGTCTCAAGGTGTTTCGTCAGGAGCCAGAAGCCGCTGCCATCCCAGCCGAGGATCTTGACCCGGTCGCGGCGACGGTTTCCAAACACGTAAAGCGAGGAGTCCATCGGGTTCAGGCGCATCGACTGCTCAACGAGAATCGACAGGCTGTTCATGCCGTACCGGAAATCGACGGCATCGCGATGCAGGTACACCTTCAGATTCGCGTCGAACCGGAACACGGCATTCTCCCAAGCATCTGGACCACGGTGGCCAGTTCGTCGATGGTCGCGTCCGCGATGTCGAACTCGACACCGTTCGACAGACGCACGTGCAGGGCAAGCGTCATGGACGGCGGTGAGGGTATCGGCGTTCTCGCCGAGGCGCTTTCTTCGGGGAGCAACGCCGGCGGAACCGAAACGACAGGGACGAATGCAGATGACGTTCTCGTGGGTGATGCGGCCTTGCGCGGAACCAGAAGGTCGATGGCCACGCCATCGATCACTTCTGCCGCAGGCGCCGTCTCGTGATGGTCAGCAACAGGCTCCTGTGATGCAGGCGAGATGCTTTTCTCCCGCTCCAGCAGGTATTTTGTGATCCATTTACGTAGCAGATTGGCATTGATCCCGTGTTCCTGAGCCATGCGCGCGACGGAAACGCCGGGTTGCAGCGCGGCCTCGACCAGCGTGCGCTTACCTTGCTCGTCGTAGCGACGCCGGCCATCACGGCTCTGTCGTACGACTCTTAACTCTGAGTCTTTGTCAGCCATAGGTGTCCACCTCGAATAGGTGGACACCTATGCTCCTCGCTCCTGGCGATCACTGCCAGACGCTAAAGATGGACCGCTTACGTCTGATCTCGCGTTATGAGGATCTGAGGCAACAGGCACTTGGACTGCCGTGCGAGATTCCTCGCGGCCAGGGCCTCGTGCTGTTGATGCGTAGCGGCATGAGAGCGTGGATGCAGCATGGGCCCAGTGCGCGACCACGGTTGTACGGCGGCAGTCGCCGTCGGGCGATGCAGAGATCATCTCCTTCACGCTGCATCAGGAGGCGACGATGATTCTGGATTCAATGCTTCTACACCGGCGTCAGGAGGCAACAGCATGATGAGCGATCCTCACCAAAAGGTCCAGGCGAGTCATATCAAGCGCAACGCCTATTTGTATATCCGGCAATCCACATTGCGCCAGGTGTTTGAGAATACCGAGAGCACCAAACGCCAATACGCGCTGCGCCAACGGGCGGTCGCGCTGGGGTGGTCCGAGGACCGCATTATTGTGATCGATAGCGACCTCGGCCAGTCCGGCGCGTCATCGGCGGACCGCGAAGGCTTCCAGCGCCTGGTCGCCGAAGTCGGCGTGGGTCACGCCGGCATCGTTCTTGGACTGGAAGTATCGCGCCTGGCGCGCAACTCCACCGACTGGCACCGGCTGCTCGAGATCTGCGCAATCACCGACACCTTGATCCTTGATGAGGATGGCGTATACGATCCTGCTCACTTCAACGACCGGCTGTTACTGGGGCTGAAGGGCACCATGAGCGAGGCCGAATTGCATGTACTGCGCGCGCGACTTCAAGGAGGAATACTAAGCAAGGCGAGGCGTGGTGAGCTGCAGATGCGCCTGCCCGTCGGCTTCGTGTACGACGCCGCGGGCGCGGTCGTTCTCGATCCGGACCAGCAGGTCCAGCACTGTCTGAGGTGGCTGTTCGACACCTTCAGGGGCACGGGTTCGGCGATGGCCACCGCGCGCGCTGCGCATCACCTCGAGCTGGCGTTTCCACGACGGTGCTGTAAAGGTCCGCACAAGGGCGAACTGCTGTGGGGCAGTCTCGGTCATCGCCAGGTAGTGCGCATTCTGCACAACCCGAGGTATGCCGGCGCGTTCGTCTACGGTCGCACTCATACGCGCCGGACAGTCGATGGACGCACGCGTACGATTCGCGCGCCGCGGGACCAGTGGGATACGCTGATTCCGGGCGCCCATGCCGGTTATCTATCCTGGGAAGAGTACGAGCAGAATCAGAAGCGTTTGCATGAGAGCGCACAGGCGATCGGGGCCGACCGGCGCCGTGGCGCGCCGCGTGAGGGACCAGCACTGCTTCAAGGACTCGTAGTCTGTGGTCGATGCGGGAATCGCATGACGGTTCGTTATCACAGCCGCCAGGGCGGACTGTGTCCCGAGTACGTCTGCCAGCGTGAAGGCATCGAACTGGCCGAACCGGTCTGCCAGCGCGTCCATGGCGCGGCCATCGACGAGGCCATTGGCGAATTGCTCGTCGAAGCCCTCAATCCGCTTGCCATTGAGGTGAGCCTGGCGGTTCAGCGCGAACTCCAGTCCCGCATCGAAGAAGCCGACCGCCTGCGTCACAAACAGGTGGAGCGCGCCCGGTATGAAGCCGATCTGGCGCAGCGTCGCTACATGCGCGTCGATCCGGAGAACCGGCTGGTTGCCGACTCACTCGAAGCTGACTGGAACCATAAGCTGCGAGCGCTGACTGAGGCTAACGAGGAATATCAGCGTCGCCGCGAACAGGACGCGCGCATTCTGACGGACGAGCAGCGCACCGTCATCGTCTCGCTGGCGTCCAACTTCCCCCGGCTATGGCGCGATCCCGCCACGCCCGACCGGGAACGCAAACGCATGATGAGGCTGCTTCTGGAAGACGTCACCCTGAACCGTGACCAGCAGGTTACCGCACACATCCGCTTTAAGGGCGGCGCTCACCGGACTCTCAAGCTGCCGTTGCCGCTGAAATCGTGGCAGCGATGGGTCACCCCAGCCGCGGTGATTGAGGAGATCGATGCCTGCTCAATCACCATACTGTCCTGCAGATCGCCAATATCCTGAACGAACGTGGCTCCCCGTCAGGCACGGGTCGGCCCTTCAATGCCAAAATGGTCGCACGCCTGCAGCGCAACTACTGTCTGAAGCCACGCTATGACCGGTTGCGCGAAGCGGGCCTCCTGACGCTGCAGGAGATGGCCGACGCGCTGCACGTCACGCCGACGAGCGTGAAGATATGGAACCGTCGCGGGCTCATCCGCGGTCACGCCTACAGCGACAAGAACGAGTGCCTGTACGACCCGCCGGGCAATGACGCGCCCCGAAAGGCGATGGGCGTCAAGCTATCCTGCCGACGTCGCCATCCCGACGTCGTTTCCGATCGCCGCGAGGAGGTGTAGTGTGAAACGCAAGCCTTGTCGAAGCAATCCGCCACCGTCCCCATCGACAGACGCACGCCAGCCTCGCGGCAGCGGCGGCCGAAGGCAATGGACGTGTATTGGGCAGCCTTGATCGGAGTGGTGAATCACGCCAGCGGGACGACGTTGCACAAGCGCCATATCGAGCGCCCTGAGCATCAGCTCCGTGTACAGGTGATCCGACATCGCCCAACCCACGATCCGGCGGCCGAACACGTCGAGCACCACCGCGAGATAGAGGAACCCTTCGGCGGTCGGCACGTAGGTCGCATCCGCGACCCACAGCCGGTTGGGCGCGTCGGCGCTGAAATGTCGTTGCACCAGGTCCGGCGCGGGCCGTGCGTCAGGCCGCCGCCGTGCGGTCGAGATCCAGCGTCGCCGGCTTACGCCACACAGGCCTGCCAAACGCATCAGGCGGGCAACACGTTTGCGGCCAACATGAATGCCTTGCTCGACCAGTTCGGCGTGAATGCGGGGCATGCCGTAGGTGCCGCGCGATTCAGCGTGGATGGCGCGGATGCGCGCGAGCAGATCGGCATCGCTGCATGCACGTTTCGATGGAGCCCGTTCCAGCCACGCGTAAAAGCCGCTGGCGGAGACCTCCAGCAGTCGTGCCATCGTGGCAATGGGCCATGCGGCCTGATTCGCTTTCATGAACTCGAACCCTTGTCGGGCACCGTTCCGGTCTCCCGTGCGAACCAAGCCGCGGCTTTTGAGAGTATCTCTCGCTCAAGCTTGAGCTGGCGATTCTCGCGGCGAAGGCGCGTGGGCTCTTCACGCTCGGCGGTCGTCAGCCCGTCGTGACGCGTACCCGCGTCACGACCCGCCTGCGCCACCCAGTTGTAGATGGTCTGCGCGGTCGGCTCGAACTCCTTCTCCAGCTCCTCGGGCGTGCGCCCGGCTTTCACCAGTTCGACTATCTGGGCTCGGAATTCCGCCGGGTACGGGGTGCGATGCTTCGCCATGGTGGCACCTCCTTCTGTTCAAAAGGTGTCCACGAAACCGGGTCAACTCCAGCGACGCGAGACACGCCGGAACAGCGCTGTTTGAACTCGCGTGTGGACCTGCTCCACAATGGCATCGAGCGTCGAGAACGCGGGCAGTTCGACCTGCTGCTGGATCAGGCTGTCGATGGTTGCATTGATGATGTCCACCGGCTGATCCATCGTCCCGGCGGCTTCATGTGCTGCGCGCACCGCGATTTCGTTGGCATTGGAGCCGTAGTAGGACTGGATGCCAAGAAATTCCCGCATAGTGACGAATCAAGGCAGGCGACCTTGCCCTGTTGTAGTCGAGTGCGGCCTCGGCATCGATGTTCGCGCTCGCCCGGATGTGCTCGATGACAACGACGGGAATGGCGTCAACGAAGGGAAAGTAGTGCATCTGCTGAAAGACCTTCAGCAGAGCCAGCAGGCCCAGTCTCGAAGACTGGCCACGCGCGTTGCGGCGCACCCACTCAAGTTCTTCGACGTCCGGCGTATAGAACGCCTGCAGTTCCTCCGGTGAAAAAGCCTTCGGAAACCTCGGATACGCGGTACGTTCGATGGTCGCCATGCCAGATTCCGGATCTCGAATGGGCTGGCCAGTGTAGCCAAAAAATCCGGCAAAGCCGCAACACCTGTACAGATCTGTACGACCCGCTGGCCGCTATAATTTTCGGATTCGGAACGCAGCGAAGGGGGCAGAAACATGGGCAAAGCCAGCCAGCAGAAAAAATCGTCGCGTGCCCGCAAGCTGGGCGTGGGCGACCTGGAGGCATTGCGACGGGGAGCGGTTCAGTCAGGGATCCCCGACGCGATCGTTCTCGATCGTAATGATCTGCCGCCGGAGCAGAAAATCTCCTGGCCTCTCGCGCAAATGCTTCAGGATGAGGTGTCCGATCATCCAACACTGGAGGAATATCAGAGCGCGCTGACGGCGATTGTGGCGGCGTGGAATACCAGCCTCCTGCCCGAGAGCGAGCGTGCTGAAGCGCTACGCGATCAGATCGGATTCGATAAAAATGTTCCACCCGAAATACGACGCGAGATCATACAGGCCATCGAGCGCCTGGTTGGGGAAAAACTGAGCCGCTTTCCCCATGACCGCCGCCGTATCGTTTCGTGGGAGGCGAGCCTCGAAGGCGATGTACTCCGGGTCGTAGGCGCAGCGTCCGACGGTCCCCGGCACGACACCCTTGAGGATGTCATGCGGGGTTTGGCGCGAACGGTGTCCGCGTAAGAGATCGCACATCCAGACCAGTCGGCCGAGGACCCGGCCGTCCCGCGCTGGCTGACCACGTTGACCTGTCTGCATGTCGCCGACGCAAGCGGACGCGATAGTTCACGGAAGCATCCGCAGCCCGATTTCCTTATTCCACCGAAATATAAAGATCCACTGTCTCATAACTTCGACGCTTATGATCGCAATTCGGCTGAATCGTGGTCAGGGGCCCTGACCGTGCCCTGACCGAGGGCGAAGTCACAGGCCTAACGCCCTCTGGTATTATATTAGTCTAAGGTTGATCCAATCCAAAAGAGGGCAAAATGGTCACGAATCAGAAGGCTGCTGCGCTACCAGAGCAGGAATCTGGCTCAACGGGCGGTCCGGTGTTCCGCCGGGTTCGTACGCAGCGTTCGTTCGAAGCTATCTGCGATCAGATTCGTCAACGGTTGGCTCGGGGGGAGCTCAAACCGGGTGACCGGTTGCCAACGGAGCGTGAACTCGCGGAGCAACTTGGGGTCAGCCGCAGCGTCGTCCGCGAAGCCATTCGCAGCCTCGAATCTGCAGGCATTGTCGAAGCTCGTCCGGGTTTGTACGGGGGGTTCTTTATCAGGACAGGCAGTAGCAGTACTGGCTTGAGCCAAACCGTGCAGGACATGGTTTCCTTGGGCCAACTGTCAATCGCAGACGTCACCGAAGCACGAATCGAGCTTATGAGTGTCGCCATTCGGCTTGCGTGCACACGAGCGACCGAAGAAGAGTTGGACAATATCGCGGCTGACATCGACTACCATACCGAATTGCTCCGTGAAGGTGGACGGCCGCGTAACGTAAAGTCGGTCATCGAGTTCTACCGTTTAATCGCGCTTGCAACACACAATGAAGTCATCGTACTGCTGGTTGACGCGCTCTCGGAGGTCATCAGAAAGTTGATCGTGAGAATCGCTCCTGAACCTAGTCTCGACATCACGCAAGTGCGCCGAAAAGTGTTAACGTTGATGAGGAAGCGAGACGCCGATGGTGCTTGCAAAGCAATGGCATTGCATCTGCGCCGAGTCAGCGAGTACCTTGAAAGTGAAAGCAAGAAGCACTTGGGCGGCAAGAATCTCGCGGCGTAGCCCAGATGCTTCATGTAGCTCTCAATTACCCAAACTTGCACAGCAATAGCGATGGCAATCAACACGCTCCGTAAAGACAGCGCATCCTCAGACTCACGCGAACTGCAATTCCAAGCGGTGCGATCCGCACGCGCCTTTGAGGAGATTGCGAATCAAATTCGCGCAGAGTTAGCGGAGGGTCGGCTCAAAGTCGGCAGTCGGCTGCCTGCTGAACGCACGCTCGCGGTCCAGTTCGGAGTCTCGCGCAATACCTTACGCGAAGCGTTACGCTCACTGGAGCATGCAGGCCTAGTTCGCCTTCAGAAAGGCGCGACTGGTGGCGCATTCATCAGCGAAGGCTCTGGCGATGTAATCGCTAAGGGCTTACTCGATTTGCACCACGTCGGTTCAATCACACCAGAGCAACTGACGGAGGCTAGAATCTGGATGGAGTCGGTGATCGTAAGGGAAGCTTGCCGTCGCGCGACCGCCGACGACTTGGAATTGTTAGCTCAAAATGTGGAAGAAACCGTCCGCGCCACAGAAGAAGGGGATTTTCCACGCCGAGCGGAAGCCAATTTCGAGTTTCACCGAATACTTGCCAGAATGACTAACAATCCGATCATGGTAATCATGATGGACGGGTTGATGGGCGTTCTTGCTCGCTATGTCAACAGTATCGGCGAATACGAGAACTCCTTTGTGCTGCCATCACGTAAGCGATTCCTTAAGCACATGCGCGAGGGTGACGGTGACGCCGCTGCTGCGGAGATGGAGGCGAGCCTTAAGCGTCTACAGAAAAGTTATCTGTCTCACGCAAATGAAGATGCGCAGACGAATACGAAGCGTCGCAGCGGTTCGAGGAACGAAAGCTAACACTGATCTAGTCAGGACGTGGTTTAGGGAGCGACCTACTAATTAGCGCCCCACCCACCCTTGAAGAATGTCCTCAATCGTTGACGCGTGCGCAGGGGCCGGCCCACGAATGCCACCTGGTGTTCGCGAAAACCTCGGCGCAGGTGCGGGATGCCTCACTCCGTCTACGGCGACAAATGCTTTTCGGCTTTGGAGGTGAGGATTATCCCCCGCCTCTCCTTGTGACAGGACGGGGGCAAAGCAGGCGTCGGTACCGTCGAGATGTTTGCACCATTCGTATGCGATCCACGAAGGACGCCTCCCAGAGCGAGGTGGAGCGCGTGATGTGTAGTAACGGTGCGGGTCAGCGTGAGTGGGCAGGCATTTTCCAGGGAAGCAGTGCGTCGTAGTCGTCGACGGTCTTCGCCAGAGGTATCTGCCGGAACAGCCAGGTGAGGTATCGGTATGGGTCGATGCGATTCGCCTTGCACGACTCGACGAGGGAGTACAGGTTGGCGCTCGCGTTTGCTCCGTTGACGCTGTCCGAGAACAGCCTGCCGCGGCGCTTATAGAAGCCCTTCTATAAAGCGCCGCTATCCACAGGTCTTAGTTATGGAAGGCTTGGATGAATTAGGCATGCTGAATAGGTGGCAATAATGCCGCGCCCTCGCATTTTCGGGGAGACGGCATCAATGCCGATGTGTTCTCGGCGACATGACCGATAGCGAACTATCCATAACTACAGCGCTTGCAGAAAGCGAAGAAGGTCATCCTTGGGCCGATAGCGAAGTGGCTTGCTCGACGGTGATTGGAGTGCCTTCAGTGCCCGGTCCTTCATTTGCAGATCGGCTTCGACATAGCGATGCGTAGTGACAGGGCCCTCGTGACCGAGCCACAATGCGATGACCGACAGGTCAACGCCAGACTGGAGCAGATGGGTCGCTGTCGAATGTCGATAATATACCCAACGATATAATCGACACTATATGCCCTTCCGGATTATATCGGGCGGCACGATTGAACTTCGACGGTCGACCGACAATTTCGCGTCAAGAAGCGGATGTGCCGAAGCGATTACCCGACATAATTTCAAGGCTATAGACTGTTCAGAAAGTCGAGGAGTTCGTCTGTCGGCTTGAAGCGTCCAGACTTGCCGTGTCGAGGAGTTGCCTTCTCCAGTGCCTGCTCCTTCATCGCAAGGGTCGCTTCGACATAGATCTCCGTAGTTTCCACCGATTCATGCCCGAGCCACAACGCAATGACCGAGCGACGAACGCCTTGTTGCAGAAGGTCCATGGCCATGGTCTGTCTCAAACAGTGGACGGTGACCCGCTTCTCTTTCAATGACGGGCAAACTTCACAGGCGGTCTTGCGGTGCTTGTTTAACAGGTACTGCACACCGTGGACACTGAGGCGTCTACCCTGCGCGCTGGGAAACAGGTGAGCATGAGCGCGTTGGTTGATGGGAATTCGCGGTGTTTTGGGCGTCCAGCGTGATGTAGAGAGGGGGATCTCCCTCAGGCATCTTGCACAAACGACGCCCAGGGGAGAGTCTCACGTCTGCCAAGAACAGAGACTCCCCCAGTGTGCCACGTGAGAGCCAACACCCCCAATTTTTATCGCCTGTTGCTACGTATTGGTCAGGACTACGCCGACCAGACCCGGGAACAGGGTTGCCGCTGCGGCGGCGTACTGCATAGCGCCCGTTACCCACGCAAGCCGCGCGGAGTTTCATGCGAAGCCCGCTGCCACTGCGATTTCCGCCACAGCTTCTGCTGCGCTGGCTGTCGCCGCCGCACCACGCCATTCTCGGTGCGCTTTCTCGGCCGGCGCGTCTACACCGCCGCAATCATGATCGTCGTCAGCGCCACGCGTGCCAGCGCCGGTACGGCTGTGGCAATGCGCCAGCTCGATGCGCTGGGCGTACCGCCCTCGACGATTGCGCGATGGCAGCACTGATGGACGACCGGCTTCGTCGGCACACCATTCTGGTCGCTCGGACGGGCGGCGTTCGTGCCGCCCGTCGAGATCGCACAGGTGCCGGCAAGCCTGCTCGAGCGCTTCGCTACCACGCAGCCTGCCGAACCATTGTCATGCCTGCTGCGCTGGCTCTCGCCGCTCACCAGCGGCAGTGCCGTGAGCATCCTGCGTGAGGGACGGTAACCGCCCGCAGAACTTGTTGCTCGCCCCCTCCGAACAGCGCTTGTAGTCTCGCCTCTCCCCTGAATCGCGGCGCGTTGCGCCGCATCTTTGGAGAACGTATGACTGAACTTCACGATTTACCCTTGCGGGATCGTTGGGCGCGGCTGCGCTTTGCGATCGTCGGCCCCTTGCTTGCCGCACCACCTGAACCCGGCGAGTTGCGCGAACTCATCACCGTGCTGGCCGCCAGACGCTGGCGTCATCCGGTGACCGGCGACGATGTCCAGTTCGGCCGCTCGACCATCGAGCGATGGTTCTACAAGGCCCGCAAGGCCGCCCACGACCCGGTGGACACCCTTCGCAACCGCCAACGTCCTTCTGGCGCCGGCGCACTCCTGTCGCCCGCAGCGGTACAGTCGATCCGCGCGCAATATCGCGAGCACCCAGGCTGGACATGCCAGCTCCAGTACGACAACCTCAAGGTCATACTCGGCGAGGTGGGCGTACCGTCCTATACGACACTGCGCCGTTACCTGCGCGCCCAGGGGATGTATCGCGAACGCAAGCCGCGTCATACGAGCACCGGCGCGATGCTCGCCCGCGATCGTCTCGAGAAGCTCGAGGTACGCAGCTTCGAGGTCGAGCACGTCAATGCGCTCTGGCATCTCGATTTCCACCACGGCTCGCGTAAGCTGCTCATGCACGACGGCCAGTGGATTACGCCGATGCTGCTGTGCGTGCTCGACGACCGCTCGCGCATCGTCTGCCATGCGCAGTGGTTTCTCGACGAGACCGCGCGCAGTCTGATCCATGGACTGTGCCAGGCGTTCCAGCGGCGCAGCCTCCCACGCGCACTGATGACCGACAACGGCGCTGCAATGCTTGCGGAGGAAACGACCGCTGGACTGCACACGCTTGGCGTGCTGCACCAGACGACCCTCCCATACTCCCCATACCAGAACGCCAAGCAGGAGACGTTCTGGGCCCGCATCGAAGGCCGCGTCCCCGGCGGGCAGTTCAACTTCCTCCACTTATGGGCGCGTAAATTCCCCCACCCCGTGAAGCAGGACGAGATCGTTATTTAGCTCTCTTTCGTCTTTCGTGCAAGGGTTTCGGCGGCCTCCTTGAGGCGATAGCTGCGCCCGTTGAACTCGAGCAGATGGCAATGATGCATGAGCCGGTCGAGGATCGTGGTGCTCATCGTGTTGTCGCCGAGATAGGTGCCCCAGTCCTGCACGATCCGGTTGGAGGTGACGACCACGCTGCGGTGCAGCTTGTAGCGTTGATGGATGAGCGTTTGCAGCAACGCGCCCGCCTCGTCGGGGATCGTCCGCGAGAGGAACAGATCGTCGAGCACAAGCAGATCGCTCTCGAGGATGGCCTGCAGCCTCGCCTCGCGCTGGGCCGGCGGGCTCAGCGCGTAGCGGTTAAAGAAGTCAGCCGTCCTGTACAGCGTCGAACAGCTTGCGATTCTCGCGGTAAGCGAGATAGCGTTCAGTCATTGACGGTTGTACGTGCCACATCAACTGCCGCAATTGATCGAGCGCCCGCGTGTACTTCGTCCCGTTCGCTGTCATCGCGTCGACCATGTTCAACCCGAAGGTCGCGCGCAGGTCGTGGAAGCTGAACTCGTATCTGGGGTTGCCGAGTCGCACGCGCATCATGGGCAACAGTTCGTCCCTGATGAACTGGCGTACGGCCTGCCCAGTCTTGACGTGGCGGCGCACGCGCGGGCCAGTGCCGACCGGGCTGCGCGACACGCGATCCTCGTAGAGTGGCGCACCGCGATGGCTCAGAAAGAGCTGCTGGTCGGGGTGATCGCCGCCGTCCGCCATCTGGCGACGCTTGCGCGCGCGATCGCTGTGCATGTAGATGTACAGCCGTTCATAGAAACCGCGCGGCAGGTGCAGCACGCCCTTGACGCCGCCCTTCGTGTCGACGCCCGTACCTGGCCCGCAGGCGAGCCGGATGTCATCACCGTGAAACTCTCGCGGCTTGCGCATCACGTGTTTCGCGCGCACGGTCAGCACCGTCTGGATGCGAGCGCCTGTCAACAGCGCGAACAGATGAACAAGCGTCATCTCGGTGTTGCCGAATGCGGCTAACGATTCAAGCAGCGCCGACTGCTCGGCAGAGGGCAGCGGGCGCAGGCGACCACCGTCCTGGATGTGGTCGTCCCACGGGTCGTCTGCGCGCCGACCGCTGATTGACAGGTCGGTGGTCTTGACCTCGATCGCGCTGCTGAAGCCCTTCTGGTCCCTGAACTCGATGAAACGGCCAGATTCGACCCACGGCGCGTTCGCGGGCTTGAAGCCTGCTTCGGCTATGAGCCAGCGATAGAAACGCACCACGGCACCAATACGACGCCTGGCGACGCTCGCAGACAGTTCGCCCGCCTGCACGGCCAGCCTGATCGAGGCGCTATAGCGGTAGGTCGGACGTTGCCGCTTGTTCGCGGGAAACGCCAGCCAGTCGACGCCCTCGTCATCCAGATAACGACGGAACGCCACCAGGTCGTCTGCGATGCTGGCGAACGTCAGCATGTTGGGCGACGACTTCGACTCCATAATGTCGATGAGCCAGAGGTTCGCCTCAGCCCACGGCGCGCCGTCAGCGAGACGGACCACAGGGAACAGTGGGAAGGTCCTTGCAATCCACTGCGGGCGGGCGTCGCGTCGCCTGCCGGTGTCGGGGTCTGCAAGCGGAACGGTGTGATAGATGGTGCCGCCATCTGGGGTCGTGATACTGACCGGCGTCGCGCCGGGTGTGTCGCGGTCAACGACCTCGGTTAGCGGCAGTAGCCGGATGGTCGTTCGTCTTGCGGTCATCGCCAAGATACTCCTGGTGTGTTGAGAGGGCGTCCTCTGTAACACAGCCTGCGAGTATCAGAAATTCGTTACTGACTTGCGCATACACGACGCACATGCAACGCGCGCTCGACACCATCGAGGCGCTTGGCCAGCAGCCGGTCGTCGCCGAACACATGCGCCGCATTGCGCCCACCGCGCTGGAAGGCATCAACTTACGCGGTACGTTCGATTTCCCGGTCGCTCAATATGTGAGTCGTCTAATGCCCAGCACCGTCGCCGTTCCGGTGTCAGGCCTCGCGCGCGCGAGGTAACATGCGGCTGTCGTGACCACGGTGATCACCATGCCCCATCGACCCGGCCGCAACGATCCTTGTCCCTGCGGTAGCGGCAAGAAGTACAAGCACTGCTGCCTCAATGCCGCCGATCCCCGCGAGGAGGATCCGTCCAGCGTTGTTCCCGTGCACTGACCTGGCTGGAGAGCCGGCACGGACGTGCCGTGCGCGAGGCGATTGACGATGCGTTATTCGAAGACCTCGACGACGATGATCTCGAGGATTTCGACGACCTGGATGACGATATTCGCGATTTCATCACGGGTCAGGCCTATGAATGGTTGCTGGCCGAAGGCGAGATCCAGATACATGGCGAGTCCCGTCGTGTCGCAGGTCTCTTGCTCGGCGCGGGCGGCCTGCCCTTGAGCGACGCCCAGCGAACCTGGCTGACACAGCTGGCCACGACGCCCTTGCGGCTCTATACCGTGACCGATGTGCAGCCTCAACGATCGATGACCGTGTGCGATGTGCTCGATCCCGATGCCGAGCCCGTGATCATCTCCGAAAGCGTGGGCAGCAAAGCCAACCTGCTCGGGTCGACGATCGGCTTGCGCGTCATTCGAGAGAAGGAAACCTTCGTCCTGTCAGGCACGATGTACGCCTTCGTCCCGATGCAGGCCTCCAACCTGCTTCGGTGGATCCGCGAAACCAGCGAACCCGGGCGAGAGCCGTCCGCCTCGGAGCTGAGCTTCATGATCCGCCGCGCCTGGCTCGCGCAGTTTTTCGAGGAACTTGAATTGCCCACGCTGATGGATGCCTACAGCAACGAGCCGTTGCTGTTCGTGACCGACCGTTACCGCGTGCGCGACTGGAACAAGGTGAACGCCGTGCTCGCGGCGCAGCCCGATGTCGACGGCAATTCCGAGCACGGCTGGGAACGCCGCATCAACTGCGACGATGGCCAGAACCGTAGCGCCGCGAGCATCACCCGCACACGCGACGAGGAACATCTCACGGTGTTCTATCGCACCCAGCGCCATGCCGACGAGGGCCGCCCCTGGTTCGAGGCGATTATGGCGGACGCCGTCGAATTTCGTATCCGCGACCTTCAGGATCCCGTCGGCGCACTCGGCCACCTGGGCGGCGATGCTTCTTCCGCACCCCGCTCCGATGTGCCGCCCGAGCTCGCGCCATCGGCCATCCGGCAGGCGCTGCTGCGCATCTACGCCAACTGGGCCGACGAACCACTGCCGATCCTGAACGAGCGATCGCCCCGCGAGGCAATCGCCACGCCCGCCGGCCTGGAGCGTGTCAAGGGACTGCTGCGTGCCTACCAGCACGATGAGAACCGGCAGGCCGGGTTGCAACAGCGCGAACCCGTGTCGCTTCAGTTCCTCTGGGACGCCCTGGGCCTCGTGCCCGAATGAGGTGGCTCATGCGACGCGAACGTCCCCTCGACGAAGGCGCGCAATTGCGAGAGGTCGGTTTTCGCGTACGCCGCGGTCGTCTGCACCGAGGCATGACCCAGCAAGGCTTGCGCGGCAGGTAACGGCACTTGGTGGTCAACGATCATCTGCCGCGCGTAGGCATGCCGAAGCCGGTGCGGCGACGCCCGCCGCAGGCGCGCGGCACCCTCAGGGTCCGTGTTCGCAAGACGTTCCGCGGCCGCCACGAAGATCGTCTTGACTTCGTCGTACAGGCCCGAGCCCTTGAGCGAGCCGCCCTTGAGTCCCTGGATCAACGCCGCGTGCTCAAAGAGCGGCGGTTGCGGCGGCAGGCCGCGCAGCACACGGTAGGTCCGTAACACGGACACGCAGATCACCGGCAGGGGGATCGCGCGAGTCTTGCGTCCCTTGCCGAGCACGGTCAGCGTCCAGCTGCCTTGGTCGTCGATCTCGAGCCTCGGCAACTGCGCCTCTTCGGACCACACGAGCTCAATCAGCCGCACGCCGGCATAGCGGTACAGCGCCCAGATCGCACGGCGCCGCGCGCTCACCAGGGGCTCGTCGCCCGCGATGACTTCGGCCACCCACGCATCGCACGCGGCCAGCAGCGCTGGGGGCAACATGCGCTTCGGTGCGAAGCTCGCGCGCGAACGCCCGCCGCGCACCAGTCCCGCGGCGGGATTTGCGCTCAGATACCCGGTCTCGGTCCAGTAGCGGAACAAGCTCGCGACTACGGCCAGCGCGCGGGATTGCAAAGCCTCCGATACCCGGCGCCGCACATCACCCACCGTCTCGTGTGTCGGCTGACGCAGCGCCTGGCGGTACGCGAGCAGGTCGTGGCGCGTCAAATCGGAGAGCGGCCCAAGCTGATGCGCCTCGCACCACGCCACTAGCCGGCGCAGCTCGGCTCGGTAGGCGCGCAGCGTGTGCGGCGAGCGGCTCGCACGATCGCGCAGGAAGAGGGCCACCGCTTGGGCGGCATCGCCGACGCCGAGCGTATTCGTGGTACTCGCCACCGCCGCGAAGCGCCCCGCGCGCGCCAGCCATATGACAAGCGGCTGGGGCAAGGTCATCAGCGCTGTCGGCTCTCGTTTCGGCTCACCGGTTGCGGCAAGCTTGTTGGCTTCGATGGCAGGCCTGAAGCGCCGGCGATGCGTGTGCAGTACGCGCGCCAACACGACGCCGGGCGCCGGCGCCTCATCCACGGCAACCGTGCGTACGCGGCCGCGGTCCCGGTATTCGATTACGGCGGGATGATCAAGCAACAGGCGCATGATGGCCGGACGCGCCGTCTTCGCGTCGGCGAGCGAGGCGTGACGCTGCTTGATCGTGGCGAGCGTCCAGCGCGTATAGATGACGTGACCGAGCGCGTCGGCCAGATACGCGAGTGCCGCGTCGACCTCGGCCGGCAGGCGCTGCGGTGGCGTCGTGCCGTGATCGATCCACTCGGCTGAGTGCGGTGTCGTGTTCATCGTTTTTTCGGCCGCGTGGCGCTGCCGCCTTTCGGTGTGGTCTTCGTGCGCCGGGCGGTTGCGAGCCCCGGCGAGGCCGCCGGCGCCCGACGGGGCACCTCGAGCGCCGACACCACGCGCATCAGCTCGTCGAGCTGCGCATGCTGGCTCGAGTTGACGGCTTTGAGCGCGAGCGCCTCGCCAACCGCCTGCTGGCGCGTCGCGCGCTCGCTGAAGAGCTCCGCCTCGAGCCGCTCGCGTTCGCCTTCAAGCGCGGCGATGCGCCGCTCGGCGAACTTTAGCTGCGACGCGAACTGCTCGTGCTCCTTCTTCAGGGCCGCGCGCTGGTGGGCGGTTTCCTGCAGCAACTGCTTCGACAGCGCTTCGTACCGGTGCTGGGCTTCAGCAAGCCACTCCGCGTGCGCGCGTTCGAGCGCCTCCCGTTCGGCAACTGCGGCATCGAGCCGGTCCTGCCGGTCCTGCCGGTCCTGCAGTGTCGCCTCGAGCGCGGCACAGCGTTCCCGGATCAGGGTGTGCTGCGCGCGCAGATCGGCCAGCTCCGCATCGCGGCCCGTGAGGACCGTGCGCAGCTCGGTGAGCTCCTGCCGCAGCAGCTCGACGCGTAGCTGCGCGTCGGTACACGCGGCATCGGCCGCAGCGATTGCCTGTTGCGCGTCCGCCTTCAGGCGCACAACGTCGTCGAGCTGGACCGTGACGGCCGCCTGCCAGAGCGCGCGCAGCTGCTCGGCAATATCGGGGGGAATGCCGGGCATCGCGATGTCGGCCAGGCCCGCGCGCACGACTTCGGCCTCGATGTGGCGTTCAGCGCACGTGCGAGGGTGGCCGGGTCGCCGGCGCCGAGCCGCGCGCGCAGTTTGCGCACCGACACGAGTTGCCGGAAGCGCGCGCCGGTCACAGGCGCCGCGTCACCGGCCTCGGCGAGCATCGCGAGCACGGTGGCACGGATCTGGCCAGGGGTGGCGCGGGCCGGACGGGGCATGCAAGGCTCCGGAAAGGGAAATCGCGGATTTCCGGCCAATTATTCAATACAAATCTAACGTTAGAAAAGCGGATTTTGAGCGGGAAAGATCGAGCCATCGCGGATAAGACGATCTTATCGTCGCCATGCGGGCCAGCCGGGACCTCGAACGGCCGGACAAGCCCCTTCGGAGAGGTCTTCACGTGGCACAGAAAGACCAGACAGCAGGTGATTGATTTAAAAGAATATTGTTTTAGGGTCCGACCGAAAAGCCTTGTCACGCCTAGACGCCGCTAGCCCGGTAAACGGCACGAAAAGCACGGGGACCCCTATACGGTTTGATCGATGTCGGCGTGGTCTACGCCAACAACGCCGGCGGCCATAGCCAGTATCAGATGAACAGCGGCAATATTCAGGGCAGCCGCTGGGGCCTGCGCGGCAACGAAGATCTCGGCGGCGGGCTCAAGACGCTGTTCGTGCTGGAAAACGGCTTCAGCGTGGCGACGGGCAAGCTCGGCCAGGGCGGCGACGAATTCGGGTGCCAGGCCTATGTGGGGCTTTCGTCTTCGAATCTCGGCACGATCACGCTGGGCCGCCAATACGATTCCGTGACGGACTCCACGTACATGTTCGAAGCCGCCAACGCGTGGGCGCCCTACTTCGGCGTGCACCCCGGCGATCTCGACAACCTGAACGGCACCAACCGCGTCAACAACGCGATCAAGTACAAGAGCCTCTCTTACGGCGGCTTCACGTTCGGCGGCCTTTACAGCCTCGGCGGCGTTGCGGGCCAGTTCAGCCGCAACCAGATCTGGTCGCTCGGCGCCAACTACGCGCGCGGGCCACTCGTGCTCGGCGTTTCCGACCTCAATGCGAGGGACTCGAATTACTCGTACTTCGGCAATAACTCGACGTCGAGCACCACGGGGTCGAACATGACGTCGAGCCGGGTGTACTCCGGTGATGCATCGGCGAAAACGCAGCAGGTCATCGTCGCGGGCGCGCAATATACCTACGAAGCGGCGACCTTCGGCGTGACGTACAGCAACACGCAGTTCAAGGACATCGGCGCGCTCGCCGGACTGCCCGCCACGGGTGCAGGCGGCGACGCGAAATTCCACAACGTCGAGGCAAATTTCCGCTATCAGCTCACTTCGGCGCTGCTGCTGGGCGTGGCCTACGACTACACCAAGGGCTATGGCGTGAACAGCGCGAAATATCACCAAGGGGTAATCGGCGCCGATTATTTCCTTTCGAAGCGCACCGACTTGTACGCCGACGCGGTCTACCAGCACGCATCCGGCACCGATTCGACGGGGGCGAAGGCGGTCGCGAACATCAATTTCCTCACCGCTTCGACCACACAAAATCAGGTCATGGCGGTTGTCGGGATACGGCACCGCTTCTAAACCGCGCAAACGTCGGTGTATTTGCGTAAGCGGCGCTTATGGTTAGGAACAGCGCCACTTACGCACCGGCATTTCGCAGCGGGTTCGGCTATGGTGAGACAATACGCGCCGCGCTCAAGGCCGGCACGCCGCTGCCCGCAATCATGTGCACAAGCGAACCCGAGGGTATTGAACATGCAGAGCCTGGCTTTCGGGCACGTTTATCGTGCCGATTCACCGCTTGTCCTTGTCACGCCGCATAGCGGGACCCGGATTCCCAGCGAGCTCCTGAGCAACGCATCATGGGCCGCGATCGAAGGACGCATGGCCGATCCGGCGGGTCTCGCGCTCGAAGCCCTCGCCGCGAAGCACGGCATCACCACGATCGGCGCGCGCTACCATCCCTGCGTCATCGACTTCAACGTGGCAACGGAAAACCGTCCGCTATCGTTGCGCCTGAACCGCAGCGGCCTGTGCCGGACGCACACGTCGCGCGGCGAGCCGCTCTATGACGACTCGCACCCGCCTTCCGAGCGCGAGGTCGAAGCCCGCGTCGAACACTACTGGCGCCCCTTTCACGCGGCCGTGGCGGCGGAAATCGAACGCTTGCGCAGCGTACACGCACACGTGCTGCTGCTCGTTTCGCACGCGAGCTACTGGCTCTCGCCGTATCGCGACCAAAGCGGCGCGCTCGACTGCAACGTCGGCAGCAATCGCGGCCGCTCATGCGACAGGCAACTGGTGTCCGCGCTCACGGACACCGTAGGCGAGCACGACCGCTCGTGGGTCGTGAATGGCAAGGTCGCGGATGTATTCGCGGCGCAGCACTACGGCTCGCCCACCGAAGGCGTCCATGCCATCGAAATGGAAATTGCGGGTCGCTGGCGCACGGCGCTCGAATACGAACGCGAGCAGGACGAAGGCGCCGAAGCCACCGCCACGCTCAGTGCGCTGCTCGACGCGCTGGAGGACGCACTCGCACGCTTGCCAGCCGAGCAAGCGCAAACGCCAACGCCAGCCCACGCCGACCGGTCGCCGAAGTAACCGCGGTGCGTCATTCCCCAATATGTGCGCCCTGGCAACCGTGTAACATTTTGGCTGTCACGTCGCAGGCAACCATGAAAGAAAGCGCACCTGAACACTATCCGGACTGGGATCTGCTCGCGAGCTGGGTGGCCGTCGTCGAATCGGGTTCGATTTCAGACGCGGCGAGTCGCCTCGCGATCTCGCAGGCAGGCGTATCACAGCGCATCAAGGCGCTCGAAAGCATCCTCGACACCACCTTGCTCGATCGCGCCACGCGCCCCGCGCGTCCCACGGCCGCCGGTCAACGCCTGTTCGAACATGCAACGGTGCTACTGCAAGGTGCGGACCAGATGGTCGAAGCCGTGCGCAACGTCACACGCGCCAAGCGGGTCGTCGTGCGTCTCGGGTGCGTCGACTCCTTCGCGGCCACCATCGGCCCGATCATCATCAAGGCGCTCGCGGGCACTTCGCATCAAATCCGTTTGTGGTCGGGCATCACGCCCACGCTCGACGCGCAGCTCGAAGCGCGCCAGCTCGACATGGCCGTGACGACCACCGAGCTTTCGCAGGTGCTAGGCATTCGCCGCCAGAAGCTGTTTTCGGAACCGTACGTGGTCGTGCTGCCGCGCAGCTTCGAAATGGACCGCTTCACGACGCTCACCGAACTGAGCCGCCAGCTTCAACTGATCCGCTACAGCGCGCGCTCGGTCATCGGCCAACACGTCGATGCCTACCTCGCCGCCAACGCCGAAAACATCGAACGCACCTGCGAATTCGACGCCACCGACCCGATGCTGAGTCTCGTTGCCGCCGGCCTTGGCTTCGCGGTGACCACGCCGCTGTGCCTGTGGCAGTCGCGCCATTACGTGCCCGATCTGCGCGTGGTCGCCCTGTCGTCGCTCTCGCGGCACGGCCATCCTTACCAGAGCCTGAGCCGCTCGTTCTTTCTCGCATCCCGCGAGAACGAACTCGGCCATCTGCCCGCCGATCTCTACGATCTGCTCAGACGCGCTTTCGATCGCCAAGTGTCGCGCGACATCGCCAAAGCACTCGCGCTCGCGCCCGAGGAAGTCTGTATCCCCGACGAGCAATGACGCGCGCCGCATGCTCCCCGCGGGCTCCGGCACTTCCATAACGCTCGCCGATCCAAAGCATAAGTCGAGGTTTAGCAACGCCCGGTTTGCCGCCCGTCCTTTAGTCTCTACACTGAGCCTCGCCTGCGGCGCCGCTCGCAAACCACAACGGCGGCGGTGTTTTCGAATCCCCTTCCGAATCCCCTTCCCTCAGGAGCCAGTGTGATTTCAGGTCCTCAATTCCCGTTGCCCGCGAACGAACCCGAAGTGCATTTCGGCACGGGCACGCAGGCGCAAGCGGAGCTGCGCAAGGCGCTCGAACAGCGCGACGTAGTCGACATTCCCACCGTGATCGACGGCAAGCGCTACTTCTCGAACGACGTCGTCGAAGTGCGCGCGCCGCACGACACGCAGCGCGTGCTCGCCCGCATTCACCGTCCGAGCGAAACGCAGATCCAGCAGGCGGTCGATAGCGGCAAGCGCGTGGCGAAGGACTGGGCCAAACTCACGCACGCCAGCCGCGCCACGATCCTGCATCGCGCCGCCGACATCATCGCGACGCGTTCGCGCATGAAGATCAATGCCGCAACGATGTTGGGGCAAAGTAAGACGGTGGAAGAAGCCGAGCCGGACAGCGCCTGCGAGCTGATCGATTTCCTGCGTTTCAACGCCTACAACGCGCAACGCGTGTACGCGGAGCAGCCGATGTCGGTGGCCAACGCCGCGAACCGCGCCGACTGGCGCCCGCTCGAAGGCTTCGTCTACGCTGTTTCGCCGTTCAACTTCACGGCCATCGGCGGCAACCTGACCACGGCGCCCGCCATCATGGGGAACACCGTGCTGTGGAAGCCCTCCGAAAAATCGGCGCTCGCCAACTACATCTTCTTCGAAGCACTCGAAGAAGCGGGGCTGCCGCCGGGCGTGATCAACTTCGTGCCGGGCGAAGCCGAACTCACCACGCGCGTAGCGATGGCCTCGCCAGATCTCGCCGGCATTCACTTCACGGGCTCGTCGGCGGTGTTCCAGTCGATCTGGAAGGGCGTGGCGTCGAAGGTCGATTCGTTCCGCACGATTCCGCGCCTCGTGGGCGAAACGGGCGGTAAGGACTTCGTGCTCGCGCATGCGTCGGCGCATCCGTCCGAAGTGGCGATCGCCCTGATTCGCGGCGCATTCGGCTATCAAGGGCAAAAGTGCAGTGCAGCCTCGCGCGCCTATATTCCGCGCAGCTTGTGGTCGGCGGTGCGTAACGAGTTGCGCGAGCGTCTCGCCGAACTGAAGGTGGGCGACGTGGCCGATTTCAGCACGTTCATGGGCGCCGTGATTTCCGAAGCCTCGCACCAGAAGCTGAGCCGTGTACTGGCAGCGGCGAAGGACGACTCCGCCGTGACATTCGTGAGCGGTGGCAAAACGTGGTCGGAGCCTGGCTACTTCGTCGAACCGACCGTGCTCGAAGTGAACGATCCGAAGCACTCGCTGATGACCGAGGAACTGTTCGGGCCGATCCTTTCGGTGTTCGTCTACGAAGACAACGCGTGGGACAGCACGCTCACGTTGATCGACTCGACCAGCCCTTACGCGCTTACCGGCTCGATCTTCTGCACCGACCGCTTCGCGCTGCATCAGGCCGAAGACGTGCTCGTGAACGCCGCGGGCAACCTCTACCTCAACGACAAGCCGACCGGCGCCATGATCGGCCAGCAGCCGTTCGGCGGCGGCCGCGCGAGCGGCACCAACGACAAGGCCGGGTCGTATCTGAACCTGCTGCGCTGGGCGTCGCCGCGCGTCGTGAAGGAAACCTATCTGCCCACGCGCGAGTGGCGCTTCGGCGCGTAAGCGCACACTGGCTGCGGCGTCCCTGCATCGCCGGGACGCCATGAAGAAGGGCTCATCGCAAGATGAGCCCTTTTGCCTTACAGGTTCGGATAATTTGGACCGCCGCCCCCTTCTGGCGCGACCCAAACGATGTTCTGCGTCGGGTCCTTGATATCGCAGGTCTTGCAGTGAATGCAGTTCTGCGCGTTGATCACGAGTGCGCTTTCGCCTGCTGTAGCCTGCGTGAACTCATACACGCCCGCGGGGCAAAAGCGCGCTTCCGGTCCGGCGTAGCGTTCGAGATTCACGCGCACGGGCACACTGGCGTCCTTGAGCGTGAGATGCACGGGCTGGTTCTCTTCGTGATTCGTGTTCGAGAGAAACACCGAAGAAAGCCGGTCGAACGTGAGTTTTCCATCGGGCTTCGGATATGCGATCGGTTTACATTGCGCCGCCGGACGCAATGTTTCGTTATCCGAATGATGATGATGGAGCGTCCATGGCACGCGCCCGCCCAGCATCTTCTGCTCGACGCCAACCATCACGCTGCCGAAGTAAAGCCCCTTGCTCATCCATTGCTTGAAATTGCGCGCGCGATGCAGCTCCTCCTTGAGCCACGATTGCTCGAATGCTTCGGGATACGCGTCGAGCGTGTCGTTGCCGCGCCCTGCTTGCAGCGCGTCGAACGCGGCTTGCGCGGCCATCTTGCCGGAGGCGATCGCCGCATGACTGCCCTTGATGCGCGAGGCGTTGAGCATGCCCGCTTCGCAACCGATCAGCGCGCCGCCGGCGAACACGAGCTTCGGCATCGACATGAGTCCGCCCGCCGCGATGGCGCGCGCGCCATACGAAAGACGCCGGCCGCCTCCGAGAAAACGCCGGATCGCCGGATGGGTCTTGTAGCGCTGAAATTCCTCGAACGGCGACAGATACGGATTCGTATAACCCAGCCCCACGACGAACCCCACCACCACCTGGTTGTCGTTCAGGTGATAGAGAAACGAGCCGCCATAAGTGTCGCTTTCGAGCGGCCAGCCAGCGGTGTGGATCACGAGGCCCGGCTGATGCAAAGCCGGATCGATCTCCCAAAGTTCCTTGATGCCGAGGCCGTACACCTGTGGATCGGCGCCTTCGTCCAGCTTGAAACGGGCAATCAGTTCACGGCCGAGGTGGCCGCGCGCGCCTTCCGCGAACAGCGTATACCGCGCATGCAGTTCCATGCCCAGTTGGAAGTTCGCGGTCGGCTCGCCGTCCTTGCCGACGCCCATGTTGCCTGTCGCCACGCCGCGTACTTCACCGTGTTCGCCGTAGAGAACTTCCGTCGCCGCGAAGCCCGCGAAGATCTCGACGCCCAGTGTTTCAGCCTGTTCGGCGAGCCAGCGCGTCACGCTGCCGAGGCTCACGACGTAGTTGCCGTGGTTCTTGAAGTTGTCGGGCAGCAGCCAGTTGGGTACCGGCCTCGCGCTGCGTTCGGAAAGGAAAAGAAAGCGGTCTTCGGTGACCGGCACGTCGAGCGGCGCGCCGCGTTCCTTCCAGTCGGGAATCAGTTCGGAAAGCGCTCTCGGGTCCATGACCGCACCCGAGAGCGTATGCGCGCCAATGGCCGAGCCCTTTTCTAGCACGCACACGCTCAATTCCGTGTTGCGTTCCTGCGCCATCTGCTTGAGACGAATGGCGGCGGATAAACCGGCCGGCCCTCCGCCGACGATGACGACGTCATACTCCATCGATTCGCGCGGGCCGAACCGCGCTGCGAAGTTGTTGGTGTCCATTTCGACCGATATTTGACTGTGTGGGATGGCTGCCGCTCGCGCACGCGTGAATGCAACGCGGGCCGCGGCCTTGTGGAATTCCCGGCACGCGCCGCGCGAAGCGGCACGACCGGCCTGAAATCCATCCTACGTCGCCAAGTACCGGATGCGCGGGACATCACCCGCGCTTATGCAGCATTCAAGTTCGCGTTGGCCTTGGGCGCCTGGCGGGCCCGATTCAGCGCGGCGATGCGAGCGCGTCCCAACAATCGTCGATACGCTTCGACAGCGACTGCTTCTGGATGCGCTGCGTGGGCGTTTTCGGAAATTCGTCGACGAGCGCGATGAAACGCGGCACCTGGAACTTCGCCATGTTCGCCTCGCACCACGCAACGAACGTTTCGGGCGTGAACGCGGCAGCGCCCGGACGCAGCTTGACGAACAGCTTCAGGTCTTCGTCGCCGAACTCGTTGGTCACACCGATCAGCGCGCTTTCCTCGACATCGGGATGGCCGTTCGCGACGTTCTCGACCTCCCACGCCGAGATGTTTTCGCCGCGACGCCGCACGCTGTCCTTCTTGCGGCCGAGGAAAAAGAAATAGCCTTCCGTGTCCTGACGCCCGAGGTCGCCCGTATAGAGCCAGCCGTGACGCAATGTTTCGCGCGTTTTTTCCGGGTTGCGGAAATAGCCCTCGGTGATAGTGCCTGGCTCGCGCGCCGCCACGCGAATTTCGCCAACCGATCCGGGCGGCAACGGGCAATCATCGTCGCCGACGATCTGTACGTCGAAATAGTCGACGGCCTTGCCGATCGAGCCGACCCGGCCGTCGAGATTGACGACGCTGAAGCTCGATGTTTCGGTCATGCCGTAGCCTTCGCGCAAGGGAATGCCGAAACGCTCCTCGAACGCTTGCCACACTTCCACCGGCGCGCCACCGCCCCACGCCACGCGCAACGTATGATCGCGGTCGCGCAACGAAGGCGGTTGCTTGAGCAGCAGTTGCAGCACGCCGCCCACGAAATGCAGATGCGTGGCGCGGTAACGCGCGACTTCGTCCCAGAAACCCGAGGCGCTGAAGCGCGGCACGAAGGCGAGCGTAATGGGTTGCATCAGCGCCATCACGAGCACTTCGCTGCCGAACACGTGATAGATCGGGTCCCAGAAATGCAACACGCTGCCCGGCGTGATGGAGCCGATCCACGACGAGCCGAGCGCCGCCGCACGATACATGCGATCGCTCATCAGCACACCCTTGGCGGGGCCGCTCGTGCCCGAGGTGTAGAGAATCGCACGCAAGTCCGCATCCTGCGCCGCGAATTCCGGCTCGGATTCGTCCGGGTCGTCGCACAGGCGCGCGAACTCGCCGCCGCCATTTTCCGGGCGCCAGATCACGCGCAAGCCTGCCAAGCGCGCCGCCGCCGGGTCGAGCGACGACGCATACACGTCGTCCGCCAGCGCGATCGCGGGCTCCGAGTCCACCAGCACGTGTTCGAGCGCCGCGCCTTTCAGATGCACGTTGACCGGCACCTGCACCGCGCCGAGCTTGCACAGCGCGAAGTACGCAAGCGCATGATCCACGTGGTGAGAAAGCATCACCGCCACGCGGGTTTGCGCGCGCACGCCAAGACGCGAGAGACCGTTGGCGAGCCGGTTCACGCGCACGTTGAGTTCGGCGTAGGTGAGCGAGACTTCGCCCGAACGGCAGAACACGTGTTCGGGATTGCCTGCCGCGCAGTCGCGCAGCAGTTTGGGGATGTTGTCATCTGCCGAGAAATGCGCCATCGATCGTATCCTCGTTGCGTTGGCCGGGCCACTTACCAGAGCCACGTTTTCGTGTCGGTGAAGGTCCAGCGCTCGAAACCGCTCGCCTCGTCGTAGTGGCGCGCGAGCCGCACATGGCCGTTGAGCGTGCGTACGCTCATCTCGAAGTACGCGAACACGGCCGCGCGCATCTGCGCCGAGTGCGGGTACGGGAACGGCTCGAAGGTTTCAAAGCTCAGTTCGGCAACGTCTTCGCTCAGCGCCTTCCAGTGCGGCGCATTCTTGAACGCGCCAATGATCGTTGCATAGGTTTGTGCGAGCGCTGCCGGGCTATTGCCCTCCACCTCCGTTGCAGCCTTCAGCGACGGCGTGAACTGCACGGCCAGCAGTTTCATCGCCGATGCGACCAGATGGCTCGCCGCATGCATGCCGAACTGACTCACCACGACTTCGATCGCGTGCTTCACATAGTCGGCCGCGTAGTTCGCGCTGCCCTTCAAGATGCGCGCTTCGGGCCACTGAGACGGGTCGAGCTTCGGCGCCTTCGCCGCATCGAACTCGGGCGAACGATCGACATGCTCCACGCGAAAACGCTCTTCCGGCCTCAGGTCGTGGTCGTACTCCATGAAATAGCCTTCATCGTACGGGTGACCTTCCGCGACGAACTTCGTCGCCACCCACCCGAGTCTCGGACAGCCGATCAATTCGCCATTGCGCGGATGCCATGTAGAGAGAATCGTTCGCCGTACAGATGAAGGCACGGCCAGGGCGGAAATACCCGGAAACGTCCCCCACGGCGGCATATAGCGGATCCAGACTTTCTTCGGCGTTTCTTCGACATATTGCAGCGTGAGCCCGCCGATCGAATTACTGAAGTAGTGATACTTCGCGGCCGTCACCGCAGGCGGATCGTTGCGAATGCCGAGCTTTTCCAGCGCTTCGACGAAGCGCTGCGATTGCTCCGCCGCCATCAGCGTGCGCCATACGTTGTTGAGCGCGGCCTCGCCCTTCTCGCGCAGGACGATAGCCGTCACGCCCGATACGACCGACCAGCCGAATGCCCCCGCAATGTCGACACGCTTTTTCAGTGCTGCCATATCGTCTTTGCCGAACTGCTTCGCTTCCATGCTTCCTCCTGTTTTCAGTTTTGGCGACTTTCCACCGGTGCTGCGGCCACACTCACGACATCGTCCATTCCTTGAAGCGGCGCGTGACTTCGTCGAAACTCGTTGCCCACCATGCGTCGTCCATCAGCACGCTGTTTTCCGATTGCAGGTCGGGAATCCACTTGCGGCTTTCGGGGCTCATCAACGTGAGGGCTTTCTTGCTGCCCGGCGTGTTGCCGATCAATTCCATGAAGGCCGCCTGCCGGTCGGGGCGCGCGGCGAACGCAAGGAACTTCATCGCGTTCGCCTTGTTCGGGGCGTTCTTCACGATGGCGAGATATTCGAAGCCGTTCACGGTCTGGTCGAACGAAAAATCGACGGATTGCCCCGACGCCTTCGCGGGTTTGACGCGCGAGGCGTAGGTGTAGCTGAAATCGGTTTCGCCCGTTTGCAGCAGCGTGAGCGTTTGCGGCGTCTGGTCGATCCACTTCACCACGTGCGGCTTGATGCGCTCCAGCACGCGAAAGGCGCGGTCCACGTCGAGCGGATAGAGTTGCTTCGGCGAAACGCCGTCGGCGAGCAGTGCGGCTTCGAAGGTTTCGCTGGGGCGGTTGCGGAACGTGCGGCGGCCGGGAAACGCCTTGACGTCGAAATACTCGCGAAAGTTGCGCGGGTGCTTGCCGTGCGGATACTTCGCCGGATCCCACGCAACCCCGCCCACGAACACGTACCAGGGCAGCAGATTGTTCTTGATGTCGATGACGAGGTCGCCACGGTCGAACATCGAGAGATCGAGCGGTTCCCAGAATCCCGCGTTCGCGCCGGCCACGCCGAGCGCATTGGGGGCGTCGAACACGTCCCACTGCACGTTGTTGGTCTGGATCTGCGCCTTGAGTTTGGCGAGATCGGGCGTATCGATGATCGTGACCTGAACACCGGTCTCTTTCATGAACGGCTTGACGACCGACTCTTCCACGGCCTGCCGGTACGCGCCGCCCCAACTCACGAGCGTCATCTGCCCTCCGGCGGCGATCGCATTTCTCGATGTGAGAATGGCCGGCGCAGCGGCGGCGGCCAGCGCGAGACTCGATAAACCCGCGACGAATTGCCTGCGTTCCGTTGAGACCCCTTCCTTACGAAGCTTTGACATAGCGTGTCTTCTCACAACTGTGGTTGGAATGACATGCCCGGCGAGTCACGGCACGATCGCCGGTTCTGGGTTCGGCGTGGAGCGAGCCGTGACATCGAAGCTATGCAGCCACAATTCGGTGGGTGACATCGAGCACCCGTGCTTATTTAATGAATAAGGCCCAGTGATCCTGTGCGCGTCGCGGTGAATGCGAAATTGCCAGGCGAGCAGACGGCAAGGCGCCCCAAAACCGCACGGATAGCACCCGAATTCCACGCAAACCAGCCTGCGCGGCGTGCCAGTGCGACGGCCGCTTTTACTAATCATCGATCCTGCTTATATTGGCGCCCCGCGGTTTATGGCGTTTCACACTTCGCCCCATAACCTTTGCTCAGGAAAGGACGCAAAACCGTGAACAAATATGATGTGATCGTGATTGGCGCTGGCGTTATCGGCAGCTCCGTCGCATTTCAGCTCGCGAAACTCGGCACGAAGAACGTGCTGGTGCTCGATCGCGGCACGATAGGCGCCGGGACGACTTCTCAGTCGTCCGGGATCTTGCGCACCCATTATTCCGTCAAGGAAAACGTGGAGCTCGCGCTCAAGAGCTGGGAAGTCTTCAACAATTTCCCGGCTTATCTCGGCGACGACGAAGCATCCTGCGGACTCGTGAAGTGCGGCTACATCATCGTGGCGAGCGAAGGCGACAAGCTCGAACCGCTGCGCGCGTCGCTCGATCAGCAAAAAGCCCAGGGGGTGCCGCTCGAATTGCTCGACGCGAAGACCGCGCACGAACTGCTGCCGATCGCCCGTTTCGACGACGCCGCGCTGATCGGCTACGAGCCCGAAGCCGGCTTCGCCGATGCGTACCTCGTCGCCACCAGCTTCGCGCGCGCTGCGCGCCGCGGCGGCGTGACGATCCGCGAGAACGTGGCCGTCAACAAGATCCTGTTCGAAGGCAACCGCGTGGTCGGCGTATCGACGAGCGCGGGCGACTTCGCGGCGGGTATGGTCGTCAGCACGCAGAACATCTGGACGCCCGAACTCGCGGGCTGGACCGGCCGTAACCTGCCCGTGATGCCGGAGCGCCACGCTGTGCTCGCGCTCGAATGCGACGCGGCGAAATACACGTTCTCGATGCCCGTCTTCAAGGACCTGGCCTCGCCCGGCATGCTCTATTACCGCAGCTACGGCGGCAGCCAGATGCTGGTGAGCGAAGGCATCGTGGGGGAAAAACTCACCGCCGCCGAAACCGAGCAAGGCGACATTCCGATGGACTATGTCGTAGAAGTCGGCGCGCAGGTGGCCGAGCGCTTCCCGGCCTACGAAACGGCGGGGATCGCGTCGTCGTGGACGGGCGTCTATGACGTCACGCCCGACTGGAATCCGGTGCTGGGCCGTCTGCCCGGCATCGAAGGCCTCGTGGTCGGCTATGGCTTCTCGGGCCACGGCTTCAAGCTTTCGCCAACGGTGGGCCGCGTGCTCGCCCAGGAAGCACTCGGCTTGCCGACCGACGTTTCGCTCACCCCGTATTCGATCGAGCGCTTCGAGACCGGCGCGCTACTCACGGGCAAGTACGGCCTGGGCGCCGTGTCGTGAGCATGCGCGAGCCCGTGCCGATGACCATTGCCAACGTGCGCGCGCTCGCCTCGCTGCCGCCCGAACCGTGGCGCAACGGCGGCGGCGTGACGCGCACGCTTGCCGCGAGCGGCGACGCATGGCGCGTGAGCATCGCCGAAGTCGAGCGTGACGGTCCGTACTCGCGTTTTGCGGGCATGACGCGCGTGTCGTTCGTGCTGCGCGGCGCGGGCGTCGTGCTGCGCGAAGGCGCGCTGGAAGTGTCGCTCGCGCCGAACGAAGCCGTGGAATACACGGGCAACGCAGCGTGGGAAGCGCGCCTCGCAGGCGGCGCGGTCACGGTGCTCAACGTGATGAGCACGCAGCAAAAGTATCGCGTCGCGGTGCGCGCGCTCAGCGCGCCCGCGAGCGTGGCCGCGGGTGACATAGCGCTCGTGCTCGCGCTCGAAGGCGCCTGCGCAATCCACACTCACGCGGCCGAAAGCACGCGGCTCGAATCGGGCGAATACGCCACGTTCACCGGCCTGCGCGCGCCGCTGCACGTTGCGCCTGCCACACCTCGCGCGCGCATCGTGCTCGTCACCTTGTCGCCTGACGGGTCAACATCGGCATCAACATGAATGAATGCATTTGAGTATTCCGAGGAAACCAGCATGAAAGTGATTACCGCAATAAAACGCGTCGTCGATTACAACGTGAAGGTCCGCGCGAAGGCGGACGGCAGCGGCGTCGATATCGGCAACGTCAAGATGTCGATGAACCCCTTCGACGAAATCGCTACCGAAGCCGCCACGCGGCTCAAGGAAGCGGGCCAGGCCACCGAAGTCGTGGCCGTCTCGTGCGGCGTCGCGCAAAGCCAGGAAACGCTGCGCACCGCGCTCGCCATCGGCGCGGACCGCGGCATCCTCGTGGAAACCGCCGTGGAATTGCAGCCGCTCGCCGTCGCGAAGCTGCTCAAAGCGGTGATCGAGAAAGAGCAGCCGCAACTGGTGATTCTCGGCAAGCAGGCCATCGACGACGACGCGGGTCAAACCGGCCAGTTGCTCGCCGCCCTGCTCGACTGGCCGCAAGCGACGTTCGCGAGCGCAATCGAAATCGGCGACGGCACGGCCACCGTCACGCGCGAAGTGGACGGCGGTCTCGAAGTCGTTTCGCTGCGTCTGCCCGCTATCGTGACGACGGACCTGCGCCCGAACGAGCCGCGCTACGTCACGCTGCCCAACATCATGAAGGCGAAGAAAAAGCCCATCGAAACGCTTACGCCCGAGCAACTCGACGTCGATCCCGCGCCGCGCCTGAAGACGCTCAAGGTGGTCGAACCGCCCGTGCGCAAGGCCGGCGTGATCGTGCCGGACGTGGCCACGCTCCTCGAAAAACTCAAAACCGAAGCGAAGGTGATTTGAATGACAACTCTCGTGATCGCCGAACACGGCGAAGGTCAACTGAAGCCTGCGACGCTGCACACGATCGCCGCCGCGAAGCAGATCGGCAACGGCGTGCATGTGCTCGTGACGGGCCATGCCGCGAACGCCGTGGCGCAAGCCGCGAGCCATGCGGCGGGCGTCGACGAGGTCGTGCTGATCGATGCGCCACATCTCGCCGATGCGCTCGCGGAGAACGTGGCCGCCCAGGTCGTGGCGCTCGCCTCGGGCTACACGCATCTGTTCTTCCCCGCTACCGCATTCGGCAAGAACGTCGCGCCGCGCGCGGCCGCGAAGCTCGACGCCTCGCAAATCTCGGACGTGATCGCCATCGACGCGCCGGACACGTTCCAGCGCCCGATCTACGCCGGCAACGCCATCGCCACGGTGCAAACCAGCGACGCCGTCAAGGTCGCGACGATCCGCACGACCGCATTCGAAGCGGCATCGGCGCAAGGAGGCAACGCTTCGATCACCGAAGCGCCGGCCGTGCCCGATAGCGGCCTCTCGTCATTCGTGCGCCGCGAAATTGCGGCGTGCGACCGGCCCGATCTCACCTCGGCGCGCGTCGTCGTTTCGGGCGGTCGCGGCCTTGGCAGCGCCGAAGACTTCGCGCGCCTCGACCCGCTCGCCGAAAAGCTGGGCGCGGCGATCGGCGCATCGCGCGCGGCCGTCGATTCAGGCTATGCGCCGAACGATCTGCAGGTCGGGCAAACCGGCAAGATCGTCGCGCCGGAACTCTATGTTGCCGTCGGCATTTCGGGCGCGATCCAGCATCTCGCGGGCATGAAGGACTCGAAGGTGATCGTCGCCATCAACAAGGACGCCGATGCGCCGATCTTCGGCGTGGCCGACTACGGTCTCGTCGCCGATCTATTCGAAGCGGTGCCCGCTCTCGCACAAGCGCTGTAATGCATTGCTGCGCTCGCGCCGCGTTCCTTAGGAATCCTCACGCAGCAAGTTTGCCGTCTTCGCAATACGTTCGCGAAGACGGCTTTTTTACGTCAGCGATGCGCTGTGCGCCATTGAAAAAGCGGGCCATGCCCTAATGCCGTTCAGTTAAGGTTTCTTTTGAGGACACGAACGGTATAACGGAATGGTCTGGATTTGACGGCCCGAGCGCAGGTGCGCCCGGGCCGTTTCTCGTTGGGAAGTTGTTTGAGCCTTTCGCGCAGGCGCTTGAGCAGCGCAGGCAGTTTGCCGTACGAACGTGTCACGGCCGCCATGCCATTTCGTACTGGATGGTGTGGAACGCGCGCACGAAACTTAGTGCTTCGGGCGCGTGCCCGACCTCCAGTGCCGCTTTGGCCATCTCCAGGCGGATCAGGTTGTAGGCGATCAGGGCGCCCCAGAACTCCTGATACACACCCTCCACGGTGTGACTGCGAAGGGTCAGCTCCATGCCCAGCATCGACCGCTTGAGCTCATGGTAGCAGGTCTCGATCTGCCAGCGACGCCAGTAGCACGACACAATGTCTGCTGGCTTGAAACGCCTTCGATCAGTCAGCGACGTCAGCAACATCCGCTGCCGACCCCGTGCATCGACGGCAAGCACGGCGCGCGCTTGCCAGAATTCGGGCAGCCCCGGGCATTTGCTGCGAGCTTGCGACGACACGCGCATGCGCACGATCTGGTCGCCCGGTGCGCCACTCACCACCTCCCAGCACGTATTGGCCTTGGCCGGAATGATGAAGTGCCGGTTCTCGCCGCCCGAAACCAGATTGCACAGGAGCTGGGCCGACAGGAACCCTTTATCGAATACGGTGATGGAATTGGCCGGCACACGGGCCATGCCCGCGTTTTTCTCACACCCGCACGTGAATGCGTTCAACGCCGTTCAGCGTACCAGCGCACGCGCCGCCTCGAACGCCGCCTTCACCATGCGCGCGACGACCGGCTCGACCTCGCCCGCGACTTCGGGCAGGTACGCGAACGGCGACGTCTCGCTCATATACGTGGACTGGCACATTTCGAGCTGCACCGCATGCACGCCCTTTTGCGGCTCGCCGTACGCACGCGTGTTGTAGCCGCCCTTGAAGCGCCCGTTGGCGATCCACGTGAACGGCTGGGCGTCGAGCGTGCGCGTGATCGCTTCGAGCACGCTGGCGTCGCAGCTCAGCCCGCTATTCGTGCCGAGGTTCAGATCGGGCAGTTTGCCTTCGAACAGACGCGGCAGAACGCTTGCGATCGAATGCGCCTCCCACAGCAGCACGGCGCCGAATTCGGCACTCAGGCGGTCGAGTTCCGCGCGCAACTGCGCGTGATACGGACGCCAGTACTGCTCCAGACGACGTGCGACTTCGGCGGCATCGGGACCGCGGCCATTGCGATACAGCGGCTCGCCGCGAAACGTTTCGGTCGGGCACAGGCCCGTGGTCGTCTGGCCCGGATAGAGGCTTTCGCCCGAAGGCGGCCGGTTCAGGTCGATCACATAGCGCGACACGCGCGCGCCCAGCACCGAAGCGCCCATCTTTTCCGCGAATGCGTAGAGGCGGTCGAGATGCCAGTCGGTATCGGCAACTTCGCTGGCGACGTCGGTCAACTGCTCACGGATATCGGAGGGAATGGCCCTGCCTAGATGCGGAATGGAAATGAGCAACGGCACGGTGCCGCGGCGAAAATCGAAAATCGAGGACGTCATGCGGGAGTCGTTGCGGAAGCGTTGAGGGGAGCAGCGTGGGTGGCAAGAGCGGCCTGGGCTACGTGCTGCAAATGCGGCGACAACGGCGCAAACGCGCCGCCATGCGTGGTGAGACAATCCGCACCGAGGGCGTCAACGCTCGTGCAGCCGAGCAAACGCATGCAGATGTCGAGTTCCTTGTGGAGCAGCGCCAGCACGCCGCGAGCGCCGTCCTGACCGCGGGCCGCGAGGCCATAGAGGGGCGCGCGGCCGAGCAGCACGCCTTTCGCGCCCAACGCGACGGCTTTGGCGATATCGCTGCCGCGCCGGATGCCGCCATCGACGAGAATCTCCGCACCGCGCGGCGCGATGGCCGCCGTATGCGCGAGGATGTCGACGGGGCTTTGCGCGCCGTCCAGTTGCCGGCCGCCGTGATTCGACAGCACGACGCCATCGGCTTCGTGACGAAACGCCAGCGCGGCATCCGCGACTGTCTGAATTCCCTTGATGAAGATCTTGCCGGGCCAATGCTTGCGCAGCCACGCGATATCGCGCCAGTCGAGCGTGGTATCCATCTGCCGGCCGAGCGCGGCCGCCTGGGCTTCGATTCCCGGTCCGAGCCGCGCGCTGCGTGCGAGATTCACGAGCTGCGGCACGCCATGCACACCCACTTTCGCCAGCCAGCGCGGATGCGTGGCGATGTCCCACAGCAGGCGCGGCGTCCGGCGCAGCGGCAACGTGAAGCCCGTGCGTGCGTAGTGATCGCGCTGGCCGGTCACGGGCGTATCCACGGTCAACAGCAGCGTCGAGAAACGCGCGGCCTGCGCGCGTGCCATGAGGTCTTCGGCGATACGACGGTCCTGCTGCACGTAAAGCTGAAGCCACAGGTCGCCGTCCGTCGCGGCGCGCACGTCCTCGAGCAAACTCGTCGAAGCCGTCGAGAGCGCGAACGGCAGTCCCGCCGCATGCGCCGCACGCGCGAGCGCTTCTTCGGCGCCACGGCAGTAAAGCCCGTTCAGGCCAGTGGGCCCGACCACGGCGGGCCATGCGGCCTCGCAGCCCGCGAGCGTCGTGTGCGTGCTCGCGGTCGAGACATCGACCAGCACTTTCGGCGCGAAGGCGATCGACTCGTAGGCCGCGCGATTGCGGCGCATCGTGATCGCGTCTTCCGCGCCCCCTTCCAGATACGACCAGGCGAAATCGGGCAGATAACGCCGGGCCGCAACGCGGTAGTCGGCGACGTTGGAGAACACCATCGGCACGGCTATGCGGCAGCTGACGGCGATGCAACCGGCACCACGCGGCCCGGATTCATCGTGTCGTTCGGATCGAGCAGCTGTTTCATCTGCCGCATCAAGCCAATTTCGTTCGCGTCCTTGTAAAGCGACATCTCCGGTACATGCAGCGAGCCGATGCCGTGTTCGGCGCTAAACGTGCCGCCCATGGCCGCCGCGATGTCATAAAGCCGATGACTCAGCGCGAGCTGCACGGCGGCCTTGTCCGAGACGCTCGCCCAGTATTCGTGCGAAAACATGGCGATGTAGTGCAGATTGCCGTCGCCCATATGGCCGACCACGACTTGTGTGGCCTGCGGATAGTGCTCGGCGAGCGTCTTCCCGGCGGCCTCCATGAAGTCGGGAATGCGATAGGTGGGCACGGCGATGTCGTGCGTGAGGCCCATGCCCTCCCGGCCGTTCGCCTCAGTCACATGATGGCGGATGTGCCACAGGTCCGCGCGCTGCTGCGCGCTCGCGGCCACGACCGCGTCGACGATCACGCCCGCTTCGAACGAAGGCGCGAGCGCACCCGTCAAGAGCGCGGCAATCGCTTCATCGTCGCCGGACGACGCCGCCAGTTCGACCAGCACCATCCACGCCGGCGTTTCGCTGAACGGATTGCGCGCCTCCGCGGCATGGCGCAACGAGATTTCGAATTCGCTTCGCGAGATGAGTTCGAGCCCGACCAGCTCGCCCGGAAACGCCGCCTGAAGCTTGAGCCCTTCCTGCACGGCGGCATGCACCGTGTCGACGCCCAGCATGGCCGTGGCCGTCGCGCGCGGACGCGGATACAGCTTCAGCGCGGCCTGCGTGACCACGCCGAGCGTGCCCTCCGCTCCCACGAACAGGTTCTTCAGGTCGTAGCCGCTGTTGTTCTTGCGCAGCGTGCGAATGCCGTTCCAGATGCGCCCGTCGGCGAGCACGACTTCGAGTCCAAGCACGAGGTCGCGCGTATTGCCGAAGCGCAGCACGTTGGTGCCGCCCGCGTTCGTCGCGATGTTGCCGCCGATCTGGCACGAGCCCTCCGCGCCGAGCGTGAGCGGAAAAATACGGTCGGCTTCGAGCGCGGCCTGCTGGAGATCGGCCAGGATGCAGCCCGCTTCGACGGTCATCGAATTGTTGTCGGCGTTGACTTCGATGACGCGGTTCATCTTCGCGAGATTCAGCAGGATGCTGTTACCCGAGGCGTCCGGCACCGAGCCGCCGCACACGCTCGTGTTGCCGCCTTGCGGAAACACCTTCACACCGCGCGCGTTGCACCACGCCAGCACCTTCGACACCTGCGCGGTGTCGCGCGGAAACACGACGCACGCGGCGCGGCCCGAATGGCGCTTGCGCCAGTCGATCAGATGCGGCGCCATGTCGGCATAGCTCTCCAGCACGTTGGCGACACCCGCGAGTTCGCGCATCGCCTCGACAATCATGGCTTGATTCATGGTTCGATCACTTCCTCAACACGACGGCGTCGCGCGCGGTCCAGCGCACGGCCAGTTGCTGCCCGACGTTCGCGCGCTCGGCGGCGCGCGCCGAAATGCCCTTCACGAGCAGCGTCGAGCCGTCGGCAAGTTTCAGCTCGAAGCGCGTCATGCCGCCCACGAACGAGACCTGCGCGATCGTGCCCGTGCACGTGTTGTCGTCCTCTGCGCGCATCTGTTCCACGATGTCGATCTTTTCCGGGCGCACCAGCACCTTCACCTTCGAGCCGATCGCGTGCCCCTCTGTGCTGCGCACCTTG
The DNA here is from genome assembly GCF_003028655.1 of Trinickia symbiotica. GTDB lineage: Bacteria > Pseudomonadota > Gammaproteobacteria > Burkholderiales > Burkholderiaceae > Trinickia > Trinickia symbiotica_A. The sequence goes on from NZ_PYUC01000024.1 coordinate 43,519, forward strand.
AGCACGCGGTTCGCGGAAACACGCACCACGCCATCGTCCTGCACGACGCCTTCGATCAGGTTCGATTCGCCCACGAAGTCTGCGACGAACTCGTTGACGGGCTCGAAGTACAGTTCGTCCGGCGTGCCGAGTTGCGCGATGCGGCCGCCGTTCATCAGGCACACGCGGTCGGAGAGATTGAGCGCTTCCTCCTGATCGTGCGTGACATAGACCAGCGTCGTGCCGAGATCGCGATGCAGCCGCTTGATCTCGCCTTGCAACTGGTCGCGCAGCTTCTTGTCGAGCGCGCCGAGCGGCTCGTCCATCAGGATCACCGAAGGCGAATAGACGATGCAGCGCGCGATGCCCACGCGTTGCTGCTGACCGCCCGACATCTCGCGCGGCTTGCGATTCTCGTAGCCGGTCAGGCCGACGCGTTCGAGCGCGTTGCGCACGCGCTGCTGGATCTCCGACTTCGCCACGCCGCGAATGCGCAGCGGAAACGCCACGTTGTCGAACACATTCAAATGCGGCAGCAGCGCATAGTTCTGGAACACCATGCCGAGGCCGCGCTCGCGCGGCGGCACGGTCGACACATCCTTGCCGTCCAGCACGATGGTGCCTTCGGTCGGCGCGACGGCGCCCGCGATGATGTTGAGGATCGTGCTCTTGCCCGAGCCGCTCGGTCCGAGCAGGCTCAGGAATTCGCCCTTACGGATCGAAAAGTCCGTGCCGTGCAGCGCAATTGCGCTGCCGTAATGCTTGCTCACGCCGCGAAAGACGATCATGTCTTCCGTGTTGCGCTGCGTCGCCGCGACGCTGCCCGAGGCTTCCTTTGCCGCTTGCACGGTTGCGGCCCGGGGACGGCCGTCGTTATCCAGTAGAACGTGTGACATGTTTTTCTCCAACCTCAATGCGACGACTCGGGCGCAGCCGGCTGAAGCCAAACCGACACGCAACAAAAAACCAGCGAAAGCAACGTGAGCAGCGCGGAAACGGCCGCGATCACGGGCGAAATATCCCATTGGATGCTGCTGTACATCCGCACCGGCAACGTGGTCGTCTCTGGGCTCGTGAGAAACCACGCGATGACGACTTCGTCGAACGACACCAGAAACGCGAACAGCGCACCCGCGAGAATCGACGGGCGAAGTTGCGGCAGAACCATCTTGAAGAACACGGTGCGGCGCTTCGCGCCCATGATCGTGGTCGCGAATTCGAGCGCCGGGTCGAGCTTCTTCACGCCGGCCATCACCGTCATCATCATGAACGGCGTGACATAAGCCACGTGGCTCACGACGAGGCCGAGCGTCGAGCCCACCAGGTGCAGCCGCGACAGGTACAGATAGAGGCCGAGTGACATCACGATCACGGGCACCAGAATCGGGCTCATGAGCAGCAGCAACACGAAGCGCTTGCCGGGAAACTCGTGGCGCACGAGCCCGTATGCCGCGGGCACCCCCAGCAACACCGAAACGAGCATGGTGAGGCTCGCGACCTTCAGGCTTTGCAGGATCGGACCGACCCAACTGTCCGACGTGAAAAGATGCACGTACAGCGACGTCGACCACACGCGCGGCGGGAACGTCAGCTCGCCGTCGCCGCCGAACGAAATCGGAATGACGATGAGCGTGGGCACGAGAATGAAGACGTAGACCAGAATGGCGATGACGTTGCGCAAGCGCGCGTAACGACGCGCCAGCCCATCGACGACGACACCGCGCCGGACTGCCGGCAACCCTGCTTGCATCGATGTGCTCATGCCATCACCTTTTTCGAATCGCGCTTCTGGAACCGCTCCGCGCCGAGCGCCGCGAGTGTTACGATGCCGAGCAGAATCACGCCGATTGCCGAGGCTATGTTCCAGTCCATCGTTTCGCGCGTGTAGAAGTCGACGAGATTCGACATCATCGCGTCCTTGCGGCCGCCCAGCAGCGCGGGAATCACGAAAAAGCCCATTGACATCACCGTGGTGCTCAACACCGCAGCCGCCACGCCGGGCATGGACAACGGCAGCGTGATGCGAAAGAAAATGCGCGGCGGATTCGCACCCATGATTTCCGAAGCGCGGTACAGCGACTGATCGATGGCGAGCAAACTGGCAAGCACCGGAAAGACGATGAAGGGAATCAGATAATTGGTCATGCCGACCATCACGCCGAAGCGGTTGAACAGCATCGGCAGTTGCACCTGCGTGGCAAACACGGCCGATAACAGCTTGTTGACGAGTCCGTCGCGCCCGAGCAGCACTGTGAACGCATAGCTCTTCACGAGAATGCTGGTCCAGAACGGCACCAGCACGAGCACCATGTAGAGCACGCGCTTCTTCGGCGTTTGCTTCGCGAGATGCATGGCGATCGGATAGCCGAGCAGCAGGCTGCACAGCGACGCGCAGATGCTGATCTGAAACGTCGACCACAAGGTGCGCAGAAAGAGTTCACTGCCGAAAAGCCGCCGATAGGCCGAAAACGACAGACCGTCATTCACCCAGACGCTCGTGTAGACCACGTACATCAGTGGTACGAACACCACGATAAATAAAAATACCGTTGCCGGGCCGACGTACAGCAACCCATCTTTTCTGCCTTTCATCACTCCTCCACTGCTGAAATGCCCCGACTGCAAACCACGCGGCCGCTGCTCGCGCAGCGGCCGTCTTTCAACTGACGTTACGACAGCACCCACTCCTTGAAGCGCAGCGTGAGCTCGTCGTAGTGGTCGGCCCACCAGATGTCGTTGCTGATGAGGTTCATCTTGTTGTTCGGGTCCGACAGCCATTTGCGCACGTCGGGTTTGACGAGCGGGAGCGCCTTCTTGCTCGCCGGCGTGTTGCCGAGATAATCCATGAGCGCCGCCTGACGATCGGGGCGCATGGCGAACTGCACGAACTTCATCGCGTTCGCCTTGTTGGGCGCGTTCTTCAGGACGACGAGATATTCGAGCCCGGTGAGCGTCTGCTTGAACGAGAAGTCGATCGGCTTGCCCGATTCCTGCGCGGCTTTCACGCGCGTCGAGTAGGTGTAGCTGAAATCCACCTGGCCCGTTTCGACGAGCGAGACCGTTTGCGGCGTCTGGTCGACCCACTTGCCGATATACGGCTTGATGCGGTTCAGCGAGCGAAACGCGCGTTCGACGTCGAGCGGATAGATCTTTTCCGGCGGCACGCCGTCGGCGAGCAAGGCGATTTCGAGCGTTTCGCTCGCGCGGTTGCGCAGCGTGCGCTGGCCGGGAAACTTCTTCACGTCGAAGTAATCGGCGAACGTCTCCGGGTGTTTGCCCGCCGGGTGCTTGCTGTTATCCCAGCAAATGCCGCCCGTGAAGCCGTAGAACGGCACGGCGAACTTCGTCATCGGCGCGATCAGGTCGCTCTGCTCGAACAGGGCCGGGTCGAGCGGTTCCCAGTATCCGTTCTTCGCGCCCGTCATCGCCATCGGGCCGACTGCATCGAACACGTCCCATTGCACGTTGTTCGTCATGACCTGCGCCTTGACGCGGGCAAGATCGGGCGTGTCGACGAGCGTCACGTAAACGCCGAATTCCTTTTCGAACGGCTTGGCGAGCGCTTCGTCAACGCCCTGATGATAGTTGCCGCCCCAGCTCACGACCGTGATATTGCTCGCCGCCGCGGCCTTGCGGGAGGTGACGATCATTGGCGCGGCAACGGCCCCCGTGAGCAGCGTGGCGCCCGCTGCCTGAAGGAAGCGGCGGCGCGGAAGAACGATGTTGTTATCGGATGACATGGGCTTCTCTCTTTTCGTATCGATGGTCTCTGTACGACTCAAAGGCCTGCTGCGGATGGGGAATACGCGTCCTCGCGCGCGACGAGCGGCGCCATGACGTCGGCCAGACGCTGACGCAGCGCCGCCGAGGCGGGCTTGAGCGGCGGCAGCACGTCGCCGAACGCGAGCCCTTGCAGCGTGAGCGCGGCCTTGATCGGCGCGGGATTCGGTTCGGCGAAGATGGTGTCGATCAGCGGGCGCAGCGTGGCGTGCAACGCAACGGCTTGTTCGAGCCGGCCTGTCGACGCAAGCGCCAGCACGCGCGCCCACTGCTTCGGCACGAGGTTCGAGCTGGTGATGATGCCGCCCACTGCTCCCATCGCGACATGGAGCGGCAGCACGTCTTCCTCGCCGCTCAGGATGGCGATTTTCGATGCGCAGAGCTCGGCCGCGCGCATCTGCGTGGCGAGATCCGGGTTACAGGCCTTGATGCCCACTACGCGCGTGAGCGCAGCGAGCTTGGCGACGGTTTCGTAGTGAAGCGAAACGCCCGTGCGATACGGAATTTCGTAGAGGATGATGTCGGCGTCGACGGCATCGGCGAAACGCTGGTAGTAGTCAACGATGCCTTCCTGCGTGGGGCGGAAATAATACGGCGTGACGACCATGAGCGCCTTCGCGCCGGCCTTCACGAAGGCCTTGGCGTTGTCGATGGCGTCGCCGAGTCCCGGCGAGAGAATGCCCGGCACGACGGGCAGCGCGCCGGCCGCTGCTTCGAGCGACGTTTCGACGACGCGCAGGCGTTGCGCGAACGACAGTGCCGTGTATTCGCCCGTGCCGCCGAGCGGCACGACGCCGTCCGCGCCGGCTTCCACGAGCCGGCCGATCTGCGCCGCGAGGGGCGCGGCGATGAACTGGCCGTCCGCGTCGAGGGGAGTGGGAACTGCCGTCAAAATACCTGCATACGGATGCAACGTGCTCATCGATTCGCTCTTCAATAGTGGTCCGGCCTGGGTCGCCGAGGATCTGAATGACACTCCACGGTTTGAACGATAAGGAGGCAAAAAAACCGGACACGCACCATCAGTGCCAGTTACCCTCTTTATAAGACCTGGTTATTCAATGGAGATTGATGCGGACGGGATGGGGCTCCTCGGCCTTGCGCGGCGGGCAGATCGGCGCAAGCGACAGGGTTTTCCCTGATACGACCCTCTGCTGCCTTTCAGAAGCCCGCTCACCGCAATGATTGTCGCCTTACAAAAAGACGATGCGAACGCTTGTTACGCCAGTGCCTAATAGATTCATTCTCTGGATTCGCCGGGATTCTCGTGACGTCCTGTCTGACGAATTCACGAGAGCAAAGCGCTTTCGACGCCGTTTAAATTCTGGGGCCGCTCGATAGCAGCCGTCTCGATTGCGGTACGTGAGCAGCGATTCTTGGATAACAAATCGTCGCCATATGCAATCGTGGTGAGTAGACCCGAGGAGTTGCACCTCGAGTCTCTCGCAGGTAGGGTCGAGAACTGGCGCGCGCACGGTAGGCTCCGGTGGTCTCTCCATCGCTTTCGCGGTGGCCCTCAGTCCGGTTGCCATAGTCACGTTTCCAGCTCCCGCCACGTCGAACGCAGCTTGCGGTTCCCCGCACACTACCCACACAAGCGCCGGTCCGACCGGTTCGCCATGAGTTCCGCAACGGATGGGCAGGTCAAAAAAAGTTCAAGCAGCGTCGGCAGTGCGCCGATACTTGTTTGCGAGAGCGATTGCGGCGACACTCCCTCAGACGGCGCTGCCTCACGGCTTTGATCGTGCGCGCAAGCGGACTATCCGTCATCTACAGCGTTGGTGTCGCGCTCTGACGGCGCGAATAGACATTCGCATCGTTCTTCCCACCGACTACAAAGGGCTTCACATTTGCGTTGGCAGCAGGCGCACCGTATGCCCCTGTGAGGTAAGCTGGGCGACGCAGCGTGCGCCGCTGGCCGCCGGGGTTAGGCGGATTTCGGCGCCTAGTCGGGCGAGCATTGCCTGCATGTTGTCGCTACGCTACAGCACAGTCTGCATATCCGACGTTGGATCTCGTGTGAACAGCGGCGGATCATCCGGTTGATGACGCAGTGTTCGTCGCGCCTGCGCGTCATACGTCTCTTGCGAGCTATTCATCAAGCACCTCCCGCCGAACCATTGAGATCGTCATCCTTGATGGCAAGCACCAGCAACGTCGCTATGATCGCCAAGCCGGCCGCCACGATAAACGCAACGTGATAGCTGCCCGTATGTTTGTAGATCTGTGCAAACAACGCTGGACCGCAACCCAGTCCGAAGCTGAAGCAAAACATCAATGCACCGTACACCGAACCCAGATGCCGCCGTCCAAACGTCCGCGCAGCAAGGTACGACAGCGCGTCGACCTCGGCACCAAGGGCAATGCCGATCAGTGCAGCGGCCACCGGTACGGTTATCGGGGAGATTTCGGTTGCCAGGCAGATAAAGCCAACAGCTGCACCGAAAAAAACCAATCCGGTCAGGCGCGGAGCGCGGAAATGATCCAGCAATGCGCCGACGCCGAACCGGGCGACCATCATCGTGACGCCGACGATCGTCATCACAAACGAACCCCGTTGCGTCTTAAGCCCGAAGTCGGACAGGATGATCGGCAGCACATGCGTGCCGGCTCCCACGACAACTGAGATCAAGTAGAAACCAATAGCGACCAGCCAGAATGGACGGGTACGGACAGCTTGGCGCAACCGCACCCCAGCAACCTCTATCTTTTCAGCACCCAGGACGACGCGACTCCTCTCATTTGCTATCGCGCTTGTCTTGGGCGGCTCGTGCAACAGCAGCGCCGTCGCCGGAATGCTAACGACCCAGACCATTACTGCCAGAGCAACATAGGCATTACGCCAGCCGAAGGCATCAATGAGAGCGGCCGATAAAGGCGGAAGCAACGCGACACCTGCGCCGCTCAAAAGCATCGCGCAGCCCAGCGCAAGTCCGAGACGCTTGTCGTACCAATTCGCAACAGCCTTGACATAAGGCACCGGCACTTGTGCGGCCCCGAGCAAGAAGGCCAATGCGAAAAAGAACACGAAGCTCTGGGCGCTACTGGACAGCAGACCGATCAGCATCACACCCACGCCGAGTGACGGTCCGGCGAACCACGCAACCCGTCGTGCGCCGAAACGATCCACGGCGAGTCCCGTCAGCGGTGATGCAAGCGCCACCAGCAGTTGCCCCCATAGAACGGCTACACTGACATCGGCACGCGACCAGCCGGTACTCTCGACAATCGGTTTGACAAAAACACCGAAAGTGAAGAGCAAGATTTGCCCTGTCCCCATAAACCAGTTCAGTCCGGCCCCTATGACAACACCCCGTGCACGTACCTTGTGCGAACTCGCGGCATCGGGCGCCCACACGTCTAACTCGCTCAATAACTCTCGCTCCATGTTTGTCTCCTCGTTCTTGGTGGACATTCCATTCGAATCCGTTGCGCCGCGCGCTTCACGCAGTCTGGCGCTCTTCCACCACATCAGCGTGAGCACCACGTACGACGTCAACGATGTAGCTCGCATTGCGAGGCTCAGTGTTACCGCGCCAGCAGACTTGCCCGTCGGGACGCACCAGTACTAGCGTCGTTTGATAAACCCGAGCAGCCTCGTCATTCTCGATGTGATGTACCGTCAACGGCATGCCGGCGCGCCTCGCAGCATCGATCAGTCCTTGCCCGGTTGGTGCTTGTGCACCGAAGCGCAGCAACACGAAAGTCTTGCCGAAGAGGTCGAGCATGGAGCGGCCATCGGCCAGCCAGACATGCGGTGCGCGCGAACCGGGCCTGGCAGTTTGGTTGTACGTGGACACCGTATCTTCGGGGCACGGCGTGCCATCCGGCACAATGACCGGAGAGCCTTCGTAGACGTATCCCAGGTGAATGCCAATGCTGAACCATTCGCGCTTCATCGCGTTCGTATACGCGTCGCCAAACGTCGCGCGAGCTCGATCGCCTGCGTCCGAATTGTCGAATAGCTCGCCTGGCGGCTCTTTTACACGAGGTGCAAGCATGCGCTTTAGATTGCCGGTCGACTCCGTAACATTGCGCACACCGATCGGCCGTTGCTCATGATCGTAACTGGCCAGAAGGTGCTCACCTCCCCACCCTTGGAGTGTTGCGGCCAACTTCCACGATAGGTTGACCGCATCTTGGATACCGGTGTTCATCCCGAAGCCCCCCGTCGGGGACGTCAAATGCGCTGCATCGCCAGCGATAAAGACCCGGCGGGTGGAATAGCGCTCGGCGACCAGTTGGCGACGCACCCACGGAAGGACCGACAGGATCTCGAAGTCGAACGGAATGCCCACGGCCTGCACAATAGCTTCGCGCAATTCCGACTCGGTGTATTGCCGCTTATTCGCATCGCCGATGAGCGAGAAGCGCCATTGATCCCGGCCATTGATTGCGACCAGCGTGGCCCAGGTTCCCTGCTTGCCGATGAAGATGTAGCGGTAGGCCGGCTTCTTGTCGTGCAAGCCTTCGAGCCCGTCGCACCGGAAGATAACGTTTGTTGTGTACGTTAGCGCGTCCGGGCCGACCATCTGGATGCCGACTGACTTGCGCACCGTGCTCGCACCGCCATCCGTGCCGACGAGGTAATGGCACTCGATCGTCTCCTCTTGCCCCGTATCGACATTGGCAACGCGAGCCACCACGACATCCTCGCGCTCCTCCAGGCTTACCAGCTCCGTGTGATAGCGCAGCTCGACGTGGCCGGAGCGCTCGGCGAAGCGTCGCAGCACGGGATCGAAGAAGTTTTGCGGGCAACGCTCACGCTTTTCCGGGCTCTGTGGCGGCTTCGCTTCGTCGCGGACCGAGGCAAACGGCTCACGGCCCAACTCGTAACCACTCAGACTGGTGACCCACGCACAATCTTGTGGATAGTCGCGGTTGTAGCCGGCATCGTGCACCCACGGAACGATGCCCCAGCGACGGCAATACTCCATCGTGCGAATACCTACCATATCCATCTTGGCTTGGGTAATGGCGCCGTCGGAGCGCTCAATCAAGAGCGACGATACTCCGTGCTCACCGAGATCTCCCGCGAGGGCCAAGCCAACAGGGCCGGCGCCGACAATTAGTACTGGTACTTTTTTCATGGTCAGAAAGTGTGTTTAAAGCCGGTAAGCACCGCGACCTGCCCGCTCGAGCCAACGCAGACCGATCCGCCCACGAGGTTCAAGGAGAGCGTTACTCGTTGCACCCCGAATGAACGCCGCAGGAATCCGCCGTGAATGCATTGGGTACCTCTTTTCACGGTGTTGAGAGGAGCAACGGTTTCCAGACCGTTGCGCATGTGTCTTTCTTTCTACTAGAACTGCAGATCTCAATATGCCCGAGGTGCCACTTCAGCGCTTTCCCGTACGAACACCTTCATGTTGCCGACGGTTTCGATCGCGATACATATTTCATCTCCGGGGCGAATTGGTCCCACGCCCTCTGGCGTTCCCATGGCGAGCACATCACCTGCCCGCAAAGGAAGCACCGAAGAGACCAATTCAATGAATTCTGCAACGCCGACAATCATCTCGCTCGTATTGGCGTCCTGCCGTAGTTCGCCATTAACCCACAACTGGTTGCACAGCGACATGGGATCGGTGACCTCGTCCGCCGTAACCAAATAGGGCCCCAGCGGCGTAAATCCGGCGAACGACTTGCGCATCGAGCGCTCCTCTTCGAACTCTCCAGATTCGATACGCAACGTGGCGTCGATCAAGCACGTATAGCCGAACACGTGCTCCAAAGCACGGGCCCTCGGAATGTTGGCACCCGGCTTGCCGATAATGACAGCCAGTTCCGATTCGTGGTCAAAGCGGCGCGCGGACCCCTTCGGCAGGAAGACTGTGCCTCCGGAGCCGATCAGCGATCCGGGTGCTTTCAAAAAAAAACCCTGTTCGCGAGCGGTGCGTCCCTTCTTGGTAACGGTGCTTTGAGTGCCCAGTTCCCCGAGGTGCTTCTGGTAGTTTGCGGGAGCGGCAAACACATGTACCGGCGCGGGATTGGCCGGAAGTAAGCACACCCCAGCGATCGGAACTATAGCCGCAGTGCGGCGCGCGTCGATGAGCACCGGCTTCATTCGATCCCAATTGGCGATCAGCCAGTTTATCCGTTGCTCGGGCATCTCGCCGAGCGCCACAGGAAGTACGTTCGTTACATCGAACAGCTTGTTCTGCTCGACGATGCCGACGCTGAATTTATTGAAAGAGGCAATTTTCATATTGTCTGTCCGGAAATGACCTTCGGACTCAGGAGACCGCTTCGACTTCTTCCCGGTAGTAACCGAGAGCTACCAAAGTGGGAAGATCGTTGACCTGGAACAGCATGGATTCTTCCGTTCCACCGCGGTGCGAGTGCCATGTCCAAGGAGCGATCGCCATGAAGTCACCTTGTCGCCAGTCAAAGGTGCGGTCGCCGACCGTCGTAGAGCCGTTGCCGCGCATCACGTAGTACACCTTGCTTCCAGTGTTGCGCCGGGCGCGGCCTTCGAATCCCGGTCGGATCAACTGAAGCGCCTGCGCCATGGTGCGTAGGGTTGGACCACCATCGATCGGATTGCGGTATTCGAGGATGACATCATCAAAGGGGTCTGGGGGCAGTCCGGCCGCTTCGTGCAGCGCACGTTGTGCCATGGCTGCGCTGTAGGGCAGCAGCGGATTCGTCGGCGCCGAGCGGATGCCTGGAGGAGCCATCAGTCCGCTACCAAAACGGCGCAACCCTGCGTCGGGAACAATATCGGTAGGCTGTTCTGGTTGCGGATAAGGTTCGAAAAAGGTGGCCCGCATCATATGCATGATCGACAAATCAAGAACATCGAGCCAGATCATTGGTTCTTCGCCCTCGTGCATGTGGTCATGAAAGGCCCAGGCCGGCGTCAGCACTAGGTCTCCCTCGTTCATAGGATAGCGTTCACCATCTACGTTGGTCCAAGCGCCGTTGCCGCGCATGATAAAACGCAGCGCGTTGGCGGTGTGGCGGTGCGCAGTGGCCACCTCCCCGGGATTGATCACTTGGATCGAGGCCCAGAAGGTGTTTGTTGTTCCCCGCTCTAACCCTGGGTTATGCAATCTCAGAGTGCGACGAGGCCCGTCGGCCGCCAGAGCGACCTCGCGTCCGAGTCGCTGGAGTAGAGGTTCCAGATCGCTCCAGCGCCAGTGGACTGACTGCATGTCGACCTTGGGCTCTCGCGTGAAGACCGGCGCATCGTCCCGCTGATGCACGCGGCAATGGAAGCGCTCTAAATCAGCCTGCAATTTTCGACGTGCTTCTATCTCAGCGTGGTCGCTTGTTGAGTTTAGCTGCATGGTCTCTCCTTCGATTCTAAAGATCCAGCACAAGCATGGCACTCCGTGCGCGCGAGCAGCACGGCAGGAAGCAATCGTTAGCTTCATGCTCCTCCCGCGTCAGGTACATGTCACGGTGGTCCGGCTCACCCTCCAAAACCTGGGTAAGGCAAGTTCCGCAGATGCCCTGCTCGCATGAGGTCGGAACCTCGATACCCGCGTCGGCAAGCGCCTCCACCACGGTCTGATCGGCCGTCACATTGATGACACGCCCAGAGTGTGCGAGTCGCACCTGGAAACCCTGGTCCGGACCCGAACTGGTCAGGTCCCTACGAAAGAATTCGTAATGCAATTGCGCCTCCGGCCAACCGTTACCCCGGGCCGTGGCAAGGACCGCGTCCATGAAACCTTGGGGTCCACAGATGTAGAGATGGGTGTCGTTCCCCCTCTTGGTGAGGAAAGACTCCAACTCGAGCTTCTGGTGCTCCGGCCCATCATCGAAGTGCAAGGCGACCCGCGAAGCGAATGACGATGCGACGATGCGCTCGATGAAAGCCATCCGATTCACTGACCGGGCACAGTAGTGCATTTCGAAATCCTCTCCCTGTGCCGCAAGGTGCTCCGCCATGCAAAGAATGGGGGTTACTCCGATGCCACCCGCCAGGAGCACACTACGTTGGGCAGAGCGCGCCAATGGAAAGTGATTCTTCGGAAAACTGATTTCCAGCGTGTCGCCTTCCTTCACCACGTCATGCAAGACGCGGGATCCGCCGCGGCCGCTTGCATCCCGCAGAACGCAAATCACATAGCGGTGAATCTCACTGGGTGCGTTGCAAAGAGAATACTGGCGGACCAGTCTACCCGGCAAATGTACGTCGATGTGGGCGCCCGCGGAAAAGGCCGGAAGCTCGTTACCCTCCACTGGGATAAGTTCAAAGCTCGCGATGCTCTCGGCTTCGCTAATCTTGCGCGCGACGCGAACAATTAGAAGTGGTGCCTTCATGGCAGTGGGGGTACGCTTACCGTCAATGAAGCCGATTCAGCGGCGATCTTATCTTGCAGCCGGCGACGAATGCGCACCGCGCCAGCATCGCTCGATAGCAACACCGGGTGCAATGACATCAGATCTTCGACGACTCCGATGGCGGCCTGCTGCGCCTCCAGCATAGGTTTATCCTGGTCATGAAAGGCAACATGCTGCCAGTTCCGCACTTCCTCATCGATCTGAGGATCGTCGATCCGGAACCCGCGGCAGTGGCAGTAGAAGTAGTGAGTGGTCGAGGCGGTCTCGGGAGTGAGCAGGTGCACTCCATACAAGTTAATACCTTCCTCGCGTGGCCGGCCCGTTGGAGTAACACCGGCAAACAACCGCAGGTTCGAGGGCGCATGCCAGCGAATCTCCGACCAGCGGTCGACGCGGGAAAATTTGTTACCAGCATAGTTGTTCCAGAGCACAGGTACATCGATGTTCGGAAAATGGAATTTGCTGAACACTGCTTCGCCTTCTTCCACCACCTGATGCTCTGTACGATCAAGGTGCTGCGGGGCGTAGAAACTTCCATGTACAAAGTACGCATGGCTGAGGTCGGCCAAATTATCAATGACGAGTTGGTAACCACTCTTCACGTACGCGTAGCCGTGCAATTGAGCTCGCTCCGGATCGACCATGCAGCTGAAATCGGGAATTTCGTCAGGGTTCGCTTTCTCCGGTCTGCCCATCCAGATCCAGATCATCCCGTAGCGCTCCACCACCGGGTAGCTCCGAACTTTTGCGGCCCCTGGGATTTTCTTTTCAAACGGTGCAACTACGCACTTGCCGGAGCAGTCGAAATGCAACCCGTGATACGCGCACTGGATTGTGTCCTCCACGATGCGGCCGAGGTGCAGTGGGACGAATCGGTGCGGACATCGGTCCGCGAGTGCTGCGACCTGTCCATCAGAAGTCCGAAACAGGACAACCGGCTCGTTCAATAGTCGTCTCGATAGCATCTTGTCAATGACTTCGTCCGCCTTAGCAGCGACATACCAAGTATTGTGCAGAAACATCATTTAATCTCCCGGAGAGGCTCAACCACCACGCGCTTCTCATCTGCGGCTTTCTGACTCAGGCTGGCTCTGGATGCCCCCTCCCGACGTATCAAGTCGTCGAGGATCCGGTTGCACCGAACAGGGCCCGCGTCAACTTCCAGCAATACAGGACGCGCTGTGGCTTCCGGATATCGACGCATCATCTCGGACTGTGCTTCCACCATCGGCTCATCTTGGTTCTGAAAAGCGTGCCGTCTTGCCTCAGCAAGCCATTCCTTAAACTCCTCCTGGTCCTCGTTTCGATCCAAGATCAGACCCTGTCTGGCAGCAGCAAAGTGATACAACGTGGTATGTTCGGTTTCTGGGGTGAGAAGGTGCGCGCCCAACACGCCGGAGCCATCCGAGCGCTCGCCGCCGGGCGGGTACGCGCCTGTGTCATTAAGCAAATAGCAGGGCGGGCTCCAGCGCTGTGTCGACCAGATGTCAACACGTTCACCATCCTTGCGGAACAGCCGATTCAACAATCCGGGCGGCCTGACGTTGTATTTCGGCCTATGCACCCTAACTGTCGTCCCGTCCTGCTCCACGTTAATGTCAGCCTTGATGGTCTCCGGCCCACCTATCACGCCGTCGTGAAGAAAGGGCGAGTGACTTAGGTCCAGCAGGTTGTCCGCTACCAAGCGGTAGTTAGCCTCAATGCGAAGAAAGTCGCGCCGTCCGATGTCATAGCCGGAGCCTTCATCGAGGAAAGAATAGTCGGGGATGATCGCAGCATCGGCGGGTTGGTCTCCCATCCAGATCCATACCATGCTGTGACGCTCCATGACTTCATATGACTTGATATTGCACGTAGGAGGTATGCGCCCGGAACCGTGCGGATTGTGCGTGCAATTTCCCGACGGCCCGAACTCGAGGCCGTGATAGCCGCACTGGACCCTGTCGCCGGGCAGCAGCCTTCCCTTATGGAGCGGGGCAAACTTGTGCGGACAGATGTCGCTAATTGCCGCAACGCCTCCGTCCTCACGCCGGAATAGAACAATCGCGTCCCCCACGATGGTCCTAGGAAGGAGCTCTTCTTCCTTGAGCTGCTCGCTCCATACGGCTGCATACCAAGCGTTGCGTAGGAAAGTAGTGGTCATGCGGGTGTCCTTGTCTCCAGATTAAATCACGGGGTTACCAACGTTATTTTTATCGTAGATACCGATACAGCAACGGTCAATTCATTTAAATATGTTAAATTAAGCCTCTTTTGAATTCCAAGTGGGTGGCTTGAGGCGTCAAGGGCGGGCGTAAGCCCGACGAAGTGGACCCTTGACGCGTGCAAGTCAATAAACTGGGCTGGGGCTGGTTGCGGCAGAATGCTGCAATCAGCCCTACAAGACGAATCGAACCATGTCGAATCAACTGTTTGAAGCGGCCTTGGGCATCAAGGCGCCGTGGTATGTGCAAGGGGTCGACTTTGATACGGCCAAGCGGCAACTCACGATTGCCGTGGATTTCGCGGCGGGCAGTCGTTTCGCCTACCCGGGTGTGGCTGGTGAACACCCGGTGCACGACACGCAAATCAAGCGGCTGCGCCACCTGAATTTTTTCCAGCACGAGTGCTATCTGGAAGTCCGAGTGCCGCGCGTGCGCTTGCCTGACGGTTCGGTGCGACTGGTCGAGCCGGATTGGGTGGGTCAGCTCGATGGCTTCACTCTGTTGTTTGAGGCGCTGGTGCTGATGCTGGCGCAGCAGATGCCATTTGCGGCGGTGGCGCGCATCGTCAACCTGTCGTGGCACCGCGTGCATGCGATTTGTTCGCGCTACGTGAACCTGGCGCTGGACTCGGCTGATCTCTCGGAAGTAACGACGGTCGCGATTGACGAAACCTCGTATCGGCGCGGGCACGAGTACCTGACGCTGGTTGCCGACATGCAGGCACGACGCGTCATCTTCGTCACGCCGGGGCGCGAGGCCAAGACGATCGAGGCGTTCGCCACTTGCCTTGAGCAACACCACGGCTTGCCCGAGCAAATCAGCTCGGTGAGCATCGACATATCGCCCGCGTTTATCAAGGGCGTGGGAGAGCATCTGCCCAACGCGCGATTGACCTTCGACAAGTTTCATGTCGTCGCGCATGCGTCGAAGGCGCTCCACCGTACGCCGCCAACAACAGAAGGGCGATCCCGAACTCAAAGGGATGCGCTGGACATTGCTCAAAGCTCCGGACAAGCTAAATTTCGCGCAGATGACCGAGCTCGTCACGCTGCTCAAGCAGTGCCCCACCAGGCGCACTACCCGCGCCTGGTGGTATCGCGAGCAACTGCGCGAGATTCTCGATCGTAACCAAATTCACGTCGTCTCCGAGATGTTGCGACAGTGGTGTACCAACGTCATGCGCTCCAAGGTTGAGCCGATGAAAGAGGTCGCACGCCTGATTCGGCGGCACTTCGACGGCATCGTTGCATGGGCACAGACTCGTCAGACCAACGGCTACATCGAAGCCATCAACGGTCTGTTCCAGGCGGCCAAACGTAAGGCACGCGGCTACACCCGCTTTGAAACCATGCGAACCGTGCTCTTCCTCATCGCCGGCAAGCTTGAGTTCTCCAGCTTCAGCCCGCATACCTCGTGAGCCGCGTTACTCATTCCATTTTTAAAAGAGCCATTTTTAAAAGAGCCTAAATTAACAACCGCACTTATCCTTTCTGAAGGGTTAGATCATGACAAACCAGCACCCCTACATTGAAGAGACGGAGGTAGAGGCAGGCCCTAAGGGAATAGCCTCCGTCGAGACAGCTATCCGGCTCGTCCGAATCATTGAAGCAAGTTCCGATCCGCTTACCCTCAAGGAGATTGCAGAAGTGATAGGGTTCTCGGCTAGCAAAACCCACCACTATTTGGTAAGTCTGGTGCGCTGTGGTCTTCTCGATCGAGACCGTGCGGGATTTGGGTACACGCTTGGAAGCTTTTCCCTTCAGTTGGGTCTGACTGCTCTTGGACGCTCCGATACTGTGAATATGGTCTCCGACGCAGTGCGGGCACTGCGCGATGAAATTGGCCATACGACAGCATTCTCCGTTTGGACGGCCCGCGGCCCGGTCGTTCGCCATTCCGAACCGAGCATAACGCCTCTCGGAGTTAGCTTGCGACTTGGAACCGTATTGCCAATGCTAAAATCACCCACCGCTGCGATATTCATAGCTTGGCTCCCAGACAACGAGTTGCAGTCTGCGCTAAAGGCTCTGCCCCGCGGAACGCTATCGTTGAGAACGCTTGCGGAAATACGCAATCAGACCCGCAAGGAAAGGGGCGCGCACGCAGCCGGCGTCCGAAACCCAAGCATTGCAGCCGCCGCGGCGCCGGTATTTGGACGAAACAGTCGCCTTATCGGCGCCCTTTCCACCCTCGGCCTCATTGGACAGTTTGACGATCGCCCTACGAGCGCGGTGTCGCTTGCTCTACAACGTCACGCTCGCGCTCTTTCCGAAAGGCTCGCGAGTCATGCTTGAGAAACGTGAAAAGCGATCGCGCGGTGAGCACCAGATAAAAATGCACCTAATCCCGCTCACCCCGTCGGACCACGCAACGACTTTGCAAGACGACGACGATAGACTTCTCGACAGTGGAGCTTCGCGTCCACTTAAGGAAGTCGTAGAGCGAAGTAAATCTATGGTCCGCCCCAGATTTGCAACCGCATGTGCGTGAAGACAGGTTGGCTTGCCTAAATCTATCCGGCGTCGTTGGTTAGGGCTGAGCCCCGCGCCATGATGAAGTTCGCGCCTGCAGCTCCCATAAAGTTGTGCGGCTCTTTAAGCCCCTTTACTTCCCGGGTTTTTCGCAGGCCGGTGTGCTGTTTCTGTCATCAGTGTCAGGCGTCGCAAAAGCCGAGGTGAGAGGTGGCCGCGCAAATTCGGACAGTCGGGTAAGTGGAATGCCCGGGGCCTGAGCCAGCGATAATGTAGGCAAAGGAACCGGAAAGATGACGAAGAGAACCCGACGGACGCACTCTGCGGCGTTCAAAGCGAAAGTGGCCCTGGCGGCGTTCATGGGCGAGCGCACGCTGGCCGAACTGGCGCAGCAGTTCGATGTGCACCCGAACCGGATCACGGAGTGGAAGCGGCAACTGCAGGAGCGTGCGGCGGATGTGTTCGGCGTGGCCGCTCCACCGTCGAACGAGCCGCCGGTGGACGTGAAAACGCTGCACGCGAAGATCGGACAGTTGACGCTGGAGAACGATTTTTTGTCAGGAGCGCTCGGCAAAGCCGGACTGCTGAGCGCAAAGCGATGATTGACCGTACGCATGCGCTGCCGGTTTCGCGACAGACGCGACTGGTTGGCATCGCGAGATCGAGCGCGTATTACCGGGCGCAGCCAGTGAGCGAGGCGGATCAGTTGCTGATGCGGCGAATCGACGAGCTGCACATGGAGTTTCCATTTGCCGGGGCACGGATGCTGGCGCGCCTGCTGCGCCGGGAAGGTCATGGGGTGGGTCGGCGTTGCGTACGCACACTGATGAAGCGCATGGGTGTCGAGGCGCTGTACTGCAAGCCGAACACGAGCCGACGCAACGCACAGCACAAGATCTGGCTGTACCTGCTGCGCGGCATGAAGATCGACCGTGCCAATCAGGTGTTCGCCCTCGACACGACGTACATTCCGATGGCGCGCGGCTTCGTGTACCTGACGGCGGTGGTGGACTGGGCGAGCCGTAAGATTCTCGCGCACCGGGTTGCCATCACGCTGGAAGCCACGCATGCCGTCGAGGCACTGGAAGAAGCGTTCGCTCGCTACGGGCTGCCGGACATCGTGAACACCGATCAGGGTAGTTGCTTTAGCGCGAAACCTCGCGAGCGCCAAGTTGCTGGGGATCTCGAATAGTGCGTAACCCATGAAGGTCAGCCCAACTCCAATCCCGAAGATCTGCGTGCTTAAACCCACTTCTCGGTTCATAGAAAGTGCAGCAAACGCGATATTTCCCCGGTCAAGTACGGAAACGAAATAGAGAGCGCACAAATACCACATTACGCGCCGCCCAATCTTCTTGATCAGTCGTTTAAGCTCATCCGGAACCTGTTCGTGTGAACGAGGTGACGCATCTGAGATAATCGAATCGTTAATTGATGTCATAGTATTCTCAATATATCGAATGGTGAAAGGCGGCTGATACGTTCAGAAGCGATGACGCAAGCCAGCGACTACGACGAGCTGGTTGCGCTTGCCCATACCTGCAGGACCGATCCCATTAATCGCGGCTTCAGAAGCGTCACCTGCCGCTCGCTGATAAATCACCGAACCGTGGAGGTCCGTTCGCTTAGAAAGAAGGTAGGAGGCACCGAGATCAACCTGATGCCATCTTGGTTTGTCTCCGGTTGCAAATTGCGTGGCCCCTGTGCCACCATATCCGGAACCGTCTGTGTATATATAGCCAGCTCCTAGCATAAAGGCTGGCGTCAAATAGCAGGTTCCGTTCACCTCATAGTTAGCGACGCGCAGGCCCTCTCCGCCTTTGTAGTCCAGAAGTGTATTCGTGAAGATAAATGCTAGTTGCACGGTTCCGATCGTATATCCCGCTCCAGCGGCATACGTGTCTTGACTTCGGACGAAGCCGGCATTGAAAAAGATACTCGTCGACGCGGAGTACTCGTTGCCGATTGCCCCCCCCGGGTTGGTAGCGGTCGCAATGCCCGCCGATGGATTTGATAGGTGAAGGTACGCCACTCGAAGCTGCAGACCGCCCCTGTCGTACTTTGCACCGAGCCCGTTTGCGCTATTGTTTGCAAATCCGGTGCCGTCAGATCCGGAGGCTTGATTGCTAAACGCATAAAGCGCTCCGACCGTAAGGCCGTCGATTGGTGAGATCTGGTACTTGATGCTATTGTTCAACCGGAAAAGGGTCCATGTCTCATCAACGGCGCCAATATGTGATCCGTAGATCGTTCCAAATCTCGACCACGCTACCAATGGTGCAAGATAGCTGAATACCATGTCATATTGTCGACCCAAGGTCAGCGTTCCTGCCCGAGGACTGGTCATGCCGATCCACGCCTCTCGCCCCCACAGACGGCCTCCTTGGGAGAGCGTGCCGTCGATCGCGCTGAAGCCGTTTTCCAGTTTGAAGATCGCCCTAAGTCCTCCTCCTAGGTCCTCACTACCAGTAAGCCCCCATTGGTCTCCAGTACCCTCAGCCGTAACCATTGAGTAGCGGCGAGAACCAATCCTGCCAAGGCCGGGCGCGACCGTGTTCACGTAAGCTAAACCCGTATCTATTACACCATATAACGTAACGGAGCTTTGGGCGTTGGCGGCGCCTGCTGCCAATCCAATGCATGTTAACAGCAAAATCGTTGGTGATTTCATGTGTCTCCTCGTTGAGGTCTATATTAAGAATGTTTTTGCGTTTTATACCGTTATCCTAATCAATTACCAGAATAGGATTTACCCTCAAATTCAAAAGCCTCCGATCGAGCGTGTCCACACGACTGATTGTTGATATTTGTCCACTGTGCCCGACCCAATACATCGTCTTGCCGAACGCGAGCATGTGCAATGGATTTAACATATTTAAAATTTGCGGCGCTACAGCATGTTTGGCATCGGTGCGTTCCACTGCCAGTATTTCTCGCCGCATGTCGATTCGCAGCCGATTGTTTAACATAATTAAACGAATTGACTATGTTTGAATGGCGCTCGATCATTGACCAGCGCGAGTCGATGACGCGCCCGTCCGAGCAAAAGCGCCGCAGTCTCCACCGTCGCGCCGAGATCGGACTGGCATGAGGAAAACGTGAGGAAGCTGATGGAACTGCAAGGTTTCCGCAACGCGCACCGCGAATACCTGCTGCTGACCGATAACGACCTCGCGAACCTGCCGCTGGACTGGTTGCCGGAGAAGTGGGAGCGCGCGGTGTTCCCGCACGGCCGGGACAGCCGGATGCTGCACCGCCGGTTCTTCGAGCTGGGTGTCTTCAGCCAGATCATGCGGGAACTCAATTCCGGCGACCTTAACCGCCGGCCGATTGAGCCATCCGCAGTACCGCCAACCGAAACCGCGCCTTTCGTTTCGGTCCACCGAACACGCATTTCGGCGGAGTGAACAGCCGTTTCGGCGGGCTGAACACCGATTTCGGGAAGATGAACACGCGTTTCGGAGCGCCGAACACCGATTCCGGAATTCCCCGAAACCGTTCGACTTCAAGCGAAACGGCTGTTCACCTTCCTCCGGAAACCCTGTTCGACTTCAACCGAAATCCGTGTTCGGCTTCGCCGAAATACGCACAATGATTGGGCCAAAGCAGCATCAACCCACCCCCACAGTCCCGATCGTCAACGCGAAAGCGTCGCGTCTATAAGCGGGTTTTCCCTAGGGATGTTTTCCCGTATTTCGATGGTCCAACCATTGAATAAATTCACGATGCCGCGTACTCTGTGGCCGTCAATTGAAATTCGGCTCTTCAGTGTCCCCTCGACCGATCCATCGCGACACGATGAGAAATAGGTCACGCGCGAATCCAATCTGACCGGATTGATCGTCTTGCTGCTAGGAAATGATAGGCAGTCGAGGAGTTCGACGCTGTTTTGACTGGAAGGTCAGTAGCGCAGTTGAAATCTTGCTTCATCTGACAAAAAAGTACCAAATTAAATAATATTAGTTATACGAAATATATGTTTGGATGATCGCTTTTGCTTAAAACGCGTTTATGCGACGCGCCAACGGAGGAGACGGAAGATGTACAAGAAAGTAAGCTTGAAACGCAGCAAGATTTCGGTGGGTATAGCCGCCATGTTTGGGGCTGGGGTCGCACATGCCCAGAGCAGCGTGACCCTCTATGGCCTGGTCGATGCAGGACTGCTCTATACCAGCAAGACTTTAAATATGGAAACAGGTGGGAATGCTGGAAAACAGTTCTCCCTTATTGATTCCGGCTACTCGCCCTCTCAGTTCGGATTGATGGGAACGGAGGACCTCGGCGGGGGTGTCAAGGCAGAATTCAAGCTCGAAAGTGGTATCAGCGTCGCTAACGGGGGAGTTGGTATCTCAAACGGCAACTTTTTTGGTCGACAAGCTTGGATTGCGTTGACGAGCAGCGCTGGTGAGGTCAAGGCTGGTTTGCAGTTCTCGCCGTTTTTCCTCGCGCTCTATCGCCTCGATCCACGCGATGCATCGCTATTTGGTAGTTCGCCTATCATGTACGTTGGCAATGTGGCAGCGACAGGCATCTCCAATTCGAACGCGCTGTCGTACACAAGCCCCGTGATTGGTGGGTTCCAAGGAAGCGTCTTGTATGCACTTGGGGGCGAAGCCGGGAACTTCGCCGCTGGGCGGCAATATTCCGCTGATCTGAAATACGATAACGGAAGCTTGTTGGTCGATGCCGCGTTCTACAACGGGAACGCCGGAGGCACTGCTCAGACACCCCAGCCCACCACAGTTGAGTTCTTCGGACGAATGCTTGGAATTTCATACAAGTTCGGGAAGGTCACTGCGAAGGCGTCGTTTGCAAGCTATAAGGTAGCGGGTTCTTTTAGCAGTAACGTCTACGGGGGCGGATTGGACTATTTCGTGCTGCCCCAGCTCGACTTGAACGGTGGGGTCTGGTTCACAAGCGACCGCAATAATACGTCTAACCACTCAGTCATGGGGTCACTTGGGGCGCAGTATCTCCTTTCGAAGGCGACGGCTATCTACGGACAGGTTGGGGTTGTGGACAACCACGGCGCAATGAACACCGTATTGTCCATCAGCGGTGCAACAATGGGCGTCCAAGGAACGACGGTAGGCGCGGTGGTAGGTGTGCGCCATAGCTTCTAGTTCCCTGATTACACTTGCCATCTAAAAATCATCCGAAAAAAAGGAAGAAGAGCTAAGAGGCCAGTTCAAGTGCGACGCGTGTCGCCGTCCGCCGGACGTAAATCGGCAACGTAGTGGATGGCAAAGCTCTTCTCTGCCTTGTCACATTCAACAACCTGTAGATCGGAGATTGAAGCTGTGACCTGCTGTACGACCAGCAGTTGCCTACCCGGACGTGCGCGACTGGTAACGGTCGGGTTCGAAGCTCCGGGAACAACGTACCCTCTCTATGGGCGGTTCACCCGGGCGACCGGGCAGGGATCGACACTGCCAGCAGCCGTGCGGTGTGGGGGCCAGGCAAGTTCCGCATGCACAACATATGTGAACTGTTGACTTAAACCTCGTTAGTCTCGAAGAGCCAAAGCTGCTGAAAGGCTCTGACCAAAATGGTGGATGGCCGGTTGCATCGTAAGCGTGTCGCCGGCACCGTCTCGACGTTGTGAATGAATGTTGCCAGAGTAGGCCCCACCAAACGGAGTAGCGGGGACCACAGTGTCAACAGAAGCACCGAAGAGAACTTCACGCAAAGGCATCCCGAATCACCCCATCGAATTTCGACGGAAACTCGCCAAGCTGGCCTGCGAACCGGGTGTATCCGTAGCGCGCCTGGCGATGGAACACGGGGTGAACACGAACTTGCTATTCAAATGGCGTCGAGCGTTGCGCGCCGGCGAATACGATCCGGTGGGATTGTTGCCGGTCACAGTGGAAGTGGCAGCGCCACAGATCGAGCGGCCGACTCCGACCGTGACGCCGACGCCGGTGATCGGCGCTGCCGCGATGGGCGCCATCGAGATCAACGTAGGCAAGACTCGCGTGCGAATCGAGGGCTCGCCCAACGAGGCCACGTTACGACTGGTGCTGAAAATGTTGCGCGGCGCATCGGAATCGGCAGCATGATCGGGCTGCCTAGCCGCACAAAGATCTGGCTGGCTGCGGGTGTGACCGACATGCGTTCGGGCTTCAACAGCTTGGCCGCGAAGGTTCAGACGGTACTTGAACGCGATCCCTTCAGCGGCCACGTGTTCGTGTTCCGAGGCAAGCGCGGCGATTTGGTCAAAGTGCTGTGGTGGACCGGCGACGGCATGTGTCTTCTGATGAACTATCTGGTTTCATACTACAACTCCTTCTGTCGAATCGGAGGGTTTTGATTTCTTTGTCGCCGACGCCGCCGCGGCCCGGTCAACGAGGCGATCCCATCGACTGCAATGTTTCATCGGC
>NZ_PYUC01000025.1:0-65357 GCF_003028655.1 Trinickia symbiotica
GACGTGCTCAATCGATTGCCCACCCATCGAGCCGACGACATCGCCGCGCTTCTACCGCATCGTTGGGCGCCTGCTGCGGCTTGATTGCCCGCACCTTGGGCCCAGGATGCCTTCACCGGGTGCTTACTTCCGCCTTTGAGATCTTCGTGATCATCGCGTTCTGTATTCCCATCACGAAGCACAGCAGTGCGACTGTCGCCGCCTCGAGGAAGGAGGGGATGGTCGACGCGCCGTTACTTATCGAGGACTCAGATCACGCTCGGCCGCGTGCGGCTGCAGGAGGTTTGGCAGCATCGCCTGCAGTCACAGGCGTCCCATTGGCCCGCGTCAGGCAGCGCTGGAATCGTGACCGTTTCGCGGCGATAGAAGCCGACGAGCGCAGCATCGAAGAGCTCGTCGACTTCCATGTTCACGGAAATCAACCGATTTCGTCGATTCGCAGCAACCTGCCGGCGTTGGCAATCACGACGAACGTGCCGACGTTATGCAATATTGCCACCCAGACCGCGCTCAGGGCCCCTGCCGCCGCGAGTGCGATGACGCCGACCGTCCACGCCAAGCCGATCGCCGCATTGATCGTCGCGGTCCGTCGGCACCTTCTGCCTAACCGAATGCACGTCGCGATGCGCCGCAGGTCATCGCTAAGCAGCACGACGTCGGCGGAAGCAGCCGCGATGTCGATGCCGCGCTCGCCCATCGCGATGCTCGTCGCGCCCGCCTTGATGGCGAGCAGGTCGTTGAGGCCGTCGCCGACCACGAGCGGACGATGGCCCGCTTTCATCTCCCGCGTGACGAAGTCCAGCTTGTCGTGCGGCAACGCCTGCGATACCACCGTCTCGATTCCGACGTCGGCCGCGCGGCGCTTCGCCACCGGCGCGCGATCTCCCGTCAGGAGCGCTTGCCGCGCCAGCCCCAGCGCGCGTAGATCGGCGAGCGCGTCGCGCGCTTCGGCGCGCAGGGCATCGGCGAACGCGAACCACGCGAGCAGCTTTCCGTTCAGGGCAAGACCCACGCAAGGCCCGTCCGTATCGCCGGGAGGCGGCGGCAAGCCCGCCACGTGCTGCTCGAGCAGTGCCTGACGGCCAAGCACGGCGACGCCTTCGGGCGTTTCGGCAAGGACCCCGAGTCCGCGCAATTCACGGGTGCGCTCAAACGGCTCGAGATCGAGGCCGGATGGCTCGGCATCCGCCGCATAGCGCACGAGCGCGCGGCTCACGGGATGCGCGCTGCTTTCGCCAAGCTGCGCGGCGAGGGCAACTACTGCCGCCGAAGCAACGCCCGGCTGCAGGAACACATCGGCAACGCGTAGCTCGCCGTAAGTCAGCGTACCGGTCTTGTCGATAACAAGAGAATCGATCTCCGCAAGCTTGTCGAGAAACGCAGCACTCCTGAATAAAATGCCGTGCCGTGCGCCCACGGCAATGCCGGCGATGGCCGTTGCCGGCGCCGCGAGCACGAGCGCGCACGGGCACGCGGCAACGATGATGGCCAACATCGCCATCGCGTTCGAAGACGTGAACCAGACGATCGCCGCGATCACTAGCACGAGGGCCAAATAGCCGCCCATGTACCGTTCAAGAACCTGCGTGATCGGCGGCTTCGCCCGCTCGGCGCGTTGCATGAGCTCAATTATCTTGCCGAGCGTCGATTGCTTTCCCGCGTGCGTGACCTCGATGCGCAGTGGCCCGTCGAGGTTCATCCCTCCGCCGAACACGGTGCTTCCTTCGCTCACGTCGAGCGGCACCGATTCACCCGTAATCGGTCCGTTGTCGACGCTCGACATTCCATGCCGCACGACGCCGTCCGCCGGTATGCGCGCGCCCGGAACGACTTCGATGACATCGCCCGCGCTCAGTGACTCGTATGGCGCTTCTTCGACGAGGCCGGCGGCACTCACCCGGCGTACTTTGCCCGACGTCAGTCGGGCCAGTGCCCGGATCGCCTCTTGGGAGCCAAGCACGCTGCGCTCTTCGAGCGCATGGCCGAACGTCATCACGATCGGCAGCAGCGCCGCCGTTCTCATATCGCCCGTGGCCCACGCGGCAAGCATCGCCAAGGCAATCAAGCGATCGGTGACGCCGTGCAGACTCGGGCGCTGCAGACTCTGCCAGGCGCTCGCCAAGACGGGGCCAGCGACGATCAGCGAGGCCAATCCCGCGAGCACCGGCGAAAGCGGCTCTTGCATGCCGCCCATGTATTCCCACGCAAAAGACAACGCAAGCAGTCCGCCCGCGATCAGTGCAAGCGCGATCCGCCGCGTCACGGCACGACGCTCGGTTGCCGAGAGCGCGATCGACGGGACCTTTTCCGGTGGTGCCGCTTGCTCGGCCACCCGCTCCACGATCGGCTCGGCCTCCGTGCTCATCGAACATTCCCCGGCAA
Organism: Trinickia symbiotica; assembly: GCF_003028655.1. GTDB lineage: Bacteria > Pseudomonadota > Gammaproteobacteria > Burkholderiales > Burkholderiaceae > Trinickia > Trinickia symbiotica_A. The sequence goes on from NZ_PYUC01000025.1 coordinate 2,383, forward strand.
GATCAGATGTGACGCGTCACGCGGATCGATCGTCGTCACGTGAGCCGCTTTCGCGAAAATCCGCTCGACGCGATCGCGATAGGCGCGCGCGGTCAGCCCCGGGTCGCCGTGGCCTTGCAGCGAGACCTCGAGCTGCTGGATGACGGCCGTGCTGGCTTGTGCCGTCGCGACACGCTCGGCCGCGCGCGCCCGCGCATCCTCGACGATCCGGTCAGCGCGCTGCTGCGCCTCCTGCCTTCTGCGCTCGGCCGCGGTCCGAGCTTCGGCGATAGCGCGCTCGGCCTGTTGCAAAGACGTCAGCACAGAGTTGAACGCACCCGCCGCCGCTGCCGGAAACGCAGCTTGCACATCGACGCGCGATACATCCACGCCGAGTCCCGCATGCTCAGCCTCGAGCGCACGCAAATGCTGCTCGATCGCCTGTGCAAGGTCGTCGCGCAATCGCTCTCGCTCGAGCGCCATTGTTGGATCCGAGCGCAGCGCTTCAGGGCGCGCGACAAGGATCGCGTCGAGATCGCGACCCGCCACGACCTCCACGGCCGAAGCCGAAACGACCCGCTCAAGCGCCGCGTTGAGCCGGTCCTTCTGCAGCATGTAGGCGTACGGATTGGCGACGCGGTAATACAACGTCGCGCTCAACTGCACGACACCGTTGTCGCCCGTGAGCAAATAGCCGGAGCCAGCCAACGCATCGGGCAACGAGCCGTCGTCGGCCGGCGCAGCGTTGCCGGTCGTCGCATTCGCATCGGACGGAGCATCGTCCCCCGGCGAATCCCCCCCTGTCGCATCCGCCGTGCTCATCCGGGTATCGGGCAACGCATCGGCGCTGGTCGCCGGGTCGGCAGCGCGCGCCCGCGGGTCGCGCTCGAGCGACTGAATCGGCAGCGCGAGCACGCTCGCCCGGCCCGGCACAAGCACGACGTTCTCGAACGGGCGCGGCCACGCGATCACGAGCCCGGCATCCTGTGTCCGCACAAACTCGCCGAAACGCGTGACGACAGCACGGCTATCGGCGGGGATGCGGCGCACGTTCGACGTGATCCACGCGAGCGCTGCTAGCGCAGCGAGCGCAACAACGAACCGGAACGACAGGCGTACTGCCTGCGCGCCGGGGCCGAGCCGCGTCATATCGACATCGGAGCTCATGGCTTATGCCCGCCCCGCTTTGTCGTAGGGGGCCCCGCGCTGGCGGGCCCCTGCGGCAGCGCGGCGCCCATTGGCCCGCGCACGAGCACACTGAACGGCGCGGCGTCAGCGCGCAACACCAAGTTGGTGTTCGCATTGATGACCGAGTCGAGCGTGTCGAGCGAACGCAGCATCGTGTATAGCTGCGGATTCCCGGCGTAGGTCTTGCCGTAGATCGCCGCCGCGTCCTTGCGCGAAGCCGCCTCGATGTTCGCCGCCTCGACCGTCGCGTCAGCGACGGCGATCCGGGCTTCACGGTCCGCGTCCGAACGAATTTGCGCGGCTTCGCGCTTGCCGTCCGCCATGCGCTGCGCTGCGACCGTTTCGCGCTCGGCGCTCATGCGCTCGACAGTCGCAGCAAGCGTCACCGCGGGTAGCGTCAAACGCTCGAGTCCAACTTGAACGACATGGACCCCGTAAGCCGCATGCAGTTGCGCATCGATCTGGCGGCGCAATGCGTCCTCGAAATCGGCGATCCGCACCTTTCCCGGATCGGTGTTCACGAGCGAGGCAAGCTCAAAGCCGGCAGAGGTCGTCTGCAACGCGGAGCCGACGAGCGACCGGATCTGGCGCGCTGCTTCGTCGGGCTCGTTGCGCACCGCGCGCACGAAGTGGCCGACGTCGTCGGGATCGGCCGCGACGCGCCACGCCACGTAGGCCTGAACGATGATTCTCAAGCCGTCACGCGTGCCGACATCCTGCAGGCCGCTCGAGGTCGTATGCAGGCGCAGATCGACGGGCGTGGTGGCCTCGATCGGCGCAGGCATCCGCCATGCGAGACCAGGTTCGAGCAGCACGCGAACGGGCTGGCCAAAGCGCGTCACGACGGTGGCTTCACCCGCGCGTACCTGAATGAGGCTCGCGACGGCCGCAGCGATGACGACGCATAGCAATGCGATGGCCACTTGCACACGGAAGCGGTTGCCGCCCGACGGCGCACCCCGATGCTCATGCGCGTCGTGCCCATGAGCATGATGGTCGTGCCCCTGGGCGTGACCGTGCGAATGGGAATGGTTGTGCCAGAAGCTCACAGTCTCACCTCGCTTCCGGTTGCCGGCTGCCCGGCGATCCGCGTCGCTCGCGTAGGTCGTTCAAGCTCATTCGTTGCGTTGGGTGCCGGCCAAATCGCCGAACGGATAGGCGCGCAGATCGATCGTGGCGCGATCGCCTTTGGCGAGCCTGTCGTCGATAACCGTGAGATGCGCATTTTGTAGCCCTTTCTGAAGCTTCTGCAGGTAATACTCGAAGAGAAACGCGGGACCGCCGAGCCTCGACGCGTCGAGGTCGGCCTCGAAATCGACTTGCTGCACGCGAGCGCGCGAGAGCGTATTTGCCGCCTCGGCCCCCGCGCGCGCGACGTCTTGCAGCGCCTGTTCCTGCGCATCGCCGAGCGCGCTGGCGGCATAGGCGCGCGCGAATGCCACGCTTGCCTGCGCCCTCACTTGCGCGCCTTGAACGCCATGGTAGGCGGCGGCCGCGCCGGCGGGTGGATGAATGCTTTCGATGACGACAGCCACGACTTCAACACCAGCGCCGAGCCTGTCGAGCTGCTGCTGCACGGCCGCGCGCACGCTCGCCGCCATGGCGGTCTGACTCGCTTCGAGCAACGACTCGAGCGTGTGCGAAGCGAGGTATCGCACGACCTCGCGATTGGCAATCGAGCGCACCGTGGCTTCGACGTCTATGGCGCGATAAAGCGCGGCGCGCGCGTCGGCGTCCGAGGCCCCGACTCGATAGTCGAGCCTGACGTCCGCACTGACGATCTGAAAGTTCTGCTGCCCACCGCTCGCGCCCGCGATGACCTGAGACGTCTCCCACGGATGGGCGACGTCCCAGAGCCGATTCAGTTGCTCGGGCGTACGGTCGTCGGCACGCGCGAAAGGCGCGGCAATGCTGCTGTCGTCGGCACTTCCCGAAACGATGACCTGATGGACCGCGCCGTTGTCGACGAGTCGCGCCGCACCGAACGGCCAGGGCAGCCCGGCGTGCGGGCCAGGCCGCCAGACGGCGACGGGCGCCCCAAATCGCTCATAGACCGCGCGCTGATCAGGCCCGAGGATAACGATCGAAGTGAGCAGCCACGCGCACGTGCCGATGCCGACGAGCGTCGCCGGCATCAGGCGCACGAAGCTCCGCAGCACCCAGTTTTGTCGGAAATCGACGCCGTACTGGTTGCGCAGTCCGGCGGCAAGCGCGGCGAACGGCGACGGGCGCCAGCGCAGCATGCCGGCCAGCGCACTCGCCGGCACACGGAGCGAGTCCGTGCGCGAGGCCTTCGGCAAGAACCAGAGCAAGGCGGCGCGCACCGCCAGCTCGATGGCGATCGCCGCGTTGAACACCGCCGCCGCATGGAGCGGCCAATCGAGCGCGGTGTGCCGGTACGCAAGCCATGCGCTCGCCGCGGCGGCGGCAAGCGAAGTCAAAAGCACCACACGCAGCATGCGCGCGAGCGATGCCGCCATCGGCGATCGTTGCGCTTGCTCCTGAAAAACGCGCTCGGCAACAAACACGACAAACGCGTGAACGAGCAGGAATGCGCCTGCGGCGATGGCGGGCGCAGGCGATATCGCCGCGCGAACCAACGCGACGGGGCTGAAGAGCTGCCAGGACGCCGCAGCGATCGCCACGGAAGCGCACGCGGAGGCACATGCGCCCCACGGCTGCCAAGGAATCGAACGAACAACGACGAAGAGCGCCACCACGCCGCGCTGGTGACGTACGGCTCGCCACAGCGCCCTGGCGAGAAGGCGCCAGTTGCGCTTGCGCGTCGGCCGCGTAACGCGGTGGGAAAGCGCAAGACGCGCGCCGTTTGCGATGACGAATGCATTGAACCAGGCGCTCGCGAGCGGCGCGCCCCAGCGGACGTCGGCCGGCAGAACGCCAGAGACGCTCGCGAGCGCGAAGGCGACGGCAAGCGCGGCCGCTATGCTCCCGGCCCACTGGTAGTCGGCGATCCGCTGATGCGCATGCGTGCGTTCACGCCTCGCCCGTAACGACATCCGATCTCCTTTGCCAACGTCGCAAACGGTGTGCTTTGCGGCGCCGGAAACTGCGAGTAACGCCGAATGTAGCTTGACGGGAAATGGAACCCAAGCCTCGGAGCGAGTTGGTTACTCCGAGCCGAGGGTCGTGGGACCTTTGCGCACGCCATGCGGGATGTCGGCGGCAGTCCCGTCCCCCGAAAAGCGGCCACGATAACTTTAGAGGCGCGTGCTCATTGATGCCACTTAGGATTGTAGCGGAGGCGCCAGGGCGGCAGAAATCGCGGTTGGGACGCATTGGATCGGCACGCAAGACGCCGTGGCGACGGTGGTCTGCGAGTATCTCGCACATGGCCCAGCGGGCTGGCGCCAATCGGGCGCCAGCGTTTCCCTACATCGCAGCACACCACGACCTCGAGGCGATCCGTGCGTACCTGCATCGGTGCCGCGATCAACCGAAGGCGTTAAGCGCTTATAGCTCAAGCGCTTCCTGCTTTGATGCATCTGTGAGCGGCGCAAAGCGATGAGCGACTTGCTCGACCGACTGCGAAGCCTTCAGGGATTTCTTGAAGGCACCGTCGCAGCCCTTCGTGGGCCCGCGCGCGCCACGCTCGAGCCCACGCTGGCGGCCTTTCGCCGAAGACGGGCTTGCGTCCGACCGTTGCGCCACTCCTTCGGCACGCAGGCGGCGGACGCCCAGGTGCCGCTGCACGTCATTCAAAAGATCCTCGGGCACCGCTCGCTGCAAACCACGACGATTTACGTGCAGGCGAAAAAGCAACGGATGATGCGCGAAGCCGCGGACTACTATGCGGCGCGAAAGACACGAGAAGAGGGCGCCGGGGCGGCAACTAGTGATGAACGGACAAGCAGAAAGCGCGAAACGTCGTTTGAGCCAGTGAAGTGTTTTTTCTTGCGCGACAGCGCGGCAAGGCATAGAGCAGACGTCAGCTGCCGCCTCAGGAGCCGCCGAGCAATTTGTCGGGGCAAAGCGCTTTATCGGGTCCGGAGGCAACATCGCTGCGTGTAACACACTGTAACGGAATATTTAGGAAAACCTTTGTAGTGTCATTCAGGTATCCCTCAGACCAATTGGTGGCGCGGCAACGTGCGAGGAGGTGCCCTCATGGTGGTCGAGAAATCCAGAAAGAGCCCAGGGCGGTTCAAGATCCGCCGATGCTGCTTTCGATTGCAGCCGCCCGCAACGTGCATTGCCTGGATCCCGACTGGCACCCTTTTACTCGTGCTGGGAATCTGGCTCGCTGCGCTCACCCGTATCCAGACAGAGGGGAGGGAAGCTCGCACGGCGGTGGCGAGCGCCACTTCGCAAGTCGCTTCTTCGTTTGCTGCCCACATTGACAAAACGGTGCACGATGCCGACGTGATTGTGGGTTGGGTCAAGTACGAGTACGAACGTTCGCCGTCCACGTTCAATATCGACACACTGAAGGACAAGGCCTTGGTTTCGGCCGATACCGCGCTGCAGGTCACGATCGTCGGGCCAAGCGGCGAGGTTTTGCAGACGACGACCCCCGACGCGCAGCCGGTCGATCTGAGTGACCGCCCACACTTTATCGCGCACAAGACGAATGCAAACCTTGGTCTCTATATCAGCCTGCCGGTCCTGGGCCGTATATCCCATCACTGGTCATTGCAGTTCACCCGCCGTTTGAACAACCCTGACGGCTCCTTTGCGGGCGTAGTTGTTGTGTCGGAAGACCCCACCTTTCTTACCACGGGCTTCTATAACCTTGATGCACTGGGTGTGGGCGGCATGCTTGCGGTCCTGTCCGATAGCGGCAATCTGCTCTCGCGCCTCGCCGCCGGCGAGCTCGCTTCGCCAGTCGAAGCGCCTGCGCCCGAGTATCGCGACATGCTGGATGTCAAAGGTGGCGTATTCGCCGACCCTATCGATCGTATGCGGCGCTTCGTTACTTACCGGCATTCCGCTCGTTACCCGGTAGCGGTGCTGGTTGGCATGTCAGAAGACGATGCTTTGGCAGGTTACTGGCATGCCCGTAATCTGTATCTCCTGCTGGCAGGGGGGCTTACTGTCGTGCTGCTGACGGCGGCAGCGTTCATCACGGTAACAATGGCGCGACTGGCAGCGGCAAGGGCGAAGATGCAACACCTTGCTGAGACCGACGCTCTGACCGGCTTGCCAAACCGCTATTTGCTGACTGAAAGCCTGCGTCAATGCATCGAACGTGAAAAACCGTTCGGCCAGTTGGCGTTGGTCTTCGTCGACCTCGACAACTTCAAGCGGATTAACGATGCCCTCGGCCATCAGACCGGCGACGAGCTGCTTCAGAATGTAGCGCGGCGCCTTGCGAGGGTTGCGGGTGCCGAGTCTTTCCTCGCGCGGGTCGGGGGTGACGAATTCGTGCTTGTCATCAAGGGGGCTAGAGCTCTCGCCGCAGCACAAAGCTTGGCCAGTTCCATCATTGATGCGTTCGAAATTGCTTTTGGTTTGCGTGGCAACAGCTATGTTATGCGCGCGAGCATTGGGATTGCCGTCTATGACGCAGACACTGAGGCGGAATACGACCTCCTGAGGCGGGCCGATCTGGCGATGTATGCAGCGAAGGAGGAGGGCAAACCGGCGAACTTAAGTCGGTATCGGGTATATGCGCCCGACCTGTCGACCCGCGCGATGCGCGACATTGAACGTCAGCAAGAACTGCAATACGCTATCCAGAACAACGAATTCTTCCTCGAATATCAGCCGATCGTTTCACTGACGACGGGGGAGACGCAAGGCCTCGAAGCGCTCGTACGGTGGCGACATCCCGAGAAAGGCGTCATCCCGCCGGTCGATTTCGTTCCCTTTGCTGAACGCACAGGATTCATCGTGCCGATCGGTGAACTGATCCTCGAGGCGGCCTGCGCCCAGTTCAGCGAGTGGCTGGAAAGCGAACCGGGGCCGTTGTATCTGTCGGTGAACGTATCTGCTGTGCAACTTATCCATGGCGACTTGGTTACCGTGGTGCGCCGATGTCTGGACCAACACGGGATCGATCCGCGGCGACTAAAACTCGAAATCACCGAGACCACGCTTCTCGACGGTTCTGCCGCCGTTGAACGCAGTTTAAAGACGCTACGGTTGCTTGGCGTCCGGGTTGTGCTGGACGATTTCGGAACTGGGTATTCGTCACTTTCCCAGCTGACCAGCCTGACGGTGGATGGTGTAAAGATCGATCGCAGTTTTACGCGTGGAATACCTGACGATCGCGCCGCGCTCGCCATGGTCGAGAATGTGATTTCGCTCGCGCGTGACCTCGGTCTCACTCTGGTCATTGAGGGCGTCGAGGGCGAGCAGCAGGTCAACTGGCTGCGCCGTTTCGGAGATATCGAAGTTCAGGGGTTCTATTTTGGTCGTCCTGTGGCGCCGACTACCATTCGGGTCGGCAGGGCGGCGTAGGACGCGGTCGTGCAGAATGTAGACGTCGGTCGCTTCGCGAATCCCCGCGGCGAGATCCTGTTCGAGGCAGACGTGCGCATCTTGAGAGAGCGGGTCGTGCTGCGTTTATCGCAGCATCCGAATGTTCCCTGCTTGCTGGAGCGACGCCTTGTACGAAGCGATGGGGTTACTTTCACACAGATCCTACCCATCGTTGATGGCGACGTGTTGCGCGATTTCATGACCGCCGATCCGTACGGCGACCATCTGCGTGTGCAATATCAATCGATTGATCGCATACACCGTGAGCAACTGAGCTCTGAATCGGCACGGCGGAAGACCCTGACAGCCAACATCGATCCGCTCGAGCAGATCGGTCGCTTACGCACGTGCGCCAACGAGGCAGAATTGATGACGATCGCGAGCCGCATACTGACCCAACTCGGAGGACGATGCTATACATATCGTTGGTTGCACGTCGACCAAAGGGCCGGCGCCATTACCGGACAACGCTGCCTTGTAGGATGTCAGCCCGGATGGGTGCACGCATATATCAGGCATCAGTGGTACCGTAACGATCCTTTCGTCGACTATGCGCGTAGGAACGGCGGCCCAGCGCTTGCCAGCGAAATCGATGCGGTCGGGGATCATCAGTGGGCCAACGAACTCGCGGACCGGTATGGTTTTCGCAGCATGCTCGTCTGCCCGGCGCATCCGCCTTCAGGTGCACTGATCGGACTCCTGCAGGTCGGCAATGAACTGCAGCAGTCGACGGGTGAGCCTACGCTTTGGCAACATCGCGTGCTTTTGCGGGCGTTGGCGGACGAAATCCTCGACTGGGGCATCGCCACACAGCGTGAGGAAGAGGCCAGCCTGCTCGATCTCGACCAACGTGAGCTGACTGTGTTGCGCCTTCTGAGAGCTGGGCGGACCGCATGCAATGTGGCGGAAAATCTTGGAATCTCGGAGAGAACCGCCTACGTCATTTTCCGTAAAATCAACCAAAAGCTGGGCGTTTCGCATATCGCGCGCGCTGTTGACGCTGCGACGGCCAGAGGGCTGATTCAATGAGAAAGCGCTAGTTTCGGCGGCGCAACGCGTAATTATAGAAAAATAAGTCCTCCTTGGGAATGTCAAAACCCGTTTGGTTTTGACATCGCTTTCTTCACTAAAGTTACCTCGACACTGGAACCTGGCGGAGCTTCACGCTGGGCGCGATCACGACCCAGTCGCGGTTTACTTGACCATGATGCACACCAAATTCGGACAGCTTATCGCGCGCACTGTGCTGGCGCTTGCGCTGGTCAGCGCTCAGGACGTTCATGGCGTGCGCGCAGGACAGACTTGGACGATGGCATCGGCTTATCCGGCCGATACGGTGTCAGGCAGAGCGGTTGCCTCGTTCGCAGCAGCGTTGTCAAGGCGGACCGGCGGCGCTCTTAAAGGCGCGACTGAATTCGGGTTCAGTGGCGTGGAAGCCGATCTGGTCGAGGCCGTGCAGGATGGTAGCGTGCAAGTGGCGGGCGTGTATTCTGGATCACTGACGCATCTCGATCCGATTTTCGAATTGCCAACGCTGCCATTCGAAGTCCATTCGGTTGATGAAGCCCGGCGACTGGCATGCCTGGCAGAACCAGCGTACCGGCGCGCGTTATCGCGCGCCGGTCTTCACTTGCTGTTCATTTCGCCATGGCCACCTACGGGGCTCTGGTCCCGGCAGCCCGTGATGACGGTTGCCGACATCGCCACCCTGCGGATACGAACCTATGACGCAGCGTCGGCCGAAGTGCTCAGGGCGCTCGGCGCCCATGCAGTCGTGCTGCCTGTTCGAGATGTCGAGCCGCTCCTGCACATCGGTGGGCTTGATGCGGTCCTTTCGTCCGGCGATGGGGCAGTGGGCAGATCTCTTCAGGCGGATCTGTCGAATTTCAATGCCATTCACTATGCATTTCCAGTGTCATTCGTGGTGGTGAGTCAGTCGCGCTATGAGGCGCTGCCCAAAAAGCACAGGAGCCAGCTGGATGAAGCTGCCGCGGATGCCGAACGGGAGCAATGGACTTCACTGCCAGCACGAATTCGAGCGAATTACGCGCAGATGCAGCAGGCGGGCGTGGTCGTCAACACGTCGATCGATGCCGGGCTGAGCGTGCGACTTCGCAAGGCCGGTGAAGCCCGCGTGGAGAAATGGCTGTCGCGAGCGCCGCCCGAGGAGGCCGGGATCATGAAAGCGTTTCTGAATCAAGGGGCGCCTGTGGCGCAAGACAGATGTCCACTCAACATGCTCGATGCCAGTCACGGCACTCGCGGATAGCAGCGGGCGCCCGCCAGGCCGTAGCCATCATCGCGGTTGTTACCGTCTACGCTCTGCTGCTTGTTTTAGGTACTGCTCATATGTCCCCCGCGGAGCGTGCCGATGTCTTGTTGCCGTGGAGGCACATTGGCGCGCCTGTCTGGTCCCTGCACGTGCGCATCGGGGACCGTCAGTGTGACTTTGACAGCGTGCTTATCGGTGACAGCATGGTCCGCATTCGCAGCCGTTGTGGACTGGGAAAGGAGGCAACAGTTCATGCCCGAAAAGACAATTGATTTGAACGTTGACCTCGGCGAAGGCTTCGGGAATGACAGCGAACTGCTGGATTACGCCACATCGGCCAACGTCGCGTGCGGATGGCATGCTGGCGATCCGCTGACCATGCGCCGTGTCACGACTGAGGCGATACACAAGGGCGTCGCAATTGGCGCGCATCCGAGTTATCCGGATCGCGAGAATTTTGGCCGGAGGGCAATGGACCTTTCGCCGGATGAGGTGTATGCCGATGTGCAATATCAGGTCGGCGCATTGGCTGCCGTCGTGGCAGGGCTGGGTGGCAGTGTTACGCATGTGAAGCCGCACGGCGCTCTGTACAACCAGGCCGAGGAGGATACTGCACTTGCCTGCGCGATCGTGCACGCTGTGCGCGACATGAATCACAAACTGGCGATCGTCGGTCTGGCGGGTGGACAACTCGTGCGGATCGCGCGTGACGAAGGACTGGATGCGATCGAGGAGGCTTTTGCTGACCGCGCATATACGCCGGAAGGGAAACTTGTGCCGCGCTCGCAGCCGAATGCATTGCTCGAAAGCGAGGCGGTAGCGTGCGAGCAGGCCATCAGTATGGTGCGCGATGGGCGTGTCAGGGCAGTGGACGGCAGCTGGGTCAGCATCAGGCCTCAGACGCTGTGTTTGCACGGAGACGGATTGCATGCGGTTAGCTTCGCCAGCCAAATTCGTGCAGAGCTTGCGAAAGCAAAAGTGGCAGTTCGGCCGCTGAAGCACGCGGGTCTAGTGTCTTCTGGTGCGAAGTGACGAAATGAGTAGAGAGGTTCGGCGGTCTGCGAAAGCGTATCGTGGTCGTTGCTCGGCGAGGGGAAGCGTGAGGCCAGTTGCATGGTCCTTACGAAGACCATGCAGAGCAAACGGATAAGAGGCCAAAGGAGGATTGTGATGGAAGGTTAGGGGCGTCGCGTGGCGATAGGCATTTATGAGTGCCTGCGGAATTCGTGGTTAGCCGGACTATGCTAATCGACACATGGCTTGCATGAGTTATTTTCAATATGCATCGCGCTAATCGATGGTGAATGGCACTTGATTTCCCGGACGATCCGCCTATCCTATGCAGGCATGACAGCATGCTCGGAGTGTCGATAGCGCTCTGGCGATGTCAGCGGTACTCATGCGGCCAGTCTCCGTCCGATGTCTGGAAGCCGCAGGTCCTTTGGACTCCGGGGTTCATTTTGAGCTGAGTGGGGAATGCCAATTTCCCACTGATATCGTCGGCGACATCGGGTTTCCGAGGGTCGTCATTTCTCAAAGCCATCGAGCGCGCGTAGTTGACAGCGTTCGCGGGCTCATGCTGCAAATGACCGCATGCAATGCGTCGATGGTCGCTGTTGCCCTTCGCGGGCTGCAGCGGCGCGGGCATTCGGCGCGCCGTCTCAAGGTCGTGCTGAGCGGTCGTTCGCTTCTCCTTCCTGCCTGAGCTAGTGCGTGAATTGTGACGCGAGATCTTGCGCGCTTCTCGGCCATTACTGCGCCATTCTTCCGCGTCTGCGCGCGCAAGGCCGCGGCTAATCAAGCAGCGACATGACGGAGGCGGAATGGCTCGATGGTTCGATTGCTCGATGTTCTTCGGTGGGAAGTCGGCGGCTCCAAACGAGAGCGCGCTACGCGCTTGCGTTCGCCAAACCGCCCTAGTCGTCGCTCGACAATTTGAGCGTTGGATCGTCCGGCGACGTGTGCCGGGACCGCCCGCGAAGGGAGGACCTATGGCGCGTGACCGCGAAGCATGCCGTCGAATCGCAAATTTGCGTTTTGACGATCAAATTCGTAATATGAGGAATGATTGGTCCGATCTGTAGCGCGTTCCCCGGCCTTGTGGCAAAAAGGCTTATTTTGTTGCCCGTTGGGGGATCGATGGGGCTCACGAAGCGCGAGCTGGCTTTAGTTGCCGAAACGCACAGGAACGACTACGACGTGTGGGTAAGAAAAACGGAGAGCGGCTTTTGGAAGATGGAAGTCCACATTGGTGGCAAGCACCGCGTCTACGACATCGACACAACGCGCGGTGAGACGAAGGGATGGCGGCAGTTGCATGACGCAATTGCGTTCGCGCAGGAAAACTGTCCGAACGCCCGTGCGTTCTTCGTCGAAATCGGGGATTGGGTTCTCGCGCGGCAGTGATGTTGCGAGAAGAGAAGCGGCTGATACCGGTGGTGCAACACCGATACCAGCCTAACCATGAGTGCAACCTTGGAGGCACCCCCCATGGCTAACCCCATTATACGAAAAGCGCGTTTTCTTCTGCAGTCCGTCTGGTAGGCGACTGAGGCTCACCTCACGGACCGCATGCCGGTTTTTCTCCGGGCGGCGAGTATGCCGTCCGGAGCAACCGGCCATGGAGACGCGCATGCCTACCGTTATTTCGTTCGTATCCACTAAGGGCGGCGTCGGCAAGACCACCCTGGCGGCCAATCTCGCCGGCATCCTTGCCGACTACGGGATGCGGGTGCTCGCGCTGGATGCCGATATCCAACCGAGCCTCTCGAAGTTCTACCCGCTCCTCGAGCAAGCGCCGTGCGGCCTGCGCGCCATCGTCATGCGCGGCGGCAACGTCCAACCCGATTGCATCAGCCGAACAGCGCTGTCCAACCTCGACCTTATCTATTCGGACACGCCCGACGGGTCCTTGCAGACGTGGCTGAAGGACCGCGAAGACCGCCTGATGATCATGCGGCGTGCGATGGCCAGCCCCGCCTTGCAGCACTACAACGTCGTCATAATCGACACGCAAGGCGCGGTGGGCGAGCTGCAGAAGACGGCGGCGATGGCCGCCGACTACATGATTTCGCCAATCAAGCCCGACACGCTTTCGGCCGGCGAGTTCTCGAGCGGCACGCTCGCGATGCTCGATGACCTCAATCGCCTGGCCGACTTCGGCGAGACGTTTCAGTCGGGCGATCTCTATGCGCTCATCAATGCCCAGGAGCGCAATAACAACGCGCGCACGCTCACGACGGTGATTCGGCAAAAGTTCGCGGGCTTCAAGAAGGTGAGGGTGCTCGATACCGTCGTGCCATCGGCGGCGGCGTATGCGGCAGCGGCCACGGCGCAGTTGCCCGTGCATCGCTACGACCGACGTCTGTCGGTAAGCAATTCTGCCTGGCATGTCATGCACCGGCTCGTCTGGGAGCTCTTTCCGACGCTCACCGAGATCTACGTGGACGATGTGTGTGCCGACAGTCATGACGATGGGGCGGGCACGAGCGAAGACGGGGGAGCGCCATGACAGCCTCGACACGTACCAAGATGACGGCCGCCGAGGTCCGGCAGCTGGCGCAAAAGCAACTCGAGCGCGCATCCGCGCGACTCGATGTTCGGGCGCCGCTCGGCAGTGGGAGCTCAGTCGGCGCCGGGCTGGCCTCCACGATCCGCCTGAAGGTGACGGAGGTCAAGCCTTATGAGCGCAATCCGCGGCGGGCGACGCACGAGGGCATCCTCGAGCTCAAGGACTCGATTCGCGCCAATGGCATCGAGCAAATCATCACGGTGACGAAGCGCCCGAACGAGGGTCGCTACGTCGTGGCGAAAGGCGGCAATACGCGGCTTTTGGCGGCCCAATCGCTCTACGACGAGACGAAGGACGTCGCGTATCTGTATCGCGACTTCCTCGTGATCGACTATCCGGGCGAAGCTGCTTTGCTCGCGGCCCACCTGCGCGAAAACGACCAGCGCGCCGACCTGTGCTTCTGGGACAAGTCGCGCGGCTACCTCGAGCTGAAGGCAGTTTTCGAGAGCGAAGCCGGCAGGGCACTGTCGCTACGCGAGTTCTCGAAGATGTTGGCCGACGAGGGCACACAGATTGGCCACGTGTTACTCGCGACCTTCAAATTTGCGCACGAGCGGTTGAGCACGCTCGGCCCTGCGGCACCGCTCTTGAGCGGTCGCGATGTGGCCTCGCGCATTCAACCGCGTGTGGGCGCGCTGATGCGCCTCGCGGCCAAGTTTGGTCACGGCGACGTATGGGTGCAGCAGCGTCTCATCGAGCCGGAGCTCGACCTGGCGCGCGCGGCCTTCGAACGAACCGGGGCGCTCGATGTTGAACGATGCGTTGAAGGGTTTCATGAGCGGTGCGCCGATGAACTGATGGTCAATCGATCGGCGCTGACCACTATGCTCGGCATCCTGGAGAAGGCGCCCGATGTGACCTCGGTGCAATTGCGCGCGACGGTGACACCGCCGAAGCAGCCGAGCCTCCTGACTCCGGCGGCCGCGAATGAGCCAGCCCCGGCGGCCGACCTGCCAGCCCCACGTGCAAGAGTTGTCGCCGGCGATGCGGGGCGGAAGGGTGGCGAGTCAAGTGACGAGCCGACGACCACTGCCGCCTCAGTTGTCGCGGGCAAGACTCAAAGCGATGACTCCAGTCGCGAACCGCTCGAGGGCGCGCCGAGCGCTCCGGCAGCACTGGCTGTTGAGCGTGGGTGCGCCAGCTATCCGGCCGGTGTTCGCACCCGTCAGTATGCAGGCGGCCCCGACGGACCCGCTCTTGGGGGAAGTAGCCAGGCCTCTGATTCCGCCGTCGAACGATGTGCCGATGAGTCTCTCTGGGCGGCGCTCACGCTCTTTGCCCGTATTTGCGGGCTTGAGCCGTGTCTGCGCGAGGCGTTGATGTTGCCTTACGGATTCAGGGTCGAGCCGCCCGACTTGTCTGCCGACGAAACTGCGCTCAACGGCCAATCCGCGGAGGACCTGAGCGCGCGACGCCGCTATCAAGGCTGGTGGTGGCTCGCGAACTTGTCGCTACAGAGGACGCCGGCGGGCTTGGCTGTGCTGCGTGAAAGCTCGCTGTCGAACCTGCTCGAGCCAAAGGGCTCATGGGCGCGAGCCTCTCATACGTGGGCCGACAAGCCGCTGTCGGGCGATCGATTCAATTCTCTGCTTCGGGCTGTTCTCGACGCTGACGACGAGTGGGGCGGGGCGTTTCTCGATCTGCTCAGTGCTGCGCGCGCATTTCGCGAACGGAACCGCAGCCGTTTCGACGTCGAGTTCTGGCGCAGGCAGGGTGTCGAAGAGCAGGTCATTAAGCATCAGTTGCAAGAATTGGAGGGATGAGATGGATGCGCATCTGACTTCGTTGTGCGGCATCGAGCTTCAGCGAACCGTGCTTCGCGAATTGATTGAGCGGGCCAAGACAGGCGACGTGCGATCGATCTCGGGCGAAGGGCGGGTAGCCGGCAATGCGTTCCCATTGCCCGAGGCCGTGCGCGTGGTGCTTGCGGACGAGCGTGTCGAGAACGTGATCTCGCGGCTCGTCGCCGTCAACGCCATCCGACTGAAGCTCGATCTGAATGCGCTGGCGCATGCCTGCGAATGCATCGAGCGCCAGTGGTGGGAGGACGCGCTCTTGCAGTATTTCGTCGGCGCGTATGCGAGCGCCGCGATGATTCAGGCGCTCTTTCGGCATGTCTCGCGCACGCGCGTCGAGCGGCTGCGCCGGGAGCTCAACGTTGTGCCCCCGACCAAGCCTATTGCGCTCACCGATGTGCAGCTGGCACAGGTATTCGACCTGTGGGGTGAGTTGCAGAAGACAGTGGCTGACGAGCGCGAGCGCTACGTGGAATTGCACGAGCGGTGTGGCGGGCGCTATACGCTCGCCACACTCTTTGCCGCGCTCAGAGTCGACGAAGGCGCGCGCCGAATCGGAGAGCGGCGCGCGATCAATGTCATCGAGAAGCTAACGGAGTGCGGCGAGGCGCTACCAGGAAAGACAGGCGAGGGACGGAGTGTCACACATGAATGCCATTGATCGATCGGGGGCGGGGCCAGGAAACCCTGCGGCATCGAAGGCGCGACGCGCGGCTGGCAAGGATCGCGTGCTCGATCTCGCGCGCGAAGCGGGGATGGCCGTCATGCTCGATGCATGCATTGGCCGTGAGCGGTATCACAGCGTGACCGGCTCGTGCTCTGCGCTCGAGCGGTTTGCCCAAGCCTGTCAACGTGCGGCGTGTACGACGACAGATGAGGCGCGTGATCGCACCACGCTCGAGCAATGGGTGAGCGCGTGCGAGCAAGGGCGAAGCCGGGAGGTCGGGCGTGCAATTCGCGCGTGGCTGGATGAATCCTACGCCATGGGTCAAACGGGTGACCGGCATGAGGCGGAGATGAATGAAACGCCCCTGGGGATAGGTTGGGGCAAGGGCAGTCACTGATCTCGCCGGGACGCTCACAAAGGACAGCACCAATGAGCCGCGCATATCGCGAAGCATTCGATCGAGCGTACTTCTTATTGAAGAAGTGTCGGCCGATCGCCTTCGCGCTTCGCTTCGCGCAACTCACTGGGCACCCGAAGGCGGCACTCATGCTCTCCCAACTCGTCTACTGGACGCGTCACGGGCGCGATGTCGAGGACGCGCAAGGCTGGATCCACAAGACGCGCGAAGCGTGGGGCGTGGAGGTGGGGCTCTCGCGTGAGGAGCAGGAGAACGCGCGGCGGCGGCTCATGCGCCTGAACCTCCTCGAGGAACATCGCGGCGGACGTCCCGCTCGCATGCATTTCCGTTTGAAAGCGGACGTCTTGTCGGCCGAGCTCGACAAACGGGAGGCGGTGCGCGAGCCGCTTCAGCTCACGCTTGAATTCTTGAGAGCGCAAGAGCGCAACACCCAGGGCACGATCGGGGCAACCATGGCGTTCTACCGGGTGTTGGTGGAAGTAACAGGCAGCGTGAACGCCGCCTTGTTGCTATCGCGCATGATCCAGTTGCAGCGCAGCACGCTCGACGCCGATGACTGGGATTGGTTTACCGTGACCTCGCAGGAGTGGGCACGCGATCTCGCCTTGCACCGTCGACAACTTGAAAACGCCAAAGCGCGACTACGCACACTGGGCCTCATACGTGAGGTGCCGCTACGCGAGGGCGTCAAACGCTTGCGTAGCCAGGTCGATCCACTCCGATTGCTCACGCTGCTCGAACCCGCCATCGACCGGCATCTGCATGAAGCGGTCCGCAAGGAACAGGATGGCGCCCGCGACAAAGTTCGCCGGGTTCGCCCGGTTGCCGCGAGCAGTTCGAGCTTTCGCGCGCCGGCGCCAGCGAGTGATGCGACGTCGCGGGCAACAACAGCGCATCGGCCCGAGGCCCACCGATCGATTGCATCCCAAGCGCAACCGCGGCCTGCGGGTGCACCTTCCGACGCTGTACAAAAGTCGCCAACTGGCCAAACGGACGTAGGGACGTGCGCGCTCACAGTCGGCGATAAACGTTCATGGTCGCGGCTCTCGAAAGTCGGCGGGAAACATCCATGGCTGTCGGCGGGTTTCGTGCACGCTTGGCGGGGACTTTCGTACAGTTCCATTATGTATACGACTACAAGTACGACTACATCAACGACTACAGCCTGCCTGCCGCCAACGTTCATTTCGTCCAATTCCGTCTGCCAGCCGGTGCGGCAGGCGAGAAGCGTGGATGCGAGTGGCAAGCCGCGCGATTGCGCGTCGGTGGTGGTGGGTGTGAAGTCGCGGCAACGATGCCGAGGGCAAGCGCATGGCGTGCGCGAGCAGGCGGTGCAGCGGTTGACCCGAACCCGCACCGTGCCGAACGGGCAAATGCCATCGCCGCAGCCGGTCCCGCGCAGCCGCTGCTGCGAGAAGTGCGGTGTGGCGCCTCAAGTGCAACTCGCGCAAAGGGAGGCGCCGGCGAACATCGCACCGATCGCCGTGCCCAACGAAATCCGGCCGGCCGCTACGCGCGCCAGGAAAGGGGTGGACGCTTCGGATCATGGCGCCGGGTCCAATCGGGAGATGGCCGCTGCCCGCGACATCGCGCTCGTCTGGCCATCATTCATCTCGCCGCCTGAGCGCGCCGGCATCGAGCGCTATCTCGCGCCGATTCCCGCGGCAGACCGGCAAGTCCTTATCGATGAAATGGCAGCCAGCCACCGCGAGCAAGCGGTCCGCTTTCCCGTCGCCTACGTCGGCAGACTGGCTACGCGATACCTATCCGGCCAATTTGTCGCTGCCAAGGCGCACCGGGAGCGCGCGCACCGGCAACTGGCGGCCGCACGGCAAGCGGCGCTGCGGGAGCAGGAGGCGAGCTTCGCGCAGCGACTCGGGGCGACAACTCGGGCAAATGTAGCCGCGCCTGGAAGGGTAGGCGCATCTCGCAGCACACCCGGCGCCATGGGCACTTCGCCCATAGAAACCGAGGCCTCGTCGCCGGAGACGGCGCGCGTGGCACTGGCCGGACTGCTCGACGGCTTGCGCCGTCGTTGGCAACCCAAAAAAGACACACGACTTTCAGCGCGTTCGCAGGGCTCACCCCGACCATCCATGCCTGTCGACATCCCGAAGGCCGCATCGACGATGAACCGGCCTTCTCATGGACCTGGAGGCCCTGATGGCTACTTTGCCTCGCCTGAAATCCCATAGTCGTCGTGATGAGCATGACGAAACGGCTGCGCCCGCGCATGTTACGCGCGAGAGCCGTCTCGACGCCCTGCCCAACATCGCCGATCTCGATGCCGAGCGCGCGCTGCTGGCTGACCTCATCGCCGTGGACGACCCCGATCCCACGCATCCGCTCTTTACGCGCTACCAGCGGTACCTGGAGCGTGTCGAGACGCTCGAACGCGAGCGGGGGCTCTATGCCCTGCGCCAGGAGGCGGACTCGGCCGTGCCGTTTGCTGAAGCCTCGAAGCTCCCGCGCATGGGTCAACTTTCGAGCGACGGCGGCGACCGCATGCGTCTGCATACGCGCGACGCAATGCGGCTCTTTCTCGGTCGCTCGGTGAAACCTGGCGAGGCTGGCCACCCGATGGCCGGTGGCAAGCGCGTCGCGGCAGCCCTGCGTGCGCTGTGGTCGCTTTCGGCAAACGACAACCCTTATGCGGACTGGGCCTTGATAGAGGCCACCGAGCGCGTCGCCGAGCTGCGCGGGAAGATCGAAACCGAACAGGGGGAGATCCTGGCGCAGCTCGAGGCCATGAAGGCTAAGGGCCTCGACTACGCGATTTTGCAGTCGCGCGAGCCGGCCGAGCTGACGTTGGGCTTTGCGTCGCCCTATGGCTACATGGTGGCGCTGCTGCTCGTGGAATTCGATTTCCTCGTGCGTGTGGTCAAGTCGGCCGTGTTGCGCGACCTCATCGGCTCGATCGCTGGCCGCGAAGAAATCCGACGCTTCAAGCACCAGTGCCTCTCCGTCTTTCATTTCGCAGTGCGCTGGCAGATCGTCTTAACCCGACCCGAGCTCGTCAGGCTCTCGCGCACCGACTTCTTGCCCAATGCCAGCGACGAGGCCAAGTGCCGCGTTCAGGGCGTGCGCACGTCGCTCGGGATGGTACCGCCGGAGATCCTCGTGGGTGAGAAGCAACCGCGCCACAGCAAGCGCCGACTGCCCCAACTGTCGGCGGCGGACCTGCAGCTGTTGAACAACGTGCCCTTGGCGGAGACAGGGGACGCGTCGCTGCCATTGGTGGACTGACCAGTGGCCGCAACGTGCATGGGTTTGCCGCTTTCAGGCCTGCTTCCTCGACCTGGCGCAACGTTCTATGCGATTCGCGCACTGCGGCAACCGATTGCGACGAGCGGGAGTTGGCTGCGACGAATCCGTGGCGCAGGGCTGTTGTGTCTGGGGCAAATCGTTCGCGTTTTGGCGACTGTCCGGCTTTCATCTTGGTTGGTGTCGCAAAGGCTTTAAGGGTAAGGGGCGGTGTGTGATGTCAGCTCAGGTAAGCGGTGGCGGGCACGAAGGGACCTGCCTGCGTTTTTCATGCAATCTTGCCCGGTTGGCCGAAGCGGGCATTACGGGCGCCCGCGCAACGGGCGGGTTACACAGAAGCAGAATCGTCTTCATCAGATAGGAGCGAATCATGGATGTTGGGGCTGAGGCCTGCAAATCGCACATCACACTCATGGACGGGCGTGTCACGACTACGTCGCTCGTCGTGGCCGAGCACTTCGGGAAGGAGCATAAGAACGCACTGCGCGCGATTGACCGCGCCATTGAAGAGGCGCCGGAGGGTTTTTATCGGCTCAATTTTGAGCCGATGATCCGCAGCGTTCTCGCCGGCAAGGAAGCTAGTCGGCAGGTGCGCGCCTACCGGATGACGCGAGACGGGTTTGCGCTCATCGCGATGAGCTTTACAGGGCGTAAGGCGATGGCCTGGAAGGTGGCGTATATCAACGCGTTCAACACGATGGAGGCCGCACTGCTGCGAAAGACGGAGCGGCCGGTTGCGGCAACGAAGCCTGCGCCAGTGAGACACCCGGCTGACGAGGGCCTGCCACCGCTGACGCCGCGGCCGTTTGTGGAGCTGCTCTACGAGTTGGATCTCGACTTGAAGGCAACGTTCTTCGCCTGCTATCTACTCGCGTGTGGCGCGCACGAGCAGGTGCTATGCGCCTCGCACCGGCAGATCTGCACGCAGCTGGCGGGGTCTTGCGACGACCATCCGGCGCCTGCTGGTCTGGCGTCTCATCGACTACGAGCCTGGCCATCGCGGCAATACGCCGAGCACTTTCCTCTTGCACCTGAAACCGCTCATCTCGCGCACTACGGCCGTGCAATCCCAGTCCGAAGAGTATCTGGGGCTCTCGAACGACAAGCTCCTGACGAGCCTGTTGCATTGAGCACGGCGAGGCACGAGCGATGACGTCAATCAAACGCAATGTTCCAGCCTCTGCGTTCGAGGTGAGGCAACTTACCGGCCGCTCAGCCTTTCGCGGGTTGCTCAAGCACTACCGCAACCTCATCGACCAAGCGCGGGCGGAGATGCACAAGATTGCTTGCGAACTTGCCGAAGCGCGGCTGCCGGCTACGCTTCAAGTACGCCGGGTGCGTCTTGCCAGCGGTGCAGTACGAGAGCGCCTGTTCTGGCGCATGCGCGGCGACGCGCACATCGTGCCCATCGAACGTGTGCGCGAGTCTTTTCGGCAGATTCCGGCGCCGCTTCACGCGTATGTGGAGGCATGTCACATACGTGCGCAGGAGCTCAATGCGATGGAAGCGATCTTTCGGTATGCAGCCAGCCAGCTCGAGATGTACCTTACTCACGGCACCGTCAAGCTCAATGGCGGTGGCACGGCGCTGCGAGTAGGGCAGCGATGGCCGAAGCGACCGCCATGAACGCGATAGGAGCGAAAGGCTGTTCAGCATCTGAACAGTCTTGCCGCACTCGAAAACGCCAACGGCGATCGCGAGAAGCGACAGACAACAGTCGGGTATAACCCGGCAAGCAGCAATGAAGCGCGAAAACTCCAGGGTTAAGACTGCTCAGTTGGGCGGTGGGAATCGTTTTTGAATGGAGTGAAGCGATGGGAATCTACGCAGAACTGGTTGGCAACGTGCTGACGTCGCCAACGATGAAACAGGTCAACACCCCGAACGGGCCAAAGCGCATCGTCGAACTGCGCGTGATGTCGGCCACATACCGGCGGCTGGATGACGGCACGCTTGAGCAAAAGGACGACAAGAAGTTTCCGGTCGACGTGACGATCTGGAATGAGCCGCACACGGAGCGCGTGATGCAGCACATCAAGACCGGTGCAAGCGTCGTCGTCAAAGGCGATCTTTACGTGAACCCCTGGGTGACACGGGAGAACGATCCGCAGTCAGGCGTGCATATCGACGCCGATTCGATCGCGCTGAACCTCGTGCGCATCGAGCAGGTGGTGTTCCGTGCCCGCCGCGTCAATGAGTCTGGCGGCACGGTTGAAGGAACTGAACGGGACGGTCCCGTTAACGAATCGGTCGGTGCAACCGAGTTCGATCGCTGACGCCGTCGTGCCGGCCGTCTTCCATCTTTGCCCCGTCGTTGGGTGAGACAGTTGACTACCGGCACGCGTGAAACCGGACACGACATATACGTTTGCGCGCAGCGGTGCCTCCTCATCTGCTGTGCAAGGGAGTTCGATCATGCAGGAAGCCAACACACTCATCGAGAATCCGACCTCGTGTGAGCTCAAAACGCTTCAGACGCTCATCACGGACACCGTCTCGACCGCGGTCGCAATCGGCAGGGCGAGTGAGCAATACCTGTCCTGGGAGGTGCAGGCCTGGACGAGTGAGAGCCGGCTCGTCCGCCGAGCACATCTGCGCATCCTTTACCGTAATGCGCTGTGGCAACAATCGGACTGGATCCTCGATTGGCCACGCGTGACCGGCACGCTTCATTGAGTTGGATGCCATGGGAACGCCAACTATAGGTCCAAGACCGCCATCTGTCGTAGGCGTGCCATCTCGTCCGGGCACAGGCGAAGACGCCGCGGGGGGGCGCGGGAATATTCACAGCATGCCCTGCCTGACCGAGACAAGCGATTTGGCGATGGTTGGTGGCGCGCAGTTCAGTGTGTGCCGTACGTATCGGTATCACCCCTTCCGCCAGTGGGACGAGTCTCGTCCAACGCTCGCGTTTATGATGCTCAACCCTTCGACGGCAGATGAGCGGACAAACGATCCGACGATTGCTCGATGCCTGGCTCGCGGGATGAAAGCGTGGTTCGGGCGGCTCCAGGTCGTGAACCTCTTTGCGCTGTCCGCGACCGACCCGATCGAGTTGCTCAGTCACCCCGATCCGGTCGGGCCAAGGGGTGAGACCGATGCAGCCATCATCGAGGAAACAACGCGCGCAATCATGGTGATCTGCGCGTGGGGCGAGCATCCGGCGGCCGCATGCCGCGCCGAGGAAGTCTTGCACGTGCTTGTTGATGCCGGCGTGCGCGGCAACCTTTGCCACATTGGATTGAACCGTGACGGCAGCCCAAAGCATCCGCTATACATCAGTGCAAGCGTACGGCCAGGGCATTTTGAATGGAGTGGGCGATGAAGGCTATCGGAATCAAGCAAGTCGCTGAAAAGGTCAACCTTGGACAATCGACGATCTATCGCATGATCAGCAAAGGGCAATTTCCGAGGCCGTTTTCGCTCGGTGGCGGCCGCACTGCCTGGATCGAGAGCGATATCGACGACTGGCTCGCGGATAAGGCTGGGAAGCCAAGACCATCGCGAGGCGGCACTCTCGAGTCCGCTGGCCAGGTTGTGGAGCAAGACGCCGCCTAGAATCCCCGATCGTGCTTCCAATGACGCTGCCGCGAGGTGGGGGCGGGGCAGCGAATTTACGCCGTTGCGTTTCCGAAGGGAGGTAGCCACCCACTCACGATCACAACCCGCGGGGGTTTTGCGCCGGGGGCGGGTGCCACGTGGAGCGAGATCCCGCGAGGCCTCGCTCAACCAGGGTTCCCGGCGAATCTGAGTTTCGTGAAAGCGCGCAAGATGCCGCTGGCGCTTGCGCCACCGCAATCCGTCATGCGGACAATGGCTCAGGATGCAGACGTAAGCCGAGTGCGCGTATCACCTTGAGCATGGTCGAGAAGTCCGGGCTTCGCTCGCCGGATAACGTCTTGTATAAGCTTTCGCGGGAAAGGCCCGCATCGCGGGCAACCTGCGTCATGCCACGCGCGCGGGCTACGTCGCCAAGCGCCTTGGCGATGAACGTGGCATCGTCACCCGCTTCTTCGAATGCGGCTTCGATGTACAGACGCATTTCCTCTTCGTTGCGCAGATGTTGGGCAACGTCGTATCGCGTAGTAGTGGTTGCCATGTCTCAAACCTCCAATTCGCGAGCCATGCGGAGCGCCTGTTCGATGTCGCTATCCTGTGTGCGCTTGTCGCCACCGCACAGCAGCAGAATCCAGACGCCGCGCCGCTGCGTGAAGTACACGCGGTATCCAGGGCCTTAGTCGATGCGCAACTCCGAAACGCCTTCCCCGACCGGCTTTACGTCGCCGGGATTGCCGTCCGCGAGCCGCTGGAGACGGACCTGAATGCGGGCACGCGCGCGGAGGTCTCGCAAGTCATCAAGCCAGCAGGCAAATTCAGGGGTCTTGCGCAGTTCGATCATCGTCATAACTGTAGTCTAGTGGCTACAGTCTGTCAATCGTCAGTATTCGCCGCATTCATGTTCGGATCGAGGAAAGACTTCAGCATCCCGTTCTTCGCGAGCAAACCTTCGGGCAGGGGAGCCGCGCCGGGCTGCGGAGGGTGTCCGGCTTATCGACAAGAGCCGACAACTCGAACCCTGCTCGTGCGGCTCTCGTGTTGTGGGTAGAAGGGAATCGCGGAACTGGAATCCATACGCGGCGCGCCTTTGCGGCCGACATTTGTCTCCCCTCTCTCCGCCAGTAATCGCCGTCATCCCCTGGTCGGACAAGGCTCTAACCCAGAGCGACTCGCATTTCCCACCGTTTATCCCACCATCCACGCGCCGCTTCCGGTCGCGCGATGATGTTTAGGGACGTTACACCTCGCCCTCAGCAAGTTCAAGCGTCTCGACGATCGCCTTTGGCTGATACGTCGCCACGGCTAGCGTACCGCCGTGAGATACCGAGCCATGCCCTTGATGTTGCCGGATCCATCACGCGACCGCGCGGGCTGTGGAGTAGCGGTTGATAGAGTGGGGTACAGGGGTAGGGGGCGGGTATGGACCCGCTAGGGGTACCCCCGGGGGCCTCTTGACGCACCTCATATAGAGCAAGGGCCGTTTTTGCCATTGTCTCGGGAAATCCAGTTGAATACACGCAGTGCGCATTGCTTGACCGCGAAGCAGGCAAAGCGCGAAAACCAGCCGCTCCGCGCTGGCCGCTTCCGGCGAATGGGGGTGTCAGAAAATCGCGCGCTTTCATGACAGGTGCCGGGGGACGCGCTTCGTGCGCTAAGCGCGCGCGGCCACCGAACTGGCGCGTGGCGGCTATGTCGATTCGGGCGGCGTGAGTCGGTACAATTTCGCCATCTCAAAATGTCCTCCAGTTGAAATCTATCAAAGCAACGACATGCCCCTTACACTTTCCCAACTCGAGCGACATCTCTTCAAGGCTGCTGACATCCTGCGCGGCAAGATGGACGCTTCGGAATTCAAGGAATACATCTTCGGCATGCTGTTCCTGAAGCGATGTTCGGACGTTTTCGACCAGCGGCGGGAGCAGGTCATCCTCAACGAACTCGAGGGAGGCAAGACTGAGGCCGACGCCGCCAAGAGTGCCGAGCTGAAGCGGTGGTACGGCGAGTCGTTTTATGTCCCGCCTCATTCACGGTGGGACTACCTCGTCAACGAAGCACATCAGGACGTCGGTGGGTTTTTGAACCGCGCTCTTGCCGGGCTAGAGACTAACAACAGCAGCTTGGGCGAGGTGCTTGAGCATATCGACTTCTCGCGGAAGGTCGGGCAGGCGAAGATCCCCGACATCAAGCTGCGTCAGCTCATTACGCACTTCAGCGTGCATCGGCTGCGCAACGATGACTTCGAGTTTCCCGACCTGCTCGGTGCGGCGTATGAGTATCTGATCAGGGAGTTCGCGGACTCAGCGGGCAAAAAGGGCGGCGAGTTCTACACCCCCCGGTCGGTCGTGCGCATGATGGTCCGCCTATTGAAGCCTCAGCAGAACCACAGCATTTACGACCCCTGCGTCGGATCGGGCGGTATGTTGATCCTCTCGAAGGAGTACATCGACGAGCACGGGCAAGACGGCAGCCGAGCGGAACTGTATGGGCAGGAGGCCAACGGTACGGTATGGTCGATCGCCAAGATGAATATGCTGCTTCACGGCATCGCCACTGCCGATCTGCGAAACGAGGACACGCTGTCTGAGCCGCAGCACGTTGAGGGCGGCGAGTTGATGCGGTTCGACCGAGTTCTGAGCAATCCGCCGTTCTCAATCAACTGGGGGACCACGGACACCGACCGGGCCGGTCAAGCGGTCTGGGCGCCCAAATTTCGCGCCGAACGGTTCAAGTATGGCGAAGTCTCGCTCGGCAGCAAAAAGGCGGATCTAATGTTCCTGCAGCACATGGTCGCGGTGCTGCGGGACGGGGGGCAGCTCGCCACAGTGATGCCGCATGGCGTGCTTTTTCGGGGCGGCGAGGAAGGCGCTATCCGCAAGGCGATGATCGAGGCCGATTTGGTCGAGGCGGTGATTGGGTTGCCGGCCAACCTGTTCTACGGGACGGGCATCCCCGCATGCATCCTGGTTCTGCGTCAGCGGCTCGGGAACGCAAGCGGCAAGCCAGGGGACCGCCAAGGCAAAGTGCTGTTCATCAATGCGGACCGGGAATACTTCGAGGGCCGTGCGCAGAACTACCTACTGCCCGAGCACATCGAGAAAATTGTCAGCACATTCGACGCGTTCGCCGAAGTGCCGGGCTTCTCGGCGATCGTCAGCATCGCGACGCTGCGTGAGAACGACTACAACCTGAACATCCGTCGCTACGCGGATAATGCGCCGCAGCCCGAGCCACATGACGTCCGTGCGCATCTTGTCGGTGGTGTGCCAAAGTCCGAGGTCGAAGAAAGAGCTATGCTCTTTGCGGCTCACGGGCTCGACCTTGGGGCACTGCTGATCCCCAGCGGGGACGACGGAAAGAGCGCGGGATACCTGGATTTCCGTTCCGAACTCACGAGTCGTCAGTCGATCAAACCCCTGATCGAGCAGCATCCAGGCGTCGTGGCGCGAGAAAAAGCGGTTCGCGAAACCTTCAATGCCTGGTGGAATGACCATAGCCCGCGCATTCGCTCGTTGGCCACTGGGCAGGGGTTCGTCGCTGTTCGCAACGATCTCCTGGAAAGCTTCAGTGCCGCGCTCGAGCCGCTCGGCATGCTCGATCGATTCCAGGTGGCGGGGATCATTGCCGGCTTCTGGGAAAGCGCGAAGTACGAGTTTCTCACGCTGATGGCCCGCGGCTTCAAGGGGGTCGTCGACGCGTGGCGCACTAGCATCCTAACGGCGCTAGATGACGACAAGTCGAAGGATAACCCTCACGAGCACAAGCTCGTGAAATTCCTGATGGCTGACTTCATCGAAGCGCTCGCGGAACTGGATGCAAGGAAGGCAGAGTTGGACGCACAGATCAAGTCCGCGACGGCCGATGTGGATTCAGATGCTGACAGCGATGAGGCTGACGACAATGACGCTGAGCCAACCGTCGATGAAGCGCAGGTCAGGGAGTGGAAACGGGAACTGGCGGAGCTGAAAAAGCAACTCAAGGCCAAAGAGCAGGGCTTCGTGCATCAACTGAACTCGGCCGTTGACGCGCTGGACGAGGCCGGAGCTGGCGCGCTACTGTTGACCATCCTGCACAACGACATGCATGCGATCGTTGACCGCTACATCGCTGCCCGTCGCAAGGGGATCGTCGCTGCTTTCGAGAACTGGTGGGACAAATACCGGGTGACCCTGACCGAGATCGAAAGCGAGCGCGATGCGGCGGCGACGGCATTGCAAGGATTCTTGAAGGGGCTGGGGTATGTATGAGCCGCGACACCAATGGCCAGATGACTGGCCAGCTATGCCGTTGGCAGATATCGCGCGACATGTCACGAGCGGGGGAACTCCGACGTCGGGGAGTCCGCGTTACTACACCGAGCACAACGGTATCCCTTTCGCGAAAACTGAGGATTTAACTCGGGCTAGATCGAAATACCTCGAGCAGTGCGAGCTTCAAATCACAGCCTCTGCTTTAAAGGAGTCTGCGGCCAAAAGGTACCCAATCGGCACGATCTTGGTCTCTATGTACGGCACCATCGGAGCGACCAAAGTTACGGCATGCGAACTAGCAGCAAATCAAGCGCTGTGCGCGCTGATTCCTCCATTTTCTTGTCATCCCGATTACCTGTACCACCATCTCGAGTACATCAGACCGGATTGGGTCCGTTTTTCTGGCCAGACCACGCAGGCAAACATTAACGGCGCAACCGTTCGGGCAAGGAGAATACCGCTGCCGAATGCGAGCGAGCAGCGCAAGATCGCGCAAATCCTCGACACCCTCGCCACCGCCATCCGCGAAACCGATGCGATCATTGATAAGCTCAAGCTCGTCAAGCAGGGTCTGCTGCACGACCTGCTGACGCGCGGGGTCGACGAGAACGGGGAACTGCGCCTGCCCCCCTCCGAGGCGCCGCATCTTTACAAAGAGTCGCCGCTGGGATGGATTCCGAACGAGTGGGGGGTTTTGAATCTGGGGGATGTCGCTGCTATCAACAGCGGCGTAACGCTAGGAAGAAGTCTAACCGGTCACGGGGCCATTGAACTGCCGTACCTTCGAGTGGCAAACGTTCAGGATGGCTATGTCGACCTGAGCGATATCAAGACGGTGGTGGTTCTTCGTGACGAAATTGAACGCTTCGCGCTTGCCGATGGTGATGTTCTGATGAATGAGGGCGGCGACTACGACAAACTTGGGCGCGGAACTGTCTGGCGGGCGCAGATAAATCCTTGCCTTCACCAGAACCACGTATTTCGAGTTCGGTGCAATCGAGAGGTCTTAGTACCTGACTACCTCGCGGCGTATTCGGCCTCGCCGCGAGGCAAGGCGTTCTTTGTCCTTTCTTCAAAGCAGTCCACGAATTTGGCCTCGATTAACTCGACGCAGTTGAAAGCCTTTCCAATCGAGTGTCCGAGTTTGCCGGAACAATACCGAATTATGGAGAAGCTCGATTCCGTGGACGGGCGGGTGTCATCGGAGCAAAGTGAGCTACAAAAGCTCCGCGCATTTAAATCCGCCCTAATGGACGACCTACTCACAGGCCGGGTTCGTGTCACACCGCTGCTGGAGCAGCAATAAAACGAACACACGACGGGGATCTTTATGGGCTGGGAACTCGAAGAAGTAGAAAAACCGTTCGTCCTCCAACTCAAGCAACTGAACTGGACGCACCTGGAGGGCGACATCGACGACCCGGCCCTCAGCGGTCGGACCAGTTTTGCTGAGGTCATTCAAGGAGGTGTGCTGCGCAAACAGTTGCACGCCTTGAATCTCGGCCCCGGGGGCCAGCCGTGGCTTGACGAGGCGCGCGTCTCCGAAGCTGTATCGGTCCTCACTCGGCTCGGGACACATAAGCTAATGGAGTCCAATCAAAAGGCCACTGAGCTGCTGATCAAGGGCGTGACGGCCGAGGGTCTGCCGGGGTGGGATGGTGGGCGCGGCCAAACCATTCATTACATCGATTGGGAACATGCTGAACGCAACGAGTTCACGGTCGTCAACCAGTACCGCGTGGACTGTCCCCCCGGCTACAACAGCGGCAAGGCATTCATCGTGCCAGACCTCGTGCTGCTGGTGAATGGCATCCCGCTGGTGGTCGTCGAATGCAAAAGCCCGTCGATTCCCGAGCCGCTAGCCGAGGCAGTCGACCAGTTGCGACGCTATACGAACCAGCGCCACGCAGATCACGAAGTCGACGACAACGAAGGCAACGAGACGCTCTTTCACACGAACCAGCTGCTGATCGCGACGAGCTTTGACGAGGCACGCGTCGGGACGATTGGCGCGGCGTTTCGCCACTATGCGGCGTGGAAAACGGTAGTCCCGCGCACAGAAGAGGAAGTCGCTGCTGCGCTCAGCAAACCGCAGCTGTCGGAGCAGGAGCGGCTCATTGCCGGCCTTCTCGACAAGCGAACCCTGCTGGACGTGGTACGCCACTTCATTTTGTTCATGCAGGTGGACGGACAAACAGTCAAGGCGTTGTGTCGTTACCAGCAATACCGCGCCGTGATGCACGCGATCAAGCGTCTTCGCACGGGTAAAACACGGCTCGAGGACGGTGAATATGATCGCCGCGACGGCATCATCTGGCACACCCAGGGATCAGGCAAGAGTTTGACCATGGTGTTTCTCGTGCGAAAACTGCGCACCGACCCAAAGCTTCGCCGCTTTAAGGTGGTGATTGTCACCGACCGCACCGACCTCGAGAAACAGCTCTCCGGCACAGCCTCGCTGACGAACGAGACGGTAGAGAAGGCGACGACCGCGAATGGCCTGCGGCGGCTGCTACGCGCCCACGGACCAGGACTCGTGTTCGGGATGATTCAGAAGCAGCGCGGCGGCGACATGGCGAGCGATTCCGCGTCGGCGGACGACCCACTTGGTCATGCCCAGGTGCCCCAGATGGCGACGCAGGATGTGATCAACGCCGACGACACCATTCTCGTGCTCATCGACGAGGCGCACAGGAGCCAGGCGGGTGATCTGCACGCTGCCTCCAAGCGGGCCTTCCCAATGCCGCTCGCATCGGCTTTACCGGCACCCCCATCCTGATGGGGGAGAAGAAGCGAACGCACGAGATTTTTGGCGAGTTTATCGATCGCTACACGATTCGCGAGGCCGAGGCCGACGGCGCGATCGTCCCGATCCTCTATGAAGGCCGTACAGCACATGGCGTGGTGAAAGACGGGGCGAACCTCGACGAGCTGTTCGAAGACCTGTTTCGCGATCAAACCCCCGAGGAACTGGAGGCCATTCGGCAGAAATACGCCACCAAGGGGCAGATTTTCGAAGCGCCCGCGCTCATCGCGGACAAGGCGCGCGACATGCTGCGCCATTACGTCACCAACATCTTGCCGAACGGCTTTAAGGCGCAGGTGGTCGCATACAGCCGGCTGGCAGTCGTGCGATACCGTGAGGCGTTCCTGGCCGCGCGCGATGAGCTGCTCGTCCAAGCGCAAGCACTGAGCCCCGAACACAAAGCGCTCGACGACGAATCGCTGTGCAGCCGGCCGCGGGACATTCAGGCGCAGGTGCAGGCATGGCGCTACCGCGAAACATTGCAGGCCCTCGAATTCGCCCCCATCTTTTCGGGCAGCAACAACGACGACCCGGCATGGAAGCAGTGGACCGATGGCTCGGCGCAGGAGACGCGCATCGAGCGCTTCAAAAGACCTCTCTTTCATGCCGATCCCAGCAAGACCGACACGCTCGCATTCTTGATCGTCAAATCGATGTTGCTGACGGGGTTCGACGCACCGATCGAAGGCGTCATGTACCTTGATCGCCCGATCCGCGAAGCTGAGTTGCTTCAAACGATCGCTCGAGTGAATCGCACTGGATATGGCAAGCGGTTCGGCATCGTTGTTGACTATTTTGGGCTCGCGCACCATCTGAAGGAGGCGCTCGCCGTGTACGCCGCCGGCGACATCGAGGGCGCGCTGCAAAGCCTGAAGGACGAGCTGCCGGTGCTGCGTGACCGTCACATCCGCGTCGTCGATCTGTTCCGCCAACGCGGGATCGAGAACCTCGCCGATCACGAGTCGTGCGTCGAGGTTCTAAACGACGAGCGCCTGCGCGCCGAGTTCACCGTGAAGCTCAAGCAGTTCCTCGAGATGCTCGACGTCGTGCTGCCGCGCCCTGAAGGATTGCCGTTCGCCCCTGACGCCAAGCTGCTCGCCTTCATCTATGCGCGCGCCCGTAATCGCTACCGCGACACGCCGGTGCTCGGCAAAGACGTTGGGGCGAAGGTACGCAAGCTGATCGACGATCATGTGCTGTCGATGGGGGTCGACCCGAAAATCCCACCGGTGTCGTTGACCGATGCGGAGTTTGCGGCCAAGGTCGCCCGGGAACCCAACGACCGCGCCAAGGCGTCCGAGATGGAGCATGCGATCCGTGCGCATATCCGAGAGCACATGGATCAGGACCCGGTCACGTATCGGAAGCTCAGTGAACGGCTTCGCGACCTACTCGACCAAGTCGGCGAGCAGTGGGATGAGCTTGCCGCTGCCCTGCAAGGCTTGATCGATCAGATCCAGAGCGGGCGTGCTGCACATGACGATCGCTTGCCCGATCTCCCAGAGCACTACGGTCCCTTTTTGCGTCTGATGGTGGACGCGGCCGTCGGGGAAGATGAGTTGAGTGAGGCCGAACGCCAGCGCCTCGTCGACTTGGCGGTCGAGGCCGTGGACATGATCTCGGCCGAGTTGACGCCGAACTTTTGGCGCCCGACGCGACGCCCAGCACAGGATGCGTTGAGCAGCCGTATCTTCGAGCTACTGATGCGGTCGCGGTTATTACCGACACCCGGGATCGAAGCGCTGGTCGACAAGCTCATGGAACTGGCCCGCGCGAACCACGCTCAGTTGGTAAGCGTATGAAGACGTTGTCGGTGAACGATCTGCGATTTCAAGTGCGCCGCAGTGCTGCGCGGCGATCGCTTGAAATTACGTTGGATCGTGACGGTGACCTCATTCTCTCTGCCCCGCCGGGAGTTGACGAGGCTGCACTCCGCGACTTCGTACTGCGCAAGCGCATGTGGGTCTACAAGCAATTGGCGCGCAGGGAGGCGCTCAGCCGCGAGGTACGACGCAAAGAATTCACGGACGGCGAGGGATTTCTGTATCTCGGGCGCAGTTATCGGCTGCGTCTGGTTCCCGAACTCGATGTAGCAGTCAAGCTACAGAGCGGTCGCTTCTTGATGTCTAGTCGGCTCGTCGCGGAAGGCCGGCAGCATTTGATCCGCTGGTATTGCGATCGGGCGACACGTTGGCTGTCGGAGAAGGTGGGGGAGTATGCGGCCCGGATGGAAGTGAACCCGGCCAGCGTGCGCGTACAGGATCTCGGCTACCGCTGGGGCTCATGCGGCAAGGGCTCACGACTGTACTTTCACTGGAAGACGATCCTCCTGCCCGCGCGCATTGCCGAGTACGTCGTCGTGCATGAAATGGCCCATCTGCATGAGCCCCATCACACCCCCGAGTTCTGGCGGCGAGTTGAACGAGCGATGCCGGACTTTGACCGACGAAAAACATGGCTTGCCGAGCACGGCGCCGAAGTAGAGGGGCTTTGAGTTGAGTACATATCAGTCATTCTCTGCCAGCCACTCGGAGTACCGATTCCAAGCCACATCAATTGACCTGAGCGACCCCAGCCGAAAGAGAGTGCTTCGACGGTAGCCCTGTGAGTACAGGTTCACGAATGTATCGCTGTGGGCATGTTCGCCCTCGAGTTCAAGGCAATGCAAATCCGAGAGTGTCTCGTTTTCTAGCCCAAAAAACGCGCGCTCGCCCCTAGCAGTGTCGACAGCAACTCCGTCAAACCAGAGCCATGCCTTGTCTTCGCCACCTAGTGCATTAAGTACGCCGCGGGCCTTCTGTAAGAGCGACTTCGAATAAGGCGATGACTCATTTTCTAGCTCCTCTTCGCTCAGTTCGTCCCCGATGGCGAGCTCGCGCGCCAATTTATACACTTCTTCGTGTTCGTACGAAGGCATTGCTTCAATATCGTCGCTAACCAGTGCGATCCGCTCTATCTGACGGGCGTTGACGAATACCTGTCGGTTGTCGAGGCTGGTGAAGCAAAACCAGCCGACACCCTTTGAACTCACCCCTCCACCATTGAGGACCAACGAAAGCCGCCGTCGTTCACCAGCGGTGATCGGGAAATAGCGGTCCCGCTCGGAAACTTCGCTAGCTGACGCCTCGGGATCGCGCCTGCGTCGCAGATCAAAAGATGCTGCGCATGGACGGAACCGAATATGAAGCGTCCCATATGGGATGTCCGAATCCTCGTCAACCAATGTCTTGCGCGATTTGCCCAGCAAGTCATTTACGCTGCATCCAATAAGTACGGCAAGGTCCTTGAGATGGTTTGCCGGGATCTTGCCCCCCGGTCCCTCCCATCGGGCGATCGATTGCTGTGATACGCCCAGGTGCTTGGCCATATCTTGTTGCGTCAACCGCAGTTCGGTACGTGCTTTTTTCAGGCCCATGGCCGCCTCACTCGATCTTGAGTAATCTACTCAATATTGAGTAAAAGTCAAGCCGATGCCACAGGCGCATCGAAGCTCGGGCGGATGAGCGTTGTTGGACTGTGCGCCGGGTGTGCGGCGTGTAACGAATTTGACATAACCGCCAACGCGCTCGACGTACGCTGAGTCGTGCAGGACAATGCATTGCGACTCAACGAGGGTAGAAGAATGAAAAAGATGACGATGACGCGGGCGGACGGCTGGCTGCTGACGTAGCGGAAGGTGTGGCGAGACTCGAGCGGGGCGGGACAACTTGCCCATATTCAGCGGCGAGGAACTGCTAGCGCCATGGATAAAGAGACGCCCGAGATGCGAGCGAAGCCCGCGGCACCTTCCAGAGCATCACTTGAACCTTGCAAACGGCAGCTAAACCACCCATTCTTGAACCCACAAAGATGCTCGTTTCTACCCGCTTCTACTGGCGCCTATATGCCGGAAATACCCGGCTCCTTTATGCCGGAAGGTGACAAACCCGACTAAAGCGAGGCGTGCACGCGAGGATTGGGCCGCGCGGATCGTCGGATATGCCGCCCGCGCGCATCTTCTGGTTGCGCCGTCTGTCGTCTGTGGGACCGCCAAGACGGCGGCACGTGCCGCGCTACGGGCTGTCTATATCGGTGGTCCGCTGACGCCCACTGGCTACGCCATTCTTGCGGTGATCGTCGTAGCCGTCGCGCTCGTCGCGATGTTGGTCGCCACGTCGACCGGTAGCGAACTCGACGGGGCGTTACGTCTGAGCTGGTGGTTTTAACGAAGCGGGGCGGGCTTCACAGCTCCGCCATATTCCTGATGTCATATCCAAGTGCATTACGCAATCAATCAGCCGCCGGCAAGCGCGCACCCGCGCAGGCGGGCGGATTGCCGGGTGCGTACAAGCTCGGCTTCTGTTACAACAACGAGCGCTTTGCCGATCAGCGTTACAGCACGGACGGCCTGTCGCTCGGAGCGCGGTATGCCGTTGTCGCTCACATTTCAAACCGCAATCGCACGTATTGTGAGTCCTTGAGTAACCGGCGTTGCCGGAGGGCGCCGATCCAGAGCCCTCCGGCGCGCTGTCGAGATCGACCGTACTAAGCCGACATCGTGACCGACACGGTAACCGTTCGTCGGACTGGAACCCCCATCGACCGGAGAGCAATTCACGGGTATTGCGAGGCGGGATATCACTGTTTTATCTGTCGTAAGCCGCAGCTAAGCTGTCGGGAATTTTATCCAGAGTATTTCCGTCGACATCTCGTTGACCCGTCATGCTCAGCCGCCACCGTCAGAAGATCGGGGCTTTACTCGGGATGCTCGCCATCCTGCTGAGCATGGCCGCGCCGACGGTATCTCAGGTGCTGCTTCGCGCGCATGCCGACACTGAGCGCCCCTCGCATCACTGGCATCACGCGCATCATCTGGCGGCCCAAACCCCGCTTGGCCACGCAGGGTCCCCTACTCACCATCACGGTTCCGATTCGTCGTCGCTTTGCGACGCGTGCCCATATTGCGGATTCATCACGCACACGCCCGCGTTGCCAGGCGTGCGCGTGGCGCTCAGCGCTGCGGCGCAGCGCACTGAGTTCCCCCCGCCCGTCACAACCGCCGCATTCCGTCCGTACACGGTCCTGACGACGGCTCAACCGCGCGCGCCACCCGCCTTGTCCTGATCTTTGGTGACGCCTTTCCCGCGAGGTCGGCAAACGACATCTCGGAGCCGTCGCGCGTCTTTCGCGGCGACATGTCATTCATTCAATCAGGACTTGAACATGCGAACCACTCTCAAACGGGGCGCCGCAGCGCTGTGCGCGCTCGCTCCTTGCCTTTTTTCATTCGATGCCTCAGCCCATGCGGTGGCAGGCGATCGCGTATTCCCGGCCACCATGGCGGTCGACGATCCCGGCGTCGGGGATGAACTCAACCTCGATTTCGGCCACCTCCAATCCGACACGGGTGACGGCGACAAGCAGAACAACAACACGACGACGCTCGAATGGGACAAGCGGATCACGCCCAGTTTCCAGCTTTCCGTGACAGGCACTTACGTCAATATCAACGCGCCGAATGGCGGCTCGGCGCGCGGCTTCGACAATTGGCAAGTCGGCGCCAAGTACCGCTTCTACGTGAATGAAAAACACGAGTTCATGGCCTCGCTCGGTGCGTTCGCGGAGCTTGGCGGGACCGGCGCACATTCGATCGCCAATCCGCACTCGGCCGTGACGCCGACGCTTTACCTCGGCAAGGGATTCGGCGACCTGCCCGATAGCCTGAAATACCTGAAGCCGCTGGCAATCACGGGGACCGTCGGCCCGCGCATAACGTTGAACAGCGCCGATCCGAATTCGTTGAGCTGGGGCGTCACCGTGCAATACAGCCTGCCGTATCTGCAGACCTTCGTGCAGGACGTGGGACTCAAGGCGCCGTTCAAGTACCTGATCCCGGTCGTCGAGTTTCCGATGAGCACCTGTACCGCCAGCCCGTGTTCGGGCCACACGACCGGGACGATCAATCCCGGCGTGATGTGGCTCAATCGCTGGGGCCAGTTCGGCGTGGAGGCGCAGATTCCGGTCAATCATGCAAGCGGAACGGGCGTCGGCGTCCTGCTGCAGGCGCATCTTTACCTCGATGACGTGTTCCCCAACACCATCGGCAAACCGCTTTTCGGAAAGGGAGAATAGCGATGCCTCAATTCAAGCGTCTTCGTCGCGGCTCATGCGCAGTGGCCATCGCAATCGGCATCCTGACCGCGTCATCAGCTTTCGCGCATGTGTTCCCGCAAACGCAGACGCCCCCGGCCGGCGCGGAAGTGGCGGCGCCCCCAAACGTGACGATCGTGTTTGACGGTACACTCGAGCCCACATTCAGTTCGCTGACGGTCAGCAATTCGACGGGCAAGCAAGTCAACACGGCCAAGTCCGCAATTGACCCGAACGACAAGAAGTCAATTAGCGTTGCGCCACCAGCGTTGCCGCCCGACAAGTACACCGTGTATTGGGTGGCCGTCGCCTCGGACGGGCATCGAACGCATGGCGACTATTCGTTCAGAGTGAAGTGATGGATGCGGCGTCGATGTTCGCGTCGATCATGGCGGCCGCTGCCAACATGTCGTTTGCATTCGCCGTTGGTGCGTGTCTCATCGGACTGATGTTGCACGGCGCGTCGCCGCTCACGCGCGGGGGGCTGCGATGGTTTGCGATCGTTGGCGTCGCGATCCTGATCGTTGCGGATGTCGCCAATTTGGTCCTGGAAGCAGCACTGATGAGTGGGTCGGCGTTGCGTGTCGCGTTTGCATTGATCGTGCCGGTGTTGACTGAATCGCATTTTGGCGCAGCGTGGCTCTCCGGGTTTGTTGCGCTCATCGTCTGGGCAGGGTTGCTGGCCGTGTCACCGTGGTTTGGACGGCCAGCCCCGATGAGCGTCGCGCTGCTCGCCGCCGCAGTCTTCGCGTTCAGCAAGGCGGCGTCGAGCCATGCGGCCGATGCCGGCGACTTCGCTATGCCGGAGTGGATTCACTGGGTGCATCTCTGCGCAACCGCTGCCTGGGCCGGGCTAGTGATCGCCAGTGGGTATTCCATATTGCCCACGCTACGCGCGGCGTCGCCCGGCGAAGCTCTCTCTCGGTTCGTCGGGCAATTGTCCCGCGTCGCTCTCGTTGCCTTCTCGCTGGTCATCGTGACGGGCATTTACAATGCCGATCGCGGGCTTGGGGGCTCTCTCGCGCCACTCGGACGGAGCGAGTGGGGCATCATTCTCGACGTCAAACTTGTTCTTGTCGCGGTCGCGACCGTCTTGGGCGGCGTCAATAGGTACGTCTATCTACCGCGCATACGAGGAAACGTAGGAGGAGGCGCCACTAATTCGTTCTTGATCATCTTAAGGGCCGAGGCGATCGCTATGCTCGGCGCCCTGTCTGCCGCCGCGGTGCTCGCTCACATCGCGCCAGGGACATACCCAGGCGCCTTGCCATGAACGCGGCAGCAGCGCGGTCGTCGCCAAACGCAAATCAGTCAGCGCTTTTCCCACAATTTCCGCAAGACGCGAGCCGATTTTGGGTTTGGGGGTAGGTTTGTGGGTAAGGGCGTCTGCCTGAAGTGGAATCCATAACTGACGGGGCTTTCCGGACGTTACTTGACTGTCCCTCTCTCCGCCAGTCAAGCTTCTCAGGCGTTCTCGCCAAATCCCAGACAATCTCTCAAACCCTTGCCGGACGGGGGAATTGGGGGGGCGATCTTCTTGCTTCCTCTCAGCGCCACTCGCACGATCGCCCCATCAGTTGGGGGTAGAGATTGCGTGTGGCCGCCATGGTCGCGACGTCGCTACGAATGACGTTTAGACGCGTTGCTAGACTTGTTTAGACGTTACAAGGAGGTTTGCATCATGGCAAAAACGGCAACGCTTACGATCCAGAAATGGGGAAACAGCCTGGCAGTCCGCATTCCTGCGGCAGTCGCGCGGTCTGCGCATTTCGAGGTGGATCAGGAGGTCGAGGTTTCGGCGGATGAGATCGGCGTGACGGTGCGCCCAGTGGGGCCGCGCAAGCTGACGCTCGAGGAGAAGCTGGCGAAGTTCGACCCCGTGAAGCATGGTGGCGAGGCGATGGCCACCGGCCGCATCGGTGCGGAGGTGTTCTGATGGCGGGAGCTTTGTGGGCGCCCGATCGTCGCGACATCATTTGGATCGACTGCAACCCCCACGTGGGCCGCGAGATGATTGATCTGCATCCCATGCTGGTCCTGTCGCCCAAGGTGTTCAACGAGCGGACGGGCATCGTCATCGGACTCCCGATGACGACCGCCGAGTTCAACGACACGAACCCGTTTGCGATCAAGTTCAAAGGGCCGAAAAACGTCACAAGTTACGTGCTAGGCCATCAGCCGAAGTCGTTCGACTGGCGAGCGCGGGGCGCGAAAGCGCATCCTTGGAAGCGCGTGCCGGACGAGGTGTTCGCGGCTGCATGTGAGCAGTTGAATCAGATCATCGCGATTTGCGACTAGGAAAATACCAATCACATAGCGCAAGCCGGTGCTCACTTCCGCCGCATCCCGGAATCGGACGTGCGACAGGCATGCACTAGTCGCTCTCGTCATAGGCCTATCGGCTTTCACGAGTGCTCGTGCGTAGGCGTTCTGCAGCACGTCACGCGGACAATGGCTCAGGATGCAGACGTAAGCCGAGTGCGCGTATAACCTTGAGCATGGTCGAGAAGTCGGGGCTTCGCTCGCCGGATAACGCCTTGTACAAGCTTTCGCGGGAAAGGCCCGCATCGCGGGCAACCTGCGTCATACCACGCGCGCGGGCTACGTCGCCGAGCGCCTTGGCGATGAACGCGGCATCGTCGCCCGCCTCTTCGAATGCGGCTTCGATGTATAGACGCATTTCCTCTTCGTTGCGCAGATGTTCGGCAACGTCGTATCGCGTAGTCGTAGTTGCCATGTTTCAAACCTCCAGTTCGCGAGTCATGCGGAGCGCCTGTTTGATGTCGCTGTCCTGTGTGCGCTTATCGCCGCCGCACGGCAGCAAAATCCAGACGCCGCGCCGCTGTGTGAAGTACACGGGGTATCCGGGGCCGTAGTCGATGCGCAACTCCGAAACGCCTTCGCCATCCGGCTTGACGTCGCCGGGATTGCCGTCCGCGAGCCGCTGGAGACGGACCTGAATGCGGGCACGCGCGCGGAGGTTCCGCAAGTCATCAAGCCAGCAGGCAAATTCAGGGGTCTTGCGCAGTTCGATCATGTTCAAACTGTAGTCTACTGGCTACGGTTTGTCAATCGTCCGTGTTGGCCGCATTCGCGTTCGGATCGAGGACAAAGTACAGTGTCCGTTCTTCGTGAGCAAACCTTCGGGCAGAGGAGCCGCGCCGGGCTGGTGAGGGCGTTCGGCTTATCGAGAAGAGCCCACAACCTCGCTCTTGCGGATCTCGTGTTGGGGGAGAGGCGGGCCGGTCCAGACAACTGCATCCCCTCAGCGCTCTGCGCGTCGCGAGCGAAATCGATCCTGGGTACTATGCCGACGGCGGCGGGCTCACTAAATCCAGTCGGGATTTTTGCCGGCTTGGACACGTCCGTCCTGTCGATCCCAACCAAACGTGTCGATCGTCGTCTGATCCTTGCAGTGTCGCGGCCCGAAATTCAAGCGATTCTTGTTGCTCCTGACCTCTCGACCCGTGCTAACGACGTGATCATGCGATGCTGCTAACGATGTATAACACCGGCGCACCGATAACGATTGAGGCGCCCACCAAGCAGCGTACATACCGCACGAGGCCGAACGCTTAATCCTGTGCGCGCTCGTCGATTTCGGAGGCTGATCGAGCGACGTTACAATCCTGGGCTCCGAGTAACCAGCTCGCTCCGAACCTTGAGTTCCATCTGCCGGCAAGCTACATTCGGCGTCACGCGCGGTTTCCGGCGCCGCGAAGCACACCGTTTGCAACGTTGGCAAAGGGGATGGGATGTCGTTACTGGCGAGGCATGAACGAACGCATGAGCATCGGCAGATCGCCGACTACCAGTGGGCCGGACGAATAGCGGCCGGACTTGGGGTCGCCTTCGCGCTCGCAAGCCTCGCCGGCGCTCTGCCGGTCGACGTCCGCTGGGGCGCGCCGCTCGCGAGCGCGTGGCTCAATGCTTTCGTCGTCGCAAACGGCGCGCGTCTTGCGCTTTTCCACCGCGTTGCGCGACCGACACGCAAGCGCGACTGGCGCCTTCTCGCTAAGGCGCTGTGGCGATCCGTACGTCACCAGCGCGGCAGAGTGGCGCTCTTCGTCGTTGTTCGTTCGATTCCTTGGCAGCCATGGGGTGCATGTGCGTTCGCGTGCGCATCGGTGGCGATCGCTGCAGTGGCTTGGCGGCTCTTCGGCCCTGCTGCGTTGGTTCGCGCGGCGATTTCGCCGGCGCCCGCCGTCGTCGCCGGCACATTCCTGCTCGTTCACGCGTTTCTCGTGCTCGTTGCCGAACGCTTCTTTCAGGCACAAGCGGAGGGGTCGCCGATGGCGGCATCGCTTGCGCGCATGCTGCGTGTTGTGCTTTTGACCTCGCTTGCCGCCGCCGCGGCGAGCGCATGGCTTGCGTACCGCCACACCGCGCTCGATTGGGCGTTGCGCACAGTTGCGGCGTTCAATGCGGTGATCGCGCTCGAGCTGGCGGTGCGCGCCGCGCTGTTCTGGTTCTTGCCGAAGGCCTCGCGTACAGGCTCGCCGCCTGTGCCGGCGAGTGCGTTGGCCGGCATGCTTCGCTTGCATCCGTCGCCGTTCGCCGCGCTTGCGGCCGGACTACGCAACCAGTACGGCGTTGATTTCCGGCAAAACTGGGTGCTGCAGAGCTTCGTGCGCCTCTTGCCGGCGACGTTAGCCGGAATCGGCGCGTGCGCGTGGTTGCTCACTTCGGTCGTTATCCTCGGGCCCGATCAGCGCGCAGTCTACGAACGATTCGGCGCACCCGTCGCCGTCTTGCAGCCGGGCCTGCACGTCGGGCTGCCATGGCCGTTCGGTGCGGCGCGACTCGTCGACAACGGCGCGGTCCATCAGGTCATCGTTTCGGGAAGTGCCGACGACAGCAGCATCGCCGCGCCTTTTGCGCGTGCCGACGACCGTACACCCGAGCAACTGAACCGGCTCTGGGACGTCGCCCATCCGTGGGAGACGACTCAGGTCATCGCGGGCGCGAGCGGTGAGCAGCAGAACTTTCAGGTCGTCAGTGCAGATGTCAGACTTGACTATCGAGTCGGGGCCTCGGACGCCGACGCGCGCGCCGCGCTTTATCGCGCCGCTGACGTCGAGGCCTCGGTGCGCTCAATTGCCAATCGCGAGGTCGTGCGATACCTCGCTTCGCACACGCTCGAGTCGTTGCTCGAAGCGAGTCAGACCGCCATGGCGGCAAGCGTGCGCGCGGGCGTGCAGGGACAGCTCGACAGGCTCGGCGCCGGCGTCGAAGTCCTGGCTGTCGTGATCGAAAGCATTCATCCGCCGGCGGGCGCGGCCGCTGCTTACCACAGCGTGCAAGCCGCGCAGCTGAGCGCGCAGGCAAGTGTGGCGCTCGCGCGCGCCTATGCCGCCAGTGAACTCGGCGATGCGCAGGAGCAGGCGCTGCAAGACGTCGCGCGCGCAGGCGCCGAGGCCGCGGATACGCTCGCTCGCGCTCGCGTGCAGCAAGTCGATTTCGAGGCCGACCTCGACGCGTCGAGGCTCGGCGGTCCCGCATTTCTCTTCGAGTATTACCTGCAGAAGCTTCAGAAAGGGCTGCAAAATGCGCATCTCACGGTTATCGACGACAGGCTCGCCGAAGGCGATCGCGCTACCATCGATCTGCGTGTCTATCCGTCCGGCGATCTGGCCGGCGCGCAACGCAACGAATGAGCTTCGACGACATGCGCAGGCGCTACATATCGCCGGGCAGCCGGCAGCCGGAAGCGAGGTGAGGCCGTGAGCTTCTGGGACGCCCATTCCCATTCGCACGGTCAGGCTCATGATCGCGAGCACGATGCGCACGAGCACCGGGGCGCCCCGTCGGGCGGCAACCGTTTCCGTCTGCGCGTGGCCATTGCATTGCTATGTGTCGTCATTGCAGCAGCTGTGGCGAGCTTCATTCAGGTACGCGCAGGCGAAGCCACTGTCGTGACGCGCTTTGGCCAGCCCGTTCGCGTGCTGCTCGATCCTGGTCTCGCGTGGCGGTTGCCTGCGCCGATCGAAGCCGCGATGCCCGTCGATCTGCGCTTGCATACGACCTCAAGTGGCCTGCAGGATGTTGGCACGCGCGACGGCTCGAGAATCATCGTTCAGGCCTATGTGGCCTGGCGCGTCGGGGCCGATCCCGACGACGTCGGCCGCTTCGTGCGCGCCGTGCGTAACGAGCCCGATGAAGCCGCGCGACAGATCCGCTCGCTCGTTGGCTCTGCGTTGCAGACGACCTCTGCCGGCTTTGAGCTTCGCTCACTCGTGAACACCGATCCGGGAAAGGTGCGGATCGCCGATTTCGAGGACGCATTGCGCCGCCAGATTGACGCGCAACTGCACGCGGCTTACGGGGTTCAGGTCGTTCAAGTCGGACTCGAGCGCTTGACGCTGCCTGCGGTGACGCTTGCTGCCACTGTCGAGCGTATGAGCGCCGAGCGCGAAACGGTCGCTGCGCAGCGCATGGCGGATGGCAAGCGCGAAGCGGCGCAGATTCGCTCGGACGCGGACCGCGAAGCCAGAATCAAAGTGGCCGACGCGACAGTCGAAGCCGCCAACATCGAAGCGGCTTCGCGCAAGGATGCGGCGGCGATATACGGCAAAGCCTACGCCGGCAATCCGCAGCTTTATACGATGCTGCGTTCGCTGGACACGCTCGATTCGGTCATCAATGCAAACACCAATTTGGTCTTGCGCGCCGATGCCGCACCGTTCAGCGTGCTCGTTCGAGGCCCGTTGGGCGCCGATACGCCGCAGGCGCCTGCGACGGCGGGCGCATCGCCGGCAACCAAGCGAGCCGGGCATAGACCATGAGCTCCGATGCGAATACGTCGCAGCTAGGGCCCGGCGCGCAGGCAGTACGCTTGACTTTCTGGTTCATCGTCGCACTCGCGGCGCTTGCGGCGCTTGCGTGGGGCACGTCGAACGTGCGCCGCATCCCCGCCGATAGCCGTGCTGTCGTCACGCGTTTCGGTGCATTCGTGCGGACACAGGATGCCGGTCTCGTGATCGCGTGGCCGCGCCCGTTCGAGAGCGTAGCGCTCGTGCCGGGCGGGGCGAGCGTGCTCGCGCTGCAGATTCAGTCGCTCGAGCGCGACCCGCGGGCACGCGCTGCCGATCCGGCGAGAAGTGCCGACGCGTTGCAGGATTCACGGATGGGACCGGCAACTGAGCCGGGCGATGATGCATCGCCCGATGCCAATGCACAGACCGGTAACACGACGGCAACCGACAGTGGCTTGTTGCCCGATGCGTTGGCCGGCTCCGGCTACCTGCTCACGGGTGACAACGGCGTCGTGCAATTGAGCGCGACGTTGTATTACCGCGTTGCCGATCCGTATGCCTATATCTTGCAGAAGGACCGGCTCGACGCGGCGCTTGAGCGGATCGTTTCGGCTTCGGCCGTAGAGATCGTGGTGGGGCGCGATCTCGACGCGATTCTTGTCGCGCGCCCTGAAGCGCTGCGCTCGGATCAAACGATGGCACTTGAGCGAGAGCGATTGCGCGACGACCTTGCGCAGGCGATTGAGCAGCATTTGCGTGCGCTCGAGGCGGAGCATGCGGGACTCGGAGTGGACGTATCGCGCGTCGACGTGCAAGCTGCGTTCCCCGCAGCGGCGGCAGATGCGTTCAACTCCGTGCTGACGTCTTTGCAGCAAGCCGAGCGCGATATCGCGGAAGCTCGTACGGCGGCCGAGCACAGAAGACAGGAGGCGCAGCAAAGCGCCGACCGGATCGCCGAGGATGCGCGGGCAAGCGGGGCCGAGCGCGTCGCCACGGCTCAAGCCAGCACGGCCGTCATCCAGCAGCTCGAGGTCCCGCTGCAAGGTCATGGCGATCCCGGACTGACCGCACGCGCCTATCGCGATCGCATCCAGCGGATTCTCGCGAAAGCGGCTCACGTGACGACGATCGATCCGCATGACGCGTCGCATCTGATCTTGCCTGGGAATATTCGATGAGCACCGAGGTCGAGCCGATCCTGGAACGGGTAGCCGACGAGCAAGCGGCGCCACCGGAAAAAGCTACGTCGATCGCGCTATCGGCGGCCGAACGCCGTGCCGTGACCCGGCGAATCGCTCTTGCACTGATCGCGGGCGGACTGCTTGCGTTGTCGTTTGCATCGGAATACCTGGGCGCGACGCAAGAGTCGGTTTCGCAGGTGCTTGCGGGATTGGCGTCGCTGATCGTCGCGGGCCCCGTCTTTGCGAGTGCGTGGATAAGTCTCCAACGCCCCAGCCTGCATGGCGTGACGGATCGCCTGATTGCGTTGGCGATTCTCGCCGCATGGGCGACAGGCGATATGAGGACGGCGGCGCTGCTGCCGATCGTGATGACGTTCGGCCATGCACTGGAAGAGCGCAGCGTGCTCGGCTCGCAAGAGGCGATTCGGGCGCTGGCACGGCTAACTTCGGGCAACGTGCGCCGGGTGAACGCCGCTGGCATTGTCGAGGAGGTGCCGTA
Organism: Trinickia symbiotica; assembly: GCF_003028655.1. Classification (GTDB taxonomy): domain Bacteria; phylum Pseudomonadota; class Gammaproteobacteria; order Burkholderiales; family Burkholderiaceae; genus Trinickia; species Trinickia symbiotica_A. The sequence goes on from NZ_PYUC01000025.1 coordinate 47,154, forward strand.
CGAGTCGCTATGTGCCGGTGACCTCGTCGAAGTGGTGGCCGGTGCGCGTATTCCGGCGGACGGTGTCGTGCGGCACGGAGTGTCGAGCGTCGACAATGGGCCAATTACCGGCGAATCGGTGCCGCTCGACGCGAGCGAAGGAAGTGCCGTGTTCGGTGGAGCGATGAACCTCGATGGGCCGCTGCGTATCGAGGTCACGCATGCGGGAAAGCAATCGACGCTTGGCAAGATCATCGAGCTCATGCAACGCGCCGAGCGAGCGAAGCCGCCGATCACGCAGGTTCTTGAACGGTACATGGGCGGCTATTTGACACTCGTCCTCGTGATCGCGGCGATCGTCTGGTTCACATCTTCGAACGCGATGACGATGTTGGCCATCATCGTTGCGGCGTGTCCGTGCGCGCTGGTGCTCGCGGCGCCAGCGACGGCCATTGCGGGTATCGCCGTCGGCGCACGGCACGGCATTTTGTTTAGGAGTGCTGCGTTTCTCGACAAGCTCGCAGAAATCGATTCCCTTGTGATCGACAAGACCGGTACGCTGACGTACGGCGAGCTGCATGTTGCGGAACTGCTCTTGCAGCCAGGCGTCGATTCGGCGCGTGTGGTCGAACTCGCTGCTCGGCTTGGCGAAAGCAGTGCGCATCCCGTGAGTCGGGCTCTCGTGCGCTATGCCTCGGCAGTGGCGCCGTCCAGCCTCGATCGCGAGCCTTTCGAGCACACTCGTGAGTTGCGCGGGCTCGGAGTCCTGAGTGACACGCCGGCAGGCGTCGCCGTGCTCGGCCGTCAAGCGCTGCTCGAGCAGCATGTCGAGGGCTTGCCGCCACCTCCCGAGCACGTCGACGGGCCTTGCGTGGGCCTCGCCCTGAACGGAAAGCTGCTCGCGTGGTTCGCGTTTGCTGATGCCCTGCGCGCCGAAGCGCGCGATGCGCTCGCCGATCTGCGCACGCTGGGGCTGGCGCGCCAAGCGCTCCTGACGGGGGATCGCGCGCCAGTGGCCAGGCGGCGCGCGGTCGAGGTCGGAATCGAGACAGTGGTGTCACAGGCCTTGCCACACGACAAGCTCGATTTCGTCACGCAGGAAATGAAAGCGGGCCATCGTCCGCTCGTCGTCGGAGATGGCCTCAACGATCTGCTCGCGATCAAGGCGGGTGCGACCAGCATCGCGATGGGCGAGCGCGGTATCGACATCGCGGTGGCTTCTGCCGATGTCGTACTGCTCAGCGACGATCTGCGGCGCATCGCGACATGTATCCGTTTAGGCAGGCGATGCAGGCGCACCGCAACGATTAACGCCGCGATTGGCCTCGCCTGGACGGTCGGGGTCATCGCACTCGCGGCGGCAGGGCCGTTGAGCGCGGTGTGGGTGGCTATTTTGCACAACGTCGGCACGTTCGTCGTGATCGCCAACGCCGGCAGGTTGCTACGAATCGACGAAAGCGCGTGATTCCTCCGCGAAAAGCACGAAGCCACCATCCGCTCCCCGCGTCGAAGAGGCCGCGGGAAACCGCAGCCCCCATGACCACAGGTTCTTGACCACAGGTTCTTGCGACCTCAGTTGATACGTTATATCATCTCGCGCCCATAGTGATACGTTATATCATTGCCAATCTGCGTCGAGCGTCGTGCGGGATTGCCGGAAAAGCGCTCGACGTAAGGGGCTTCCCCCCATTCAAAGCACAACGAGAAGAGGAAGATGGAACGCTCACGCATAGCCCGAGCCTGCGCGGTGGTGGTCGCGCAGCTTCTGTGGTCGCACACGCTGGTCGCTCATGCGCAGGCCGCGGCGGCCGATGCCGCCAGCGGCACGCAAGGCCGGACAATGCCCTCGAATGCAAATACCCAGCAGGGTGATGCAACGAGCCTCGACGTCACCGTCAACGCGAAGCGCCTCGATCGCGCGCCCGCAACGGACTGCTGCCCGAAGTGGGGAGCAGCGTCTACCGGATCACGCAATCTGATATCGACACCATGCCGCAGGGGGCAAACACACCGCTGAATCAAGTCTTGCTTCAGGCGCCCGGCGTAGCGAACGATTCGTATGGGCAACTGCACGTGCGCGGCGAGCATGCGAATCTGCAATATCGAATCGACGGAATCATGATCCCGGAGCCGATCAGCGGTTTCGGCCAATCGTTCGATTCGCGGATCATCGATCAGGTCAACCTCGTAACCGGTGCGTTGCCCGCACAGTACGGCGACCGGACGGCGGGCATCGTCGACATTCGCACGAAGGAGGGCAACGCGGGCAACGGCGGCACGATCGATGTCTACGGCGGCAGCCATCAAACCATCCAGACGAGCGGTGAAGTCTTCGGCTCGAGTGGTCCGCTCAGCTATTACTTCACGGGCACGCTCGGCGAAAACAATCTGGGCATCGAAGCGCCCACTTCCGACGCCAATCCGCTGCACGATCACACGCACCAGGGTAACGGCTTCGGCTATCTGTCGTACATGGTCGACCCGCTCACGCGAGTCAGCGTCATGTTCGGCGCCGTGGCCAATCACTTTCAAATTCCGAATACGCCAGGATTGACACCCGTCTTCACGTTGAACGGGACGCCTGCATTCAATTCGGCGAACCTCGGCGAAACGCAGTCCGAACTCAACAACTTTGCCGTCGTCGCCTTGCAGGGCACGAACGGCGCCGCGCTCGACTATCAGGTCGCGCTTTACACACGCTATACGCGCACGCAGTTCAACCCCGATCGGGTGGGCGATCTGATCTTCAACGGGGTCGCGTCGAGCGACTTTCACAGCAATCAGGCCAACGGGCTGCAGGCCGATACGACGTACCGGCTCGGCGACAAGCATACCGTCCGCGCGGGGATCATGTTCGAGCAGGAACACGCCAGTTTCAACAACAGCGTGGCGGTGTTCCCCGTCGACACGAACGGCAATCAGCTTTCGGATCAGTCGTTTACGATCAACGATTCGAACAGCAGGACCGGTTACCTCTATGGGCTTTATCTGCAAGACGAGTGGAAGGTTACGAGCAAGCTGACGTTGAATTACGGCGTGCGCTACGATCGCGTGGACGAATTCGTTCAAGCAGGGCAATTGAGTCCGCGTATTGGGCTCGTTTATCAGCCGACCAATGCAACGACGCTACATGCGGGCTACGCGCGCTATTTCACGCCACCGCCTATGGAGCTCGTGTCCGATTCGACGATCGGTCTCTTCAACGGCACGACGAATCAAGCAGCGAACTCGCAAAACGATCCGGTGAAGCCTGAGCGCAGCCACTACTTCGATATCGGCATCTCGCAGCGCGTCACGTCTGACCTCACGCTCGGCCTCGATGCGTACTATAAGATCGCGCGTGACCTCATCGATGAAGGCCAATTCGGAACCGCACGCATCTATACGGCCTTCAACTACCAGTACGGCCGCGTCTATGGCCTTGAGCTCACGGCGAACTACAAGCACGAGAATATCTCGGCCTATGCGAACGTCGCCTGGAGCCGCGCGCAGGGCAAGAACATTGAGTCCGCGCAGTTCAACTTCGGCACTGATGAGCTTGCGTACGCCGCGGGCAACTGGATCTATCTCGATCACAATCAGCGCGTCACAGCCTCGTTCGGCGGTGCCTATGCGCTCGGCAGAACGAAGTTCACGCTCGACGGCATCGTCGGCAGCGGTTTGCGTAGCGGCTTTGCCAATACCGACAAGCTGCCGTGGTATTGGCAGCTCAACCTCGGCGTGATCGAGCATTTCAACGCACCGCTCATCGGCAAGTTCGATGGCCGGCTCGTGCTCATCAACGCGTTCAACAGCGTCTACGAGTTGCGCGACGGCTCCGGCATCGGCGTACAGGCGCCGCAGTACGGCCCGCAACGCGCGATCTACGCGGGCATCACGAAGCACTTCTAAGGCATCTCCCGGAGCAAAAATCTCATGAACGACTGGACTGGTTTCACCGAAGCGGTGCGTGCGGGTGGCTGGGTCGTCTATCCGCTCAGCGTGCTCGCCATCGCGGCGTTGACCATCATGATCGACCGTGCGTATGTCTTCTGGCGTTATACGCGCATTCCGGAAGCGTTCTTGCTGTCGAGCGAAAATGGGAATGGCGGAAACGGTGGGAACGGAACGACCCGCTCGGCCGCCCGCACGCTGCCGGAAAGACATCTTTTGAGCCGCATCGACGCGCTTCTCTCCGATCACGACGAGGCGCCGCTTTGGCGAACCGAAGCGCGAATCGAAACGGCAGCGACGAGAATCGAGCGCGACATGAGCCGCGGCCTCTGGCTGCTCGAAACGATCGTGACAGCCGCCCCGCTGATCGGCCTGCTGGGGACGATCGTCGGTATGATGCGCTCGTTCCGGCTGATCGGCGGCGACGGTCTCGTGAGCCCGGTCGGCGTGTCGGGCGGCGTCGCGCAGGCGCTTGTCGCCACGGCGATCGGTTTAATCATCGCGCTCGTCGCGCTCTTCGCGTTCAACTACTTTTCGCGGCGCGTCGACCGGCTGATGGACGAGATTGAATCGTTCGCGAACGAACGGCTCAGCGAGATTCGTCTTGCTCGCGAGACCGGCGACGCTGGTGGGCGATCATGAAGCTGCGCCGTTCCCGTGTTTCGAAGCGCGGGCGCATCGAGATCATTCCGATGATCGACGTGATGTTCTTCCTGCTCGCGACGTTCATGTTGACGTCGCTTGCGATGCATCGCCTCGACTCGGTCCGCATCGATTTGCCGCGCGGGCAAGCGCAGCAGATGCCGGCGGACCGGCCGGTGGCGCTATCGGTCGATCGCGCCAATCAGATCTATATCAATCGGCAGCCGGTCGCGCTCGAAGAAATCAGTGGCAGCTTGAAGCGCTTCATCGGCCCTGACGGTAACCTCGTGGTGGCCGCCGATGACGGCGCATCGCACGGCATCGTCGTTCAAGCCATGCTCGGGGCGCGAAAAGCTGGCGCCAGGCATTTTCTCGTTGCTGTCCATCGTGAATAGGCGATTGGTTTCGCTTGCCGCGAAACGTCGCAGCAGCGCGTGGCGACTCGCCGGTGCGACGTTGCTCGCCGCGGCGGCGTGGGCATTCTTCCTCTCGCACGCGCGATGGCTGCTCTCGGCAAGCGAACCGGTCGCGCACCGGAATGAACCGCTCGATGTGCGGCTCGTCGAATGGCACCAGCCGAATAACCAATCAAGCACTGCCGCGAATAGCACAAACGCGAAGCCACAGAAAACGGCGCCGCAACCAGCTGCTCGTGCGGCGGTAAGACCCACGCATGTCGTGCCACGCCGAGCCGACGTTGTGCGGATGCCGGTGCCGAAGAGCGCCGCGCCTGTCCCACCTCGCACGCCCGAAACGGTCCAGCAGCCGCCGCCTCCCCCGAAGCCCGCCGCGTCGCAGCGCTCGGCGGAAGCGGCTGACGCGCTTTCGAGCACAAGCGCGCCGTCGCCTTCAGCCACAGAGCGACCGACAGCGGGCCGTTCGGACGCGCTGGCAAGCGGGCCCGCCCGCCTCATCGCACAGCCGCTGCCCGAACTGCCCGACGATATGCGGGAAGAAGGCTATCAATTCGTTGCAATCGCGCGCTTTGTGATTCACGCGGACGGAACGTTCGACGTCGAGCTGATCAAGGCCACACCGAACGCGCGGCTCAACCAAATATTGATGACGACGCTGCATGAATGGCGTTTCGTTCCGGCAACCGAAGCGGGGCACCCGGTGGAGAGCCACCAGGACGTGCGTGTGCACTTCAATGTGGATTGAGCGATGTGCCCTGTTTTTTGATCCCTAGGATCCAACCTGATGCGCGGCGTTCGTCGCGCTACAAGAAAGCATAGGAGCAAGTAATGAACACAATCGAGTCGTTCGAAGGCATCGCACGCCACGCGCGGAAACTGTCGAAGTTCGTAGTGGCCGGCGCCACGGCACTCGTATTCGCTGGCACTGCGCTCGCGCAAGCACGCATCCCGGTCGTCGCAGCCGAAAATTTTTATGGCGATGTCGTGAAGCAACTCGGCGGCGGGCACGTCGACGTGACCAGCATCCTAAGCAACCCGGACCAGGATCCGCATCTGTTCGAAGCAAGCCCGAAGACGGCCCGCGCGTTACAGCATGCGAGCCTCGTGGTTTACAACGGCGCCGACTACGATCCTTGGATGGATAAGCTCCTTGCCGCCACGAAGACCGAGAAGCGCACGACCATTGTCGCCGCGAGCCTCGTCGGCAAAAAGAGCGGCGACAACCCGCATCTGTGGTACGACCCGGCGACGATGCCGGCTGTCGCACGCGCGGTCGGCGCCTCGCTCGTAACTGCCGATCCGCCCCACAAGGCCGACTACGACGCGAACCTCGCGAAGTTCCTTGACTCGCTGAAACCGATCGACAACAAGGTTGCTGCGCTGCGCCAGCGCTATAAAGGGGTGCCCGTCACAGCCACCGAGCCCGTTTTCGGCTACATGGCCGATGCGATCGGCTTCGAGATGCGCAATCCGCGCTTCCAGCTCGCTGTGATAAACGACACGGAACCGAGCGCCTCCGACATCGCCGCGTTCGAGCGCGACTTGCGCAACAAGCGCGTGCGCGTCTTGATTTACAACAGCCAGGCAACCGGGGCGCTGAGCAAGCGCATGCTCAAGCTCGCGCAGAGCTCGGGCGTGCCGAGAGTCAGCGTCACCGAAACTCAGCCGGCCGGCAAGACCTTCCAGCAATGGATGCTCGGGCAGCTAGAAGCGCTTGCCGTCGCACTCGAAAGCAAGGGCCAATAACCGCAACAGCTATTGTGATATAGAAGAACCAGCGCCGTGCGACCGGTGTGACGCTACTGTGCCAGGAGTGACGGCGCTGATACCGACCCGTTTGCGGATCCGCAAGCGTTCATGACCGTCCGCCGGGAGCCCGCATAGGGCGATTCAGTTTCGGGGTGCCCTCAAGATTCGGATTTTGCGACATTTGAAATGCACGCCGTGAACGCTTGGCGTAGGAAGAATGCAAGACGAATGCAAGTTCGTTGCGGATTGTTAGCTGCGAAAGAATGCATCGCGCCAGCTACTCAGGCTGAGTCGCCATAGTGCTTGACTGACCACATCCCAAATCGGTACGCTTGCGCCCTGATGGTTCCCGGCGACGGGATCAAAAGGGAACGCAGTAGAGAAGCGGCGACGCTTCGAGTCTGCGGCTGCCCCCGCAACTGTAAGCGGCGAGTCTGTGCCATTCTTGACCACTGGGCAACTGGGAAGGTCGGCATCGGGCTGCGACCCGCAAGCCAGGAGACCTGCCATCAACCGAGGTCCAAGCAGCCGCAACGGGCGGGGTGTCCCGGTGCGCAAGCGCCACTATGTTTGTGTCGCCCGTTGCAAGGACAGCCCGACCTCAGGATCTATCACATGTCCACCGTTCTGAAAATCGCTTCCGCTCCGGGAGCGCTCAGCCGCCGCATCGCCGGCATTTACTTCGTTCTCGCGGTCTTCAATATCGGCGCTTGGATCTGGGCGTTCATCGCCTTTCATGCGCACCCTCTGCTGCTCGGCACCGGTCTGCTCGCTTACGGCTTCGGCTTGCGCCATGCGGTCGATGCCGACCATATTGCCGCCATCGACAACGTCACGCGCAAGCTGATGCAGGACGGCCAGCGTCCCGTCACGGTCGGTTTCTTCTTTGCGATCGGCCACTCCGCTGTGGTCCTGCTGGTTTCGGCTGCCGTGGCCGCGACAGCCGCCGCCCTGGAAAGCCGTATCGACGCATGGAAATCTCTTGGCGGCGTCATCTCCACGAGCGTATCTGCGCTCTTTCTGTTTCTCATCGCGGCGATGAACACCGTCATCCTGCGCGGCGTGTGGCGGGCGTTCGACAACGTCCGCCGCGGCGAACCCTACGACAATGACGACCTCGACTTGCTGCTGAACAGTCGCGGATTACTCGCCCGACTCTTCGGTCCGTTGTTCCGTCTCGTTTCAAAGCCGTTGTGGATGCTCCCACTCGGCTTCCTGTTCGGCCTCGGGTTTGACACTGCGACGGAGGTGAGCCTGCTCGGCATTTCGGCGAGCCAAGCTGCGCAAGGAGTGTCGATGGGCGTGGTGCTGGTGTTTCCGGTTCTCTTCGCAGCCGGCATGTCGCTCGTCGATACAACCGACGGCATCCTGATGCTCGGCGCTTACGACTGGGCCTTCGTGCGACCCATCCGCAAGCTCTACTACAACCTCACGATCACGCTGGTCTCCGTCGTCGTCGCATTGCTGATAGGCGGCATCGAGACTCTCGGTCTGCTTGCCGACCAGTTCAGTCTGAAAGGGGCGTTCTGGGACGTCATCGGCACCCTCAACGACAACTTCAATAATCTCGGCTTCATCATCATCGGCGTATTCGTTTTCGCGTGGGTGGCGTCGTTCGTCGTCTACCGCGTGAAGCGTTATGACGAACTTCCTGCGTATCCCGCAGGCCAGTAGATTCACCGCAGCGCGATGGCGAGACGGTCAGGCCGCCAGGGACTGATCGTCCCGGCCTCACTCAGGCGGGTCCGAGACCAACAGCCCCCGTAACATCCAGATCGCTCGCGAGGCTCTGATCCCGAACCGGGGGCACCGCTGGGCATAGGCCCTCGGCCTCGCGAAAGCACGACAGCCCCAATCCGCTCGCAGGCCTCTCGCCGATGATCGGGATGTGGATCAACTGCGTCTTCGGGGGCAAAGGCGCCGGCATGATCGATCTGCTGCTGTTGCTCATCATCGGCGTGTTCATCGCCGGCCAGATGGTGGCGCGGGCGACATCGACACCGTCGTGCTCGATAAAACCGGCACGATCACGGTTGGCAGTCGCCGCGCGTCCGCCTTCGTTCCGCTCGGGACCGCCGACGAAAACGAGCTGAAACGGCTCGCCGCTCTCGCGTCGTTCGGTGAACAAACGCCCGAGGACAAGAGCATTGCAGCCATTCGCCGGTGGCGATCAACACTGGCGCCGCGATCGCAATGGCCGCGCAGGCGACGACAATCCGTACCGGCCAGCCTCGGACCTTGTATCGATGCTTCCACCCGTCGCGGCTCTGCGCTCGCGCTCGGCCCGCTCGCCGAGGAGCTCACGATGAGCGTGGTGCGCTGATCCCCACAAACGCTTCGAGCGTCGATTTTTACGCGTTCTTTATATCGCTGCCTATGCTTTTATCGCGGCGTTTATCCCGCCTCGTCTATGCTTCACGCTGTCCAAATCCGCTACGGAGAATACAAGAATGGACTTCGTTTATATGGTAGGCATCGCCGTGTTTCTCGGGCTCACCATTGCACTTGCCGCCGGTTGCGAGAAACTGCGCAGCCGTGCGCCAGGAGGTCGGCCGTGATCGCATGGATGATGTGGCTCGCCGGAGCCTCGACGTTGATTTTGCTCGCTTACCTCGTGTACGCCCTGCTGCGTGCGGAGGACCTTGAATGAATGCCAACGACCTTTTCCAGACGGTGCTCTTCATCGTCGTCCTGATTGCGCTCGCCATTCCGCTTGGCTGGTACATGACGGCCGTGCTCGACGGCTCGTCAGTCGTCGTGCGCAAAATCGGCAGACCGATCGAGCATTTCCTCTACAAAATCGCCGGCATCGACGCACAATTGGAGATGTCGTGGAAGCATTACGCGATCGCGGTGCTGCTATTCAACGCGCTTGGCGCGCTCGTCGTCTATGGTTTCCTGCGCCTGCAACAGTGGCTGCCCGCGAACCCGCAGGGGTTCGGCCCAATGACACCTGACGCCGCGTTTGATACGGCGGTGAGCTTCATTACGAACACGAACTGGCAGGACTACACGCCGGAGGCGACGGTCAGCTATCTGACGCAGATGGCTGGCCTGACCGTGCAAAACTTCCTGTCGGCGGCGACGGGTATCGCAGTGGTGGTCGCTCTGATTCGCGGTTTTGCGCGTCATACCATGAAAACGATCGGCAACTTCTGGGTCGACTTGACGCGTATCACGCTTTATATTCTCGCGCCATTATCGATCGTGGTAGCGCTGGTTTTCGTGAGTCAGGGCGCCATCCAGAACTTCAAGGCCTATCAGGAAGTCTCCACTGTCCAGGTGACGACCTATCAAGTGCCGAAGACAGACGCCCAGGGCAATCCAGTGAAAGACGCCAAGGGCAATCCGGTGATGCAGGACGTGAAGGCCGACAAGCAGATCATCGCGATGGGTCCGGTCGCATCACAAGAAGCGATCAAGATGCTCGGCACGAATGGCGGCGGGTTCTTTAATGCCAACTCGGCGCATCCTTATGAGAACCCGACGCCGCTCTCCGATTTCGTACAGATCCTGTCCATCCTCGTCATTCCCGCTGGGTTATGCGTCGTGTTCGGCCGCATGGTGGGTGATCGCCGTCAGGGATACGCGGTTCTTGCGGCCATGACGATCGCGTTCGCCGTGGCATGCTGGGGCGAAATCTCCGCCGAGCAGGCGGGTAACCCGGTCTTCGCTTCGTTGCACGTCGATGAGAGCGCGTCCGCGCTTCAGGCGGGAGGCAACGCGGAGGGTAAGGAGGTCCGCTTCGGCATTGCTCAGTCGGGCATCTTTACGGTAGCGACGACGGCGGCATCGTGCGGCGCGGTCAACAACATGCATGACTCGCTGACACCGATGGGCGGTTTCGTGCCGCTGCTGCTGATCCAGCTCGGCGAAGTCATTTTCGGCGGCGTCGGCTCGGGGCTCTACGGCATGCTCGTCTTCGCGCTGCTCGCCGTCTTTGTGGCGGGACTCATGATCGGACGCACCCCCGAGTACGTGGGCAAGAAGATCGAGTCCTTCGAGATGAAGATGGTCTCGATCGCCATTCTGCTGACGCCGTTCCTCGTGCTCGTCGGCGCTTCGATCGGAGTGCTTTCGCCGCTCGGCACCGCGGGCATCGCGAACCCCGGTCCGCACGGCTTCTCGGAAATTCTGTACGCCTTCAGTTCGGCGGCCAATAACAACGGCAGTGCATTTGCCGGTCTGTCCGTGAACACGCCCTTCTATAACGTGCTGCTCGCCATCGCGATGTGGTTCGGCCGCTTCGGCACGATCGTGCCCGTACTGGCGATCGCGGGCTCGCTCGCCAACAAGAAGCGCTTGGCCGCGACGGCGGGCACGCTGCCGACGCATGGACCGCTCTTCGTGGTCCTGTTGCTAGGAACGCTCGTACTCGTCGGTGCGCTGACCTATGTGCCGGCCCTGGCGTTGGGCCCCGTCGTCGAGCATCTGATGATGATCTCGGGTCACTGATTTCGAGGAAAGCATGACTACTTCCAATCAACCGCGTCTTCATCGTCCCGACAATCTCGGGCAGGCGCGCACCGCGGCACGCTCGATGTTCGACCCCGTGCTCGTGAAGCCGGCGATCGTCGATTCGTTCAAGAAGCTCGCGCCGCGCACCCAGTTGCGCAATCCGGTGATGTTCTGCGTCTATCTCGGCAGCATCTTGACGACGGTCCTTTGGATCGCCGCGCTGATCGGCCAGGCAGAGGCACCCGCAGGCTTCATCCTTGCCATCTCGCTCTGGCTCTGGTTCACAGTGCTCTTTGCGAACTTCGCCGAGGCGCTCGCCGAAGGGCGCTCGAAGGCGCAGGCCGCCTCGTTGAGGAGTGCCAAACACAACGTGGTGGCGAAGAAACTCAACGAGCCGCATCCGAAGTCGCCGGTGCTCATCACGGCGTCGACCGAGCTGCGTAGGGACGATGTGGTGCTCGTCGAAGCCGGCGACACGATTCCGGCCGACGGCGAGGTGATCGACGGTGTCGCATCGGTCGATGAATCGGCGATTACGGGCGAATCGGCACCTGTGATCCGCGAATCGGGCGGCGACTTCTCGTCCGTGACGGGCGGCACACGAGTGCTGTCCGACTGGATCGTCGTGCGCGTCAGTGTTAATCCGGGCGAAGCGTTTCTCGATCGTATGATCGCGATGGTCGAAGGTGCCAAGCGCCAGAAGACGCCGAACGAGATTGCGCTGACGATCCTGCTCGTCGCGCTGACGCTCGTGCTGCTCTTCGCAACCGCTACACTGCTGCCGTTCTCGATCTTTGCCGTGGCCGCAGTCAAGCTGGGCCACGTCGTCACGATTACGGTGCTCGTCGCGCTCCTCGTCTGCCTGATCCCGACCACGATCGGGGGCTTGTTATCCGCCATCGGTGTCGCCGGAATGAGCCGAATGATGCAGGCGAACGTGATCGCCACGTCAGGGCGCGCCGTTGAAGCGGCCGGCGACGTGGATGTGCTGCTGCTTGACAAGACCGGCACCATTACGCTCGGCAATCGTCAGGCCTCGACGTTCCTGCCAGCCCCGCTCGTCACGGAGGAGGCGCTGGCGGACGCCGCTCAGCTGTCGTCCCTCGCCGATGAGACACCTGAAGGCCGCAGCATCGTGGTCCTGGCCAAGCAGCGTTTCAACATGCGCGAACGTGACATGGCTTCACTGCATGCGCATTTCCTCGGCTTTACCGCGCAAACGCGCATGAGCGGCGTCGACCTGCCGAATCGCGAGATCCGCAAGGGCGCCGCCGAGGCGGTGCGCCGCTACGTCGAGGAAAACGGCGGACGCTTTCCGCAGGAAGTGCAAAAGCTCGTCGACGATGTCGCGCGCCGCGGCAGCACGCCGCTCGTCGTGGCCGACAAGCCGGGCGCACACGGCACCGAGCAGGGCGCAGCGCGCGTGCTCGGCGTGATCGAACTGAAGGACATCGTGAAGGGCGGCATCAAAGAGCGCTTTGCCGAGCTTCGCAAGATGGGCATCAAAACCGTGATGATCACGGGCGACAACCGGCTCACCGCGGCGGCCATTGCTGCGGAGGCCGGCGTGGACGACTTCCTTGCCGAAGCGACGCCTGAAGCGAAACTGGCGATGATCCGCACGCACCAGGCCGAGGGGCGGCTGGTCGCGATGACGGGCGACGGTACGAACGACGCTCCGGCACTCGCGCAGGCCGACGTGGCCGTGGCGATGAACACGGGTACGCAAGCTGCGAAGGAAGCGGGCAACATGGTCGACCTCGATTCAAACCCGACGAAGCTCATCGAGATCGTCGAGATCGGCAAGCAAATGCTGATGACGCGTGGCTCGCTGACGACGTTCTCGATCGCCAACGATGTCGCGAAGTACTTCGCGATCATTCCAGCGGCGTTTGCGACGACCTATCCGCAGTTGCGCGTGCTCGACATCATGCATTTGTCGTCGCCGAGCTCCGCGATTTTGTCGGCGGTGATCTTCAATGCGCTCATCATAGTGTTCCTGATTCCGCTTGCGCTAAAGGGCGTCAAGTACCGCGCGCTTGGAGCGGCCGCGCTGTTACGCCGCAATCTTCTGATCTATGGCCTCGGCGGCATCGTTTTGCCGTTCCCGTTCATTAAGCTGATCGACATGGCGCTCGCCGCGATGGGCTGGGCTTGACTTCACCGATTCTCAACGATCATGAAAAACCTTTTGCGACCCGTGCTGGTATTGTTTGCAGCGATGACGGTGATCACGGGCATCGTCTACCCCGTCGTCGTAACCGCGATCGGCCAAGCTGTGTTTCCGCATCAGGCGAACGGCAGCCTTATCGAGAAGGACGGCAAGCCGGTCGGCTCCGAGTTGATCGGCCAGCAGTTCGACGCGCCGCACTACTTCTGGGGGCGGCTCTCGGCCACCACGCCGAATCCGTACAACGCGCAGAACTCGGGCGGCTCGAATCTCGGGCCAACGAATCCCGCGCTCGCTGAGGAGGTGAAGGGTCGGCTCACGGCACTGCGCGACGCCGATCCGACGAATACGGCGCCAGTACCCGTCGATCTCGTCACGTCTTCGGGCAGCGGCCTCGACCCCGACATCTCGCCCGCGGCAGCGGCCTATCAGTCGGCGCGCGTGGCGAAGGCGCGCGGCCTGACGCGCGAGCAGGTTGAAGAACTGATCGCGCAAAACACCTCGGCGCGCCAATTCGGCGTGCTTGGCGAGCCACGGGTTAACGTCCTGAAGCTGAACCTGGCGCTTGATCAGCTCAAACCGATGCATTGATGACTGGAAGGAGAGTCAGCCGAGAGTGGCATACCATGTGTGTATGGCGGTGACTCGGCTGAGTCGATTACCAGGGGAAACGCGCCATGGAACGACCCGATCCTGATGCGCTGCTCGACAAAATCCAGCGCGACGAAGAAAAGCAGCGCCGGGGGCGGCTCAAGGTCTTCTTCGGCGCCTCGGCCGGTGTCGGCAAGACCTACGCGATGCTCCAGGCGGCACGGAACCGGCGCGAGGAAGGCATCGATGTGGTGGTCGGCATCGCCGAAACGCATGGCCGCAAGGAAACGCTCGCGCTGCTCGAGGGGCTCGAGGTTCTTCCGCCCGCTCGAATCGAGTATCGCGGACACGTGCTCTCTGAGTTCAATCTGGACGCCGCGCTTGCGCGCAAGCCCGAGCTCATTCTCGTGGACGAGCTCGCGCACTCGAATGTGCAGGGCTCGCGGCATCTGAAGCGATGGCAAGACGTGCATGAACTGCTCGACGCCGGTATCGACGTCTACACCACCGTCAACGTTCAGCATCTGGAAAGCCTCAACGATATCGTCGGGCAGATCACCGGGATTCGCGTATGGGAAACCGTCCCGGACCGCGTGTTCGATCTTGCCGACGAAGTCACGCTCGTCGACTTGCCGGCTGAAGAGTTGCTCGATCGCCTGCGCGAGGGCAAGGTCTATCTGCCACGTCAGGCCGAGCACGCGGTGCGCAATTTCTTCCGCAAGGGTAACCTGATCGCACTGCGCGAGCTCGCCTTGCGCCGCACCGCCGATCGCGTCGACGCGCAGATGCGCGAGTATCGCGCCGATCAGTCGATTGAGCGGATCTGGCAGGCGCGCGAACGCATCATCGTCTGCGTTGGCGCGGGGCCCGAGAGCGCGACGCTCGTGCGCGGGGCCGCACGGCTTGCCGGAAGCCTTAAGGCCGACTGGCTGGCAGTGTATGTCGAGACGCCGAAGCTGCAGCAGCTGCCCGACCCCATCCGCAAGCGAACGCTCGATGCCCTGAAGCTCGCCTCCGAGCTCGGTGCGGAAACCGTAACGTTGCAGGGCGAGGACGCGCCGCAAACGTTGATCGCCTATGCGGGCATGCGCAACGTCTCGAAGCTCGTCGTCGGGGCTTCGCCCTCGTCGGGTTGGCGCGCGTGGTTGCGGCGATCGACGGCCGAGCGGCTGATTCATGCCGCACGTGACATCGACGTGACGCTCGTGAACTCAGGCGCCGTACGAGAGGAAGCGGAGCGTCGCGATTCGGCGGCACGTTTTGCCGGGATCGGTGTCGAGGCGCGTCGCTCGCAACCCGTAGCATATGCCTATGCGATCGGCGTCTGCGCCGCCATCACGATCGTCGCCAGTGCCGCGCTCGACAGAATCTCGCTCACGAACCTCGTGATGCTCTACCTGCTTGGCACGATCTTCACGGCCGCGCGGCTCGGGCGTGGTCCTGGCGTCCTGTTTTCGTTCCTCGGCGTCGCGTCGTTCGACTTTTTCTTCGTGCCGCCGCGCCTCTCGTTCACCGTTTCCGATACGCAGTATGTGCTCACCTTCGTGGTGATGCTCGCTACGTCGCTGACGATCAGCCATCTGACGACGAGCCTGCGCAGGCAGGCGCGCATCGCGACGTTGCGCGAGCGCCGCACGGGCGCGATGTTCGCCATGACGAGAGAGCTCGGCGCGGCGCTGGCGACCGTGCAGATCATCGAGATCGGTTCGCGGCACGTGGCAGAGGTTTTTCAGGCACGCGTAGCGATCCTGTTGCCCGACGGCACGGAAAAGGTAAGACCGAAGATCGAAAACCCGGATCCTGCCGTGACGCTCGATGAGGCCGAGATCGACAGGGACATCGCGCAGTGGGTCTATGACCAGCAAAAGGCGGCCGGCCACGGCACGGACACGCTCCCCGCCGCGACGGCGCTCTACCTGCCACTGAAGGCGCCGATGCGCACGCGAGGCGTCATTGCGCTCGTTTCGCCGCGCATGGAAGACCTTCAGGTGCCGGAGCAGCGGCGCATGATCGAAACGTTTGCTGCGCAGATCGCACTGGCGATTGAGCGAGTCCACTATGTCGAAATCGCGCAGGACGCGCTCGTCAGTATGGAGTCCGAACGATTGCGAAACTCGCTGCTGTCGGCCATCTCGCATGACCTGCGCACGCCGTTGACGTCGATCGTCGGTTTCGCGTCAATGCTGGCCGAGGAGGCGGGCGGTGTGGAGGCAAACGGCGCGCGTTCGCGCGAGTTGGCCGAAGCCATCCATGACGAAGCGCTGCGCATGACGGGCCTTGTCACGAACCTGCTCGATATGGCCCGCTTGCAGGAAGGCAGCATGCGGCTCAATCGCCAATGGTCGTCGATCGAAGAGGTCGTCGGCTCGTCGGTGGCCGCCTGCCGGCGCGTGCTGGCAGGCCGGCGGATTCATACCCGCGTGCCGCCCGACCTGCCGCTCGTCCAGCTCGACGCGGTGCTTGTGGAAAGACTCTTTGCCAATCTCCTCGAAAACGCATCGAAGTACACGCCGTCTGGTTCGCCTATCGTGATTGCCGCGACGCTCGTGGACGAGGGCGAACATCGCTACCTCAAGGTCGAGGTGCATGACAGCGGGCCCGGCTTGCCGGCCGGCATGGAGGCGCGCGTATTCGAGAAGTTCACGCGGGGCGACAGGGAATCGGCCAAGCCTGGCATCGGTCTTGGTCTGGCCATTTGTCGTGCGATCGTCGAAGCGCATGGCGGCAAGATCGGCGCATCGAACCGGGTTTCCGCGGACGGATCGGTGCGCGGGGCGACGTTCTGGTTCACGGTTCCAGCGGACGAGACTCCACCTGACACGCCACCGCTCGATATCGAGCAGGCCGAGCAACCGCTCCATTTCGATCGAGCTGGGCCAGCCATGCAACCGGAGTCCCGCGGTAGCGATGATTTTGCGCCGGGGAGGACGGCGGGCGATTCAGGAGCCAATTTGAACGCATCGTCGGACGGCGCATAGACCATGTCGGAATCCACCATTACCGTCCTTCTGATCGAGGACGACAACCATATCCGCCGTTTCGTGCACGCCTCGGTGGAGGGTCAGGCAATGCGCGTGCTCGATGCGGATCTCGGCCGGCGAGGGCTGGCCCTGGCGGCGAGCGCGAGGCCCGATCTTGTCATCGTCGACCTCGGGCTGCCCGACATGGACGGAGCAGATGTCATTCGGCAATTGCGCGAATGGTCGTCGATACCCGTCATTGTGCTCTCGGCGCGCACGCGTGAGGATGAGAAAGTTGCGGCGTTGGACGCGGGTGCGGACGACTATCTGACGAAACCGTTCGGCGTCGCCGAACTGATGGCGCGCATTCGCGCGCAGTTGCGCAGACACAACCGCAGCGCGGCGGGAACATCGCTGATGTCGAAGATATGCTTCGGCGACGTTGCCGTCGATCTCGAGGTACGCACGGTCGAGCGCGAAGGAAAGGCGGTACACCTCACGCCGATCGAATATCGCCTGCTCGTGTCGCTGATTCGGCATGCCGGCCGCGTGCTGACGCATCGGCAATTGCTGCAGGAAGTGTGGGGGCCGGCGCGCACGGACAGCGCGCACTACCTGCGCATCTATATGGGACATTTGCGTCAGAAACTGGAGCGCGACCCGGCCCAGCCCGAGCACATCATCACCGAAACGGGCGTCGGCTACCGTCTGGTGGGCGTGCAATAGGAAGTAAGCATTCTATGCTTGTGATCATTGCTGTTGAATCCAGCTTTAACCGTTACGCGGTGAGCGCCGCCGGTGTTTCGCGTACGGCCGCGCGCGGCCTTGGTAGACGAAAGAGACGCCAAATATTGACAGTTTCTTTAGGCACACAGGCAACAGTTTTTCGGTATTTTGACGCGCGATTTGCTGCAATGACATCGTAGACAACGACATTGCGAGGTTGCTAAGTGTTGAAGCTCATGGTCCCGATACTTTGCCGAAGCGGGGCGCCTGAGGCCGCACGCCATGCCGCATTTCTGTTCGCTGAGCGATGCGTGTCTGAGGTCGAATTGATCGAGGTGCTCGAAGAGGTGGATCAGGGGCGAGCGGTCGCGTTTCACTCGCGGGGTAATTTGCGCCACCGAGAAAAGTTGTCGATGCGCGACGCGCTGATGCGAACGCGAGCGATCTTGGACGTGAGATTGACCCGCAAAAACGGACACCTATCCTTTTGATCAGGAGGTGTCGAAATGGGCAGGCATCGTACCCCATACCCGGCGGAATTCCGGGCCCACATGGTCGAGCTGGTGAAGGCCGGACGTAC
>NZ_PYUC01000026.1:0-65093 GCF_003028655.1 Trinickia symbiotica
GTATTGACCGTAGCTGCCGGCAGGGATTTCCATCTCGCCAAGGCGCAAATCGGCAATCTCTTTGGGCTCTACGGTCATCATGCCATCGGTCAATGCCTTGAGCTCGGCCACGAATTCTTTCAACGTTCTTTGCTTCTGGGACATGTCATATACCGAGCAATAAAATGGATAATGTACGTGGCATCGGCTACGCATCGATCAAAATGTCTGAAGCGAACCGCTCGGGGCTGAAACTATAGACGGCCCGTACTGTCCAGCGCGGCAAGTATAAGCAGGGATCGCGCCAACCAAGCATTGCTGCAAGGCCACCTCGTAACGGCAATCCGCCATGTTGCATATTTGACAATGTCGGACATGCGACATGTCCAAATACTTAGGCGATGCCTCGGAGCAAGCGCTACAAAACAATCTGAATGGACCGGGGCCTAACAGAAGAAATTGATGCAGGGCCCGTCAATGGTATCCGTAATAATGGTGACTAATCCAACTTGTTTCGGGACCCACTGGCAGTTCTTGAAAGTGCAGAGTCCTGCATGGCTGCGGCGTCTGCCATGCGCGCAACTCTCGCGCTGTTACTAGGCACGTTGAAACATTGAGCTTTACTTCAGATTTCGCCTTCCGGCAGGTCGTGTATAAACTCGACGCAAAGGAATTGGTGCTTGCGCGTCCCAAGGCCTGTGACCTAGAGAGGTGCATCCTGAGAAGACGAGGATCGTGTACTGTCGGGATGGGAATCGCAAGAACGACTAGCTGCTCGCGAGCTCGGTTTCGCCCGAGGCGTATCGAGCCGCCGTTCTGATCGATGGCGCAAACAACAAAGGGGCCCGCGCGGCCCCTTTGTGCTTGAGCAATTCGCTCAACCTTGCGTCGTCGTTTAGCGTCGCTTTTACACCGGCGCTAACGCCAGTCGTCATCCGCGCAAGATCGGGCCGTCGAGTGCGCCGATTGCCTGCGCCAGAGCGTCGGCAATCGTATCTACCTGGTCCATCCCGAAGCTCGTGGCGACACGGATATGCGGTCTCGGTGTGACCTGGAACCGTGAACCTGGCCGAACGGCAATCCCGCGTGAAGCGAGCGTTACCAAAGCGTATTGCTGGTCGGATACAGGAAGCCAGATTCACAATGCATCTTGCCCCGACACCGTTGTCCCTCGCTCCGCGAGCGCATCAGTCAGAACGCCACGCCTCTTGCGGTAACTGAGTGACGATCGGGATAGCGCCACTGCGGATCAGTTCCGCAACCTCAAACGCGATGCCGCGCATCGTCCTCGCACTGACTTGCTCAACAAATGACTGGACGTCCATTCGTTTCTCGCACGTTCAATAACATAGTGCGAAGCGTACAGCTTCGGAGCGGCGTAAGCCGACGGCCGGGACGACTGCGCCCTTCGTTCAGGCGTTGCTCTTCGCAACTGATGTGCGAGGAGCTGCCGCAACGTTGGCGGCCTACCCGCGCGCGGGCGGCCATCCGTGATCAACCTCGACAGGACAGATCAGGACATGCCCTAGGTTTTTTGCTCAATAACAAAAAACGCATTGTACTTTTTTTTTGAAGAACATAAGCTGCCGTCAACGTAGCTGAGCGGCGCAGTTCCACAAGAGTGCACCGTGTCGATGCGGAAATTCATCCACCGATTCTGGTAATAATTAGGAATACTAAATGATAACGGATTGTCGCGATGAAAAAGCAGGTTGCATTGATGCTTGCATTTGGCGGATTGACTTCGGCAGTCGGCGATGCCCAGGCAGACGGTACGGTGACGTTGTACGGATTGATCGACGATGGCATCACGTATGTGCATCGTTTCGCGCTGTGTATGCGACTATAAAAGCTTCATTGCAGAAACTATGCCAACGCCCCGGTGCGTCTTGGTGTCGCATATGCCTCCCTGCCCGGATACACCGTCGATCCTTATAATCGCGTCTGTACGCCAGTCTTCTTCGGTCAGACCGTGGCGACCGTATCGCGCGACGTGGAGACTGATCTTGTCTCGAACTTCGTGCTCGATACGTACAAGATTTTCGCGATCGGTGGCAGTTACCAGATCGGCAAGCTGACCGTGATGGCCGACTTCACCAATACCGAGCTTGGCCACAAGAATATGACGTCGTATATGCATGTCTATGAAGGCGGGGCGACGTATCAACTGACTCCGGCGTGGTTGGTGGCCGCAGGCTATCAGCACGATACCCTCCAGGGACATACGTGGAATCAGGTCTCGGCAGGCGTTCAGTACTCGTTGTCCAAACGTACCACAGTGTATCTATCGGGCGATTTCGTGAAGGCTTCGTCAGGGGTTAATCCAGAACTGGGCTGGTACACAACGCCGTCGCTGGCTAGTGCGCAGGGCGATGTGCGCGTCGGCATCCCGCATAAGTTCTGACGCTAGTTTCCTAAACAAGCCTGGACGCGTTCGAACCAGCGAGGGGTTGTTGGGCCTCACCACACGCCTTCCGCGGAGGGGTAGGTTTTTACCGATCCTCCTGAGGTCGGTGCCCGCGAAAGAAGGGCGGCTGCACCTGGCCGGTGCCATTCCAAGTAACACCGGGCAACCTGAGGAACAGTCGTGACGGTGCCGGGGCGAGAAACATCTGTCGACGTCGTCAAAAGCGGCGAACGGCTATCGAGCGGTCGAATGCGCCTGTGGGGAAAACGAAGCAAAAAGCGCTAACACATTTAGGAGTAAATATGCGTCGGATCAAAGGTTTTGTTGTCGCTACTGCGGTGTTGCTGAGTGCTCAATCATGGGCGGTAGCGGGAGCCTCGGTTGAGGCACCCGCATCGATCAAGGCGAAGAAGGTCTTGACATTCTGTTCGGATCTTGAGAATCCGCCAGCGGAGGGAATCGCGGACGATGGCGTGACGCCGAAGGGCGCCGCCGTTGACATGATGAATTATATTGCTTCATCGATGGAGGTTGCAGCAAAGATCGACAACTATCAGTTCTCCGGTCTTTTTGCAGCTCTGGACACCGGAAAGTGCGACCTGGCGGTCGCCAGTATCGGTAGAACGCCGGAGCGCATGCAGCGGTATGAGTTTGTGGACTACTGGAGGTTTGGCTCGGGCCTGCTGGTTCCAACCGGTAACCCGAAACACTTGGCCCGGTTCGAAGACCTTTCGGGGAGACGGGTTGCTGTACTTCTCGGCAGCAATAATGCCAAGGCGTTGCACAATATCAGCGACGATTTGAAGGCAATTGGAAAGCCTCCGATCGACATTGTTGAACTGGGAACGAATGCAGTCGCCTTCCAGGATCTGAGCCTCGGAAGGGTCGACGCTCTTGCCACTGATACGGTGGTCATGAACTACTACATGTCGCGGTCACATGGTCGATTCTCGATAGGTGGCGTACCGGTGCCCCCGAAAACGATTTCCATTGCGATTCCGAAGGGAAATGTCGCCCTGAAAAACGCAGTACAGGCTTCAATTGACAGAATGAACGCGACCGGAGAGATGGCGCGATTGATAAAGCGCTGGGGGATCGAAAAAGGCGTCACTACCTGTAATTCCGCCAATCCTTGTCCTTAACAAAGAGGCACTAGTCATCTGCAAGACAGGCGACGCACCGCACAGTCCAATCGCTGGCGTCATTCCCGCGAATGCTAACCAGCCGGTCCGACCTGGTGTACACGAATCAATATACGTACCGTGTTAAACAGCCTATTTGCACTGGCGCTTATCATTTGAAACCATTCACTGCATTAACACGCCTAGCGGAATTGCGATAGCCGCCCTCAAGCCGAGAGCCTATGTGATCTGAAACATGTGCGGAATAGCGAAACATAAATGCTTTGACCAATGAGATCCAGATAATGACACCTGAACTTGAAGCGAACGTAAAACTGTCCGTCACGACGATCTTGGCGAGATTCATTGCAACCGCTAGAGAAACGGAACTGCCTGAAGAGGCCATCTGCGCGGCGCGTCGACACTTACTCGACGGCGTTGGCGTCATGATAGGTGGTTCAGCCGAATCGTCTGCCCGCGTTTCGCAGGGGTATGTTTCTGAGTATGAATCGTCGCAATCCTGTACAGTGCTTGGAACTGATATTCTTGCTGCCGCGCCGCTCGCGGCATTAGCGAATGGCACGGCCGCGCACGCGCTGGAATTTGAGGACGGTCACGACATGGCGGGATTGCACCCGTCAGTTTGTGTCATTCCTGCGGCTTTCGCTGCTGCAGAGAGAGCGAACGCGACGCTTGGAGAATTATTGACGGCGATTGTCGTCGGTTATGAAGTCGCCTGCCGGCTGACCCGTTGTTGCCGGTCGCGCCGCAACTGGGCTCTCGAGCCGAGTTGGCATTTCACCACGTTGTGCGGCATCTTTGGAGCTGTCGGCGCGGCTGCGGTTATTGACAAGCTTTCTGCGGATGACGTCGAGCAATCGTTGGGTCTGGCGACCAGTTTTGCGGCTGGACATCTGCTTGCCGAACAGGATGGCACTGGCTCCAAGTTTTTGCAGGCTGGCTGGGGCGCTCAGGCTGGCGTTAGTGCCGTCGACCTTGTCAAGCGCGGGATGAGCGCTCCGCGAGGCGCATTGGATCGACCGGCCGGATTTCTACCGCTCTATGTTCGCGACTTCACGCTGGAGTCGTTGGTCGATGACCTTGGGACTAGGTACGAGATCATAGGTGCAAGCATCAAACCATACCCGACCTGCCGTTTCACGCACGGGGTGATTGATGCCGTGTTGTCCTTGCGATCACAGTCCGAAATTAACCGTTCCGATATCTCCCGAATCGATATCGGTTTGCCTAAACTTTCATATGCTCGCGTTGTTGATCCCGTCGAGTCGAGGCGTCGACCGCAAAATATCATTGCCGCACGCTTTAGTGCTCCCTATGTGGCGGCTCTTGCTTGGTTGCGCGGAGCCGTGTCACTTGATGATTTTCTGGTGCATTTTCCCGATACAGAGGTGCTGACACTGGCTGAAAGAGTTTTTTGTCACGTCGATGAGAGCTTGCCTGACACACTCTATGCCGCAGAAGTGGTCGTTCGCGGTTCAGATAGTGAGTTTCGGCGGCTGGTCTCGCATCCTCTTGGCTCTCCGGAGCACCCCTTGAGCCATTCGGCGTTGCTAACGAAGTTTTGCATGTGCGCCTCTCGTGGGTTAGGCCTTGGCAAAGATGACGTAAAAATTCATGGACTTGCGGAAATCATCCGTTCCGCGGATAAGGCATTTCCGGTGCGGGCCTTGACAGCGAGAGCGACGCGGTCTCGAGCTAATGAGCCTTACCAAAACGATGCCTGAGGGCTGGTAAGAAGCACTCATGGTGAAGCAGCCGGCTGAGCGTGGTAGCGGAGGACTGGCCTTCCCCCAGTTTACCGGACACATCACACGGCATGATGTAGTCCGGAGAAACGAGAATGAGCACAAGAAGACATTTCACCGACGAGTTCAAGCGCGAAGCGGTCAGGCTATGTAACGAGCCAGGCGCCGTGGTGACGCGTATCGCGCGGGAACTGGGTGTTGATCACAGCGTGTGGCGCCGTTGGGTGCAGTCCGAGCGCGGCGGCGCCATGGAAATGGCTGCTGTGGACTGCACTTGCAGCATGAGCCGCCGCGGTGATTGTTGGGACAACGCTGGATGGATAGCCTCTTCAGCACGCTCAAGACTGAGCGTCTCAGTCGCAGCGTCTATCGCACGCAATGATGCACGTGCAGACGTCTTTCGGCATGACTTATCGTCGCAACCGATTGGCAGGTCCGTCAGGCGATCTAAGTCGTGAGGAACCACGCGTGCGTCAGCTGCGGCTGCCGCGCGAGATTTCTTCCCCAGCGTGATGCGGCAGACGCAGCGCGAGGGGAATCGACGCGAACGAGCACAATCCCGCCATCAGGAATGCGGGCCAGAAATCCGACGATGTGACGACTACATGCCCGTGCGCCAACCTCGAAGCCTGTAGTGCCATACCGCCGACCGGCACGCCGAGACCGAGTGACATCTTCTGCATGAGACTGGCGAGGCTCGTTGCGCGCCCGACATCGCGGCTCGCGATGTCCGCATAGGCCAGCGAGTTCAGACTCGTGAATTGAAGCGCCGGAAAAAAGCCACTAAGAAGCACAACGGCCCAGATGATCCACGTCGGCATGCCAGGAAAAAGCAGTCCACATGCCGCCATAGAAACGCCAGACAGCATGGCATTTACCACCAGCACCGAGCGAAAACCGTAGCGACGCAGCACTCGGGAGACTACCGTGCACGTGAATATGCTACCGAACGCGGATGCACATGTGATCAGGCCGGATTGAAACGCGCTCATGCCGTGCCCTTCTTGCAGCATCAATGGCAACAGAAACGGTAACGCGCCAAGGCCGATGCGAAACAGCGATCCGCCGAGCACGCTTGCCTGAAACGTTGCTATTCTGAAGAAGCGAAGATCCAGCAGCGGCATCCTCGTGCGCTGTGCATACGCGGCATAGATGACGAGAAGCGCGGCGCCGATCGCGCACATGCTAAGCGCGTCGCGGTTGGAAACGAGTTCGCCGCCGATTAGCGACAGCCCAAGGAGAAACAGAACGATGCTCGCCGCCGAAAGGGAAAAGCCGATCCAGTCTAGTGGTCCAGGGTGCCGCACGCTTATGTTGGGGATATGCTTGTCCGTCAGGTACATGCAGAGAACGCCGATCGGCAAATTAACGAAGAAGGTCAGGCGCCAGTGCAGATATGTTGTAATGAAGCCGCCGAGCAACGGGCCTGCCGCGGGGCCGAACATCGAGAGCATACTCAGACGATTCATCGATCGAATGACATCGGCTTTGTGCACCATGCGCAAGAAGATGATCCGACCGACTGGCACCATCATCGCGCCGCCTACGCCTTGCACGAAACGCGCGAACGTGAAGGCGGCGAGCGAATTCGACGCCGCGCAAAGCAGTGAGCTCGCCATGAATATGCCAATTGCGCTGCGAAACACTGTGCGCGCGCCGAAGCGGTCGGCGAGCCAGCCGCATACAGGGATGAAGACGCCGAGACCGAGCACATAGCTTGTCACCGCGATTTCTAGCGTCACCGAATTGTGTCCGAAGTCGTGCGCCATAGCTGGCAAAGCTGTAACGACCACGTTCGCGTCAACGCTTTCCATGAACATCGCGCACGCGACGACTAGGGGCGCAATAAGGGATTTCTGGTCGACGAACATTGAGTTATCGTTGGTGTTCAGGCAATTTGAAGGATTGCAATGGCCAATCGTCAAAACATCGATTCAACCGCATTTGTGACTGTGCAGACGCAAATGTTGCGCCAGACACCAAAGAATTGCCGGTGAGGCTTATTCCTTGGTGTTACTAGATGATTCAGTCGAGCGGGCGTTCGGGATTTTGTCAATTATTTGACGTCATTGATTCGACAATTCGGACAAACCAGACAACGCGTAAGTCACCGGATATGGTCGTCCCGCATAGCATGCTTAGTTGCAGCACATCACACTAGCGTTGAGGAATTTTGATTCATCAAAGTTAGTGCGATATCGAATCCGGAGGGACGGGATCAACTGCGACCAAGAATTTGGCTGCGGGGCATCGCAGGGAGCTCCTTGTGATGCCTTCCGCTGATGTCTGATCAGGGAATTCGTTAGATGGACGACTGACTATGTCGAATTTTTGACATTGATGCATTGAGGACATTGATTTAAGGAAACTTGTGCTTGGCGCGGTCCATGCTTGCTATTGCGACACAGCACCATGCTGGAGACGTCGTCGCAAGACTCGGCCCAGCACGGAGTTGACTGCTCGATTTTGAGAATCCGTCAGGAAAGACAATACGGAAATTTCCTCAGCCGCAATCAAAGCTACTGGAAACATACCAATGCCTGCTCAATATGCTGCCATCGCTCCAACTATCCGCCAGCTTTTCGCGAGCCGCGGTGCCGAGCTTGTCGAAGTAGCAACCGTTCAGCCTGCAGACCCATTCATTGACGTTATGGGTGAGGGGCAGCGGTACTACTTCTTTCTGACTGAGAGCGACATCCACGAGACACTCTGCTTGAGACCGGATTTCACGATACCTGTATGCCTGGAGCACTTGCGATGCGGAGCGACGATCCCGCGGCGCTACGCCTATTTCGGTGAAACTTTCAGCAAGCGTCCGGCAAGCCGCGATGGTTTGCTGCAGGCCGGCCTAGTGGACATCGGCGATCCGGATGCCGCGACCGCCGATGCACGCTCGATCGCGGATGCATATGCCTTGCTCGAAGGCACACTGTTTGGTCACGACTATGCGACGATCATTGGTGACCAAGCGATTTTCAAAGCGGTGCTTGCTGCACTCGAAGTCCCAGGCCGCTGGCAAAAGCGGTTGATACGGGCGTTCGGCGCGCCTGTCCGACTTGAAGCGATGTTTGCGAAGCTCGCAGCTCCAATGCCGGAGAGGTACATCGATGAGGCGCTTAAGACTTTCCTCGCACGAGGACACTCAGACGCATTAACGGCCTATATCAAGGACATCATGTCACTCGGGAGCGTGTCACCCACTGCCGGGCGCCCGCCGGAGGAGATCGCAACACGCCTTACTGAAACGATAGAACTCGCCAGCGCTCGAGTGCCGCAGGCTACTTTTGATGTGTTGAAGATTTTTCTTTCGATCCGTGTTCCTCTCCAGAGAGCACCTGACGAAGTAGCTCGCTTCGCGAAGTCGGCAGGATTGACGTTGGGAGTAGCGTTCGACAACTTCGTTAAACGTGCGGAGGTGATCGACAAACAAGCTGTACCTTTGCAAGAAGTGACGTGGGATGCATCGTTCGGTCGACCTCTCGATCACTATACGGGCCTCGTCTTCGAGATCCAGGTACCCGGAAACGACAGACCGTTGGCCAGCGGCGGGCGATATGATCGTTTGGCCACCCTGCTCGGAGCTCCACAACCCATTCCAGCTGTTGGCTTCTCTGTCTTGCTTACCGAAATCGACCAGTGCCGGGAGAGGATGCAATGAGAATTTCACTTGCATTGCCTTCCAAAGGGCGACTCAACGACCAGACTATGGATGCCCTCGCGAAAGCAGGACTGCCGGTTTGGCAGCCTGACCCACGCAAATACCAGACTCGCCTCATTGGTAGGGACGAGGTTGAGGTGTTTCTCTTCAAGGCCTCCGAAATCGCGGTCAAGGTGGCATGTGGCGCGGTCCATCTAGGCATTACTGGCGAAGATCTCTTGTTCGAAAGCCGTGATGACTGGAAGGCAAGAATGGAGATCGTCGCACGGCTTGGCTTTGGAAGGACTGATGTCGTTGTTGCTGTTCCGGAGGCTTGGCTGGACGTCATGACGATGGCCGACCTTGACGATGTCGCAGCGGATTTCCATCAACGCCACGGCCGACGGCTCAGGATCGCGACGAAATATCGGCGGCTAACTCAACACTTTTTCTCCGGTGTGCATGGCATGCAAGCCTATCGGATCGTCGAGAGTCTCGGGGCCACGGAAGGCGCTCCTGCAGCAGGCTCCGCCGACGCAATCGTAGACATTACGACGACGAGAGCGACCCTGATGGCGAATCATCTGAAAGTGCTTGAAGATGGAGTCATCCTACGCTCCCAGGCGTGCCTGGTGGCTTCGCGAATGAGGCAAGCAGAAGTCGATCAGACTCTCATCGCGGAGATTGCTGGAAGACTGAGCTCAATAATCCCTCCGCCTACCTGAAAGACATGCTCGATTGGGTCGCTCCGGGGCGCGCCGACGACATCGCCGCGCTTCCACCGGATCGCGGGGCGACTGCCGCCGTTTGACTAGCAGCGAGGACGCCCGCGGATCCCTTCGCCGGGCGCTTACGATCGAAGAGGGCTGTGGCGAACGCCCTCCGGCTGCACCTACCACTGCCCGAACTCAAGCATGAATAATTTCATGCTTGAGTTTTATTTATGTATTGTTACTATCGTGGCCGTCGGCGCACAGCTGTACGCCGGAGCGCATGCGCCATGAGGTTACATTTTCCTGACGGTCTCGCGACGCCGTGCAAAGTTGGCTGTTACAAAAATACTTAGGAGGTCGAAATGATTCGTGGTAAGACAATTTTCGCGGCTGTCGGATTCCTCGGTGCCTGCGCTCCAGCGTTTTCCCAAGGCTCCGTAACGCTCTATGGATCGCTAGACAATTCGATTCAGTACGTTCACAACACAGGAGGGAAGAGCCAGCAGTGGAGCCTCCAGGGAGGGCAAATTGGGACAAACAAGTGGGGCTTTAAAGGGGTAGAGGACCTGGGCGGCGGGCTTCGAGCGGTATTTCAGTTGGAGAATGGCTTCGATATCAACAACGGAAAATTCAAGCAGGGCGGAGCGGAGTTTGGTCGCTTGGCCTTTGTGGGCATCAAGTCAGACAACTACGGAGCGATCCTACTCGGACGCAATTACGATGCGCTGACGGATCTCGTATTCCCCACTCAGCCGAATTACTACCTTTACTACTTCACCGCCCCAGGGGATGTGGACAACGCCGACACGAACGCACGCATTAACAACGTTGTAAAGTGGCAGAGTCCCGTTTGGTCCGGCTTTCAGGCGGCGGCTACCTACGCGCTCGGCGGCATAGCCGGTTCCGTGGGATCGGGTCAGTCGTACAGCGCAGCGTTGTCGTACACCGCTGGCCCGCTTGCGTTGGCAGGTGGCTATTTGCATGCAGACGAGGGGAATCCTACTGTATCGACCCGTGGCACATCCACATTCGGAAGCTTGTTTTTTAGCCCGGTTAACAGCGCTTACGCTTCCGCGAAGGCGATCAACATCGCGCGGATCGGCGCAAAATATTCAATCGGCTCCGTGACGCTCGGCGGATATTATAGCTACTCTGAATATCTCCGCGATGCCTACTCGAAGTTCCGGAACGCAGAGCGGTACAACAATGTCTCCGTGTACGCCGTCTGGAAAATCACCCCCTTCGTCGTAACACAGATAGGCTATGACATTATGAAATCTCATGGAGATTCGTCGGCTACCTACAACCAAGCAACAGTAGCGGCGGACTACCTGTTATCCAAACGAACTGATGTGTACGCATCCATTTCGTATGGACACGCATCCGGTCAAAATGGTGCAGGGAAAGCGCAAGCAGTGATCGCTGATTCATACCCTGCGGCTGGCAGCGCAAGCCAGACACTGGTATTTCTCGGAATGCGTCACCGATTCTAAATGGTGATTCATAGATGCGGCGGAAATAAGACCAGCATGAAGGCGCCGTTTTCGCGATTGCGCAGTCTATGCAACTTTACATCCGCCCCAAAACGGCTGAGTTGCGTTGCAAAGAGCCGAACGCTCAGCGCAGGGCTGCCCGGAAGACCGGGCAGCCCAAAGAAAGAGGGCACAGCTAAAGGCCCTTGGGAAACGCGGCACGTGCGCGTGGCGGTTCCGCGGCTTCTGCTGTCGCACGAGTCTACCGCGGTCCGCTCATGGCTCGAGGGTGCGCTACCTTCTCCTCGTTTATCCGCAGACTCGTCTGGATGCACTGCGTCGGCGATCGCCTCAGGGTTAACTCTCTTCCGAGTCTGAATGAATAAATTTATGCTTTAAACCATAGAGTGGAATTAAGCTTTCGATCTGTGGCCTCGCGAACCCGTCGGTAGCGCAGCACGGAAATGACTTCCTGCTGTCGCGACGATCGAGGAGAACTCTGATTCATCTGTTTAATAAAAGGCAGCACGCCGGCCGACCATCGGCCAGCAACTCGCTTCGAAGGAAAATCAGAATGCCGCTGCAGCCCCAAGTCGATAAAGCGGTGCACGCGCGGTGGTCACCGTTGCGCGGGTTTGCCGACTCCGCAGAGCTCGGCCCGGATCTCAGGGAGACCGCGACTAGACTGCTGAGTTTTTTTGTAACAATATTGGCGCCAATTTGGACGCCATTCGTGAACTACGACTATCACGTATTTTTTACGGAGCGCATTCGTAATGCTCAGTTCAAACGATGACCGCCTGCGCTTGCGCGTCGGCGTGGACTCAGGTGGGACTTTCACCGACATTTGTATGTTCGATGAAGGCCAGGGCGACATCTTTGTCTGGAAAGTGAGCAGCACTCCGCAGGATCCATCGCTCGGCATTGCCAATGCGGTTGAGCAGGGTCTGCGAGAAGTGTGCAGAAGGTCGGGCCGAGACGCCGAAGTCCACTATTTTGGTCACGGCACGACGGTTGCGACCAATGCCCTGATCGTTGGTCGCGGCGCCGAGACGGGCCTCATCACGACATCGGGGTTTCGCGACGTGCTGGAACTGCGCCGTCAAAAACGTGACGCGCTGTACGACTTGCAGACCGAAAAGCCGAAGCCTATCGTCTCGCGTGACCGACGGCTCGAAGTTCCGGAGCGTACGCTCTTCGATGGCAAGATACTCACGGAACTCAACGAAGATGCGGTCCGTGCTGCCGCACGAAGGCTCGGCGAGGAAGGCATCCGGTCGATCGCCGTGTGCTTTCTGTTCAGCTACGTCAATCCAGAGCACGAACTGCGGGCACGAAGAATTATCGAGGAGGAGATTCCCGGAGCCTACGTCACCGTTTCACACGAAGTGGCTCGCGAATTCCGCGAGTACGAGCGGTTCTCGACTACGGTCGTCAACGCCTACCTCGGTCCGATCATCAAGCATTATCTGCAGCGGCTCAAGCCACGTCTTTGCGAAATTGGTGTCCGGTCGCCCGTGCATCTTACGCAGTCGAACGGCGGCATCATCTCGTCCGAGTCAGCGCAGCGTTTTCCGGCGCGCACAGTCCTTTCGGGGCCGGCTGCAGGCGTCATGGGGACTCTGGCTATCGCGGAAGCTGCTGGATTCCCGAACCTGATTACGTTCGATATGGGCGGGACATCGACAGACGTTTCGCTTATCAAGCATGGTGCGCCGATCATGTCGAATCAAGCGGTTGTCCATGGACACCCGCTCAAGCTCCCGATGCTCGATATCCATACGGTCGGTGCAGGCGGCGGTTCCATTGCGTACGTTGACGCCGGTGGCCTGCTCAAGGTTGGCCCTCGGAGCGCTGCCGCGGACCCGGGTCCGATCTGCTTCGAGCGCGGCAACGACGATGAGCCGACGGTGACTGACGCGAACGTCGTACTTCAGGTTTTGAATCCGGTCGCGCTGCTCGACGGACGCTTGCCCGTCAATCAGGCTAAGGCAAAGGAAGCGATCGGCAAACTTGGCGAACGCCTTGGACTCGGCGTCATGGAGACCGCACAAGGAATCATCAGTGTCGTCATCGCCAATATGGCCAAGGCGATTCGTGTGGTTTCAGTGGAGCGAGGCCATGATCCGCGCGATTACGCAATGTTCGGTTTCGGAGGCGCAGGGCCGATTCACGCGTCCAGACTCGCGCGGGCGCTCGACATGCCCAAAATCGTCATTCCAAAATACCCCGGAATCATGTGTGCGCTCGGCCTTCTTTTGACTGACTTGCGTACCTCGACGTCGTTGACCCGCCTTCTACCACTTGACACCGCAAGCGGTGCCAGTCTGGCGCAAGGGTTCGAAGAG
Source organism: Trinickia symbiotica (assembly GCF_003028655.1). Taxonomy (GTDB): domain Bacteria; phylum Pseudomonadota; class Gammaproteobacteria; order Burkholderiales; family Burkholderiaceae; genus Trinickia; species Trinickia symbiotica_A. The sequence goes on from NZ_PYUC01000026.1 coordinate 13,444, forward strand.
CTGGAGCGTCACATTTCGCAGTGGTTCGAGGAAGAGAAGATCGAGAGCGAGCACAGAGTCGTCACTCGCACCGTGGACATGCGCTACGGTGGTCAGGGATACGAATTGACTGTGCCCTGTCCCGGAGGCAAGTTTGACGCGCACGCAATTGAAGAGCTTCGGAAAGCGTTCGAAGACGCACACGAACTCGCATATGGCTATGTTGCCGACGGCGAACCCGTCCAAATCACGACGTTGCGTGTCAATGCTGTTGGGCGAGTTAAAAAGGCGGAGTTTCGGCCTCAGCCTAACGCCGCTACGCGGGCGGCCGACGCAATGGTTGGCACTCGCAGGGTATGGATTCCTGAGGCGGGAGGCTTCACTGATTGTCCGCTGTACGACCGCGAAACACTAGGACCTGGGCACGCGCTCGATGGGCCAGCAATTATCAATCAAATGGATTCGACGACATTGGTCCTTCCCGGCCAGACCGCCTGCGTAGACTCCTTCCTCAACCTGATTATCGAGGAGCGTTCATGAACTTTAGCGAATCGGCCACCGTCACATTGGCTAACGTGAGATCCTCGAAGCTCGATCCGATCACTGTCGCAGTGATTGGAAGCGCGTTGTCGACTATTGCCGAGGAGATGGGTAAGGCGGTTATCCGCGCAGCATACTCCACGAACATCAAGGAACGACAGGATTGCTCTACGGCACTCTTCGACAGGACCGGGAACACGATTGCGCAAGCTGAACATATTCCCATCCATCTGGGTTCGCTGCTTGGCATCGCGGGATACGTGCTCGAGCAACACGACATCTCATCGATTCGACCCGGCGATGTATTCATCGGCAATGACGCCTACACGGGGGGCGGCACGCACCTGAACGACATCGTGCTCATGGAGCCCGTGTTCTTCAGAGAGCAACTGGTGGGCTGGGTCGCAAATCTGGCGCATCACTCGGATTTTGTTGACCGCGGTCACGCGCATATCTTTCAGGAAGGCCTCCGCATCCCACCCGTGAGACTGTATAAGGAGGGGGTGCTTCAAAATGATGTGATGGATCTCATCCTGCTGAACTGCCAGGTGCCTCACGAGCGCAAGAGCGACTTTCGGGCACAGATGGCAGCGAATCGCCTCGGTGTGCAGCGCATCCAGGATTTGTGTGAACGCTATGGCAGCGACATAGTGGAAGAGGCTTCAGCAGAGATTCTCAACTACACGGAACGGCGAACCAGAGCCGGCATTGCGCAGATTGCGGATGGCGTGTACGAGTTTCAGCATGAATTCGATACCAATCTCATCGACGACATTCTCAATCTGAAGGTTCGCGTTACCGTGCGAGGCGACGAGCTGTTCGTCGATTTTCCGGATGCGCCCACGCAGGTACGGGCGCCCATCAACATGGTTTTCACCGCGCTCCAAGCAACGGTCTTCTTCGCCGTCAAAGCCCTTGTCGACCCTGACATACCGGCCAATTCGGGCTTCCACCGCCCGATTCACATTTCGGCACCTGCGGGAAGCGTCCTGAATTCCACGCCTCCTGCTGCCGTCTACAGCCGCACGGACATCGCCATGCGTCTCGTCGACATGATCTTCGCAGCCTTGGCCCCTGTGCTGCCCGAACGCGTGGTGGCTGCGTCCACTGGCGGGATTCTACTGACGACTAGCGGAACCCATCCGCGCACCGGGCGCTTCTACGTCTACAACGAGATGCAGGGTGGAGGGATGGGCGCCCGTGCACATAAAGATGGGCTTGACGGAGTTCAAGTCAATACGACCAATACGGCAAACCTGCCCATTGAGGCATTGGAAACCGAGCACCCGGTCATGGTGGAGTGCTACGAACTGGTGCAGGACTCCGGCGGCGCAGGCGAGCACAGAGGCGGAATGACGATGAGACGCAGAGTGCGGATTCTCGATCACGTGGCGACGATTTCCGCCGGCGGTACAAATAGCCGCCTCTCGCCGTATGGCATCTTCGGCGGGCACGGTGGCAGCCCGGCGCGGGTGGAAATGCCGAAGAATGCGCCACCCCTCGAAAGGCGCAAGAGCGTGCTGCAGCCCGGCCAGTCGATCGGGATGGTCGCGGCTGGCGGAGGCGGTTATGGAGACCCCAAGCGGCGGGCTCGGGAGCTCGTGCTTCGCGACTTGAAGGAGGAGCGAATCTCGAAGGCCGCTGCCGTAGACATCTACGGGCTCGACCCTTCGTTGCTGTAACGCTCGGGGGCCGTCGTCCTCAACTATGGCGGCCCTGATTGCGAAGCTCGGACGTCTATTAGGACTTAGTGATCGTGAATCAGATCAACTTCATACAGGTCATTGGATTCGGGCCGAAAGGCTGGGGTCTCACTTTGCTCGGTGGGGCGGCCGTTACTGTGGCCGTTGCCACAAGTGGAATGCTGCTTGGCATCGTCCTCGGAACGCTCGGCGCGTGGGCAAAGGTGGCGAGGCGCAGACCCCTTGCCGACATCGCTGACGCATACACCACTGTCGTCCGCGGACTACCCGACTTGCTAATAATTTACATCATCTATTTTGGTGGAAGCGCGGTACTGACGTGGTTGAAGCCACTCCTCGGATCAACGGGCTTCGTCAACTTTCCCGGATTCCTTGCGGGGACAATCGCGATCGGCGTCATCTCGGGAGCTCAAAGCACCGAAGTGCTACGGGGCGGCTTCAACGCGGTCAACAAGGGAGAAATTGAGGCGGCGCGCGCCTGCGGGATGAGGCGTGGGTTGCGTTTTCGAAGAATAGTCGCCCCGCTCACGCTGCGTTATGCGCTGCCCGGAATGGGCAACATCTGGCTCAGTGCATTGAAGGAGTCGTCGCTTCTTTCCGTGACCGGTCTAGCAGAACTGATGCGACAGACTGAGGTCGGTTCCGGATCCACACGCCTGCCATTCGACTTTTATGCCGCGGCTGCACTCATCTATTTTGCCCTGTGCACCGTATCGACTCTCGCTATTCAGCGATTCGAACGTCATTACTCACGCAACGTGGCAGCGAGGGCGTAATGGACCTGACCTTCATCTATCAGACGTTTATTCAACTGCTACCTGGCATTCCGCTCACGGTTGGGCTCGCTGCCATCAGTGTGGTTCTCGGCGGACTACTCGGCTTCATCATTGCCTTGCTGCGCATGTCGCCATCGGCGCCTGTTCGGGCTTTTGCTTGGTTCTACGTGCAGCTGTTTAGAAGTGTGCCATTGCTGGTGCTGATCTTCATGATCTATTACGGCTTGAGTCAATTCAATGCCATTCGGGAGAGTTTTTTATGGCCCTTCCTGCGTGAGCCGTATTGGTGTGCTCTCGTAGCCCTAGTCATCAACGATTCTCCTTACGCAAGCGAAATTATTCGTGGCGGGTTGCAGGCTGTCCGTAGAGGCGAGCTCGAAGCGGCGCGTGCGTGCGGAATGTCAGGAGCCCTACTGCTGCGCCGGATCATTGTCCCGATCGCGATCAGACAAGCATTGCCGGCGTACGGCAATGAAATCATCGTCATGGTGAAAGCCACGTCGTTGGCATCGCTTGTAACGCTCATGGATGTAACCGGTATCGCATCGTCCATTGCTAATGAAACGTATCGTCCGATCGAGGCCTACATGTCGGCAGGGATCATCTACCTTGTCATTAGTTACCTCCTGACTCGGACCGTTCGACGGATTGAGCATCGTCTCAGCCCTCACTTGCGGGCTCCGGTGATTGAACAAGATTCACTTCTTGAGGGAAAGACGGTATGAACTCCATTAATCGGCCTTGTCCGAAGGCTGTGCAACTCACGGATATCAGGAAACAATACGGAAAGATCGAGATACTTAAGGGTATTTCGCTTGAAGCGAGCGAAGGCGAAGTCATTTCGATACTTGGCTCATCTGGTTCAGGCAAATCCACTCTGCTTCGCTGTATCAACATGCTGGAGGTTCCTGATGCGGGCGAAGTGGTGGTTGCCGGTGAGCGAATTAAGCTGTCGAACGCCCACCCGGAGGGACAGCGGCATTTCGACCATAGGCAGATCGACCGCATCCGTGCAAGTGTTGGCATGGTGTTTCAGAGCTTCAACCTGTGGTCTCATATGACGGTGCTCGAGAACGTTATCGAGGCGCCCATCCATGTACAAGGTCGACCGCGCAAGGAATGCATCGAGGAGGCCCGTGAACTTCTTGAAAAAGTCGGAATATCGAATCGGGACAACTTCTACCCAGCGCACCTGTCCGGCGGTCAGCAGCAGCGCGTGGCGATAGCTCGTGCGCTTGCGATGCATCCTTCGCTGATGCTATTCGATGAACCGACGTCAGCGTTAGACCCGGAACTTGTTGGTGAGGTCCTGCGAGTGATGCGCCGGCTGGCAGAGGAAGGCCGAACGATGCTAATTGTCACTCACGAAATGGGGTTTGCCCGCGAGGTCTCGAGCCGCGTGGTGTTCGTGGATCGCGGGACCATCCAGGAAGAAGGAACCCCCGATGAAGTGTTCGGTTCCGGCCGTTCCGTGCGACTTCAGCAGTTTTTGGCTGGATAGCCGTTGCTGTTCCGTTATCAACGACTTTGCAGGATAGGAAAATGAAAAATTTGAGGAAACACCACTCGCACTCAATCCTCCTCGCTATGACGGCCGCCGCCATCGTCGCTTTGGGGTTGTTCGGACAAGCTATTGCGCAAACCCCTCCCAAGGAAGTCCGAATTGTCACGGAAGGCGGATTCGTACCATGGAACTACACCAAGCCCGATGGGACGCTCGCCGGTTTTGAGATCGATCTGGCTCGCAATCTTTGTGATCGGATGCACGTCAAGTGCACGATTACGGCGCAGTCTTTCGACAGCATGATCCCGGCGCTGAACGCCGGAAAGTATGATGCAATCATCGATGATCTGGCGGTTACGCCGAAGCGCGAAGAGGCAATTGCATTCTCGGTCCCATACGCATCGCTCTGTTATGTGTTCGCAACGTTGAAGGGTAGTGAGGTCGCGAAAAAACTGCCGCTGGAGGACAAAATAATTCCACTGGGCGATGCGTCGGCGTCCGAGAAAGCACTTTCTGAAGTGAGGGCTGCGCTTTCGGGAAAAGTGGTAGGCACGCTAGCTGCCGGCACGTCAGTCGAGTTTGGAAAGACCTATCTCAAGGGAGTCACGGTCCGACAGTACAAGTCGCAGGAGCCCCGTGACCTGGATTTGCTAGCCGGGCGAGTGGACGCGGTGCTTGGTTCAAAGGATTCGCTCCAGGGAACTGCCGCGAAGCCAGGCAATGAAAACATGGTGCTGGCAGGTCCATGCTTCCAGGGTGGCGTGATCGGGAAGGGATCTGCTGTGGGCCTGCGCAAGGGCGACACGCAGTTGAAAGCCATGTTCGATCAAGCTATCCGTGCGGCCAAGGCTGACGGTACCATCAAGAGGCTTTCCGAGCAGACGTTCCACATGGATGTGACCCCGGCGCAATAGCTTCGGGCCTTGCCTATGTTTTCCTGTCGCCGCACCGGATTTCCTCACTAGCGCAATACCCCCGGATGAATCGGCTTCAGCAAAACCGAACATGTCACTATGACCGCTCTTTCACACACGTAGAAGTATGAGCAAGTTACCAAGCAACGGACAACGTGGAGCGCGATTCCGGATTCGCGAGCTGGCGGACATGATCGAGCGCGATGTTAGCTCGGGTCGTCTTGGAGCAGGCGCGTGGCTCAAGCAGGTGGAGCTTGAGCAAGCATATGGCCATTCGCGTCTTGATGTGCGGCAAGCGTTGGAACACCTGGTCGAACGAGACGTGGTGGAATCTATTCCTAACCGTGGTTACCGGGTCCAGGTCTTCACGCAGGAGCGACTGCAGAAGGTTCGGCAGATTCGGGCGATTCTAGAGGCCTCTGCAGTCGAATCCGTCATTGGGAAAGCGGATGCCGACGAAATCTTCGTTCTTAATCAGTTGGCACAGGCGTTTTCCGACGCCGTCGCTTCGGGCACTGCCGCAGAGCAGGAGGACTGCAATAGGGCATTTCATCATCGGCTACTTCGTCACTGCCCTAATGACGAGCTGGTCAAGATGATTTTTGACCTGCGCGACCGAATTCCGGTGGCAGTCCAGCGAGAGAACAATACGTCCGTGATGCTTGCTCGATCCGCGCAAGAGCACTTCGATATGGTCAAGCTCCTTGCGGACATGAATCGTGAGGCGTTACTCGAAACGATGCGGCGCCATGTTCTAGGCCCTCGAGGCTCAGACCTATGCGGCCGTCCTTAGGGTCACAAAATTATTGAGGTGACTGCAACTATGAAGATTGCTGCTATCGAAACATTTGAAATCCGCATTCCGTACCGACGGAATCATACTCTGAGTTCCGGGCCGCTTTACGGTGCTCATTCCGTCATCGTCCGGTTGCAAACGGACGAGGGATTGATTGGGGCAGGGGAAGCCTCGATTCCCGGCGGGCCCGTGTGGAGTGAAGAGTCTGTCAGCTCTGTACGTGCGGTGATCGAAGAATACCTCGCTGCCGCGGTCATCGGACGGGATCCGCTTCAATGCTCGGACATTGCCGCCGTCATGAGCAAAGCCGTGCGTGGCAATCCCTTCGCTCGCGCAGCGATTGAGATGGCGTGCTTTGATGTCGCCGGCCAGGCGCTTGGAGTACCTGCTGCACAACTGATGGGCGGTCGGCGGCGTCCGAGTGTGCCGATGGTCTGGTCGTTGGCATCGGGCGTCGTTGAACAGGAAATCGAAGAGGCGCAGGGGGTCAACCAGCGGTTTGGAATTTCTCGCTTCAAGGTGAAGGTTGGCCACGTTGATGCCGCAGCCGATCTCGAGCGGGTTCGCACGCTGATGCGCAACGTTCCGGAGAACTTCCAGATCCGGCTCGATGCCAATCAGGGCTGGAACGAGATGACCGCAAACTGGGCGCTGCCAAGGCTTCAGGATTTGGGGGTGACGGTCCTTGAGCAACCCTTGCCGAAAGGTGACCTGGCCGGGATGGCGCGTCTGAAGCAACAGGGCCGTGTTGCCATTATGGCGGACGAATCGGCAATGAATGCCAACGACGTCATCAACATCATTCGCAGCGCTTCAGCGGACATGATTGCGCTGAAGTTGGCAAAGGCCGGAGGCATATTGGGAACACTACAAAGCGCTTCGGTCGCGGATGCGGCGGGTCTGCCATATTACATGGGCTGCATGATGGATACCGGGCTGGGGACGGCTGCGTATCTCCAGACGGCGTCCGCACTTAAGGACATGTCTTACGGGGCTGCTTTACCCGGACCACTGATGATGAGCTCCGATGTCCTGTCAACGGAAATTGTGTACCGAGACGGAAATATCGAGGTGCCCGCTGGGCCAGGTCTCGGAGTCGAGGTCGACTGGCATGTGGTCGAACAACTCTCTAACAAATCCTAGTGTTCTAACCCGCTAATACCGGAGCGAAGCACGCTAGCCTACTACATGACCCGCATGATGGACACGTCGATCATGCGTAGGAGAAATCTATGACCGCTAAAGAACACTCAGGCATTGGACGAGGCCCTTCCTCACTGCCTACGAGTGAGGATGCCAGGCGTTTGCACGCAGACGCATTTTTCATTGATGGGCTTATGCTATGGGGATCGCTTGACAATCCCGAAAGCATGCGCGAGGCGGCTGACGGCGGCCTTAACGCTGGGATCGTCACGGTAGCGCACTACCCCCACGACCGACATCAGGCACGAGACCGGATCACAAAATACAAGAAAATCGTTCGCGAGAATTCGGATGCCCTTTGTTTCGCTTCTAGCGTAGAAGCCATGCTGGCTGCGCGTGAGAAAGGTTTATGCGCAGTTGCATTTGGCTTTCAGGACGTGGCGCCGATCGGCAACGATTTGGATATGATTTGGGAGTTTGCAGAAGCTGGCGTTAAGGTAATTCAATTGACATACAACGACCAGAACCTCGTCGGCAGCGGTTGCTGTGAGCGAGTACAGGGACCGTTGACGAGATTTGGTCTTAAAGTTTTATCGGAATTGGAGAGGGCAAAAGTAGCAGTCGACATTTCTCACTGCGCGAACCCTACGCGTGATTCTGCGATTGCCAACGCCGCCGCACCGATTCTCGCAACGCACGCCAATGCCGATGCTATTTGTAATAGCCCACGTAATCTTCGAGATGACCAAATCAAGGGCATCGCGTCTACGGGTGGATTGATTGGGATTTGCCTCGCTTCGAGCTTTTTAAAGAGGGACCCGAGGACAAACGAGATTAAACCTACCACATTCGATGACGTGGCCATTCATATGGAGCATGTTGCTGAGTTGGTGGGACCACAGCACCTTGGCATTGGCTCAGACGTGTGTTCGACTTGGCTTGCTTCCGACGAAACGCCGGCGGAATCGAGCCTGAGGTTCTGGCGGGAAACCAACCCTGAGGTGTTCGGGGTTGGGCATACAGATCGTTACGATCCCTATCCAGACAACATTCGCCGTCACGCTGATCTCATTGGGATCACCAACGCTCTGCTTCGTCGAGGCTGGAAACACTCTGACATCCGCGGAGTGTTGGGCGAAAATTACCTTCGCGTCCTGCGTCAAGTTTGGGGCCATTAACCATATTGCAGTGGGCGTCCCTGAGAACCAGGCAAGCGGCGCCGCCGCCTCCGCTGCGGCAGCGACCTTGTACTTGAACGCGGTCGTTGCCATCTCCCAGAGGGTTGGTTCTGGTTCCCGTAGCGCGAACTTTTGAATCAGATGGCTCAGGTCCGCCCGCCCCGTGATTGCGGCTTATTAGCGGATAAACACTTTTCGTTTTAGCGAAGACCTGTCGCCCGCCTCAAGTCGAGCTTCAGCGCGCTCTGGCATTGCGTCGCACATGGCATCCAGCAGTACCGAAACGAGCACAGTTCCGGCAGCGCATGAATCAAATACAAGTCTTGAATGAATTCGCGCCGTAAGCAATTGGTCAGCGATTTCCCCTTGCGCGCGGAACGCGGTGTCAGAAACTACTGCGATCTTCAAGCCGATCTGTTTCGCGTACTGCAGTGCGTGGATGGTTTCCCGCGGATACAGCGGCATGGCGAAGGCAAGCATCCAATTAGCGCCAGCGTCGCGCGCTTGTTCCAGCTGGTCTTCGGCGAATGATCCACCATGGACAATGGTGCGAATGTCTGGATGCACCTTGGATGCAAAATAGCCGAATTGTGTGGCAAGGCCCGCGGCAGCGCGAATACCAAGAACGGGCAGCGGCTTCGAGTTGGCGAGGGCTTTGCCGAAAGCTCGAATCCGCTCCGCATCCCCGAGCTCTTCGACGAGTTCGGCAACATTCCGAGCCTCGGCTACGGCGGCAAGCTGATACTTATTGCCGCCCTCCACTGGAGCGGCCAACGCGGGCTCCGAGTAAGAACGCAGTTCGCGCCGCATTTCCAGGAATCCGTCGAATCCAAGAGCAACGGCAAAGCGCGAGACGGATGGCTGACTGACGTTGGCAAGTTCGGCCAGTTCCATGCTCGTCAGAAAGCCGATGTCCGACGCATGGTCGACAATAATTTGAACGATACGGCGATGGGCGGGCGTCAAGCGTTGACCCTCAAGCCTCCGCTCGAGCTCCGACCGCAAAGACGTGGAGCCCGCCGTATTTTGAGGCGACGACTTCGCGGATCGGGTGAGTTCGGCGCGGCTTACGCGAGGCAATTCAGTTCTCCGGAACTTCTACAAGGATTCGTCAGATGTCTGAGCAGAATCTTACCCGAAAAGATGTGCCGCTATGGAACGGAAGTACCACTTCATCAAGTATCGAGAAGGCCGAACCGGGGTGGTAGATCGGGCAGCGGAAGTCACGGAGTGAACGAGGAATTGCCAGCGAAGTGCTTTTGCGCGCCGGAGGTGCCGGCGCGCAGAACCGATGCGATCTGTTATGCCGCCGCGACTACAGCGGCGATTGAGGCGACTTCGTTCGGCTTACGATGCGGGAACGCGACGCCGAGATTCCACGGAAAGATGAAGTGGATCCAGCGGTGCATGCGGACGACATACGTCATCATGGCGCCGGTCAGCTGAACGTATTCCTCTTTCGTTTCCAGGGTATCGAGTGCATCGCTGTACATTTGCCCGATCTGATGCATGTTTGTGAGCCCAAGATCGGTCATGAACTCGAAGACGTTGAACGTACCAGTGAGGAACTCGCGCGTCATTTTTACGAGCGTGGGCAATTCCACGTCCGGGTATTGCGAAACCTTGAGGAAGCGATACATCACGTCCGCACCGACGAGCATGAGATACGCCTCGAGATGGACCAAAACGCTGAACGATTGCTGACCACTGCCAGCACCGCTGTCGATGATGCCCCAGCGGATCTTCTGAATTTCCTCTGGCTCGGCCAGCCATACGCGCTCGACCTGACGGTCAATCTCGGCTTTCGCTTCGCGCCAGTTGCCTTTGAATTTCTCGATGCTCGACATTACTGAGCCCTCCGGATAGTGATGTTGACAAGGTTCTTGCGGGGCTCGGCAACGGTTTGCTCCCAAACATGCTGACCGAGCCTGGCCAAGAGGGGGAGGTCGCTGTCGAGCACTTGGCCGAACTTGTTGACGAGCGCGCTCTCGGTGATGCTTCCGTAGGTGAGGCAAATGGTTTGTCCGGGGGCATACAAATAGACGGCGCCGGGCGAGCGCTTAACCATGTTGCTTTTCCCCAGATGCACGATCTTCGTTGGCAGCCAGATGGCTTCGCCAGAGATGACCACGTGGCCGAGTACGCTGTCCAGGGGCAGTTGGTGAAGAACTTGGCCTACAACGTCCGGATTCTGGTCTGCGAGCAACTCAACCCGAAACTTCACGTCGATGCTCGGCGCGTGGAATTCGAGCAGATCGGTGGATGACATAGGTAAAAACCCTCTTGTATGAAAGAATTCATGTCGAGATGACGTTATAAGAATAAAACAATTCTCTCGGGCTCGCAACAAGCGGGCTGTGCGGCATGCTGGCATCGATGCCTACCGTGTTGGGCCCGTTAAAGCTTGATCGCCAGCGCCAGTACTTGCCTGGCGTCTGCACCGTCTAGCTCAGCGTCAACGGAGGTATTGAATGGATAATTTCATTCCGGTATAGTGTCGAACAAATTCATTCGAGGTTAACCATTGTGAAACTGACTCCGGGAAAGCTGACCCTTGCTCAACTGCGTGATATCGCGCGCGATAGGGGCTCGCTGCAAATCGACCCTAATAGCTTTGTTGCGATTGATACGGGCGCGAAGGCCGTTGCAGACATCGCCGCAAAGGGTGAGCCGGCCTACGGCATCAATACCGGCTTTGGCCGCTTGGCCAGCACGCACATTGCGGACGACCAGCTCGAGCTACTGCAGAAGAACCTCGTGCTGTCGCATGCAGTCGGCGTCGGCGAGCCAATGGCGTCCTCGTCGGTGCGCCTGCTGATGGCACTTAAGCTGTCGAGTCTCGGCCGCGGTCATTCAGGTATCCGGCGCGAAGTGATGGACGCGCTGATAAAACTGTTCAACGCGGATGTGTTGCCGATGATCCCGGTGAAGGGCTCGGTCGGCGCATCGGGCGACCTTGCGCCGCTCGCGCACATGTCTGCCGTGCTGCTCGGCGTCGGCGACGTGTTCATCCGCGGCGAGCGCGCGAGCGCGATCGACGGTTTGCGCGTCGCAGGCCTCGCGCCGCTGACGCTGCAAGCGAAGGAGGGCCTCGCGCTGCTGAATGGCACGCAGGCGTCGACGGCGCTTGCGCTTTACAACCTCTTCGCAATCGAAGACCTCTTTCGCACGGCGCTCGTGGCCGGTGCGCTGTCGGTGGATGCCGCGGCCGGCTCCGTCAAGCCGTTCGATGCGCGCATTCACGAGTTGCGCGGTCATCGCGGACAGATCGACGCGGCGGCCGCTTATCGCGCGTTGCTCGAAGGCTCGGGCATCAATCTCTCGCATCGCGACTGCGGCAAGGTTCAGGACCCGTACAGTCTGCGCTGTCAGCCGCAGGTGATGGGCGCCTGTCTTGATCAGATGCGTTACGCGGCCGACGTGTTGCTCGTCGAAGCGAATGCCGTTTCCGACAACCCGCTGATTTTCCCCGATACGGGCGAAGTGCTCTCGGGCGGCAACTTCCATGCGGAGCCCGTTGCGTTCGCCGCCGACAATCTCGCGCTCGCGGCCGCGGAGATCGGCGCGCTCGCCGAGCGGCGGATCGCGCTGCTCATCGACGCGACGCTTTCGGGCCTGCCGCCGTTCCTCGTCAAGGATGGCGGCGTCAACTCGGGCTTCATGATCGCGCACGTGACGGCGGCCGCGCTTGCCTCGGAGAACAAGACGCTTGCGCACCCAGCCTCGGTCGATTCGCTTCCAACTTCGGCCAACCAGGAGGACCACGTATCGATGGCGACCTTCGCTGCGCGGAAGCTTGCCGACATCGCGGAGAACACGAAGCACATCCTAGCGATCGAGTTGCTCGCCGCCGCGCAAGGCGTCGATCTGCGCGCGCCGCACAAGACGAGCCCGAAGCTCGCACAAGTGATGGAAACGATCCGTGGGAAGGTCGCGCACTATGAGATTGACCATTATTTCGCGCCGGATATCGCGGTAATCGCGAAGCTCGTCGGTGAGCGCGCGTTCGCGAAGATCAGCCCGCTCTCGTTCGCATCGGAACAGTAAGCCGAGGAGCGCACCGGTCTGAGATCTTGGATTTCGTCCTGGCCCGCATTCGCACGGGCGAGGGGGCGGAGGGCGACCACGTGCCGTCCGAGAACGACTTGGCACGCGGGTTCAAGTTCGGCCGCATGCTGGGACTGGCGGCGATTCGCGCCGATCAAGTCGCTCGCCGAGAGAAGACGCAGTTGCCCTGCGCGAAAGCTGTTTCATTCGCAGGCGCGTGGCTCACTTGCAGCGGGTCGAGTACCGGATCAAAGCGGCCGCACCGACGCAGGTGCGGTGCGGCCAGCTGCGCGTGTACGAAGTCGAGGCGAGCCTCCTTGTCCGTTCGCGCTCGTGGCCGCATGGCGCCGTCGCCTCGGTGGCTGTGCTATCTGGGAAGCCGTTATCGCTTCTCTGCACATTTCTGGTTCGCTATTGATTTTCTTTTGCTTCGAGAGCAGTCGTCATGAACCATCCAAAACACATCGATCCCCGGCTAGATCCGACACGTACGATCCGCGCGCCGCGCGGCAGCAAGAAGACCTGCAAGACCTGGATCGCGGAAGCCGCGTATCGGATGATACAGAACAACCTGGACCCGGAAGTAGCCGAGCATCCGCATGCGCTGGTCGTCTACGGCGGCATTGGCCGCGCGGCGCGTAACTGGAATTGCTTCGACCAGATCCTCGCATCGCTGAAGAATCTCGAAGAGGACGAGACGCTGCTGATTCAGTCCGGCAAGCCGGTCGGTGTGTTCCGCACGCACAAGGATGCGCCGCGCGTGCTGCTTGCGAACTCGAACTTGGTGCCCCACTGGGCGAACTGGGATCACTTCCATGAGCTCGACCGCAAGGGCCTGATGATGTACGGCCAGATGACGGCTGGTAGCTGGATCTACATCGGTAGCCAGGGTATCGTGCAGGGCACCTATGAAACGTTCTTCGCGGTCGCGAACGAGCACTTCAACGGCGATCCGTCGGGCCGTTGGATTTTGACGGGTGGCCTCGGCGGAATGGGCGGCGCGCAGCCGCTCGCGGCGACGATGGCTGGCTTCTCGATGATCGCGGTCGAATGCGACGAGACACGCATCGACTTCCGCCTGAAGACCCGCTACGTCGACAAGAAGGCAACGACTCTCGATGAGGCGCTCGGCATGATCGAGGAAGCGAAGCGCACGGGCAAGCCCGTGTCGATTGGCCTGCTCGCCAACGCGGCCGACGTGTTCACGGAACTCGTCAAGCGCGGCATCACGCCAGACTGCGTGACGGACCAGACTAGCGCACATGATCCGATCAACGGCTACCTGCCGCAAGGCTGGACCGTCGCGCAATGGCGCGAGGCGCAGAAGGTTGCTTCGCAGAGCATTGTCAAGGCCGCGAAGCAGTCGATGGCCGTTCAGGTGCGTGCGATGCTGACTCTGCAGGAACGCGGCGCGGCGACGCTCGACTACGGGAACAACATTCGCCAGATGGCGCTGGAAATGGGCGTCGAGAACGCATTCGACTTCCCGGGCTTTGTGCCGGCCTACATCCGCCCGCTCTTCTGCGAAGGCAAGGGGCCGTTCCGCTGGGTTGCGCTATCGGGCGATCCCGAGGACATCTACAAGACGGATGCGAAGGTCAAGGAACTGATCCCGGACGATCCGCACCTGCACAACTGGCTCGACATGGCGCGCGAGCGCATCGGATTCCAGGGCTTGCCGGCGCGTATCTGCTGGGTCGGCGTGATGGATCGGTATCGGCTGGGCCAGGCGTTCAATGAGATGGTCAAGAACGGCGAACTGAAAGCGCCGATCGTGATCGGACGCGATCACCTCGATACCGGCTCCGTCGCGAGCCCGAATCGCGAAACGGAAGCGATGAAGGACGGCTCGGATGCGGTCAGCGACTGGCCGCTGCTCAACGCGCTGCTGAACACGGCAGGCGGCGCGTCGTGGGTGTCGCTGCATCATGGCGGCGGCGTCGGGATGGGCTTCTCGCAGCACTCGGGCGTCGTGATCGTCGCCGATGGCTCGGACGCGGCGCATGAACGCCTTGGCCGCGTGCTGTTCAACGATCCCGCGACGGGCGTGATGCGTCACGCGGACGCTGGCTACGAACTCGCGCGGCAGACGGCCCTCGAGGCCGGCTTGAAGCTGCCGATGCTTGTCCGCTGAACATGACGGCGGTTGACCGGGCGGATGATAGGACTGACGATGACCGACACGATGCTGTTCGCGGACCATGCCTACCTGCCGGATGGCTGGCGGCGCAACGTGCTGCTGCGCTGGGACGTCGCAGGCTCCCTCACCGAAGTGACGCCCGACACAGATGCACCGGCCTGCGCCGCGCGTGCGGCGGGCCCGGTGCTGCCCGGCGTTCCAAACCTGCATTCGCACGCGTTCCAGCGCGCGATGGCTGGACTCACCGAATACCGCGCGAATGCTTCCGAAAGCTTTTGGAGCTGGCGCGACCTGATGTACCGCTTCGCGCTGAAGATCACGCCGGACGCGCTCGCGGCGATCGCGCGCTGGCTGTATGTCGAGATGCTGAAGTGCGGCTACACGTCGGTGTGCGAATTCCACTACATGCATCACGCGCAGGACGGCTCGCGCTATCCGCGGATCGAGGAACTTGGCGCACGCGTCGTCGGCGCGGCTCGCGACGCGGGGATTGGGATCACGATGCTGCCGGTCGCTTATCAGTTCAGCGGGTTCGGCAACAAACCGCCGCACGATGATCAGCGTCGCTTCATCAATACGCCCGACGGATTGCTCGGGCTGCTTGATGCGCTGCGCCAAGCGGAGCCCGAACACGGCGCGCTCCGCTACGGCGTCGCGCCGCATTCGCCGCGCGCGGTGTCAGAGGCGGGTCTGCGTGCGCTGCTCGACTGCCTGCCAGATGACGCGCCCGTGCATATCCACGTCGCCGAGCAGACGGCCGAAGTCGACGATTGCGTGCGCGCGCACGGCGTGCGGCCCGTGCAGTGGCTGCTCGACCGCTTCGATGTCGGCGCCCGCTGGTGCCTCGTGCACGCGACGCATGCTGATGCGATCGAAACCGCCGCGCTCGCGCGGAGCGGGGCGGTCGCGGGGCTGTGCCTGACGACGGAGGCAAATCTCGGCGATGGCATATTCCCGGCCGTCGACTATCTCGCGCACGGCGGCGTGATCGGCATTGGTTCCGACAGCCATGCCTCGGTCGACTGGCGTGCGGAGCTGCGCCTGCTCGAATACGGGCAGCGGCTGGCAAATCGTGTGCGCAACGTGCTCGCGAGCGATACGCGGCCCTACGCCGCGGATCGCCTGTTCAATGCCTCGCTCGCCGGTGGCGCGCAGGCGAGCGGGCGACGCATCGGCGCGCTTCGCGAAGGTTGCCGCGCCGACTGGCTAGTTCTCGATCCAGATCATCCGGCGCTTGCCGAGCACGAGAGCGACGCGTGGCTCTCCGGCGCAGTGTTCGCAGAGCACGGTGACACTCCGGTGCGCGACGTCTACACGGGCGGCGAATGCGTGGTGCGTGAACGCTGCCATCGAGATCAAGCCGCCGCATATGCGGATTACCGCGCCGCACTGGCGCAACTGCTGCGCTGACACGCGGCCCCCGGCGCGTGCCGCGTGGCGGGTTACGCCGCTGCTGAAAACCACCTGGTGCGGGTACGCTCTCGCGTGCCGTTGACGTGGGTGGCATCGGCGCACGCATCCACATAGCCTTTCGAGAGGGCGCGATGTTGAACATGCTCCAACTAGAGACGTTCGCCGCGGTGGTAGAGCATCGCAGTTTTCGGAAGGCCGCAGCCAGCCTCAATATTTCTTCTGGAGCGGTCACCAGACGGATCAAGGCACTCGAGCAATCGATTGGAACATTATTGCTGATCCGCGAGCCAACGGTTGCTCTCACGAAAGCTGGAGAGGACGTTTTGCGGTATCTCATATCTGTACGGCTACAGGAGGACGCATTACTGCGGCGGGTGATGCCGGACACGGTGGCGACGACCGCACTTGCCCTAGCCGTGAACGCCGATTCCCTTGCAACTTGGTTCGAGCCGGTCGCGCGGGAGCTTGCAAGGCACCATGTGACTCTCGAGATTGTCGTTGACGATCAGGAACACACGCTCAAAATGTTGGCCCGTGGTGACGTGAGGGGATGTTTGTCGACGCAGCACAGACCAGTCGATGGGTTTTTGGCCGAGCCAGTCGGGCAGATGCGCTATCAATGTGTCGCCACGCCGGAATTTGCCTGCAAGCATTTTGCTGGAGGTATGGCTCTGGCGAATGTGCTAAAGGCGCCAGCCGTACTATTTGACAGAAAGGACACCTTGCACGATACCTTCCTCGAGTCGCGCTTTGGGGTGGCAGTAGGTAGGTACGTCAAACACTATTTTCCGGCACCAATATCGTTGCTCAACGCGATTCTCGACGGTCTCGGTTATGGACTGGTGCCCGCAATGCAGGCGGAGCCACTGATTGGCCACGGCAAGCTAGTCGTTCTTGCCCCGGAGCACGACCTGATGGTCGATCTTTATTGGCA
The DNA here is from genome assembly GCF_003028655.1 of Trinickia symbiotica. Lineage (GTDB taxonomy): Bacteria > Pseudomonadota > Gammaproteobacteria > Burkholderiales > Burkholderiaceae > Trinickia > Trinickia symbiotica_A. The sequence goes on from NZ_PYUC01000026.1 coordinate 30,511, forward strand.
CCACAGGGAGTCGGAACCCGAACCGCTGGCGAAGCTCAACGCCCTGATCGTTCATGGCGCCCGGCGGAGTCTGATCCAGCCGGCTCCGATGGGCAAAGACGCCGTTGCGCGATCCTCATGTATCGGACGCGACGGCGAAAGAGTGTGATTTGCCGTACACAAAGAGGGCAAGCGGATGCAGCAAGCCCCGCTGGAAGAGGGAGCCAGCCGGTCAATTTGTCGATGCCCGTCCAGTGGAGCGCTATGACGAGCAGGGATGTCGTGGCTCCAGAGAGCAGCATCATAGATGCACAGCGCGGTGTCACGCAAAACCCGGCTTCATGCAGGATAAACAGTAATCCGACGGCCGAAACATAGACAATGTTAAGCGCCACGATGGTTGAGACGATAGCCTCACCGTCAGTTGCGGTAGTGCAACCGATTAAAATGATCAGCATTCTCCACGCGTGGCCGTGTCCACTGCTCGTGGGATGCAGGTCCTCCAGTGCGCAGTTCATCGCACGGACGACTGCGGTTCCCGAGCCAAGCGCAGCGAGAAGGATGGCGCCAATGCATAGCAGCCCTGTCGGCTCGCCGGTCTGTAGCAAGATCGAGGGAATGGCGCTGGCGGCGTCAGTTACGCCGGACAGTTTTCCAGCACGAAGCGCTGCGACGACCGTTGCGGCTGGAAGAAATCCGGTAGCCAGGAGGAAAGCACCCGCAAGCCCGCAGCCCAGCGAAGCATCTGCGGGGCGACGTGCCGCGATCACGAACTGTTGATAGTCGGACCCTGTGACGACGAGAAATATGATCGCGGCGATGGTGACCAGCGTCTCAGCCCGAGGCGCGACGCGCACGTCGCGGATGAAGGATGGCCACGCATGCACGTACAGAGCCAAGCCGTTCGACTCGAATAATACATGCAGGAGGGCAAGGTTGGTCCCCAGGAGGCAGAACGCGAAAAGCATCGCTGCCAATTCCAGTTCAATGGCAGACATCACCAGCAGCCCTATCGCAATTAACGCTAGCGCGTGGGTTGCCGGAAGTCCGCACGTCTTGAGCACGGCGATGCCGCCATGGATTTGGGCCGCGAGGACCCCGGTCATCCAGAAGAGTGACAGGAACGCCACCAGCTTGCGGACTGCGGGTCCGTAGCGCTGACCGAATACATTCCAAATCGGTTCGCGCCCCCGCCAGAGAGCAGGTGCGGCCACCGCGAGCGCGAGCATGCCCAGAGCCGTTACGATCGCATAAAGACTACCTGCCATCCCGGAATGGATTGCCATCTCTCCCGAGCCAAGCAGGAACGCGACACCATAGCTCGCCGACACCAAAAGTGCGCCCACACGGATGGCACCTAGCCTGCGCTGAGTCATCGTTGCTCCCCGATGGAATGTTCCCATTCGCGGACCACCGCGTCCGGACCGCGAAAGTATGAATTACATACTCTGGCGGCTCGACTGAAAGTCGGCAACTGCAAAAGCTGGCGCTGGGCGTTGGCCAGCCGATGGTAGGGAACCGAGGGCATCAGGTGATGCGTCAGATGGTACCCATTATTGTGCGGATGAATGATCCATCGCCATATGCCGTGTGAGCAGACGTCGCGTGTGTAATTAAAGATGCCGCTGGGGCGTCGGCCAAAGTGGTCACAGAGCTCGCGAAACGTGGTGATTGCGTGAAAGACAGTGGCTCTGGCCAGCATCCACACTCCAAAGAACAGCGTCGCCGCATGAAGGCCCAGTGCAAGTGCCGTGACACATAAGAGTACTGTCCACCATCCCGCTATCCCCGTTCGCCGCGACCAACTGATTTTCGGCTGATGTAGATGACCGAACGCCGAGCTTGACCATGCGGCTGGCGTCAGGAGTAGCGTGCGAAACGGCCTTCGCCAGGTATGACCTTGCTGCTGATGGACGGCGATAAAGTCGGGATCGGCGTTCGAATCACCGAGCCATGCATGATGACGTGCGTGTTGCTCACGATAGACGGCAAGGCTATTGAACAGCGCGGGCGCAATGAAGAGCCGCGCGATTGCGTCATTAATCCGGGTCGATCGTGCGAGGTTCCGGTGCGCGGCGTCGTGGAGAAGGTTTCCCAGCGCGCGCTGCCGGTTTCCGACCCAAACGATTGTTGCCGGGCACGACCACCAGCCAAACCGATGCAAAAGCACCATCGCCACGGCGATGCTCGACCAGTCAAAGACGAGGTCGACTGTTACCCTGAACAGGTCACGAGACGTCATCTCCTGATAAGCGTTGCTCCAATCCCGGAACGCGGAGCGGATGACATCCTGATCGTGAATTACGGCGCGATGACTCATCGATAACCTCCCGTCGTGGTTGCTCATTCCACCTGGCGAACAGGAGACATAGTGCAGGCGGGCGGCAACTGAGCCTTGATCTTAGGAAACAATCGAGCCGTCGCTGAGCCGCTGCGAAAATTTGAGCGGCGTTGATTTATGGACAGCGGCATGCATGAGGGATGCCTTCCCGCTAACCTAGTGTCCGGAATTGGAAGTTGGAAACTTCGATCCGTGCAGTCCGACAATTGCCGCGGATCAGGCAGAACGGTGGTACGAGTTCCTACGAAGAGAAGGTCAATGGCTACTGGACGAAGCTCGTTGCGTTTGATAGTTGAGGATTGGCTCGCTCCGGATCCCCAGAAGGGTATTCGCGTCACAGAGTTCAGAAGGGGGCGGTCCCGACGCCAATGCTATGTGTGCGTCGAAACAGTGAGAGCAGGAGGCCCTGTATCGCTGTTCTTCTTTCGTCACCAGGACGGTTCCTGGCGCATTTTTCCCCCAGATCGGGACCGCCCGGCAATGCGAACGACGGGCTCTTGAGCACTATAACTCACCGCACTGCTGTGGATTTCTATTGGGCAATGCTGTGTCGCTAGACTTGTTGTCTTCAGTGTTCGCAGCACGACATTTCCGTGGCTTCGTAGGCTTGCCGATGGGCGAGCGACAGCAGGATTCAAGGCTCCATTCGAGGGGGGCGCGCGATCGGCTGCTGTCTTATGGCGTTAGCCTTTGCAAGTCAGATGAGGCACTGCAGATTATGCTCATCCATTTCTGGCGGTTCACTTGATCCCAGGATCCGCTCATCCAAAGTTGGGACAGCACATTGTCGAGCGTCATGAACTTCGATCCCCACCAGCTCCAGACCTTTGCTGTCGTCGTCGAAACCGGGAACTATGCTCGGGCGGCAAGCATATTGAAAATCTCCAGAGCTGCCGTTTCACAAAGGATCATCTCGCTCGAGGAAACATTCGGGACGCCCTTACTTGTTCGTAAAGGCATGATGCTAACTCCGTCGGGCGAGAGGCTGCTTGAGCACGTCCAGAAGCAAAAGCTTCTGGAGGCCGACACTCTTGAACGAATAAAACCGGGTTCCGGAAGCCGAGCGAGGCTGGGTATTGCCATCAACGCCGATTCCCTGGCCACGTGGTTCGGACCGGTCGCCTGCGCCATCGCGAAAGAGAACGTAGCGCTCGAAGTGATCGTTGATGACCAAGATCACACATTCGCAGTCCTGGCGCGCGGCGAGGCCATGGGGTGCGTTTCGACGGCGCGCGCCGCTCCGATCGGATTCATTGCCGAGCCGATCGGAGCGATGGAATATGAGTGCGTTGCTACACCGTCCTTCGCTCGGTCGAACTTTCTTCATGGGCTGACGCTGCGAGACATTCTTGCTGCTCCCGCTGTATTGTTCAACCGGAAGGATGCATTGCATGCGACGTTTCTGGAGCAGTTGCTTGGCTTTCCGGTGACCGGCTATGCCACGCATTACTTCCCGTCGCCAGACGCCCTCCTGGCCGCCATCCTGGCAGGCGTCGGATATGGCCTCGTTCCGACTTTGCAGATCGGTCCATTGATTCGGTCCGGCGATCTCGTGGCGCTGGCGCCGAACAATAGAGTGTCGGTTAACCTCTATTGGCATCACTGGAAGTCGGCGCCGCCCAACGCACAGACGATCAGCGACGTGGTGATGCGTCAGGCGCGTCATGTTTTAATCCAATGAGCGTCGATGTCGTGAATCGCGGCAGAGGCAAGTACTGCCGCCGGCTAACCCTTGAGCACTTGACTTTCATCGGGAGCCACTTACAAGATCGCGTAACATTTTGGTCGGTTAGCGTAACGGTACGAACAATTATGGAGAGGAACGTTGGGCGAGAAAGACCTGATCAGACTGTGTGCGACGCTCAATCCGTATATGGCTGAGGCCGTCTACGTCTATTGCTTCTTTCCTGATTTCCTGGTACCGGCCGGTCTGCGGACCCTTTGCACCATGCGCGAGCGAGAAGGGCTGACGGCCGTCGTGGAACGCTCGGATGCCGAGGGCCGCAACCTTTCCTTTACGTTCGATGCCCGTCTCATAACGCTGACAGTTCACTCAAGCTTGGAGGCCATTGGACTTGTCGCTGTCATCAGCCGCAAACTGGCGGAAGCCGAGATTCCATGCAACGTGATCGCCGGATATTGCCACGATCATCTCCTCGTCCCGGTCCAACGAGCTGGCGAGGCAATGGCCTTGCTGCATGAAATAGCAGCGTCAGCCACTGAGTTGTAGTTTTGCAAGCGAAGTCCACGGACGGCCCGTTAGTTTTCCTTGTCGGCGGAAAGATAACTTGAAGGCGGTCGATTACAACTTGCGCGAACAAAATGTATTGAATAAATTCGTTAGAAAATCAGATATTGGTGGGCCATCAAAGGGCAAACGGCAGCATGTCGGGCGGTCGCGTCGAGGCATACGACGCAGCCTATGTGCCTATCTCGCCCGAAGCTGGAGAGCAGCAAGCATGTCTGAATCGACCGATGACCGGCCGGACCCAAATTTGTACGAAGCCAATGCGCAACATTGTGCGAGCCATTCGCCTCGACAAACTGAGGAGGTCAAGGCGCTCATTATGCGCCTCAATGAACGCCTTCGAAAGCGCGATCGTCGCATTAAATTGCTCGAACTTGCCCTTGCTCGCACTGTGCTGATGCATCACGTCTGGGCGTCGCATCTTGAGCGCAAGCTCGACCGGTCGTTTTTATCTGACGCGGGTACACAACCAAAGGTCGATGGACGAAGATCCGATTCTGCCTACGCGTGCGCTGACGAACATCCCGCCGGAGGCGTGGTTGTGCATGTTCCTCACTTGACACGTACGCTCGAGGCACTTTTTGACGTAATGCGAGAGCACTGGACTGAATGGGACCCTGAGCGGCCCCCCAAATCCTCCACCGTTGCACGTGCCATTGACGACAAGCTGGGCCTCAAAGGCCAAGCTAATGGCGAAGCTTCGCGAAGCGCCCAGACGTTCGCCGCGGCAATTAGGCCGGATTCTGCCAGCGAATCCGATGGCCGTCACCGCTGATAGTCGTTCTCCGACGGGATGTTCCGACGGCATGACGGAATTGCCCGTCAGGCCACTGCACTGCTTTAATTGGACCCATGCAGCAATTTGTTCGGATAAAGCAGTCGGAGGTCGAACATGCCAGTACAGTTGCGGGCCGCGGGCGCTATCTTGCGGCGTGCCCAGGTTGAGAACGAAGTTGGACTGAAGCGTTCGACGATATACCAAAGAATGCAGGAGGGCACATTTCCGCGCCCCATCCGCCTCGGGGACCGTGCCGTCGGCTGGCGCGCCACCGATATCGAAAACTTCCTAGAAGATCCCTCCGGATACCGTGCATGTTCGAACGACCAGGAGGCGGTCGATGACTGAACAACAGGCAGCTATTTCTGTCGATGCGCGATTGGACAACTGGGCCAGTGCGAACCGTGGTCACTACGACCCGGTAGACGCGGCGCTCGTCGAGCAGGCCTGGCAGCGGCTGGCACCGCGCCATAAGGAATTGCTGCGCATGGCCTATCTGTGGCGCGCCGGCCGGGAGGTCATCTGCCGAAGACTGAAGATCCCGCGCTGCCCATGGCGTCGATACGAGCTTGAGCTCGCGTCAGCGAAGGACGCGCTGGCGGGCCTGTTGTCGGCGAAACGAAATTAACTAAGAGACCCTGACAATCTGTTCCGGTCGAGATTCAACAGCACGACCGAGTACGCGTTAGCGGCCCCGATTTACCGACGTGTATGCGCGGCGACGACAGCCTCAATTCACCCAGCCCTCGTGGTTTCTGTCGTTGTCTCCGATCCCCCTTGAACTCGCGGTCAGCCTCCCCGGCGCCGCGGGTTCCTTTTTCTTCGGCGTCCGTCTAGGTACATCGGTGGCTATCGATGGGAGACGGATCATGAAGACGAGTCTGGCAAGTTGCAAAGACGTTCGCATTCCGAGGATCTGGGTGGTCTTGAGCCATGCATTGATCGGCGCGACGGTCTCCGCCTCGATGGCTGTGTGCATGTCAGAGGGCGCACGCGCTGACGACTGGGGCTGTCAGGTCATTCTTTGCCTCTCGAATCCCGGTGGCCCCGAACAGTACGGCGAGTGCGTGCCACCGATGGAGCGGCTCTGGCGCGCGTTGCGTCACGGTGATCCGTTTCCGACCTGCGACTTTGGCACCGGTGGATCACGTGGCACGTCCGCGAGTAACACGTTCGCAAGCGGCGGATATTGCCGCGAAGAGTTCCTGTACTGGGGCGGTCCCGAGCAAAGTGAATTGTTGTGCCGCGCGGACGGCGCGATCAACGTCGAGATCGACAACCAGCTTTACACGCGTGTCTGGTGGGACATCGGCGGGCGCGGCCCGGCGATTACCGAATTCTACGGTCCGGGCAGCACGCAGGTGCCCTACGACCCGACGCAATCTGCGGCTCTCTTCCTCAAGCTCATTGAGCAAGAGGAGAGCGGACCCGGCGGAGGGCACTGATCATGCCGCTCGACTTCCTGGCCCTCGCATCTCAGTGTGCCCCGCAGATTTCGCCGATCACCATGGCGGCGGTGGTACGCACCGAGTCGGGATTCAATCCTTATGCGATAGGTGTCGTGCATGGACGCCTCATACGGCAGCCGTCAAGCGAAGCTGAAGCAACGGCTACCGCGCGTGCCTTGGAGGCCGCCGGCTGGCGTTACAGCGTTGGGCTCGCACAGGTCAGCCGCGCCAATTGGTCCAGATATGGGTTGACCGCGCGTGATTCGTTCGATCCTTGCCGCAACCTCGCGGCTGGCGCGGCGATTCTCCAGGGTTGCTTTGCCTCAGCGCGTCATGAGTACGCCGAGCCGCAACTCGCGCTTCGTGCAGGACTGTCCTGCTATGCAACCGGCGACTTCTCGACCGGTTATCGCACCGGTTACGTGCAGCGCGTCATGGATAACGCGCGACTGCCGATTCGAGTCTCGCCCGACGCGGTGCCGGCCATTGCGCCGATCCCCGTCGTACCTCTGAACTCCGATATGTCGCGCGGGCCAATTCGGCCCAAGAGCGCGACGGATCCGCCGCGACGAACGGGCCGAAGCGACGCGTCGCCGGTTGAGCAGGGCGGCGAGCACGTTGAAACCGCAGTGGTCTTTTAGCGCGTCAGGACAAGTGACGGTAATCGAAATAGCAGGTAAGTGGGAGCAATCGATGAATCCCGAAAAGCGACTCAAGGCATGGCGCCACCAGGCGTCCTCGTGTCGGTCCGATCTTAGCCGGCGCATTGCGAGAGCCATCTTGCTGGTGATTCCTGCGCTGCTCGTGACATCGCCCGCGTGGGCTCAGCTTTCGCAGGTGAACACGCTGTTGAGCACTATCCAGACCACGTTGCTGGGCGTCGGCGGCGTGACCTGCTCCATTTCGATCATATGGGCGGGCTTCAGGATGATGTTCCAGCACGCACGCTTCGGTGACATCGCGAACGTGTTCATCGGTGGCCTTTTCGTTGGCTGTGCGACGGTAATCGCCGGCATGCTGATCCCGGCGGGCTGAAACCAGGCTGTCAAATCATGACTTCGCTCAAGGATCCCGTCTTCAAGGGCTGTACCCGTCCCGCGATGCTATGGGGCGTGCCGCTCGTGCCGTTTCTGATCGCCGGCGGCGGCATGCTGATTCCGGCCATCTGGGCGTTGCTCGTAAGTCCCCCATTGGGCGTCGCGATCGTCTTTCTCATTGGACCGGTGTACATAACAATGCGTGTAATGACGCGCCGCGACGATCAACGACTCGCTCAGTATGCGCTGAGACTCCGTATGCGGCTTCAACAGCGCAACCGCCAGTTTTGGGGAACCCATTCATACGTTCCTGTCCGCCTCAAGAGGAGGGTGTGACATGACAGCCGCGCAGCAACTTGCCGCCATCGCGAATCGCGAAGTCCCGGTTGCCGACTACATTCCCTACTCAACGCATGTGACAGATCACGTCATCAAGACGCGCGAAGGCGATTATCTCCAGATTTGGAAGATCGCGGGCATTGCTTTCGAGGCGGCCGATGCGGCGGACATCCTCGTGCGGCATGATGGCTTCAACCAGCTCGTGCGCGGACTGCCTGGTGGCCACGCGTCGCTCTGGTCGCATCGCTTGCGTCGCCGCGTCTCGGATCACTTCATCAGTCCGTACGCGAACAGCTTTTGCCAGGACCTCGCCATCCGCTACTACGCGAGTTTTGCTGGCTACCGGATGATGGCCGATGAGCTGTATCTGACGCTCGTCTACCGGCCGAGCCGAACCCGGCTGGGTCGCGTGTTCAGTCGGGCGGCACGTCGCACGCTCGACGATATTCGGCGCGACCAGTATGAAGCGCTCAAGGTCATAGGCGAACTCGCTGAGCAGGTCGACGCAGCGCTGACACCGTACGATCCGGTGGCGCTCAGCGTCTTCCGTAAGCGCAGTCCGTATGCGACGCGCCCGCGCCGGTATTCCTCCGCACTCGAGCTGCTGGGTTATCTCGTCAATGCAACGTGGGAGACGCAGCCCGTCCCATCGGGGCCGATAAGGGAAGCGTTGCCCACGGCGCGCCTCTTTGTCGGCGCCGAAAAGCTCGAGATCCGCATGCCCGGTGAGACTCGTTATGCGGCGATGCTCGATCTGAAAGACTACCCGGAAGACACCGAGCCGGGCATGCTCAACGGTCTGCTCTATGGGGACTTTGAGTACATCGAAACGCAGAGCTTTACGATCCTCGACAAACCGAGCGCAAAAGAGGCACTCGAGCGGCAGCGCAATCAGCTGATCGCGGGTGAGGATGTCGCCGTGTCACAAGTCGAGGCGATGGATCAGGCGCTCGACGATCTGGTTAATGGCGATTTCGTACTGGGCGAGTACCACTACTCGCTTGCGGTGCTCGGCGATACGCTGAACGCAGTATCGGCGAACGTGGCGAAGGCGCGCACCCAACTGGCCGATGCCGGTTTCCAGACGGCGCTGATAGATCTTGTTGCCGATGCCGCGTGGTTTGCGCAATTGCCCGGCAATTGGCGCTATCGCCCACGCGAGGCGAAGCTGACGTCACGCAACTTCTGCGGGCTTTCCAGCCTGCACAACTTCGCCACCGGCAAGCGCGATGGTAATCCGTGGGGTGAGGCGATCACCATCGTCAAGACGCCCAGTGGCCAGCCACTCTATTTGAATTTCCACGTCACCCCGGAAAAACTCGACTCGCTCGATGAGAAGGCGCTCGCCAACACGCAAATCATCGGTCAGGCCGGCGCCGGCAAGACGGTGCTTGAGTTGTTCCTGCTTGCGATGGCGATGAAGTATAACGTGACCGCCGTACTGTACGACAAGGATCGCGGCACCGAGATTGCAATTCGCGCGATGGGTGGCACATACACCGTGCTCCGGCGCGGTGAGCCAACTGGCCTCAACCCGTTTCAACTGGAGCCGAGCGAGTCGGTGCTGGACTTCTGGGAACGCCTTGTACGAAAGCTTGTGGGCACCGGCGTACCGCTGCCCGCCAACGACGAGATGGTCATCTCACGAGCCGTGCGCGAGGTCGCGCGCATGGCGAAGCCGATGCGGCGTCTATCGATGGTCAGGCAACTCCTCCCGAATGTCGGTGAAAACAGCCTGCACGCGCGGCTCGCCAAATGGTGCGCAGGCGGCCGGCTCGGCTGGGTACTCGACAACTTGAGTGATCGCATTGATTTTTCGCGTGCGCGTCTATTCGGATTCGACGACACCGAACTGCTCGATGACGCTGAAGTTTCGACCCCGGTCACGATGTACCTCTTGCACCTTACCGAGAATCTCATCGACGGCCGGCGCTTTGTCTACGTGATGACTGAATTCTGGAAGCGGCTTGACGATCCAGTATTCACCGACTTCGCAAAAAACAAGCAGAAGACGATCCGCAAGCAGAACGGGCTTGGCATATTCGATACCCAATCGCCATCTGACGTGTTGCGTAGTGACATTGCGCGAGCGCTCGTCGAGCAGAGCGCCACGTTCTTTTTCCTACCGAATCCGCGCGCGGACTTCGACGATTATGTGCATGGCTTCAAGCTCACCGAGGCCGAATTCAACATCGTGCGCAGTCTCGGCGAGAACAGCCGCATGTTCCTCGTCAAGCAAGGGCATCGCGCGGCCATTGGAAAGCTCGATCTCTCCGGGCTGGGAGATGTCCTCGATGTGCTGTCGGGTACAACGGACAACGTGGAACTGCTCGATGGGATCCGCGCGCGGGTGGGCGATGATCCGGGCGTGTGGTTGCCAGTTTTCCACGAACAGTTGGCGAAGCGGCGCAGCGCGCAGGCGAGGAGTGCGCGATGAGCGGACTCTTTACTGCCATCGGCGGCACACTCGAGAACGGCATGTCGACCTACGTGACGAACGTGTCTTCCGCATTGTCCGGCGCGCTCGTTCCGGCCGTGACCACGGGCGTCACTATCTGGGTGCTGGCCTATGGCCTTGCTATCGTGCGCGGGGAGGCGCACGAGGCGGTTCCGGCGTTTGCGTGGCGAGGCCTGAAGGTCGCCGCGATTCTTGCGTTCGCATTAACCGGCGGCGTTTACCAGCAGCAGGTGGTGACTGCGGTCAATGGTGCCACAGCCGGACTTGCCCAGACGATCCAGAACGCAGCGAACACGACCGGCGGGGGTAATCCGGGATGCGGTCCCGTCAGTGGCGACAGCATTACGGCGACTAGCGCCACGACCATCTATCAGACGCTCGACTGCTATGACCAGCAGGTCGATCTCGTTCTCGACGCATATTCGGTTAAGGCGACCCACGAGGGGCTGAGTCTCGCCGGAATCGTGGCGGGGATTGGCGACATCGTGTGCGGCTTCGTGGCATCGCTGGGCGGTTCGATATTTTTGATCGTACTTGCCTTCGAAGTTGTCATGGGGCGGATGTTGCTCGATCTTGTGCTGGGCATCGGCCCGGTCTTCATCGCCTGCGCGGCATTCGCCCCGACGGCGCGCTTCTTCGAGGCGTGGACCGCCAAGGTCGCGAACTATGCCCTCCTGCAGATCCTCGTGGCTGCGTTCCTTGGCATGGCCCTGACGGCGTTTTCGGCGGAACTCGCGCCGTTTCAGGTGACGACATCGCCGCCCGGCGCGAATGCAGCGGCGCTCGTGGCGGCAGGCCAGGCAGCGCTCGAGGCGTCGGCCGCGTGGGGCGCCGCGCTCGGCATGTTTGCAACAGCGATTTTTCTGGCGATGGTCGGCTGGCAGTTGCCGTCTGTTGCTGCAGGCCTATCCGGAGGCGCAACGCTATCCGGCTTCGGAGCGTTCGTCGCAGGTGTCGCATCGCGTCGGGTCACCGCTGCCCTTGCACGAGCGCTCACCGGCGGGGGAAAGGGGCCGCGTTCCGGTGGCACGATCCGCGACCGCACGGGTTCGGGAGGCGGGCCACGCGGCGGATCGGGGACCTCAGGCGGTGGAGCCGTGCCAGCGTACGAGCGCGTTGCGCGCGCAAATCTCGGGCAACACAGCAGTTGAAGTGAGGTGGTGATCATGACAGGACAGTTTAGGGTAGCGAGCGCTGCCATTGTGTCGGCGGTGCTTTCCTCGAATGGGCATGCACAGGGCATCCCGGTATTTGACGCGGAGAACGTCGCTCAGGCTATTGCGACGGTCGCGCAGTTGGAGCAGGAAGTCCAGCAGGAGATCCAGATCTACCAGTCGACGGTCGGCACGCGCGGCTTTGGCGCGTTGCTTAGTAACCCGGTGATCGCGAACTCGCTGCCCGCGAACTGGCAAAGCGTCTATACGGCGGTCCAGAACGGAGGTTACGCCGGCCTGACGGGAAGTGCCCAGGCGTTGCGCTCGGCCAGCGAGGCATACGACTGCGGGGACCAGGTGGGCGTCGACCAACGGGTGTGCCAGCGCATGCTGAACAAGCCGTTCCAGGACAAAGCATTCGGTCTGCAGGCTTATCAAACGGAGTTGCAGGAGCTAGACCAGATCCAGAGCCTGATGCAACAGATCGATGCAACGCAGGACCCGAAAGGCGTGGCAGAACTGCAGGCGCGTATCCAGGCCGAGAGTACTGCAGTCGGTAACGAAATGACGAAGCTACAGCTCTTCAGGATGCTCGCCGATACGGAAGACAAGCTCGTCGCCGAGCAGCAGAGCGAACTGGTCCTCAGTCGAGCCGGCAATACCGCCAGATTGCAGGATCAGATGGTCCCGGCCTCGTTCGGGAACTGAGGAGACGGCGATGCTTGGACATCTTCGGGCGCTGCTTTCGATCAGTTTCGTCATTGCCGTCAGCGGATGCACTTCGGGCCCACCGAAACCCGTCCTGCCTGAGGGTTTGCATCGGGTGCCGATCAACCGTGTGTCACTGGATTCTTCAGCGGCCGCGTCATCTGCGAGGCCCGACGCGGTAATCGGAGGCGGACGATGAGTGCCCCCGACGACTACAGTCGCGTGCTCGACATCGAGGCGTCGCTCACGCATCTGCAGGAGCGATCCGAGCGGCGAGCCTGGCACGTCGCTTACGCCGCTGCGGGTGTAGCAACGCTGAGCGTAACCGCGTTGGCAGTCATGGTGCCGTTCTACCGTGTCGTGCCGCTGCCGATCGAGGTTGATCGCCTGACAGGCGAATCGCAGGTTATCGATGTGCTTGACGCACGCCACGTACATACGAGGGAAATCGAGGACAAGCATTGGGTTGAGGCGTATGTGCGCGAGCGCGAACGCTACAACTGGGGACTGCTGCAGATGGACTACGACGACGTGCTCGCGATGAGCGATGACGTGGTCGCACGCGATTACCGCGCGATCTACAGCGGCCCGGACGCGCTCGACCGGCAGCTCGGCGCGAACACCGAAGGGCGCGTTCGGATCATGTCCACGACATTGCCACCCGACGAACCAGGGCACGCGGTCGTGCATATCGAACGCACGATGTTCAAGAATGGCCAGGCGAACGCGGAAACGCCTCAGCGCTTCGTGATCACGCTGGCTTACAGGTATCGGCCACCCATGTTCACCCGCGAGAGCGTTGCGGTTGCGAATCCGCTTGGCTTCAAGGTGACGGCCTACAGCCGCGATCCAGAGTACACGCCGGCGGCGGCGTCGGCCACTGCGGGAGGTGCACCATGAAGCGCGCTTCTGTGATCGCTTGCTGTCTGCTGATGATCGGTAGCCCTGTTGTCTGCGCCTATACGGTGCCGGGCTGGTCCGGCGATTCGCGGGTGCGTCAGGTCGTGTACGAGCCCGACGCTGTCGTGCGCATCATCGCGCAGCGCGGATTTGCGACACACATCGCCCTTGATCCGCGAGAGCACATCGTTGTCGTCGCACCGGGCGACCGTGGTGGCTGGCAGGTCGTTGCCAACAAGGGCGATAACGACGTTTATCTCAAGCCGCAGTTAGCCGCGCACGACTCGAACCTTGAAATCAGGACCGATAAGCGCAGCTACAGCTTCGATTTGATCGTGCTGCCGCTGAAGACGAAGTTCGGTAACGACGAGGAGATATACCGGGTGACGTTCGTATACCCGGACGCACTGAAGGCGCAGTCGCGCGCCGAGACGGATAACGTGCTCGTCGTTCAGCGCCTTCAGCAGTCGCCCGTGATACGCAATTCCCGATATTCCATGCAGGTCATGCGGCATTCGGACGATATCGCGCCGACGGCAGCGTGGGACGACGGCCGCTTCACCTATATCCGTATTCCCGCGAACCGGCGCATTCCGGCGATCTTTCGGGTTGCCGATGACGGCACCGAGAGCACGGTCGATAAGCACATGGATGGCGACACCATCGTTGTTCACGAGGTGGCGAAGCGCTTCGTGCTGAGACTGGGCGACGAGGTCGTCGGTATCTGGAACGACGCCTACGACATGGACGGCGTGCCGCCGCGTGACGGCACCGCCGTTGACGGAGTAATGCGCGTTTTGCGGAGCCACGGCGATGAATGATCCACTGAGTCAGGACGGGCGTCGCAACGCAGTCGGACCGGACGAGCCTGCCCAGCGTGGCCCGCGTGCGGACGATCCTGACGCTAGTCAAACGTCGCAACTGGTCGGGGACCGTGGTATGCCGGCGCTCGGCCAATACCGCAGCGCCCGGCCACGCGCCTGGTGGTTGACACCAGTTCTCATCATCCTCGTAGCCGGCACTGGAGCAGTTTGGACCGTTCACGCGTATCTTGCACGTCACGACGCACAGGCGAAGGCGCGCCGCGACGCGATAGCACAAACGCCAACCCAGGGACGGCTATTCAAGGACGTTCCTTCATCACCTGCCAACTCGGCTTCGATGCCGGTTCTAGCGAGTGCCGCGACCGTGGCATCCGCGCCCGTAGCGAATCGCTTGCCGGTTCCGGTCATGCCCGCAGCGCCCGTGCGCAGCTACTACGATGCGCCGCTGCTCGTAACGGGTGGGACGTCCTCCGCCAACGATCAAGGCAGCGTGGCAGCGCGAGATGCTGCTGGCAGCGGCGCAGGAACGGCTTCGTCGATGCGGTCGTGGTCGTCCGGAGGAAAAGCAGGTTCCCCTGACCAGAATGAAACGGGTTCGCTTGCGCAGGCCCTCGCACCGACGCCCACACCGCGCGTAGTCGCAGGCACGCTCGGTAACCGCAACCTGACTCTGGCTCAGGGCGCAAAGATTGACTGCGTAGGCGATACCGCTTTCGATTCGACTGAGGCGGGACTGTCCACCTGCACGGTGACGAAGAACGTCTATTCCGACGACGGAAAGGTGGTGCTGATCGAACGTGGCTCGCAGATCAATAGCCAGTACCGCTCCAATCTGTCGCCGGGGCAAAAGCGCGCGTTCATTCTGGCGGCGCGCATTAAGACTCCCCATGGTGTGACCGTCGAGATCGACTCGCCCGCAGCCGATGCGCTCGGTCGCATGGGGATCGATGGTTACGTGGACAACCACTGGAGGCAGCGTATCGGTGCGGCGATGCTGCTCGGCATGACGCAGGACGCCATCGGGTATCTCGCTACGCGCGGTGGCGACAGCAACGGCTCCGTCGTCTACGAGAATACGCAGCAGCAAGGCAACGACATGGCTACGCGCGTGCTGAGCAGCACCATCAACATCCCACCAACCCTCACGCAGAACCAGGGAGCCGAATTCACGATCGTGCTCGCGCGCGATATCGACTTCGAATCGGTCTATGCGCTGCAGCCGGAGGGCGCGCAATGATTGCCGATCCGAACATGCCGAACTCGGTGCCCGATGCCACGGTCGCGCGGCTTCCGGACGATGCGTCTGTGCACGAACTCATGCGGCCATTTGCGCCGTTGCTCGACGACGCTGATGTGACGGAGCTCGTCATTAACCAGCCACAGCGTGTGTTGACGGAGACGCATCGCGGATGGCATAGCTTCGACTACGCAGACCTGGATTATGACCGCCTGATGTCGTTCGCGGTGGCCGTCGCCACACTGACGAATCAGGAGATATCGGCACAGCATCCGGTGCTGTCCGCGCTATTGCCCGGCGACGCCCGTATCCAGGTCGTCGTGCCGCCAGTCGTACCACCGCGCACCGTCTCGATTACGATCCGCCGTCCGTCGGCGCGCGAAAAGACGCTTGACGACTATCGCAACGAGGGGCTCTTTGACGAAACGGTATGGCGCCAGCCCGACGGCCTCGACGCGGCGTTGCCGGCATTGCGTTCGCACGATCGCCGGCTTGTTGGATATTTGCAGGCACGTGACCGCTGCGGGTTCTTTGAGTTGGCCGTTCGGGAGCGGCTGAACATCGTAATCATGGGCAATACCGGTTCAGGCAAAACCAGCTTCATGAAAACCCTTTGCCGGTCCATTCCCATAAGCGAGCGGATCGTGACGATTCAGGACGTCCGCGAGCTCTTCCTGCCGCACATCGAGAATTGTGTTCATCTGACGTATAGCAAGGGCGGCCATGGCCAGGCACAAGTGGCGCCGGCCGACCTCATCGCGAGCGCCATGCGTATGCGGCCCGACCGGGTGCTGCTAGCCGAGCTGCGCGGCGCGGAAGCTTATGACTTTTTGAAACTGCTCACGACGGGCCATGCTGGCTCGATTACGAGTTATCACGCCCCGAACGCGACGGTCGCGGTCGAGCGCTTCGCGCTGATGGCAAAGGAGCATCCTGAGGCTGCCGCATACGACGATGCAGCGCTCAAGCGCCTGCTCTTTCTGGCCATCGATGTCGTGGCGCACATGGAGGCGCGTTCCATATTCGACGAAGCTGGAGAGCAAGTCGGCAAGCGCTGGGCGATGACGGAAATCTGGTTCGATCCGGTGCGCAAGCTGCGCACGGCGATCGTGTGAGGTCGCGATGGACACGGATGATCGCTTTCGCATTCCGCCCGAAGTCGCCAGTCCAGTCGCTGATCACCTGCGAGTAGCGGTGGTTACGGTCCTCGCACTACTGATGGTCGCCGCTGGCGGATTGGCGTCGTTGTGGCTCGCATCGTTTTTTCTGTACATGACGTTGCAGATCAACCCTCTGCATGGAGGACTTGCGGGTTGGCTTGACGCGCTGCTTGCCTGGCGTGACGGTCTGATGCCTCGCGGAGGGAATCGGCTGGCGGGTGCGGCGCTCCTTGGCGTACTGGTCGGCGTGGGCGGTCCCGCAATGGGGCTGTACGCCTTGTGGGAGCGTACCGGGCGCCGGCGTCTTTATGGCCGCGCCCGGTTTGCGACCGGAGCCGAAATCCGCGCGGCGGGGTTGCTATGAGCGGGCGGATGGATGCGAGCGCGCCCGCGATCGTCGTCGGCCTATGGCGGGGGCGATACCTGCGCTTCGCCGGACAGCAGTTTGTCTTGCTCGCCGCGCCAGCGCGTTCGGGTAAGGGCGTGGGCATTGTCATTCCGAACCTGCTCAGCTACCCCGATTCGGTCGTTGTGCTCGATATCAAGCGCGAAAACTACGTTCTGACGGCGGGGTTCCGTCGCGCGCATGGGCAAGAAGTGTATCTGTTCGATCCGTTCGCCGAAGATGGCCGCACACATCGATACAACCCACTGTCGGCAATTTCGGACGGGCTCTTCCGCATGGGCGACATTCTTGCGATCGGCTACGCACTGTATCCGCCCGGCGGGCATGATGACTTCTGGAAAGACCAGGCGCGCAATCTTTTCCTCGGGATAGCGCTGCTGTTGTGCGAGTGGCGCGACGCCCGAAGAGCAGGTAACGGGACATCGATTCCTGACTATCCCGTCACCATGGGCGAGGTGCTCAGGCAGTCATCAGGAAATGGGATGCCAGTCAAGGCTTACCTGCAGCTCGCGCTTGTGCAGCATCGCGGGCTCCTGAGTGGCGCTTGCGTCGATGCACTGAATCGCTTCCTGTCAAACGACGACAAGGTGCTGGCCAGCATTCTGGCGACGTTCAATGCGCCGCTTACGATCTGGGCCAACCCGATTGTCGACGCGGCGACGAGCGCCAATGACTTCGATTTGCGCGACGTGCGCCGACGGCGCATGTCCATCTATATCGGCATCACACCGGACCACCTGTCCGAGGCGGCGCTGCTCGTGAATCTCATGTTTTCTCAACTGGTCAATCTGAACACGAAGCAGTTGCCAGATGCGGATCCGACGTTGCACTTCCAGTGCCTGTTGCTGCTCGATGAGATGACGGCGATCGGCAAGATTCAGATCATCGCGCGAGCGGTCGCCTACATGGCGGGCTACAACCTGCGGCTGCTTTCGATCGTCCAGTCGATTGCGCAGTTGGAATCCGTCTACGGCCGGGCCGATTCGCGCACTTTCATCACAAATCACGCAATGCAAATCTTGTACGCGCCGCGCGAGCAGAAGGACGCGAACGACTATTCCGAGATGCTCGGCACGCTTACCGGCCATTCGCGCAGCATCAGCCGCCCAAGCGGGATGTTCGGTGGCCGCGGCGGCGCGTCTGAAAGCCTGTCGGAGCAGCGTCGGCCTTTGCTGCTGCCGCAGGAGCTAAAGGAGCTCGGCCGCGATAAGGAGATCATCGTGCTCGAGAATACGAAGCCCATCCTGGCCGACAAGATCTGCTACTGGCGCGATCCGGTATTCGCCTCGCGCGTGTGCGCGGCGCCGTCTGTACCGACCATGGACCTCGTACGCTTTACAGCGCAAGCCGAGCGACGGCTGCGTGAGTTGCAGCCGGAGGAAGTCGATACAGAAGGCGCAAGGCTACTTGATGTGCCGGCTGAATACCTCGAAGTCCTGCAGGGCTGGGATCCGCGGAATCTGCCGGCGTCGCTGAACGATCTGAGCGAGGATGACGTGACCGCTTATGTAGAGCAGCACTTCATGCTCCTCGGTGTTCCTGCAGAGCGCGTCCGGCGGGCGACGCGTCGGCTTTCGGTCGCAGATCTTGACGTGGCAGAGCTGACATTCGCGAGTCCTTCCAGAGCGAAACACAGATCAGTGCGTGGCGCGTCGGATGCGGTGTCGGCAGCAGGAGCACGACAATGAGTGCGGCCTACTTCGATGAGACCGCGCGCGTGCGCGCCGCGCTCGCGGTCATTCCCGCGGACGACTACGGTACGTGGGTCGATATGGCGTTTGCACTCAAGAACGGCTTGGGCGATGCGGGCTTTGAGATCTGGGACGAATGGAGCCGCACGGCCAGCAACTATAACGAGCGCGCCGCGCGTACCACTTGGCGATCCGCGAACGAAGCGGGCGGCAAGACGCTTGCGTCGCTGTTCTGGCTTGCCCGGCAGCACGGCTTCGACCTGACGCGCACGCAGTATCCGGACCGGATGGCGACAGCGCTTCTGCCAAACGCCGATACCGTGGTGCGCCGCACGCGCGAGGAAGCGCAGCAACGGGCGCGACACGCGGCAGTGGCGCGCGAGGCGCAAGCCGTCTGGCAATGGGCTCGGCCCGTCGGTCCCGAACACCCATATCTCATCCGCAAACAGCTCGCCCCCGTCTCGACGTTGCGCGAGCTGGAGGCCCCGGAGTTGCATGCGTTGCTGGGTTATACACCGACGAGCGAAGAGCTGCCGCTCGCGGGTCGTGTGCTGGTGGTGCCGTTCTGGATCGGCGAAGCGATCTCGACGCTCGAGCTGATCGACGAGCACGGCCGAAAGTCGTCACTGGCGGGAGGCCTCAAGAAGGGGGGCTACTGGAGCGCCGGCCTGCTACCGACAACTGATCAGCCGACCACACCAATTCTGATCGGCGAAGGTATGGCCACGGTTCTGTCCGCGTACCGCGCGACGGAGTGGATGGCGCTCGCGACACTTTCGAGCGGAACACTTCCACAGGTGAGCGCCATTCTGCGAGACCGCTATCCCGACGCGGAACTCGTTGTCCTGGGCGACCTCGGCCCTGGGGAAGCTAAGGCGAGACAGGCGGCTCAAGAATCGCACGCACGTCTGGCGCTGCCTATATTCGCAAGCGATGCCCGGATTGACGACAAGACACCCACTGATTTCAACGACATGGCGGTCCTCTCCGGATTTGCATATGTCAGGGAACGCCTGCGCGACATTGCATTTCGCACTATCGACCAAACGCGAACGGGCACCGAGCCAGCGGCGGATGCGGCGGCAGAAGAGCTCGCGACCGGTGCCGAGGCGCACGAACTAAAGGAGCAAGTCATGGGCAATGTGAAAGCAAAGCTGGTGAACGAGGCCGAGGACGCTTCGCGCCGTCGTGCGCCGAAGCGCGGTGCCTCAAAGCAAGCGGCGGCGCCGGAATCTCCGACCGTCGCGGAGGGATCAGTCACCGCCGAACCTATCGCTGCCACGCCGGCCCATGAAAGACCAACTGCGCCAACCCGTGCGGCAGTTGGCGAGCCGTTGTTCGCAGTGTCGGATGTGCCTGACGAGGTACGGGCGCAAGCTGAATATCGCTTTGGTGCACCGTTGCGCGTGGCGGCGCCACGTGAGAACGGAGGGCCGTACCGCGGAGAAGTGTTCAACACAGAGCACTACGTGATCCAGGAGGTCGCGACGCGCAGCGTCGTCTTTCACCCGAAGGCTCAAATGCAATTCGTCTCCGAGCGGTTGCGTTGGATGGATGAAAACGCACGCCTCAATGGGGCTGAGTTGCAGATCGGATATGACGGTGATCGTCCTAAAGTCTATCCGTGGGATCGCGCCCGCGAGTTGTTGCAACGCACCGTGGGCTCGCTGAAGAAGTCGGCGCGCGAGCTGAACTACAGCCCTAACCTGGAGGTGATGCTCGATCAGTTGCAGGCGAGGTCGTGGGCGCGTGTACGCGAAGCCCGCGCGGCGGCGCTGGAGCAGTCCAAGGAAAAGGGGGCGTCCCAAGATCCTTCAGGACCCGATAGATGAAGGAAGTATCGCCGGCGATCCGTACCGGTCAGAAAGGAGTCAGACGATGGCTGAGACCTCAATTGCTGCCGATCCGGTGATCAACCTGATCGAGCAGGATGTCCCAGGCGGTTCCCCGTTAGCGGGGCTCGCAACCGATGAAAGCCGTGCCGGTCGCTTTGACGCGGCCGCGTTGAGCGATGTGGCGGCACGGCGCCGACGCGAGTTCGACTCGGCTCGGGCGCGCCTGCGCGACATGGCTAGTCCGCAAGATGCTCGAAGACTCGATCCCGATTCGCGTGCGGTCATGAATGAGCCGCGGGGCCCCACCGACTCGCAGCGTCTGCCGGTGGAGCAGCCGCCCGAGCGTGTCCGCAAGCGGTACCTGCGCGCGGGCAACCAGTATTTCATGAAAGATGCGCCGTATCAGCTGGCGTTCGAGGACCTTGGGGCGTACCTCGTCACCGAGCACAACCGTCCGGACGTGGTCGAATCGATGGTCGATATGGCGGCGGCCAAGTCGTGGCAGCGCATCCGTGTGTCCGGTAACGAGGCATTCCGCAGCGAAGTATGGCTGCGGGCAACTGTGCTCGGTATCGACGTGGGTGGCTACGAGCCGAAGGCTGCTGATCTCGCACGTCTCGCCGACGCGCGACAAACGCGGCTGAATAACCGCATTGAGGCTGATGCATCGATGGCGCGGGCGCAAGCTTCTGCGCATGCAGACGGCGGGAGGCCGCCGATGCAGGCGGCGAAAAGCGATGAAGTGGTTTCTGTCGCCGGGGGCATTTCGCGACCATTCGCTCAACGCGGTGCTGATCAGGTCGTACCGCAACAGGCCGCTAATGACGAGCAGGAAGCACCGCGCAGTTATTCCGGTGAATTGCGTGAGCATGGCCGAGCCCCGTATCAGAACAATCCCGCGCGAAGCGACTCGTACTACGTAGTGTTTCGCGATGCGAGGGGCGACGAGCATATCGTTTGGGGCGTCGATCTCGCGCGCGCCGTGCGGGAGTCACGAGCGCAGCCCGGCCAGGAAGTGACGCTTGAAAATCTCGGCCGAAGGCTCGTGACGGTCAAAGTGCCGGTCGTCGATGCCCGCGGCGTGATGGTGGGCGAGGAGGAAAAAGATGTGTATCGCAACACCTGGCAGGTGGATGTCATCGACCGCACGCGGTCGTCGACTCGATCCACGGTGCAGCCCGAGGATGCATCCGGGCGCTCGAGTGCGCCAATCGAATCGCCATCGCAGGACCGCGGGCAGGAACGTCTTCGCTCCACGGTATCGGACGAAGATAAAGTGCTGCACCTCGCTGTACTGACCGGAGCCATGCGGGAGCAGGGATTCAGTGCGCGGTCGATCTCGCGCGTCCGGCAGCGTGCAGAAGCAATGCTCGACGCGTTCGGCGAGGATGGCGTTCAGCTTCCGCGCCCGAGGGTTTTCGATCCAAAGGCCCCGTCTGAGCGTGACCGGCGCACGCGTTCCACCCCGGAGCGCACGCTTTCACGCGAGATTGAGCGCGCGGCCGCCGAGCCTTCGCTGCCGGCACGATAGAAGGGCTTCGGCAAATGCGTATCCGGGAGCGTCTGTGCGTTGAACTGGTCGGAACGCGTCGGGAATGGGAGGCGTGGTGTATGCACCGCGGCGTGACAGCGGGCGAGGGCGTGCGGCAGTTGATCGCGGTCGCGCTGGATTCCGGCGGCGTGCATAGCGATCTGGACGTCGAGGCTGCGATGCCACCGGGGACCGTCCAAGACCCACACGCGCGAATCGAAGTCAGGTTGACGCGCACCGAGCTTCAAGCGGTAGAGCAACGGGCTGCCGCTTCGGGCTTGACCAGTAATCGCTGGATTGCCGCGTTGATCCGTGCTCATCTGACGCAGGCGCCACAGCTCGGCGAAAACGAGCTGCGCTTGCTGTCAGACTCGAACCAGCACCTGGCGACAATCAACCGCTGGCTCGCGCAACTCGGGCGTAACCGAGGCGCCGGGCGTCTGGTGCACGATGATCGACCGGACATCGCGGCCGTCCGGCAACAGATCGACGTACATATGCACGCTGTCGCGGCTGTGATCCGTGCCAACCTGGATAGATGGAGCCGGTAATATGTCCTATCCGAAGACCTACATTGACGCGATGCTTCTGAACTGGGGTGATCGTCTGTTCACAGAGCCGTTCTGGCATGCCCGGGCACAGCGGCTCTCGCGCTCAGCAATTCGTGATGAGGCAGCGCGGATGCGTGATCGCGTGGCGCGGACGCTACGGCGCTCCCCTGAAGTGATGGTAAAAATCACCAACAAGGCGTCGAGCGCGCAAGGCATGGGTGCGGTACGTCGGCACATGCGCTATATCTCGCGCAACGGGCAGGTGGAGCTCGAAG
Source organism: Trinickia symbiotica (assembly GCF_003028655.1). Classification (GTDB taxonomy): domain Bacteria; phylum Pseudomonadota; class Gammaproteobacteria; order Burkholderiales; family Burkholderiaceae; genus Trinickia; species Trinickia symbiotica_A. Next base: position 53,411 of record NZ_PYUC01000026.1, read on the forward strand.
ATCAGAACGGAGACAGAATCGCAGGCGCGGACGCCGTCCGCGAGCTAGCGCGTAGCTGGCAGTTGGGCGGGTGGGGAATACCGGAGACGAGTCATCGCCGCGAGGTATTCAACATCCTTCTATCGATGCCGCCGGGAACGAATCGGCAGGCAGTGCGGGACGCCGCCCGAGGCTTTGCGGCCCTCGAGTTCGGAGATGGACGTGCGTACGTCTTCGCAGCCCATGACGACGAAGCTCACCCACATGTACATCTGAGCGTGCAGGTGCGCGGCCCCGACGGACGACGACTCAATCCTCGAAAGGAAGACATACGGCGCTGGCGCGAGCGATTTGCTGAACAACTCCGTGAGCATGGCGTCGATGCAAATGCGACCCCTAGACTGACGCGCGGCGTCAGCCAGCGGTACCCGGAGCAAAGTGTCGCGCAGATGCTCGCACGCGGTGAAGCGCCGATGTACTGGCACGCCACAAGCAGCGAAAAGCAGCGGCAGGCAGAATGCAGAGCTCACGATTGTGCACTTGCCGCGTGGCGCGAAGTGGCGCAAGCAATGGCGGAGTCGCCGCTGAGGGCGGACCGAGCCATGGCTATCGACATTACGGACTTTGTACGCGCTATGCCGATTCAGAGGGACGGCCCCAGTCCTGCACCACAACCCGAAAAGGCGCTAGCACGCGGAGATCGCGGGATGCCCTCGCGCGCCGAGCAGCTATGTGGCTTGCCTCCGGACGTCGAGCGGCAATGAGGGGAAAGCGGGCGTAGGCTATACGCGACCGAATCGGCCGCCGAGACTATCGTTGATGAAGGAACGTGCTGGTTCGACGCAGTAGACCCGCGCGCGGTGAGAGTCTAGCGATCAGCAAGCCAAGCGGGCACGCTTTTGTACGTTGCGAAGAGCAGGAAAACGAAGGCGATGGCCAGCAGTGGTACGCCGTAGAGCGCCACTGGGAAAAACAGCACAAGCTGGAGTGATGTCCCACCGACGCCGTATGTAACGTTCGTGCCTCGAACGTTTTCGTGTATCAGGTTCGCCACTGTCCCAATGCCTAGAGTGACGAGAATAAGTCCTCCATAGGCCGGTACGTGGTGGAGTGGCGCGGTCACCCACGCGTAGTATCCCCACCAAAGAAAATTGATCGCGACGGCCGCGAGCCAGAACCCTCGTACCGTGAGAATGTTGCGACCAAACCGCTGCCGACAGTGGCGATCAAATTGCCGGATGCCTCTGGCGATAGCAAGCAGGATACCTACGGTGATGGCTACCTTCAGTAGCACCATCTTTTTCTCTCCTTCGATGTGTATTACGGTTCTATGCCATTTGCCCAAAAAGCGTCAACTTTCGGCGCGATGCATTCGCTATCTCTTAATCAAGATAGACGTCCGTTAGACGAACGCAAGGAGCAGTCGCCGTGGCGATTCATATTCTCATCTCAGGACCGCACAGGCAGTGCAAAAGTTCGTCGCCGATGCACGGACCAAGTGGACGCCGTTACCAGGAGCGCACGTGCTGCTGAATAAGCGCGACGTCGATGGACAATGCGCCTATGCTGAGAAGCTCCGTTAGGTTCCGTTGCAAGGCCTGTTCGTATAGGTTCACAAACAGTGAACACCAGTTCGCATGATCGTTCGCGGGCGGGCAGACTATCCTTGCGTTGGCGACGCGTGGCTCATCAACGCGCCCGGCCGTGGATAGGATCGGAATATCGATCCGTGCTACAACGTTGTGTTTTTCCGGACGTAGACGCGGCTGATCATCCCGCCGCAGGAACAATATGGTCCCGACCAATGCGACGTCTTCCTCCAGATGCTCGGTGTGGCGGGACTGAGCTGCAGCAAGGCCATAGGCGGTCAACATTTTCCTGCTGCGGCGATCAATCCACTGTTCCGCCTGTTGCAGATGCTCGTTGAGCATCCGCAGCCGGCGGTAGTCCTGTTCGCTCATGTCAGTGGAGGGGCCGGGCGGCGGCCATTTGTCCGGCATCTCTTGCATTGAGTGCTCCCCGGTCTATTGAGGAAACCCCTGTTGAACGAGGTGTTGGGGGGGCGATGCCGATTATCCACAGGGCAGTGCTCCGACCGGTGTCCCCGCTGAGATCCCCATGGATTTCCGGCGCATCGGAGTATACTACGATAGTCGTAGTATCTAAGCGAGCGCTTTGCAACGATATTCGTAGTTCTGTTTGTAACGGGCTACCAGTGAATGTCCGCGGCGCCGCCTTCAATCTTTGGAACGCGACTGAAGGAGGCTCGCCTAGAGGCCGGGCTGTCGCAGAAGCAGCTTGGGATTGAGGCGGGCCTGGATCCATTTGTCGCGAGCACGCGCATCAATCGCTATGAGCTCGGCGTTCACAAGGCGGATTACACCTTTGCTATCCGTATCGCGGCAGTACTTCGGGTACCGGTTGCGTTTCTCTACGCGGAAGATGAAGAACTCGCCCGCTTGATTTTGATTTTTGGCAGGCTCTCGAAACGGAAACGCAACGAGCTTCTATCGCATGCTCAAACCCTGGAGGTCGGCTCGAAGTAGATTCGTAGCATCGTGTGTCATCTTTGAAGATCGGGAGGGTGTCATGGCAACATTGGAAGCAATTGAGGTAAAGATAAGGCGTTTGCAAGAGCAGGCACAAGCCATCAGAGCAAAGCAACTCTCGGCGACGCTCGATCGCATTGTCGAACTCATGCGAAAGGGCGGGGTTACGCTAGCTGACATCGAGGCTCACGTTGACGCGAAGAAACGTGGCGGGAGGCCCGGTAAGAAGGCTGCTGCGCAGACGGCTCCTGCTACGGCGAAATACCAAAACCCAAAAACTGGTGCTACCTGGTCTGGACGCGGTCGCGCTCCCTCATGGATTGCGCATGCGAAGAACCGTACGCGCTTTCTCGTTGATGGCAATTCGTCGGATGTATCGACGACTGGCGGAAACGTTGAAAAAAAGCGGGGCAACTATATCCGAGGGCAGCAGCCGGCGAAGTATCGCGACCCTGAGACCGGTGCAACTTGGAGTGGACGCGGTCGTGCTCCCGCGTGGTTGGCGAACGCAAAGAACCGCGCAGAATTCTTGATTGAAGACCCGTCGGGCGGTCGACGCGCGCGTACTGCTTCTTAGTGCCATATAGCTATTCACAAAACGTCACAACCGGGCACTTTAACTGTTGTGCTAAGTAGGCTGCACATGCAATAGCTCGCACGAGCCGCGCGCCGCAAAATCACATCGATCGGGCAGTCTAACGCGGTAGTGCCGCAAGCGGCAGGTTTCGAATGCGATCGATGAATTCGTGCGGATCGGCTTCGAGCGCGCGCAAAATGTCGAGCAATTCGATGACGTCAATGCGTCGCGCACCACTCTCGTACTTCGAGACGAAAGACTGTGGTCGTCCTAGGCGCTCGGCAAGATCCTGTTGTAGCAGCCCACGCTGCTTGCGCGTCTCCATAAGCAGCGCGGCGAGTTGACGGTAGCGGCGGTCATGTATCGGGTGGGCCATCCACACATTCTAAATTCGGATATCATATATCCCAGATTCGGATTTGGGATATTCTGTGCGGGAACTGATGGTGATCGTGTGGGTGCTAGCGGCGGCCGGTATCGCAGCGTCGATCGCAATCGACATGCGCCATTTGGCCGCCAACCGCGTTTGGCTTTCACGTAGCGGATGGACTTTCGCGTGTATCTGCTCGGGCCCGGTTGCAGGTGTCGTCTATCTCATGTTCCGACGTGCTGCACGGCGGGCCCTAATCGCGTCCGTTTGGCAGATCGTGGGCGGCGATTCATACCCCTCCCACACTCGCCGCAAGCGATTGGTCACGTTGCTGCAGTCCGGCCTGATCGGCACGTCAGTTTTCAAAGCCTGCTTGAAAGTGCTGGATGATGAATGTACAACCCTTCACGACTCGAACAACGTCGAATGAATGCTGTCACACCGCCCAGTTGCGCAATCGGAAAGGGCGCATGGGGTCGCAGGTGCGATGCGGAGAAAATGGCAGCGCTGATGACGAAGCTTGCAAACGCTACAGCTAGTGCCTGGTTCCGGCGATACATCACCCTCGGATGCCGGAACCTTTTTTGCCGGCAGGCTTCCTGCCGGCGCTTTTTCTTCAGCGGGTGTCGACGATGAGCGCCGATGCTTGCATAACAAAACTCCCCGTGCGGAACAGTGCCGTGCGTTGGGCAACCGTCGGCGCGAGCCCGATGAAGATGCGGTTTCTGTGCCCCCCTTCGGGGACCGGGTCGGAAACCCGCCGGACCTCGCTCTCTTCAATGTACCGTCGCGTGCACATTGAATCTTCATCGAGCATCCTTTCCGATGCCCTTAGTGCCCGCTGTCGACAGCGGTGGTGGCCGGTGCGTCAGGCGTCGCCGTGCGCACAGATGCTCGATTCGGCCCGGGCGCGTTGATCATCGATACATTGGATATGCCAACGGCCACATGCCGAGGGAGGGGCGACCCGCCGCGCTACACCTGTTTCTCCTTCGAACGGCCCGCCGTGTTTGCGGAGTTTGAGGTCCTCGAGTTCGAACAGCGGACTTCCACCGCCGGGCGGGCAAACACGCGTTTTCGCGGGACGGCCCTCCAGCCGCCCCCATGAAGGTAAGGTCAGGCTTGCGTGGGACTCGCGCGACCATTCGAGCAGTTCGTCATCGAACCAGAGAATCGCGTATGCGCTAGGGTCGATGCCATCGAACGAGTGAAGGTGAACTGTGATCCGCATTCGCGTCCTCCTGACGAGCGCCTCTCGGCGACATGTGTGAGTGATGGCCTACATCACTGAATTAATGGTGAGTCGATAGGCTAGGTGAATTTGGCGGAGGGGGCCGCCCTTATCCTGCGGTAGCGCATCGGCATGTCTATGAAGGTGCTTTTCCGCCGTTCGATTGCACTCGCTTGATCGAGGTTCCCGTCGCGGGTCATCAGCCTTGTGTAACTTACATGGTCACAACCTGCCATGACTCAATGACGCTTGCTCGTGCTTACGTCACCGCAGCCGTAGCCGCGCATTCGTCGTGGAATCCCGCATGCCTGCGCGCACTGACTACGGCTTCGCCGTGCTACATCTGCGTCAACATGCCGCACGTTTTTGCTGTTCGCTATTTGATTTCAGTCAAGCCAGATCAACCCCTGATGTTGGACGATCGCCCTAGCGTGCTCGGTCCTGCATGTATGCAGGTGATACGACACCCACGTACTTCAACCCATGACTGGACAAACATGATATCCAGAAAAGCTTTGAAGAAATGGTCGATACCCCTTGTGGCGGGAGTGACTGCCTGTTTTTCCGGATGCGATGCCGCATTGCTCGACCCAAAAGGGACTGTGGGTGCGGCAGAGAAGGCGCTGATTTTGACATCGACGCTTACAATGCTCATCGTCGTCGTGCCTGTCATCGTGCTGACGCTTTTATTCGCCTGGCGCTATCGCGCTTCGAACACTGCAGCGAGCTACTCGCCAAAATGGGCGCATTCGACGGCGGTCGAAGTCGTCGTGTGGACGATTCCGGCGCTCATCATCCTCTATCTCGGCCTGCTGACCTGGCGCACGACGCACGAACTCGATCCGTATCGACCACTGGCCTCAAAGGTGAAACCGATGGAGGTTGATGTCGTGGCGCTCGATTGGAAGTGGCTCTTCATCTATCCGGACCTCGGCATTGCTACGGTCAACCAGGTCGTGTTCCCCGTCGGCACGCCGGTCGAGTTCCGCATTACGTCGGATTCTGTGATGAACTCGTTTTTTATTCCTCAGCTAGGCAGCCAGATCTACGCGATGGCCGGCATGCAGACGCAGCTGCATCTCATCGCCGATTATCCGGGCGACTATGCCGGCCTCTCCGCGAACTACAGCGGTGAGGGATTCTCTGACATGAAATTCCGTGCCATCGCGGTGGATCGCGTGCGCTTCGCCGCCTGGGTGGACAAGGTGCGCGCTTCTCCCCAGCACTTGAGTATGGACGTCTACGGCGCAGTTGCGAAGCCGGACGAGCATGTACCGGTCATGTACTTCTCGTCTATTGATCCGAAGCTCTTTCGCAAGATCATCGCGAAGTACAACAACGGCAACGTCCTTGACCTCAAGGACGGCACCTGTGGAAGCAAGGGATAGACCATGCTTGGAAAACTGACACTCTCGGCGATACCGTTCGATCAGCCCATCATCATGGGGGCAGGCGTGCTGATGCTGGCGATCGCCCTCGCCGTCGCAGGCACGCTGACGGCGCTCGGCAAATGGAAATGGCTTTGGAGTGAGTGGATTACGAGCGTCGATCATAAGCGGATCGGTGTCATGTACCTCGTCGTAGCGGGACTCATGCTGGTGCGCGGCTTCGTCGACGCGCTGATGATGCGCGCGCAGCAGGCGCTTGCTTACCATTCACCCGGCTATTTGCCGCCTCATCACTACGACCAGATCTTCACGGCACACGGCACGATCATGATCTTTTTCATGGCGATGGCGCTGATGGTTGGCCTCTTCAACCTTATCGTGCCGCTGCAGATCGGCGCACGTGACGTCGCATTCCCGTTCCTTAACTCGCTTTCGTTCTGGATGACGGCGGTGAGCGCCATCCTGATGAATCTCTCGCTGGTCATCGGTGAATTCGCCAAGGCGGGATGGCTGGTTTATCCGCCGCTGTCGGAGCTGCAGTTCAGCCCGGGCGTCGGGGTCGACTACTACATTTGGGCCGTTCAGATATCCGGCGTCGGCACGCTGATCACAGCCATCAACTTTTTCGTCACGATCATACGCATGCGCACTCCCGGCATGACGCTTATGAAGATGCCCGTGTTCACCTGGACGGCGCTCTGCTCGAACGTGCTGATCATGGCGACGTTTCCGATTCTGACAGTCGCTGTGGGCTTGCTCGCCCTTGACCGCTATCTGGGTATGCATTTCTTTACAAACGACGCCGGCGGAAATCCGATGCTCTATCTGAATTTAATATGGGCTTGGGGGCATCCTGAGGTGTACATCCTCGTGCTGCCCGCATTCGGCATCTACTCAGAGGTCATCGCCACGTTCGCCAGGAAACCGCTCTTCGGGTACAAGACGATGGTGTATGCCTCATGCGTGATCATGATCCTCTCGTTCCTCGTGTGGCTACATCACTTTTTCACGATGGGGTCGGGCGCCGACGTGAATTCGTTCTTCGGTATTGCGACAATGGTCATCGCGGTGCCGACCGGCGTGAAGGTCTTCAACTGGCTCTTCACGATTTACAGAGGCCGGCTCGAGTTTTCGGTGCCCGTACTTTGGACGATCGGATTCATGGTGACGTTCACGATTGGCGGGATGACCGGCGTCATGCTGGCTATCCCGGGTGCCGACTTCGTGCTTCATAATAGTCTCTTCCTGATTGCGCACTTCCATAACGCAATCATCGGTGGTGTTGCATTCGGATACTTTGCTGGTCTGGCGTACTGGTTCCCGAAGGCGTTCGGCTTCAAGCTTGATGAAAAGCTCGGCAAGCGTGCCTTTTGGTTCTGGTTGATCGGCTTCTACGTGGCGTTCATGCCGCTTTACGTGCTCGGATTCATGGGTGCGACGCGGCGCTTGAGTCATTACGAAAACCCAGCGTGGCATCCATGGTTCGTCGTGGCTGCATTCGGTGCTGTGCTGATCGCCAGTGGCGTTGCCTACCAGATAGCCTCGATCGTCGTCGCCGTCAAACGCCGTAGCCTTCCGCAATACCGCGATGCAACGGGCGATCCGTGGGGTGGTCGAACGCTCGAATGGGCGACTGCGTCGCCGCCCCCGATCTACAACTTCGCGCATCTTCCGGTTGTGGAAGAGCTCGACGCCTTCGCGCACATGAAGGAAGCGGGCAAAGCCAACGCGGCGCCAGAAAGCCATGAGGACATCCACATGCCTTCCAATACTGCCGACGGCTTTGCTATCGGTCAGTTCAGCCTTGCACTAGGGTTCGCGCTTGTGTGGCACATCACGTGGCTCGCCGGACTATCGTTTGCAGCCATCATTGCGACGCTGATCGCGCGCAGTTTTCGTCAAAATGACGGTTATGTCATTCCCGCCGTACGCGTCTGCGAAATGGAGTCGCTGAGAAACCGCACGCGCACGCTGGGACCGGTCGAGTTACCCGAAAAGGCGGAGGGCTGATCCGTGTCGCAAACTGCATCGCTTACCACCGACGGCGTAACGGCCGCAGAACATGGCGTCTCTCCGACGGTATTAGGCTTCTGGTTATACCTGATGACTGACTGCGTGTTGTTTGCCGCTCTATTCGCCGCGTTTGCCGTCATGTCAAACGAGTTCGCAGGTGGCTCAACCGGGCGGGATCTTTTTAATATTTCGGGTGTCGCACTCGAAACCGGCGCACTTCTCGTGAGCAGCATCACATACGGCTTTGCGATGATTTCCGCACATCGCCGGCAGCGTCGCGCGGTGCTCGGCTGGCTCGTCGTGACCTTCGTGCTCGGCGCGTTTTTCCTCGCTCAGGAATTGCGCGAGTTTTCGCAGCTGATTGCCGGCGGGGCAGGCCCTGACCGAAGCGCGTTCCTCTCTTCCTTCTTCACGCTGGTCGGCACGCATGGCCTCCACGTCACAGCCGGGCTTGTCTGGATGGCCGTACTCGTCGCGCACGTCGTCCGTTCGTCGGATATCTCCGAGCGCGACCTGACCCGTCTCACGTGCTTGAGCCTATTCTGGCACTTCCTCGACATCGTGTGGATCGGCGTATTTACCTTCGTTTATCTCGGGAGCGTGCTTTAAATGACCCATTCTTCTTCCTTGCCGCTGACGGCGCGGAACAGCAGCGTTGTTGGATATATCGTCGGCTTTTCCCTTGCCGTGTTGTTGACTGCGGGATCGTTCATACTGGCCACGCACCGGTCTCTGCCGCCGGAAACCGCAATGATTGTCCTCGGGGCGCTCGCGTTCGTGCAAATCGTCGTCCATCTGGTCGCGTTCCTGCATCTCGATTTTTCCCGCGGCCAGCGGTGGAATGTGCTCGCGTTCTGTTACGCCGCATTCGCAGCGCTGTTTCTGATCTTCGGAACGCTCTGGGTGATGCACAACGTCAGCATCCACATGATGTCTCGCTGACCCGAGTCTTCGCTGATCCATCTGGAAAGGCTCGGCCCCCTGGGCAGGGCATTCCTCCTTGCACTTCACGTTATCCCAGTAGTTTCATGACTGATTCGCTCCGCCCTATCTCTGCCGGAGAGCCGCTGCCGCATCGCAGGATCATTCGGTCGTGGCTGATCCCGTTCAGTGAAAGCGACACCGCCTACGCACTGGTGCTGATCACATTCGACTTCGCGCTGCTCTTGGTTTCGCTCGCAGCGGTTATACAGACGCACGGCTTCATGTGGAAAGCCGTCTGCGGGCTCGTCGCCGGCTTCGTCATCGGCCGGCTGTTCATCATCGGCCACGATGCCTGCCATCAGAGCCTCACCCGACACCGGAAGCTGAACCGGTGGCTTGGCCGAGTCGCCTTTTTGCCATCGCTCACGCCCTACAGCCTTTGGGAAGTCGGACACAATGTCATCCATCACGGGTATACGAACCTGAAAGGCGTCGATTTCGTGTGGGCACCGCTTTCTGTGCGGGAGTTTCGCGCGCTGTCCGGCCCGCGTCGCATTCTGGAGCGCGTCTACCGCAGCGGGTGGGCGCCCGGGCTGTACTACATGATCGAGATTTGGTGGCGTCGAATGTTCTTCCCGTCGCGCGCGGCGATGCCCACGCGCCGGCCGGTTTTTCTTCGCGACTGCGTACTGGTATCCGTGTTCGCGCTGTTCTGGATCGGCACCCTTGTTTGGGCCGCCTATCTGACCGATCAGCCGGCCATGTCGCTCATCGTGACCGGCTTCGCCATCCCGTTCCTGTTCTGGTGTGCGATGATGGGATTTGTTGTGTATGTCCATCACACCCACACGCGAATTCGCTGGTACCACGAGCGCGCCGAGTGGGGCCGCACGGACCCATTCGTCTCGACGACGGTGCACCTGACCTTCCGACGCGGCATTGGCGCACTGTTTCATCAGATCATGGAACACACGGCTCATCACGTCGACATGAGTCTGCCGCTTTACAGACTCGCGGCTGCGCAGCGCAAGCTCGAGGAACAGCTGCCAGGGCGCATCTTGGTGCAGCCTTTCTCATGGCGTTGGTACTTCGGCACCGCCCAGCGCTGCAAGCTCTATGATTTTGCCTCGCATCAGTGGACCGATTTCGCCGGGCGGCCGACCGTTTGACTGGAGCACGTATGATCGATGCCGACATCCTGTTTCAGCACCGGCTGCTTGCAAAGTACAATGCCGCCACCCCGCGCTATACGTCGTATCCGACCGCGGTCCAGTTTCGCGAGGACTTCGACGTTGCGGACTACGCGCGCGCGGCTGCTGATCCCGGAGCGGCGGATACAGATCTTTCGCTCTACTTCCATATTCCATTCTGCAGTACGGCGTGCTTTTATTGCGCTTGCAGCAAGATCGCCACGAAGAACCGCGCACGTACGCGGCCCTATCTCGACTGCGTGAAACGTGAGCTCGCGCTTCAGGCAGAACTCTTCGATACGGCGCGTCCCGTGACGCAGCTGCATTGGGGTGGCGGTACGCCCACGTTCCTCTCTCCTGGCGAAATGATCGAGTTGATGGCCGCCACGCGCGAGCATTTCACGTTGCGGCCCGATGACGTAGGCGAATATTCGATTGAAATCGACCCCCGGGAGGTAAGCGCGAAAACGATCGTCCAGTTGCGCACGCTAGGCTTCAACCGGCTCAGTCTCGGTGTACAGGACTTCGATCCGCTCGTGCAGCACGCGATTAACCGTATCCAACCACTCAAGTTGACTGCCGACGTCATGCGTGCCGCGCGCGCAACAGGATTCCATTCGATTAGCGTGGATCTGATTTACGGGTTGCCGTATCAAACCGCCGAGAGCTTCGCGCGCACGCTCGACATCATGCTCTCGCTCGCACCTGATCGACTTTCCGTATTCGGCTACGCGCACTTACCGCAGCTTTTCACGATGCAGCGTCAGATGGATGCGTCGACTCTGCCATCGCGGCAAGAGAGGCTTGCGCTGCTGCGCATCGCGGTTGAGAAGTTGACAAGTTCCGGGTATGTGTATGTGGGTATGGATCATTTCGCTTTGCCAACCGACGAGCTCGCGCGTGCGCAGGCGCGGCGCGCGCTGCATCGGAACTTTCAGGGATATAGCACTAACGCGGATTGTGACCTGATCGGCTTAGGCATGTCATCGATCAGTAAGGTCGGCGACGTGTACGCTCAAAACGCCAAGGATCTGGCCAGCTATTCGGCCGCGATCAATACTGGGCGCCTCGCGATCGCACGGGGCATTTGCCTCACAGTCGACGACCGCTTGCGGCGAGACGTCATCGCTCAGTTGATGTGCAACTTCGAACTGTGCTTTGTTGAGTTCGAGGCCACATACGGGATTTGCTTCGCTAATGTATTCGCTCCCGAGCTGGAACGCTTGCGCGAATTCGAGCGGGATGGCCTCATCGCGGTCGACTCGGACCGACTGCAAGTGCTTGCGGCGGGCAGAATGCTGGTGCGCGATATCGCGATGGTATTCGACCACTATGGTAAGCACCCGGCAAAGGCGCCTTGAAGCGCAGGAGTTCTGACGCGAGCATCGTGCCCATTAACAACTTTAATGGACAGGTGTACACGATGGAAGAACTGGCAGCGAATCCCGAAGTCGCGGTGCAG
>NZ_PYUC01000027.1:0-59495 GCF_003028655.1 Trinickia symbiotica
ACCCAGTCCCACATCTGAAACACGTTATCGTGCGCGATGCCGAACTTGACGACCTCGGCCGGATTCGCCGATACGCCGACGAAATGCTTGGCGAGCGCGCTCTCCGGGCAGCCCTTCGCGACGAACCAGTCGCGCAGCGAGCGGGCGTTCGTCATCGTCTCGAGTGTCGTGAACGTCTTCGAGACGACGATGACGAGGGTTTCTTCTGCGTCGATGCGGTCCATGACGCGCGCGAGATCGGCCCCGTCGACATTCGAGACGAAGTACGTGGAAATCTCGGGATGCGACAGGTGATCGAGCGCATGAACGACCATCTTCGGCCCGAGGTCCGAGCCGCCGATACCGATGTTCACGACATGGCGGATACGCTTGCCCGTGTAACCCGTCCATGCACCGTTGCGCACGCGCTCGGCGAATGCGGCCATCTTCTCGCGCTCGGCCGCGACCTCGGCATGGTAGGGCGCGTCCGCGCGCGTGGCGCGAAGCGCCGTATGCAGGGCGGCCCGGCCCTCGGTCGGATTGACGACCTCGCCCGCGAACATCGCGTCGCGACGTTTTTCGACGCCGGCTTCGCGCGCGAGCGCGACGAGCAGGCTCAGCGTCTCCTCGGTGATACGGTTCTTCGAAAAATCGGCGGCGAGTCCGCCGCCTTCGAACGTGAAGCGCTCGGCGCGAGAGGGCTTGCCGCTATCGGCGGCGAACCAGTCTCGCAGTCGCGCGTCGCGAATTTGTTCGTAATGCGCTTTGAGCGCGGACCAGGAAGAAAGCGAGTTCGGCGTCATGGTATCGGTCAGAAATGGGCGGGTACGTGATGCCAGGCTGCGGTCAGTCAGTATAGCGGCGTTGAATGCCGTTCCGCAGCATCGTCCGCCAGCCGCCGTCAAATTGGCCCGGCGACGGGGTCGCTACCCGCGCGCCGGATAAATCAGGCGATTGAGCGACGCGCGCACCGCTGGCGCGAGCTCGCTGGCCGTGAGGCCCGCCGGTCCGGCGCCGCCCGCGACGAGCGTATCGGCCGCGAGCCCGTGCAAGTAGACGCCCGCCAGCGCAGCCTCGTAAGCCGGCAGGTGTTGCGCCAGCAACGCGCCGATGATGCCGCCGAGCGCGTCGCCCGTCCCCCCCGTGGCGAGCGCGGCGTTGCCCGTCGGATTGACGGCGGTACGGCCATCGGGCGCCGCCACGACGGTGCCGGCGCCCTTCAGCACGACGACGGCGCCGAAGCGGCTCGTCAGCGTGCGTGCCGCGGCGAGCCGATCGCGCTGGATAGCCGCCGCGTCGACACCGATGAGACGGGCGGCCTCGAGCGGATGCGGAGTCAGCACGCAGACGTCGCCGGCCGCGCCCCGCGCGGCGAGTGCGGCGGCAAGCTTTTCGTCGTCGGCGAGGAGATTGAGCGCGTCGGCGTCCAAGAGCTTCGGCACATCCAGTTCTACCGCCTTCAAAAGAATCTCGGCCGCGAGAGCGCGTCGACCCATCCCGCAGCCGAGCGCCAGCGCGTCCATTTCGTCGAGCGCGAACGCGTGCCCGGAATCGAGCGGATGCAGCATCAACTCGGGATGGGGCGAGTCGTAAGGCGGCGAGCCCGCGCCGACGAACGCAACGTGCACTTTACCGGCGCCCGCATGGAGCGCCGCGCGCGCGGCCAGAATCGGCGCGCCGCACATGCCGGTATCGCCGCCGACGACAGCGAGGCTTCCGAACGTGCCCTTATGCGCGGCGAACGCACGCGGCGGGAAGGCGGCGCAGAACAGGGCGGGCGCGTTGAGCAACGTGGCGGCTGTGCCGGCCGTACCGGCGGGCGCGGGATGCATCGCGGCGGCGGTGCCGTCGGGCGCCTCGACGCCGAGCGGCGCGACGGCGATCTCGCCCGCGAGGTCGCGGCCGTGCGTCATGTAAAGGCCCGGCTTCGCGCCGAGAAACGTGATCGTGTGCGTTGCCCGGACGGCCGGGCCATGGCCCACTAGGTTGCCCGAGTCGCTGTTGAGGCCGCTCGGCACGTCGAGTGCGAGCACGGGTTTGCCGGCGCCTGCCGCTTGCGCGATCCGTTGAGCCAACTCGGCAAAGATGCCTTCGAGGGGCCGGGCCAGCCCGATACCGAACAGGCCGTCGACGAGCCAGCCGTAGCCGTCGAACGAGGCGGGGGCGCCAGGCGAAATCGGCACGCCGGCCGCGCGGGCGCATGCAAGCGCCCAGCGGGCATCGTCGGGCTTGACCTCGACTGGCATGCAGACCTCGACGTCGACGCCGGCCTCACGCAACTCGGTCGCGCAGACGAGCGCGTCGCCGCCGTTGTTGCCGGGCCCCGCCGCGAGCCAGACCGTCCGGCCGGCCGCGAGCGAGCCGTCATGTTCGGCCAGTTCGAGCAGGCAGCGCGCCGCGGCCGCGCCGGCCCGCGCCATCAGCGTGTTGGCCGGCAAGCGCGCGCCTTCGCGCGCTTCGATCGCACGCAGCTCCGCAACGGTGTAAAGCGGCAAGGGCCGCTCGTGTGGATTGACGAAGAGGGGAGAGGCGGGGCGAGAGGCGGCTTCGGTCATAGTCGGGCCAACGGGCGTTGAGGACCGGCGCGGCATTGCGCCGGGCGACGCGATTTCGACGCCATGACACGCATCACGCATGCAAGGCGCCGGGCGCCGGGGTTGGATCCGCCCGCGCCGCCTCAGTCGACGAAACGATCGGCGCGCAGCGCCGCCAACGTATCGGGCGGCACGCCGGGCTCGGTGCCGCTCACGAGATCCGCGATCACTTTAGCAGACCCACAGGCAAGCCCCCAGCCGGCCGGCCCGTGCCCGAAATTGAGGAAGAGCCGCGGGTGCAGCGCCTGGCCCACGACGGGCAGGCCGTCCGGCGAAAGCAGCTTGATGCCATCCCATGCATGAGCCGCGGAAATTCGGGCCGCGCCGGGAATCCAGTCGTGCGTGGCCTGTGCGAGAGCTGCCGTGGCCGCCTTCGCGAGCGGCTCGGCCGGCGGCTTCGTGACTTCGCGCTCCGGCTGCACGAGGGCCGCGCCCGCCACGCGCACGCGCTGATTCGCGCGCGTCATCGTGATCCGTTTCGTCGTATCGACGACGGTGAGATGCGGGGCCCGCTCCTCGTAGGCGATCGGCGCCGTCAGCGCGAACAAGCGGGCAGGATGCAGCGGCAGGCGCAGCCCGGAGCGCTCGATGAGCGCGAGACTGCCGGCGCCCGCCGCCACGACGATCGCATCGGCCGACACGACGTCGACGTCGCGCGAGCTCGAGCGCTCGCCCTCGGCGGGAGCCAGCTCGACGGCGGCACGCGCGTTGTCGAAGCGCAGCGTTGCAACCGCGCGGCCGAACTTGAAGTGAACGCCGCTTTCGTCTTCGAGGGACTGCTTTAGCAGCTTCGTGAACAGCGGACAGTTGGCCATCCGCTCCTGCTCGAAGAGCACGCCGCCCGCGAAAGCCGGGTCCGTCGGCACCGAATGCTCGACTTCGCCGCATTCGTCGGCCGAAAGGACGTGATGCCTGACTTCGAACTCGCGCAGCAGGTCGAGCGCGCTTTGCGCCTCTTCCCAGTCGCGCGCATGGCGCACGACGTGCAGGACGCCGCTCGTTTGCTCGAAGTCGAGCCCAAGACGCGTCTCGATGGCCTCCATCGTTTCGCGGGCGACGTCGACGAGCGGCTTGAGCCGCCGGTATTGCGCGCAAAACGCGTCGTGCACGGCGAGCCCTGCGAGACGTTGCATGAAGCGTCGCGTGGCCGAGTCGAACCCCGGTTTGTAAACGATCCCGCCGCGCGGCGCGCGCGCCGTCTTCATGAAGGTCGGCCCGAACCAGACGTCGAGCGGCGTCGGCAGGACCGCGCCGCCGTGTCCGTACGTAGCGCCTTGCGCGACGGTTGCATGACGCTCGATGACGCACACGCGGTGGCCCGCCGCGTGCAACTGATATGCGGTGGCGACCCCGACGATTCCGCCGCCTATGACGATGACATCCATGAATGGTTCTTTCGATGCACTGCAACCTGCCGCACGCCGCGTTCGGTCGCGTCGTGTCCGACGGCCGGCGCCGCGCCCCGTGCAACGATCGCGTTGGCCATGCGGCGCCGGTGAAGCAAACCGCGCATCATAGCGCCAAAACGGGCGACGCGCCTCGCCTGTGCAGGCGAAAGCAGGGTGCCCGCGCGAGAGCGGGCATGCCTCTTCGACGCTTTCTCGCGGCGGCGTGCGCGCCACGAGCTGCCGCGCATGACGGCTTGGCTTATTGGGGGCCGAGTTCCGGGTATAATCTCGGTCTTCCTTCGCATCACGTCGTCTGCATGCGCAAGAGGGATCGGTTCTGAGCCCGATCGTCCGCCCGGCGCTAAGCGCGACTCAACGACGCCCACGTCTTTTCATGGCCCACTTCTCGTGTTTCCCCGGTGCTACGGCGCTATCCGAATTCCGTCAAACCCGCCTGCTCGAGACGCTTGCCCGCATCGATCCGAACATCGTCGGCGTGCTCGGCCAATATCTGCACTTCGTCAACGCGTTGACGCCGCTCACGGCCGACGACAGCGCGCGCATCGAGGCGCTCGTCCACTACGGCACGCCGTTCGCGGCCGGTGAGGGGCGCGGCGCCACGGAGACCTTTCTCGTCGTGCCGCGCTTCGGCACCGTCTCACCTTGGGCGAGCAAGGCAACGGACATCGCGCATCATTGCGGCCTCACGCACTTGCGCCGCATCGAGCGCGGAATCGAATACACGGTAATGCTGAAGCCGGGGTTCTTGGGCGTTGGCGGCAGCAAGGGCTTGACCGACGAAGCGCGCGCGGCTGTCGCGGCCGCGCTGCACGACCGCATGACCGAAAGCGTCGTGAGCGCGCGCGACGAGGCGCTGCATCTTTTCGACGAGCTGCCGGCAAAGCCGCTGTCTACCGTCGACATCCTCGCGCATGGGCGCGCCGCGCTCGAGCGCGCGAATACGGAGCTCGGCCTCGCGCTGGCCGAAGACGAGATCGACTATCTCGTCGATGCCTTCACGAAGCTCGGCCGCGACCCGAGCGACGTCGAGCTCATGATGTTCGCGCAGGCGAACAGCGAGCACTGCCGCCACAAGATCTTCAACGCTCAATGGACGATCGACGGCGAGCCGCAGGACACGTCGCTGTTCCAGATGATCAAGAACACGGAGAAGCTGAGCCCGCAGGGAACGATCGTCGCCTATTCGGACAACTCCGCGATCATGGAAGGGGGGGCGGCCGAGCGCTGGTTCCCGCGGCAGGCGTCCAACGGCGATGCTCAAGGCATCCCCAGCGCTGAACGCGCTGGGGATGCGCTTGACGAGCGCTACGGGCGCCACGTCGAGCTCACGCATACGCTCATGAAGGTGGAGACGCACAATCACCCGACGGCGATTTCGCCGTTTGCGGGCGCCGCCACGGGCGCCGGCGGCGAGATTCGCGACGAAGGCGCGACGGGCCGCGGCGCGCGCCCGAAAGCGGGCCTCACGGGCTTCACCGTGTCGAATCTCGAGCTGCCCGGCGCCGTCGAGCCGTGGGAAAACGCGCGCGACGCCGCGGTGCCGCCGGATTCGCGCAACCCGGCCGAGCAGCACACCGCCTACGGGCGGCCCGACCGGATCGCATCGCCGTTGCAAATCATGATCGACGGCCCGCTCGGCGGCGCCGCATTCAACAACGAATTCGGACGGCCGAACCTCGGCGGCTACTTCCGCGTCTACGAGCAAAACGTCGGCGGCCAGGTGCGCGGCTATCACAAGCCGATCATGATCGCGGGCGGCATCGGCAACATCTCGGCGGCGCATACGCACAAGCACGACCTGCCGGCCGGCACACTGCTGATTCAGATCGGCGGGCCCGGCATGCGGATCGGCATGGGCGGCGGCGCGGCGAGCTCGATGGCGACGGGCGCGAACACGGCCGAGCTCGATTTCGACTCGGTGCAGCGCGGCAATCCCGAGATCGAGCGGCGCGCGCAGGAAGTCATCAACGCCTGCTGGCAGCTTGGCGAAAGCAATCCGATCCTGAGCATTCACGACGTCGGCGCCGGCGGACTCTCGAACGCGTTTCCCGAGCTGGTCGATGGCGCGGGCAAAGGCGCGCGCTTCGAACTGCGCCAGGTCCCGCTCGAGGAAAGCGGCCTGTCGCCGCGCGAGATCTGGTCCAACGAAGCGCAGGAGCGCTATGTTCTCGCGATCGCGCCGGCCGATCTTCCAGCGTTCGAGGCGATCTGCGCGCGCGAGCGTTGTCCGCTCGCGGTCGTCGGCGTGGCGACCGAGGAGCGGCAGTTGCAGCTCATCGATGCGCAGGCCGAAGGGGCCGCCGGACGCCCCGTCGACATGCCGATGGAAGTCCTGCTCGGCAAGCCGCCGCGCATGCATCGCAACGTCGAGCGCGTGGTGGCCGAGCGCGCGCCCGTCGATGTCACGGGCTTGTCGCTCGCCGAGCTTGCCGTCTCGGTGCTCAAGCATCCGACCGTCGCGAGCAAGTCGTTCCTGATCACGATCGGCGATCGAAGCGTCGGCGGCACGAGCGTGCGCGATCAGA
The DNA here is from genome assembly GCF_003028655.1 of Trinickia symbiotica. Taxonomy (GTDB): domain Bacteria; phylum Pseudomonadota; class Gammaproteobacteria; order Burkholderiales; family Burkholderiaceae; genus Trinickia; species Trinickia symbiotica_A. The sequence goes on from NZ_PYUC01000027.1 coordinate 6,508, forward strand.
TGGTCGGGCCGTGGCAGGTTCCGGTGGCCGACTGCGCGATTACGGCCGTCGATTACGCCGGCTTTCGCGGCGAGGCGATGACGATGGCCGAGCGCACCCCGCTCGCCGTCATTGACGCGCCGGCGTCGGGCCGCATGGCCGTCGGCGAAGCGATCACGAACATCGCGGCGGCGCCGATCGCCTCGCTCGACAAGCTCAAGGTCTCGGCGAACTGGATGGCCGCCTGCGGGAGCCCCGGCGAGGACGCCGCGCTCTTCGATACGGTGAAGGCGATCGGCATGGAGCTTTGTCCGGCGCTCGGGATCGGCATTCCGGTCGGCAAGGACTCGCTGTCGATGAAGACGAAATGGGACGAGAAGGGCGTCGCGAAGGAAGTGACGTCGCCCGTCTCGCTGATCATCTCGGCATTTGCGCCCGTCGACGACGTGCGCCGCCATTTGACGCCGCAGCTTCGCCGATCGGGCGAAGCCGGCGATACCGTGTTGATCGCGATCGATCTCGGCCGCGGCAAGCAGCGGCTCGGCGGCAGTATCCTCGCACAAGTGACGCAGCAGGTCGGCGATAGCGTGCCCGACGTCGACGATCCCGAGGATCTGAAACGCTTCTTCGCCGCGATCCAGGCGCTCAATGCGGCCGGCCTGATACTCGCCTATCACGACCGCTCGGACGGCGGCTTGTGGGCAACCGTCTGCGAGATGGCGTTCGCCGGACACGTGGGCGTATCGCTGAACGTCGACATGCTCACCCTCGATGCGGCCCATGAGTTCGATTATGGCGATGCGAAGGACTGGGCGAAGCAGACGAGCGGGCGGCGCGACGATCGCACGTTGCACGCGCTCTTCGCCGAAGAGCTCGGCGCAGTGATCCAGGTGCAGGCAGCCGAGCGCGACAAGGCGCTCGGCCTGCTGCGCGAGCATGGGCTCTCGGCTTGCTCGCACGTGATCGGCAAGCTCAACGAGCGCGACGTGATCGAAGTCTATCGTGACGCGAAGAAGATCTACGACGCGCCTCGCGCCGAATTGCAGCGCGCCTGGACGGAAGTGAGCTGGCGCATCGCGCGATTGCGCGACAACCCGGCTTGCGCCGATTCGGAATACGACGCTTTGCTCGATGCGGCGGACCCAGGCATTTCGCCGCAGTTGACGTTCGATCCGCAGGAAGACGTGGCGGCGCCGTACCTCAATAAAGGCGCGCGTCCGCGCGTGGCGATCCTGCGCGAGCAGGGCGTGAACTCGCATCTCGAGACGGCCTATGCCTTCGATCGCGCGGGCTTCGATGCCTATGACGTGCACATGAGCGACTTGCTGTCGGGACGTGCGACGCTGGCCGACTTCGCCGGCGCCGTGGCCTGTGGCGGGTTCTCCTATGGCGACGTGCTCGGGGCGGGCGAAGGCTGGGCGAAGACGATTCGCTTCAACCCGATGCTCGCGGACATGTTCGCGGCGTTCTTCGGCCGGCACGACACGTTCGCGCTCGGCATCTGCAACGGTTGCCAGATGATGAGCAGCCTCGCGTCGATGATTCCCGGCGCCGATGCGTGGCCGAAGTTTACGCGGAACAAGTCGGAGCAGTTCGAGGCGCGGTTCTCACTCGTGCGCATCGAGCCCTCGCCGTCGATCTTCTTCGCCGGCATGGAGGGCTCGCAAATTCCCGTTGCCGTAGCCCATGGAGAAGGGTTCGCGGACTTCTCTCAGCAAGGTGATGCTGCGCGCGCGAACGTGGCGATGCGCTTCGTCGATCACCGCGGCGAGGCTACCGAGCGCTATCCGTTCAACCCGAACGGTTCGCCTGCCGGTATCACGTCCGTGACGACGCCCGACGGCCGCTTCACGGTGCTGATGCCGCATACGGAGCGCGTGCATCGCACGGTGCAGATGAGCTGGCATCCCGAGAGCTGGGGCGAAGCGAGCCCATGGATGCGCGTGTTCCGCAACGCACGGCGCTGGCTCGCGTAAGACTGGCGAGACGGCGGATGGCAGCGACATCCGCCGTTCATGCGCGGCGGTGCTCCTCGAGCCGCCGTCGAGCGACGCGCTGACCCAAGAATAAGAAAATCCTTACACGCCATTCGATAAAGAGTCGGAAGGCGGGGTCGTTTACATAGTTGAAACATAACGAGCCCGGCAGGCGCGTCCCATTGGCGCGCCAACATGCCGCGGCCCATAACGACCCACGCAATAGTGCGACGAAAGAGACCTGCAATCCGCAGCCATGGCATCACGCGCGCAGCGAAGCTGACGCTCGAGACCGCCGCGCTGATGCTGACGCTTTGGGCAGCCGCACCGGGTGCGTATGCCGGGGAATCGCCGTCCATGTTCGCGTTGAGCGGCTTCGGCACGCTCGGCGTGGCGCACTCGAGTCTCGACACCGCCGATTTCACGGGTGCCGCATTTCAGCCGGCAGGCGCCGGATACACGCGCCGCTTCAACGTTGCCGGCGACACGAAGTTCGGGCTCCAGCTCACGGGCCGGTTCACGGACAAGCTGACGGCGCTCGTGCAAGTCGTATCGCGCTACAACTACGACAACAGCTACACGCCGACGATCGAGTGGGCGAACGTGAACTACGCGTTCACGCCGGACCTCAACGTGCGCGTGGGACGGATCGAACTGCCCACGTTCCTCAGCTCCGACTACCGCGAAGTGGGTTACGCCAATCCGTGGGTTCGCGTGCCGGGGGAACTCTATAACCTCGAGCCGATCACGAACAGCGACGGCGTCGATGCGTCTTACAAGCTGCACTTCGCGCACGTCATCGACACACTGCATCTGATTTATGGCCGCACGTCATTCCACATCACTCCGGGCGGGACGAAGTTCAAGGGGACGGACATCGGCGGAGTCGTGGACACGCTCGAGTATCGAAGCCTGACTCTGCATTTCGGCTACCTTCACGCGTACACCTCGTCGCCGTTCGCGCAAAGATCGGCCGCGGCGGCCTACAGCGTCGGCATCGGTTACGACGTCCCGCGCTGGTTCGTGCAAGGCGAGCTCGCGCGCGTGACGGCCGATGGGATGACCCCGGGCTACCTCGCCGGCTACCTGAGCGGCGGCATGCGCTTCGGCCAATTCACGCCGTACGCGACATACGCCGTCGAGCATGCACTCAACTATCAGACCATCATTCCGAACGCGAACCTCGGGCAAAAGGATCTGTCGGTCGGCCTACGTTGGGATTTCGCGAAAAATCTCGACATGAAGGTGCAGTACGAACACATCTGGACACCGTCCCAATCGGCGGGGCTCTTCATCAACGAGCAGCCGAACTTCCGCAACGGCTGCGCGGCGAATGTGTTCAGCGCCACCCTGGACTTCGTTTTCTAGGGGCGCGCATGCACGGGATCAAGCGAAAGCTGACTGCCGTTCTGATCGGCGCGATTCTCGCGCTTTGCGCAACGGTGTGCGATGCGCAGATTGTCGTCATCGTCTCGGCGAAAAGTCGGCTTACGTCGCTCACGGTGAGCGATGTCGCCGATATCTACCTCGGAAGGATGAGCCAGCTGCCCGATGGCGTTGACGTAGTGCCGATCGACTACAACGACGACAACGCGCAGCGCGCCGAATTCTACAAGCTCGTCGCGGGCAAGTCGCTCGCGCAATTGCGCGCTTACTGGCCAAAGCTGATCTTCACGGGACGAGGCGTGCCGCCTCGCACGGCAGCGGACGCTCGGGCCGTCAAGAAGATCGTTGCCGCGTCGCCGAACGCGATCGGATATATCGACAGAAGCGAATTGGATTCAAGTGTGAAAGCAGTGCTGACCCTGCACTGACCGCTACGAATGGCGCAGGAGATGAAAACCTGGAAGACCGCTCGAGGTGCAAGCGAGGCCCGCATTGCGGGGCTTGCGCGCGACATGGCGCGGCGCGCGACGCGCCATGTGCCCCCGCGCTTTCTCGAAGCCTACGTTTTCTTTCCCTGCGTCACGCTGCTTTTTCTGTTGGTCTTCTGGTGCTCGGTTGCTTACACGATCCGCATCGAGTATGAGACAGCGGTGAGCGCCGCGGCGGAGTCGAGCCGCCAGCTGGCGGACACTTATGAAGCGCAGGCGGTGCGCAATCTCGCGGAAATCGACCGTACGTTGAAGATGGTGGCGTACGCCTATGCAATGAAAGGGGACCACGCGCTCGAAGAGATGGAGGACAGGCAAATGCTGCCTCCGGCAATCGTGTTTCATGTGGCGATTGCAACGAGCCGCGGCGAGGTCATCGCGAGCTCACGGAAGCTGCCGGAGCCGCGCGTCGCCAACGAGCCTTTCTTCAAGGCCATGTCCGGCAGCGAAGGCGATTCGCTTTACATCGGTCAAGTCGAGCGCAATGCTGGATCGGGCGCCCCCGAGATCGTCTTCAGCCGGCGACTTGCGGACGCGAGCGGCCGCTTCGCGGGCATCGTCATGTTGACCGTCGACCCGTCGTACTTCGCGAGCGCTTACGACACTGCTCAAATGGGCCGGCATGGCTTTCTAGGCCTACTCGGCACGGACGGCATCATGCGCGTGCAGAGGGCGGGCGACGACGTTTCGTGGGGCGCGGCGGTCGCGGTGCCGCATGCCCGCGGCGTATCGGGCAAGCTCGGCGTCATGCCCTGGGATGCCGGCGTCGCACGTTTCACCAACGTGCGCGCGTTGCACGGCTTTCCGCTCGTCGCCATCGTCGGGCTTTCCCGGGAAGAGGCGCTGTCGCGTTTCCGCCGCGATCGTCAGCTCTACGTGTGGTCGAGCGCGGCCGGCAGCATGCTGTTGCTGGTTCTGACGGCGATCCTGAGTGCGAAGAGCTGGGCGCTCGCGCGCAACCGCGCGCGGACCGAGGAACGGATTCGCCATATGGCGACGCACGATGCGCTGACCGGATTACCGAACCGCTCGCTGCTGCGCGACCGCCTGGACCAGGAACTCGAGCATGCGCAACGGCACGGCTACGCCGTCACCGTCGTCTTCATCGACCTCGACAACTTCAAGCTGATCAACGACAGCCTCGGGCACCGTGCCGGCGACGAGTTGCTGAAGGCGGTATCGAGCCGCATGCGGTCGTGTCTGCGCCAGGCGGATACCGTGGTTCGCCTCGGCGGCGACGAGTTCGTGCTCGTGCTCGGCAACGAATCGTCGGATGGTCCGGGTGCCTATCTCGCGATCGAGCGCGTGCGCGAAGCGATTTCCGAGCCGGTCGAATTGGTCGGGCAGACGTACCAGGTCACCTGCAGCATGGGAATGGCGAGCTATCCGATCGACGGCAATGACGCCGAAACGTTGCTGAGCCACGCGGACGCCGCGATGTATCGCGCGAAGGAACTGGGCCGCAACAATAGCCAATGGTATCGCCCGGAGATGAACGCCAGGCTGCGCGATCGTCTGCGTCGGCAAAAGCAGCTGAGCGAAGCGCTGGCCCGTGACCAGTTCCGCGTCGTGTATCAGCCTCAGGTCGACGCACGCACGCGCAAGATCTTCGGTGTCGAAGCATTGCTGCGCTGGGATCATCCCGCCGACGGCCCCGTATCGCCGATGACGTTCATCCCGTTGGCGGAGGAGACCGGGCTGATCGTGCCGATAGGCGAGTGGGTATTGCGTTCGGCGTGCCGGCAGGGCGTGCGGTGGCGGCGCGCCGGCTTGCCTCCCGTCAGCATCTCGGTCAACGTATCGGCCAGACAGTTTCTGCACGACGGGTGGGCACAGACGGTGGCTAGCGCACTCGACGACAGCGGATTCGATGCGCGTTACCTCGAACTCGAGCTGACCGAGAGCCTCATCATGCAGGATCTGGAGCGCTGTGTCGAAACGATGAAGCGGCTGCAGGAAATGGGCGTTCGATTCTCGATCGACGATTTCGGCACCGGATATTCGAGTCTCAGCGCGCTCAAGCATTTGCCGATCGCGCGGCTGAAAATCGACAAATCGTTCGTCCGGGAGCTGCCGCAACGAGAGGATGACAGGGCGATCGTCATGGCCGTGATTTCGATGAGCCGGCGCCTGAACTTGAACGTGATCGCGGAAGGGGTCGAGACGCAGGCGCAGGTCGACTTCCTTTGCGAGAACGGCTGCGACGAGATTCAGGGCTACTACTTCAGTCGGCCCGTGACGCCCGCCGAAATTGGGGCGATGCTGGCGGCGCAGCGCGGCGTCGCGAGCGCACGGGAAGACGCTTGACGGCAGCGGCCGCGTGGCGCGGCCTTCGCGATCGGCAAAAACGACGATGCCGCCCGAAGGCGGCAAAGCTTTACTCGGCCAACGTCAGCCTGGCGCCTACTGAATCTTTGCTTGCGCGCGCAGATTCTGCTCGAACGCCTGCAGCTTTTCCTGCTGCATCTGTTGAACGATCTGCTGCTTGACCTGATCGAGCGGAGGAGGCGTGATGGGCCGCGAGTCGTCGAGACGAATGATGTGCCAGCCGAACTGCGTGTGCACCGGCTCTTGCGTCATCTGCCCCTTCTGCAGCTTCTCGGCCGCCTGGGCGAACTCGGGCACGTAGGCACTCGGGTTCGACCAGTCGAGGTCGCCGCCATTCTTGGCCGAGCCCGGGTCCTTCGAGAACTGCTTGGCGAGATCCTCGAACTTCGCGCCACCCTTGATCTTCGCGATGATGTCCTTCGCCTGCTGCTCGTTGTCGACGAGGATATGGTGCAAATGCAGCTCGTTGCCGCCCACTTGCTTCACGAGCTCGTCGTAGCGCGCCTTGACTTCGGCGTCGCTCGGCGTGTTCTTCTTCACGAAATCCTCGATGAGCGCGCGCAGCACGACGGTTTGCTGAGCCACGGCCACCTGCGCCTTCACGTCGGCGCGCGTCGGAATGCCTTCGCGAGCCGCTTCCTGCATGAGGATTTCACGATTGATGAGCTCGTCTCGCACGGCTTGCTGCAGTTGGGGGCTGTCTTGCTGGCCTTGCTTCACGAGCTGACCGATGAGCGCGTCGGCGCGCGATTTCGGAATAGGCGTGCCGTTGACGACGGCAACGTTCTGCGCGAAGGCCGGAGCAGCCGCGAACGCGGCAAGCAATACCCAAAGTCGGGTTTTGTTGTGGATCATCGGACGTTTCCTAGCGTTCCAAATGGGAAAGATTCGATAAGAGACAGCCCCCGGTGCTTTTGTTTCCTTCCTGATACGGGGGCGCTTAGGACATTTCATCTATGATTTCGATGAAGGCGCATCGGGCATCTCGGCAAACTCTTCGGGCGTGTACGCCATGATCGCGAGCGCATGGATGCCGCGCTGCATCACGTCGGCCAGCGCATCATACACCAGGCGGTGCCGCGCGATGCGCGCCTTGCCGCCGAACGCAGCCGCCACCACCGTGACGGTGTAATGCCCGCCCGCCGCCGCGCCCGCATGGCCCGCGTGCTGCGCGCTGTCGTCTCGGACAGCGAGCCGCATCGGTTCAAGCGCCGCGCCGATGCGCGCCTCGATGAATGCGATGCGCTCGGCGGGCGTTGCCGTCATGAATTGCTCGGCGGACACTGCAGTCATCTCACTCCTCCTTCATGTACTTCGCGAGCCAAAGGCTCTGGGCGACGATGAAGAGCACCATCGCGCCCGTCGTACCGAAGAGCTTGAAGTTGACCCACTGCGACTCGGTGAAGTTGCCGACGACGTAAAGGTTCACGATGCCGAGCGCAACGAAAAAGAGCGCCCAGGCGACATTGAGCTTATCCCAGACCGCGTGCGGCAGCGTGAGCTGCTTGCCCATCATCGTTTCGATCAGATTCTTGCGAAAGCCGTAGCGCGTGACGAAAAGCCCGGCGGCAAAGAGCCAGTACAGCGCGGTCGGTTTCCATTGGATGAATTTCTGATCGTGCAGGACGAGTGTCGCTCCGCCGAAGACGACGATGACGCCAAGGCTGACCCAGAGCATCGTGTCGACTTTGCGGTGCCGAAAGGCCACCCACGCGACTTGCACGAGCGTCGCGGCGATCGCGACGGCCGTGGCCGTGAAGATGCCCCAGAGCTTGAACGCCACAAAAAAGAGGATGATCGGGAAGAGATCGAAGAGAAATTTCATCAGAAAGTACGAAAAGCTTCGCTGTTCGGGCCGGAGCGGATTCGACGCAGATCGTCGGCAAAAAGCCGCGGAGCGGCGCACGATTTCGTGCGCCCGCCCGCGGGCTTGGGCCGCGCTATTACAGCGAAGCGTACGATCCGCGCTACTTGGGCTCGAATTGTAGCGCAGCCGAGTTGATGCAGTAGCGAAGGCCCGTGGGAGCGGGGCCGTCCTCGAATACATGGCCGAGGTGCGCGCCGCATTGCTTGCAGCGGACTTCGATCCGAAGCATCCCATGCGAGCGGTCGGTCCGCTCTTCGATCACCTCGCCGTTGATCGGCTTGAAGTAGCTGGGCCAGCCGCAACCGGCGTCGAATTTCGTCGACGACTCGAAGAGCGGCGTGCCGCAGCAGACGCAGTCGTAGACGCCGCGCTCCCAGTGATCCCAGTAGCGGCCCGTGAACGGGCGCTCGGTCGCGGCGTGTCGCGTGACTTCGTATTCGACGTCGCTGAGTTCGCTGCGCCAGTCGTCGTCGGACTTACGGACGACATAGCCGTCACGGGGCGCTTCGCTCGTTTCGGGGAGGTCGCGGGGATCGGTGTGTTCAGTCATGGTCGATATGTCTCCGTTTTGGCATGTTCGCCGCACGGTGCATATACGCACGCGAGCGGCGCATGGATGCGGTCCTTGGACCCTACGATGAGCAGCTGACCGAAAGCGTGCCAGCCCAGTCGGGCGGCAGCGCCGCATAGGCCTCGAATTCGGGCTGCTCGTCGAACGGGCGGCGCAGCACGGTCAAGAGGCGCTCCACCTCCGAGAAGTCCTTTTCCTTCGCGCGTCGGATCGCCGTTTCGGCCAGGTGATTGCGCAAGACGTATTTCGGGTTCACGCGGTTCATCGCCTCGCGCCTCGCCGCGTCGTCGCGCGGATCGGCCGCGAGCCGCGCGCGGTAATCGGCCGCCCATCGATCGAATGCGTCGCGGTCGATGAACAGGTCGCGTACCGGCCCGTCGCTGCTCGCGTCGTGCTTGGACATCGTCGCAAGACGACGGAACGTCGCCGTGAAGTCCGCACGATTCTTGTGCATGAGCTCGAGCAGGCGGTCGGCGAGCACGTTGTCGCCGGGCTGCGCTTCGGACAAGCCCAGCTTGTCGCGCAATCGGCGCTCCAGCGCGGGCCCGAAGCGCGCCTTGAACGTTTCGAGGGCCTGTTGCGCATCGGCAACCGACCGTTCGGCCCGCACTGATTCGTCATGGTGCGCGCCGATCAGCGGCAGCAGGCTTTGCGCGAGACAGAAGCTGTTCCAGTACGCGATCTGCGGCTGCATGCGGTACGCGTAGCGCCCCTGCGTGTCCGAGTGATTGCAAATGTGGTTCGCATCGAACGCATCGACGAAGCCGAACGGACCATAGTCGATCGTCAAGCCGAGGATCGACATGTTGTCCGTGTTCATGACGCCGTGACAAAAGCCGACCGCCTGCCATTGCGCGACCAGCTCAGCGGTGCGAATGACTACCGCATCGAGCAAGGCGAGGTAGGGATCGTTCGCGTCACGACACTCCGGGTAAAAGCGCTCGATCACGTGGTCGGCGAGCTTACGCAATTCGTCGATGCGATCCGCGGCGTAAAAATGCTCGAAGTGTCCGAATCGGACAAAGCTCGGCGAAACGCGCGTGACGACGGCGGCCGTTTCGATCTCCTCACGCCGCACCGGCTGGTCCGATCCGATCACGCAAAGTGCTCGCGTCGTCGGGATACCCAGGTGGTGCATCGCTTCCGAGCAGAGGAACTCGCGGATCGACGAACGCAGCACGGCGCGGCCGTCGCCCATGCGCGAGTAGGGCGTGCGCCCGCTGCCCTTCAATTGCAGCTCATTGCGCACGCCGCCGTGTTCGAGCTCGCCGAGCGTGAGCGCGCGGCCGTCGCCGAGCTGGCCGGCCCAAACGCCGAATTGGTGACCGGAATAGACAGACGCGTAGGGTAGGGCCTGCGCGGGCCATTCGCGCGTCGGATTGCCGCAGAAGAACGCGGCGAAATCGGGCTGCTCGGCCACCATCGACGCATCAAGGCCGAGCGTCGTCGCGGCATCGGCCGAGACACCCACGACATAGGGTTCGGGCAGCGGCGCGGCGGGCAAACGCGTGTAAAAAGCGGTGCCCAGGCCGGCGAACGAGCCAGGGCGTGCCGCCGCCAACGACTCGGCCAATCTCGCCAACACCCCGGTGGGCTCGGCAACGGTTGCGGAAACAGACATGAGTGAGACCTCTCGACTTCCTCGTATTGTAAGCGGCCGCTTCGCGACGCGTATCCGAGCCGGACAGCCCGTGCCACATCGAATCCCACGAAAGACAGCCGCGGCCGGAGCGGATCTCGTCGCGGTAAACGCTCAATAAACGCTCGCTTGGCAAGATGCGCGATGGTAGGCGTACGCGCCGCTCGCGCGTGCCGCCACTCGGCCAACGCGACCGAGTCGACTTCCAGGACCGTCGTCGATGAAAGAAAAGACCGGAAACCGGCACGAATATCCACGCAAAACGGGGCGGGGAAAAAATGATGCGCACGCACCTGTACATGTACAGGCTGATGCGCATGGCCGAGGGGCGTTCACGCTACGGCCGATCGTTGCCGCCGCGTTCGCCGCGGCGAGCGCGCTCGGCTGCTTGCACGCGGCGGCCGCGCCCGCGGGCGGCCAGATCACTGCCGGTGCCGGCACCATCAATGCCGCGCCCAACGCAGCGGGCGGAACGAGCACGGTCATTCAGCAAGGCAGCAACCGTCTCGCCATCAATTGGACGAGCTTCGATATCGGCAGTCAGGACTCCGTAACATTCGCACAGCCGGGGAGCAGTGCGATCGCGCTCAATCGCGTGACGGGCCAAAGCACCACGCAGATCCTCGGCACGCTCAACGCAAACGGACAGGTCTTCATCCTGAACCCGAACGGCGTGCTCTTTGGCAAATCGGCGCAAGTCAACGTCGGCGGGCTGCTTGCAACGACGCTGAACTTGTCCGACAGCGATTTCCTCGCGGGAAAATTCCGTTTTACCGATAGCGGCGGCACCGGGAGCATCGTCAACGAAGGACAGATCACGGCGAACGGCGGCTATATCGCGTTCATCGCGCCTCATGTATCGAACCGGGGTTCGCTCATCGCCGATAAAGGCACTGTCGAACTCGCGGCCGGTTCGGCAGCCACCGTGACGCTCGCCGGCGATCAACTCGTCTCGCTGACGATCGACCAAGGCACGCTCGACGCCCTCGCCGAAAACGGCGACTTGATCCGCGCGGACGGCGGCGTCGTCATCCTCACGAGCAAGGGGAAAGACGCCGTCTTGTCGGGCGTCGTCAACAACTCCGGCGAAATCGTTGCGCGCACGGCGGTCAACGTGGGCGGCACGATCAAGCTGATCGCAGACGGCGGAACGGCGCTCGTGGGCGGAACGCTCGACGCATCCGCGCCGAACGGCGGCAACGGCGGCACGATCGAAACATCGGGCGAGGCTTTCCAGCTGCAACCGGGCGCGACGATCACCACGCATGCCACGAACGGCCAGAGCGGCACGTGGCTCATCGATCCGTCGGATATCGTCGTCGCCGCCTCGGGCGGCGATATGACCGGGGCTCAGCTCTCGACGCAACTCGGGAACACGAACGTTGAACTGAAAACGAGCTCGGGCACCGGCGGCGTTGGCGACATCACGATAAACGACGGCGTGGTGTGGAATTCAGGCAACACGCTCACGTTGACGGCCGACCACGATATCAAAGTCAATGCGTCGCTGGACGGCGGCACGACAGGCTCGATCGTGGCCAGCGCGACGCACGACATCGCTTGGGTGGCGCCACTCGTCGCACGATCGCTCATCGCTGACGCCGGGGGAACGCTCGCCACGAACGAGCCCATTTCGCTAACCGGCACGGGATCGCTGACGGCAAGCGGCGCTATCACGCTCGGCGCGTCGATCACTGCGCTCCAATCGCTGAGCGTAACGTCGGGCAGCAGCATCGCGATCGACGGGCCGATTATTCTCGACGCCGGCAGCGGCACGCTCACGCTCTCGGCGACCGGCACCATTTCCCCCTCGTCGATGGCTTTTGTTACCACTCACACGTTCGACCTCCAGAACGGGGCGTGGGTACAAGTGGACGGTCCGTTCCTCCCGGGATTCAGCGCGTCGAACTTCATCGTCGGCAATGGCGCATCGTTCCTGCGAGCACTGAGCGGCAGCGGGACGACCGCCGACCCCTATATGATCGGCGACGTTTACGGCCTGCAAGGGATCGGCACTTCTGTGTCGTTGCTGGCCGATTCGTACAAGCTCGCGAACTCGATCGATGCGAGCGGCACCTCGAATTGGAACGGCGGCCTCGGCTTCGCGCCGATCGGCAACGGTGTCGAAAACGCATTCCTGGGCACGTTCGACGGCAACGGCAAGACGATCAGCGGCTTGACGATCAACAATCCCAACAACGAGGACATCGGCCTCTTCGGCTTCGTTCGGGACGGCTCGATATCGAATGTCTCGCTAACCCACTTCAACGTCACCGGCTCGCGTTTCGTCGGCGCGCTCGTCGGCATCAATCAAGGCGGAACGATCTCGAACGTCTCCGTCGACAACGGCACGGTAACGGCCACATCGAACACGCTGCTCGCCGATCTCAGCGGCAATACGAACGTGGGCGGGCTGATTGGAGAGAACCTCAGCGACGGCTCTTCGTTTCCCGCCGCGATCACGAACGCGACCGTGGGCTCGGGCGTGACGATCGCGGCATCCGGCCTGGGCGGCACGATCGAAGGGCAGGCGGGAGGGCTCGTCGGCTGGAATAGCGGCGGGGTGATTTCGAATTCGAGCTCGGCCGCGTCGGTCACGGGAGACAACATCATCGGCGGCCTCGTCGGCCTGAACGACGGATCGATCACGACGAGCAGCGGGAGCGGCGCGGTGACGGCCAACCAAAATGCCGCGGGCGGGCTGGTAGGCAAAAATACAGGAACCATCACCGGATCGTCCGCCACAGGAACGGTCAACAGCAGTCAGTACGCAGGTGGCCTCACTGCCCTCAACAGCACCGGCGGTCAAATCGTCTCATCATGGGCAACCGGCGCCGTATCGGACTTTCGGACCGCCGGCGGTCTCGTGGCCCAGAACGACGGATCGATCGTGCAATCGTTCTCGAGCTCGGCGGTCACCGCTTTCGCCGGCGACGTCGGCGGCCTCGTGGGCCTGAATAGCGGCACGATCGCCGACAGCTACGCGCTCGGCCTCAGCGCCGCGAGCAGCGGGGCCGCCGGCGGCCTCGTGGGCGACAATGAAGCGTCGATCGCGACGAGTTACGCGACGGGCTTCGTATCCGGACTCGAAGCGTCGGGCGGTCTGGTGGCGGTTGCACGTTCCGGGTCTTCGGTCACCAACAGCTATTGGAACATCGATACGACGGGGCTCAGCACGAGCGTCGGCGGCACGGGGCTCACGAACACCCAGATGTTGTCGAGCCAAACGTCGAGCTTTTCGGGGTTCGATTTCAGCAACGTCTGGCGCTTCATTCCCGGCACGTCCTATCCCTATCTCGTCTCGATCTTCTCGAGCACGCCTACGGTACTGTCCGGCACCTACACGAAAACATCGGGCGCCGTGCAGTCCGCCAAGACGCTCGACTTCGCCGCGCACGACCAATTGATCGCGAGCCTGACGACCGGGGCGAACGGTTTCTACTATTTGATGCTGCCTTCGACTGCATTCAACGGCAAGACGGCGATCGTCGCGTTTTCGCCGACGAACGTGCCGAGCCCCGGCACAGCGCTCGGCGCGGCCGAGACCTCAGGCGCCAGCGTCTCGATGAATCTGCAGGACGACGTCGTCGCGTTGGCGGGATCGAGCGTGACGCTCGGCGATATCGCATCGGCGCTCGGCAACCCGTTCTCGGGCGGCGCGGTTTCGCCGGTCGCTTCGCTCGTACCGGCCGTTTTGACGAATCTGCAATCGAATGCATTGGCGACCGCATACGGCATATCGCTCGTGTCCGCGCCCGGTGCGGAGCTCGATCTGACCGGTGACACGTCGATCTCGGCCGCCGTAATGACGCTCGGTTCAGTGAGCGGCAGCGGCGCCTCGCTCACGTTGCAGACCTCGGGCGGCGACATTGCGCAAGGCGGCGCGTTCACGCTCGGTGCATTGCGCATTCCGATCGCAAACAATGTGTGGCTCGACGGAGCGAACCAAATCGGCACGGTGGCGGCGATGGTCAGCGGCTCGTTCAGCCTGAATAACGCAAGTCAGCTCACTGTGGGGCAAGTGGGATCAACGAGGGGCATCACCGCCGGAAGCACTGTCACGCTGACGAACCCGGGCCATACAACGACGCTAGCCCAACCGATCGGCTCCTCGGCGAGCGGAGACGCGGTCATTCTCGTGAGCGCCGGCTTTGCGAACGTTTTTGGTCCGAGTGTCGTCACGACGAACGGCCGGTGGCTCATCTATACGACGAGTCCCGATGCCGATTCGTTCGGGGGGCTGCAAAGCGGCAACAGCGCGTTGTGGGCCCAAAGCTACAGTCCGGGCTCGATGGTCTCGACGAGTGGCAATCGATATCTCTTCTCGACCGACCAGGTCATCCTCGTCAACGCGAATCCAAACCAGAAGATGGTCGGCCAGACCGCGCAGGAAAGCGCGACGTTGTCGCTGAAATACGCCGGTTCGAGCTACGGCAATGCATTCACCGATGCAAGCGTGCCGTCGGGCGTAACAGTCAGCGTCTACAGCGACGGCGACGCGGTGACTGCGACACGAGCAGGCGGCGACGACGGCGTGGGCCTCTATCGGATCCGCTATACGGCTTCGAACGTGCCGGCCGGCTATGCGGTGGCCGACGGAACGGTCGCGGACCTGACCGTCGTCGACGCGCAGGCGAGCGCGCCGCCGTCTTTGGCTGCGCCTTCGTCGACGCTGGCCGTGATCAACCAGGTTCAGGCCGTGATGAACAACGACGCCGACAACGGCTCGGATGGAAACGGCAACGGGCGCCGAAAGGAGATTGGAGCCGTGCTGGCGGCGTTCGACGCAGCGCACGGCACACCTGTCTCGAGCAACGGACGGTCGTCGACGTTGCCGGCGTGGCCGGTCGCGAATGCGTGTGTGCCATGAGCGCGGGGCTCGGAAAAGACGATGCGGCCGGCATATCGAACATGCACTGCCACCCGCATCGCGGCGATAACGGCGCCGCATTCCCGATTCCTTCGACAAGCGCAATGAACCTGCGTCGCCGCTCTCCATTGACCCTTCTCGCCGGCATGAGCGCGGCGCTCGCTTGCACGATGCCGGATGCTTGGGCGCAAGTGGCGTCGCCGATACCCGATGCGGGCAGCACACTGCGCAATCAGCTGCAGACATTGCCGCCCGTCTCGCCGCCCGCGTCGAATGCCGAGATTCACATCGAGCGACCTGCCGCGCCGGCGCCTTCCGCATCGGCGTTGCGGTTCGCCGTCAAAGGCTTCCAGATCGACGGCAATACGAAGTTCAGCCGTGCCGAATTGATGCCGCTCCTGAAGCCCGCGCTAGGCGACGCCCGAACGTTGGGCGACCTCGACGAAGCCGCGGCACGCGTCACGAATTTCTACCGCGCGCATGGCTATCTCGTCGCGCGCGCATACGTCCCCGCGCAGGACATCCGCGACGGTATCGTCGACATCGCGATCGTGGAAGGCCGCTATGGCAAGGTGGAAGTCCGAAATGCCTCGCACGTGCGCGACGCCGTGCTTCAGCGCTATGTGAGCGCAAAGCATCTCGGCGACGTCATCGACGAGCGCCGCCTCGATCGCGCGGCGCTGCTGATGCAGGACGTGACCGGCGCAACGGCCGTCACCGGAAACCTGCAGGCGGGCGAGACGCCCGGCACCTCGGACCTCACGATCGACGTGCCTCCGACTCGCGCACTGACCGCGAGCTTGCAAGCCGACAATTACGGCATCAGGCCAACGGGACGCTACCGTGTCGGCGGCGCGCTGCAGTGGTTGAGCCCGCTGGGTTTCGGCGATCGCCTCGATGCGCGCGCGCTGACTTCGATCACGGGCCAAACGTTCGGCCAACTCGGCTATAGCGCGCCAATCGGGAGCGACGGCCTGCGCACCAGCCTGTCCGTGACGGAATCGACCTACCGGCTCGGCGCCGACTTCTCTTCGCTCGATGCCTATGGCCACGCTACCGTGCTGTCGTGGACGGCGAGCTACCCCCTGATCCGCTCGCGCACGTTGAACCTCAACGCCGAAGGCGGGTTTGATCGCAAGAACCTGACCGATCACGCGAACGGAACCGCCGAAGACAAGTTCGACAACGTATTCGGCGCGGGCATCGACGGCAACGTGCTCGCGGGCAAGACGCTCGTCACCTATGCGGTGCGCGCCGAATCGGGCAACGTTCACCTCGAGTCGGCCGATGCGCTGGCGATCGATCAGACTTCGGCTCAGACCGACGGCCGCTATCGCAAGTACACCTATTCGATTGCGCTTTACGAGGCCGTCACGCCACGGCTTCAGTTCTATCTGTCGCTGAACGGCCAGCAAGCCTCGAAAAACCTGATCTCGTCCGAGAAGCTATCGCTCGGCGGCCCTTTTGGCGTACGTGCCTATCCTACGGGAGAGGCGCCGGGCGACGACGGTTATCTCGCGACGGCCGAGTTGCGCTATGCCGTCGCACAATCGCTGCTTCCGGGGCAGCTCGGCGTCTTCGGCTTTGTCGACACGGGTTTCGTGCGAAACAACGCCTATCCGTTTTCGACGGAGTCCAACCATCAAAGACTGTCGGGAGCCGGCATCGGCGTCACGCTCTCCAAAGCGCCTGACTACGAAATCCGCCTCGTCTACGCGCACAAGCTCGGCAATGCCACGGCCGTCGCCGATACCGATCATGCCGGGCGCGTATGGCTGCAATTGACGAAAGCGTTTTGAGGGGAGATCGATGATTCCAATCACGCGCTTGCCCCGCTCGTTCGCAGTCCTTATCGTTGTCTCCGCCCTTGCCCTGATGTCCGTTCATGTGCGCGCGGCGGCGCCGGCCGGCACGGTGGCCTACACCGCCGGTGTCGTATCGATCGAGCCGGCGTCGGGCGCGAAGCGCTTCGCCGTCGCCGGCTCATCGGTCGAGTCGGGCGACACCATCGAGACATCGAAGGAGGGTGAAGCCGTGCTGCTGATGGCCGATCACCAGCGGGTCTATCTCAAGGCCGATACGCGATACCGGATCGACGACTACCGCTTCGCCGAGAACGATGCAAAAAGTAACGCCAGCGTCTCATCGTTGCTGAAGGGCGGTCTGCGCGTGATCTCGGGCTTGATCGGCAAACAGGGCGTTCCGGACGCATACCGGCTCAAAACGCAAACCGCGACGATCGGCATTCGCGGCACCGAGTGGTCGGTGCTCGAATGCGGGCTCGTGAGCCGGCTGCCGAGCGGCGAGGGCGCCGGCCCCATGAGCGTTCCGGCAAGCGAGCCGCAAGCGCTCGCGCTCGAGTGCCCGCGCGGCGAGGCGGGGGAGCACATCCGCGTCTATCACGGAACGATCGACGTCCGCACGGAAGTCGATCACCACGAACTATCCGAAGGCTTCGGCACGATCATCCGATCGCCGCGCTCGACGTTCGGCCTCATGCCGGGCGCCAACGTCGAGCCCGTCGTGCCATCGCCCGCTGCCTGCAAGTGAGATCACCATCATGACGGACAAGACGCTTTCGCTGAATACGACGACGCGCACGGACGCTGCGACGCCGCTCGCCCCGAACATCGTCGCGGGCCTTCTTTCGGGCCTCGTGACGCTCTGCTACTCGATCGGCTACGGGTCGATGATCTTCAGCGGCAACCTCTCGCCCTTCGTCAACGTCGGCATGCCGATCACGCTCGTGAGCTGCGGCATCATCGCGCTCGTCGTCGCGCTGAAGAGCTCGCTGCCGTTTTCGATCGGCGGCCCGGACAGCAATGCAGTCGCATTGCTCGTCGGCCTCGCCGCAGGCGTCGCGGCGGATGCGACCGCGACCGGCCTTTCGCAAAACGGCGTGCTCGTTACCGTGCTCGCGGCGCTCGCCGTCAGTACGCTCGTGACGGGGGCGGCGCTCTATCTCGTCGGCGTATCGCGACGCAGCTCGGTGATCCAGTTTCTGCCGTACCCCGTGGTCGGCGGCTTTCTCGGCGGCACCGGCTATCTGCTGTTGTCGGGCGCGATGCGCATGCTGACCGGACACAGCCTCGGCTTGCCGGCCGTCGCGGCATTGGCTGAGTTGCCGTGGCTCGCGTGGGTGCCGGCGGTCGTTGTCTGCGCCACGCTGCTCGCCGCGCAAGGACGCGTGAAGCCGTATGCGCTTGCGCCGCTCGGTCTCGGCGCGGGCATCGTCGTCTTCTTCGCCGGCATGTCGGCGATCGGTCAGGCGCCCGAGCAATTGCGCGAGGCAGGACTGCTCTTTGCGCGCGAGCCGCTTTCGGCGCTGCAATTGCCGCTGATGTTGCCGCGCCAGCAGATCGACTGGGCGGCGATCGTCGCGCATCTTCCGGAGTGCGTCGCCGTGGCCGCGGTCTCCGCGCTGACGATCCTGCTCAATTCGAGCGGTGCGAGCCTGGCGACGGGACACGATGCCGACTTCAATCAGGAGATGCGGGCAGCCGGTGTCGCGAATCTGCTCGCCGGCTTGACGGGCGGCATCGTCGGCTATCAGTCGATGAGCCGCACGATGCTCAACTCGCGCGCGGGTGCTACCGCTCGGTTGAGCGGCGTCGTCGCGGGCCTTGGCTGCTTTGCCGTCATCGCGCTTTTCCCAGGTCTGATCGCCTGGTTTCCGAAGCCCGTGCTCGTCGGGCTGCAACTCTATCTCGCGTGGGGCTTGCTGCGCGAATGGCTGATCGCTTCGTATCGGAAGCTGGGTTTGGCCGATTACCTGCTGGTCTTGCTGATCGTCGCCGTCATCATCGTCGAAGGCGTGGTGGCCGGCATCGTGCTCGGCATCGCCGCGGCCTGCGCGCTGTTCGTTTTCAACTACGCGCGGATCAGCGCCATTTCGCGCGAGTTCGACGGACGCACCTATCACTCGAACGTAGAGCGCTCGATCGGCGACACAGAGCGGCTCCTCGCTCATGCCGATGCCGTGGTCGGAACTTGCCTGCAAGGATTCCTTTTCTTCGGCACGGCGAACCTGATGTTGCGCCGCGTGAGCGAGCGGCTCGCCGCGAGAAGCGGAGCGTCGCCGCGCTTCATCGTGCTCGATTTCAGGAAGGTGAGCGGCCTCGACGTATCGACGTCTGCAACGTTCCTGAGATTGAAGCAACGCGCAAGGGCATGCGGCGATACCCTTGTCTTCACCGGATTGCCCCCGCGCGCGCACGACATGCTGGCCCGCGCAGGCGTGCTAACCGAAAACATCCATGTATTCGGCGACCTCGACGGCGGCCTCGAGTGGGTCGAAGACCTGTTGCTCATGCGGGCGGGCACTGCGCGCGAGCATTCGACCTTCCGCAGCCTCGCCGCGATCATGCCGCACTTGAGCGGCAAGGCGCTCGCCAGGCTCTCGGCCTATATGGAGCCGTGCCAGCTCAAGCAGGGGCAGTTGCTGTTCGCGCAAGGCGACGCAGCCGATGCGGTCTACATCATCGAGCGAGGGCGCGTCACCGTTTCGCTGCCGCTCGAAGACGGTAACTCGATGAGGCTGCGCTCGTACGGGTCGGGCACGATCGTCGGCGAGATGGCGCTCTATACGCAGCAGCCGCGCAGCGCCGACGTGCGAGCCGACGAGCCGACCGCCGCATGGCGCCTGACGTACGCGGCGCTGAATCAGCTCGAAATCGAAGACGCCGATACGGCGCGACAGTTTCATCGTTTCGTCGTCATGGTGCTGGCGTCCCGGTTGACGGTGGCGAACGAAGCCGCGCGTGCGGCTTATTGACAGTCCCTTTGGAGGGCACGCGTAATCAAATGAAACGCCCTTTGCCGCGCTGGATCGCCGGACTCTCCATTCTCGCCGTGCTGCTCGGCCACGTCGCGGGGTTCTACCGGCTGCTCGCCGTCGACGTGCTCGACAACCTCATCTACGACGCACGGTTGCGAATGACGATGCCCGGCACGCGCGACGATCGCATCGTGATCATCGACATCGACGAGCGCAGTCTTTCCGCAATCGGCCGCTGGCCGTGGGGCAGGGACCGGATGGCCGAGCTCGTCGACAAGCTTTTCGCCGCGCGGGCGAAAGTCGTGGCTTTCGACATCGTCATGGCCGAGCCCGATCGCAGCTCGGGACTTGCCACGCTCGAGCAACTGGCCGCCGGCGATATGCGCGGCGACGCGCGATATTTGGCAGTCCTCAATGGTTTGCGGGCTCAGCTCGATTTCGACAACCGCTTCGCCGCCGCGCTGCGAGAGCGGCCCGTGGCGCTCGGGTACTACATGAGCGGCCGCGATGAAGCGCACGGCGCACTGCCGCCTCCCGTTCTGTCCGCCGCCGTATTCGCCGGTCATCGAACTGGGCTGAGGCAGGCGTACGGCTATGGGGGCAACTTGGCCGTATTCCAACAGGCGGCGCTTGGCGCGGGATTCTTCAATCCGGTCGTCGACTTCGACGGCAATGTGCGACGCGTGCCGTTGCTGATCCGGCATAAAGATAAGGTGTACGAATCGTTGTCGCTGGCGGTCGTACGCCTTGCGCTCGGCAATCCCGCGATCGCACCGGACTTCGGCGAACGGGGCGAGCGCGGCGACGATCCGCTCGAGTCGCTTCAGCTGGCGTTACCGCACGGCACCGTGAAGGTTCCCGTCGACGAGAGTGGCGCCGCGCTCGTGCCTTACCGTGGCCGCGATCATAGCTTCCCGTACGTGTCTGCGGTCGACGTGCTGGCGGGACGCGTGCCCGCCGCGCGGCTCGCGAATCGAATCGTGCTGATCGGCACCACTGCGCCGGGCCTGCTCGATATGCGCTCGACTCCGGTCGGCAGCGTCTATCCCGGTGTCGAAATTCACGCGAATCTGGTGAGCGGCATCCTGGATGGCACCCTCAAGCACGTGCCCGCCTATGCGGACGCTATCCAACTATTGGCGATGCTCGTCATTGGCCTATCGATGACCTTCGCCGTGCCTTGGCGTGCGCCTTTGCGCGCGACCGCCATCACCGTCGCGTTGCTCGGAGCCGCGATCGCAGGCGACTTTGCGCTATGGACCTACGGCAACGCTGTACTGCCGCTCGCCGCGAGCGTATTGCTGATCGCGGCCCTCTTCGTGCTGAATATGTCGCTCGGGTTCTTCGTCGAGTCGCGCCACCGGCGACAGTTCGCCAATCTGTTCGGTCAGTATGTGCCGCCCGAGCTCGTCGAGCAGATGAGTCGTGAGCCGCATCGATACAGTATGGACGGCCGCCGTGCCGAGCTCACGGTGTTGTTCAGCGACGTGCGCGGCTTTACGGCGATCGCGGAAACGCTCGAACCCGAAGCGCTCGCGCGCTGGATGAACGAGTACCTCGGCGCGATGACAACCGTAATCCGTACACATCGCGGCACGCTCGACAAATACATCGGCGACGCGATCATGGCATTCTGGGGGGCGCCGCTCCCGGAGCCGCTGCATGCGCGGCAGGCCGTGCTGGCCGCGTTGCGAATGCGCGAAGCGTTGAGGCCGCTCAACACGGCGCTCATGGAGCGCGGCGAGCCGACGATTGATATCGGTGTGGGTATCAACACGGGACCGATGACGGTCGGCGACATGGGCTCGCACGTGCGCCGCGCCTATACGGTAATGGGCGATGCGGTCAACCTCGGCGCGCGGCTCGAGGGAATCTCGAAGCATTACGGCGTCGATATCGTCGTCGGAGAAGCCACGCGCGCGCAGACGACCCCGAACATCGTCTATCGGGAACTCGACCATGTGCGAGTAAAAGGCAAGCGCGAGGCCGTGGCGATCTACGAGCCCGTCGATGAAGCTTACAAGCTCTCTCACTCGGAGGTCGCGGAGCTCGCGCGCTGGCACGAGGCGCTGCAACTGTATCGCCGCGGCGAGTGGGACGCAGCCGAAGCTTCGTTGCGCGCGCTGCGGGATGCCGTCCCGCAGCGGCGCCTTTACACGCTCTATCTCGAGCGGATCGCCGCCATGCGTGCGTCGCGAGACGATGCCGACGCATGGGACGGCGTCCACGAGTTCGACGCCAAGTGAGCCGACCGGGAACCCGCGCATGATGAAACTGACCGTTCTGGGCTGCAGCGGCGGCATAGGCGGGGAAGGGCACCGTACGACGGCGTTGCTCGTCGATGAGGACATCCTGATCGACGCGGGGACGGGCGTCGCCGATCTCGACATGGAAGCGCTTGCCCGCATCGATCATGTCTTCCTGACGCACGCGCACATCGACCACATCGCCTGCCTGCCGCTGATGCTCGACACGGTCGGGCCGCGGCGCGCGAAGCCGCTCGTCGTGCATTGCACGGCGGCAACGGAGGTCATTCTGCGTGCGCACCTGTTCAACGGCGTGCTTTGGCCGGATTTCACGCGGATCCCTTCCCCCGCGAAACCGTTTCTGCGTTTTGCGCTGCTCGAAGAGGGGGAGTCCTGCGCAGTGGGCGAGCGAATCTTCGCCCCGCTGCCAGCGGCTCACGGCGTGCCCGCGGTGGGGTACGAGGTGGCCACGCCTCGAGGCAGCCTGGCGTTCGGCGGCGACTCGTCCGTCTGCCCGGCGTTCTGGGATGCGGTCGCGCGGATTGCCGACTTGCGTTACCTGATCGTGGAGACGGCGTTTCCTGACGCGCAACGCAAGCTTGCCGTCGAATCGAAGCATCTATGCCCGGCCTTGCTCGCCGCGCAGTTGCCGGAACAGCGGGGCTCCTATCGATTGTTGATTTCGCACGTAAAACCTGGCTACGAAAAGGAAACGATGGACGAACTTCGGCGTGCTGCGGGCCGCCATGCGCCGTCGATGCTGACGCGGGGCGACGTCTATTGGCTCTAGCCGGATAAAAAATGTAAAGCAAGCGGCACGGGCGACGGCCGAAAAATATGACTTTTGTCTCGACACGAGCGACACATTCAGAAAGAATTGCGCGTGCCGTTAATGCCGTTAACCGTTAGTTAACGCAGCAAATCAGAAGCTGCGTCCCGCGAGCCAGGGCCGTCCATGTCCGCTTCGATGATCGAAATCTGCCTCCTGGGCGGTTGCCGCCTTTATGTCGACGGCCGCGAGGTCGACCTCCGTTACGACAAGGTGCGCCTGTTGCTGGCCTGGCTTGCGATGGAACCCGGGGTGCCCCAGCGGCGCGAGCGGCTCGCGAGCAGGCTTTGGCCCGATGCCGATGGAGACGCCGCGCGCCGCAGCCTTCGGCACGCCATCCATGTGCTGCGCGCGGCGCTGGGGCCCGCTCACGATCGGCTCGACGGCGATCGACAGACGCTGCTGCTCGCGGCCGATGGATGGCGCTGCGATGCGCTCGCGCTGGCCGCCGCGCAGACGCGGTTCGCGCGCGAGCTCAACGCGGCCGAGGACATCGTCGCGCTCGAGCAAGCGGCTTCTTTGTACGGAGGGGAATTCCTCGCGGGCGTCGATGCCGCCGAGGACTCCGAGCTCGAAGCGTGGCTGCGCGATCAGCGCGACGCCGCCGCGAGCCGGGCCGCACAGCTTTGGCGCAGGCTTGCCGCGCTGCGGCAGGCAAGCGGCATGATGCGCGAGGCGATCAGCGCGACGCAGCGACTGATCGAGCTGGCCCCGCTCGACGAGCCCGCAAACCGGACTTACATGGAGGCGCTCGCCGAAATCGACGGCATCGATGCCGCCCTCGCGCATTACGCCTCGTTTTGTCGGCGCCTGATGGAAGAATCGGATGCCGAGCCCGACGCCAAGACGCAGAGCCTCGCCGCGCGATTGCGGGCAAAAGCGGCGCCCGAGGCCGTTCTCGCCGAGCGACGGCCGATCGCGCTGCTGTGCGCGCAGTTGGTCGATTACGACCCGGACGGCGCATCGACGTGCCGCGACGGTCCCACGTTCTCGAGCTTGCTCGAGCTCGTCCGGCAGCGCATTGGCGACGGCACCGCGCGGCTCGTCGTGCCGCACGAGGGGCTCGCGCTCGTTCATTTCGGCGTCCCGCTCGCGCTCGAAGAGTCGGCGCTCGCCGCCGCGCGACTGGCCGTCGAGCTGTCGGGCCACGCGGGACTCAGCGCATGCCTCGTTCAGGCCATCCATTGCGCGGTGCCGACCATGAGCGTTTCCGCAACCGGCCAGGAACCGCCGGGCGGTTTCGTCAACGCGGCTCTGCGTCTTTGCGCGCTCGGCCATGGCGGCGAAATTCTCGCGAGCGCCGAGGCGGCGAGCTGGCTGCGCCGCGATCTCGACCGTCGCGGCGGCGAAAGCTTCCGCTTGATCCCGCACCCGCAACATGCCGGTCTCGTCGTCGTCCGACCGCGCGCGCGTCGCGCTCGGCCGCGCGGCGACGATCTCGAGCTTCCGCTCGTCGGTCGTCGCGCCGAGTTGGCGCAGTTGCTGCGCTACCTTCGCGCCGCGCGGCGGACCGCGACGAGTGTCGCCGTCGTCGGTGAGGTCGGGCTCGGCAAGACGCGCCTTGCCTACGAAGTCGTGCGCCACGCGCGGCGACGCAGCTTGGCGGTCTGGCTTCGCTGCAGCCGCGAAACGGTCTACGAACCGCTCGCGCCGCTGCGCAGCTGGATCGGTGCGCTGATCGGCGCGGCGCCCGGCGTGCGCGACGCACGGGCCTTGCAGCGGCTCGCCCGGCTCGAACGGCGCTGGCGCACGGAGGGGCTGCTGGCCGAGCTCTTCGCGCCGGCGATGGAGGGCGAAGGCGAGGGCATCGCGGCGACGCCGGCTTCGCTGCGCGGCACGTTCGCGCGCCTCATGGCAATGGCTGCCGCGGCTGCCGGCGCGCGCGGTCTCACGCTCGTCATCGACGACGTTCAATGGGCCGATGAGACGACGCGCGAGCTGCTCGACCAGTGGCTCGCGAACACGAGCGTCGCCGCTTTCACGCTGCTGCTCGCGCGCGAGCCGGGCAATGTGCCGGTCGGCGTTCCGGTTCTCCAACCGCCCCGGCTCGACGATGCCGCCTCGCGCGATCTGCTCGGGCTTGCCTCGCCGCATCGGCCGATGACGCGTGCCGAAGCCGAGGCCGGCTTGCGGCTCGCCGAGGGGCTGCCGCTCTTTCTCGTCGAGCTCAAGCGCCACTGTGGCGCGATCGGCGTCCCCCAAGGGGATTTCCCTCGGGGCAGCGACGTCCAACGGCCCGCGCCCGGGCGTGGCTCCCAGGTTGCCGAGGCAGCGCGGCAGGGCGTCGAGTTGCCGCGCAATCTGCACGACCTGCTCGCGGCGCGTCTCGATCGATTGTCGCCGAAGCTCAGACGCCTCGCCGGCTCCGCCGCCGTACTCGGCAACGAAGGCGATATCGTTCAGTTGTCGCGGGTCGTCGACGAGCCGCCCGCTCAACTGCTGCCGCAATTCGCGCGCTTCGTCGAAGCGGGCCTTCTCTATCCGCTCGAGCACGGCACGTATCAGTTTCGCCACCAGGCGTTGCATCGCGCCGCGCTCGAGCGTTTGCCGCTCGACGAGCTCCGGACCCTGCACGGCCGCGCCGCCGAGCGGCTCGCCGACTGTCTGCCGGCCGCGCGCGTCGCCTGGCATTGGGAGTCGGCCGGGGAACCCGCGAAAGCGATGCTCGCTCACGTGGCCGCGGGCCGGCAAGCCTTTCTCCAGGGCGCCCAGCGCGACGCCATCAGCCATTTCGACAGCGCGCTGATGCACGGCGCACTGCAGCGGAACGAGGGCGCCACCATGCTCTCGGCCTGGATGGGCAAGGGCCTGGCGCTCGTCGAACTCGAAGGTTACGGCTCGCACGCCGCGTCCGACTGTTTCCGCGAAGCGCAGGAGCTCGCCGAGGCGAGCGGCGATCTCGAGATGCGGCTGCAGGTCGAGTGGGGGCTCTGGTTGCCCTCGTCTTCGCGCGTCGGCCATCGCGGTGCGTTGAATCGCCACAGTCGCGTGCTGATCGAGCTCGCGACGCGCCACGGCGATGCGGCATGGCTCGCGGCCGGTCATCAGGCCATGGGCAACAACCTTTATTTCATCGGCCGCTTTGCGGAGGCCGAGCCGCATCTGCGGCTTGCCGCGGAGTTCGGCGAAAGTCCTGGCATGCGCCGGCGTATTCTCGAACGGGTCGGCCAAGCCTCGGATATCTACGCGCTCGGTTTCCTGCTCTGGATCGCCTGCAAACAGGGCGATCCGGCAACGATCGACGCCGCGCTGACGCGCGCATTGGCGGCCGCCGACCAATTGCGGAATCCCGCGGCATCGGCCTATTTGTACGGTTTCACGGCCATCGCCATGCAGATCTGCGACCGCCCCGGCGAGGCGCTGACGTGGACGGCGCGCGTGCGCGCCGTCGCGGAGGCGCGCGGTTACGATCTCTGGATCGCCGTCGCGGTGATGATCGAGAACTGGGCCCGAGTCCGCCTCGGCATGACCGTCGAGCTTTATGGGCTCGAGGCCACGCTCGATGCCGTCGATGTCGCGATGCCGAGCGTCGCCGTGATCTTCTTGATCCCCTACATCGATGCGCTGCGCCACCTCGAACGCTACGCCGACGCGCTCGCCGCGTTCGATCGTGCGATGTCGATCGTGCGCCGCTACCGCGACCGTCAGGGGCTCGATACGCTGTGGCGGTTGCGCGCGGCGTGCCTCGACGGACTCGGGACAGAGAAGGCAAGAGCCGATGCCGAAAAATGTCGAGCTCGCGCGCAACGCATACGAGCCTGCCAGCTCGGGCTGGCACGCAAGGAGGCCGTCGCCGCCTAGTGGCCGGCGCGTCGGGCTGTCGCGTGGCGCTTGCCTGGGCGCCCTCTGGCCTGAGTTTCGTTTTTGAACGCTTCGTCGAACCGGGTCGGCACGGCTTGCCGAGCGCACGACGCTGCGGTTAATGTCCTGAAAGCGAGACTCGCGCAAAACGGGGCATCCCGGAGGAGACAGCCGCCATGACGAAGCCAGTGCTGGGCCGGATGATGGATGTGCCGCTCAACGTGTCGATGCTGCTCAGGCATGCCGCGCGCTATGCGGCCGACACCGAGATCGTTTCGCGCCGCGTCGAAGGCGATATTCATCGCTACACCTATCGCGATTGCGAAAAGCGCGCGAAACAGCTTGCTCAGGCGTTGACGAAGCTCGGTGTCGGACAGGGCGAGCGCGTCGGCACGTTGGCATGGAACGGCTACCGGCACCTCGAGGCGTACTACGGGACTACGGGCATCGGAATCGTCTGTCATACGATCAATCCGCGGCTTTTTCTCGAGCAGATCGTCTACATCGTCAATCATGCCGACGATCGCTATGTCTTTTTCGACACGAGTTTCACGGCGCTCGTCGAGAAGCTCGCGCCGCTGTGCCCGAGCGTGAAGGGATGGATCGCGCTTGGGGATGCGCAGTCGCGACCGCCGACGATCGCGGCGCCGGTCCTCTACTATGAAACGCTGCTCGAGGCCGAGAACGGCGATCTCGACTGGCCGCAGCTCGACGAGCAGATCGCATCGAACCTCTGCTATACGTCGGGCACGACGGGACATCCGAGGGGCGCGCTCTACTCACAGCGCTCGACTGTCCTCCATGCCTACGGGGCCGCGTTGCCGGATTCGATGGGGATTTCCGCGCGTGACGCCGTGCTGCCCGTCGTCCCGATGTTCCACGTCAACGCGTGGGGCATCCCGCATGCGGCGCCGCTCGCCGGCGCCAAGCTCGTATTGCCGGGCAAGGACCTCGACGGTCGGTCGCTCTACGAGCTGATGGAAGCCGAGGGCGTCACGCTCTCGGCCGGCGTGCCGACCGTCTGGATGGGACTGCTCGCCTATGTGCGCGAGGCAGGCGTTCGCTTCACGTCGCTCGAGCGAACCGTCATCGGCGGCTCATCATGCCCGCCTGCGATGCTGCGCGCGTTCGAGGACGACTACGGCGTCCGTGTGATCCATGCCTGGGGCATGACGGAGATGTCGCCGCTCGGCTCGCTCGCGCGCCTCAACTGGGAGCAGGAGCGGCGCGAGCCCGAAGCGCGTCGCCATCTGCTCGAAAAACAGGGCAGACCGATTTGCGGCGTCGATATGAAGATCGTCGGCGCCGACGGCAACGAAATGCCCCGCGACGGCGTCGCCTTTGGCGAGCTTCACGTGCGTGGGCCATGGGTCATCGGCAAATATTTCGGCAGCGAAGAATCGGCGCTCGTTCACGGCTGGTTCCCGACGGGCGACGTCGCAACGATCGATAGCGACGGCTTCCTGCAAATCACCGATCGCAGCAAGGACGTCATCAAGTCCGGCGGTGAGTGGATCAGCTCGAGCGACGTCGAGAACGTCGCCGTCGCCCATCCCGACGTCGCCGAGGCCGCCTGTATCGCGTGTCCCCATCCGAAATGGGGCGAGCGGCCGCTGCTCGTCGTCGTCAGGCGCCCGACGGGCCAGGGCCTGACACGCGAGGCGCTGCTCGCTTTTTACGAAGGCAAGGTGGCGAAATGGTGGATGCCCGACGATGTCGTTTTCGTCGATGAGCTGCCGCACACGGCCACGGGCAAATTGATGAAAATAAAGCTGCGCGAGATGTTTCGCGATCACGTCTTGCCGACGGCCGGCGGCGACCGCCGCAGCTGAGCGCGCGCGATGCCGTTTCAACCTGTTCGAGGCTCACCATGAAAGGATCGACCGACGTACTCGTCATCGTCGACGTACAGAACGACTTTATGCCGGGCGGTGCGCTCGCCGTCGCGCGCGGGGACGAGGTGGTGCCGGTCGTCAACGCGCTCGCCGGCCGTTTCGAACACGTCGTGCTTACGCAGGACTGGCACCCGCTCGATCACGTGTCGTTCGCGGCGAACCATCCGGGGCGCCAGCCGTTCGAAACGGTACGGCTGCCCTACGGCGAGCAGGTGCTCTGGCCCACGCACTGCGTGCAGGGCACGCCGGGCGCGGAGCTGCATGCGGATTTGAACTCGACCCACGCGCGGCTCGTCATCCGCAAAGGCTACCGCCGCGACATCGACAGCTACTCGGGATTCGTCGAAGCGGATCGAAAGACGCCGACCGGCTTGGCCGGCTATCTGCGCGAGTCGGGCGCCAAGCGAGTATGGTGCTGCGGTCTCGCGACCGACTATTGCGTCGCGTGGACCGCACTCGACGCGCGCGCAGCCGGCTTCGACGCCGTCGTCATCGAGGATGCCTGCCGGGCCATCGACCTCGACGGTTCACTCGCGCGGGCCTGGCGCGATATGGAGGCTGCAGGGGTGGAGCGGACACGCGCCGACGAAGTGCGCTGAGGCCTGACGCGAGCTTGAAGGGCATACGCTGCCGCATCTTCTGAGTTCTCGTCCGAGACTTCGTCCGAGAAATTCGGCGGCAGCGAACTTTGCTCGACGGAACGTGTAGCGTCGACAGGTTGACTACGAATCATCCTGTTGCCGTTACCCACCGATGCCGAACATTCACCGCCGCACGCTCGTCGCCGTATCGGGCGCAGCGATTCTGACCGCAGCCGCGGTTCTCTATCACTTCTATTTCGCGAAGGACGACCCGCCCAACTATCTGACGGCGCAAGTCGAGCGCGCGGACATCGAGGACGCCGTGCTTGCCACGGGCATGTTGCGGGCTCTCAAGGAGGTCGACGTCGGCGCGCAGGTCTCGGGCCAACTGAAGACACTCGAGGTCGCACTCGGCGACAAGGTGACGAAAGGGCAGACGCTCGCCCAAATCGATCCAACGTTGCCGCAATACGCGCTGCAGCAGGCGCGAGTCAATGAAGACGATCTGCGAGCCGAGCGGCAAGCCGCGTTGGCACGGTTGCGCGAAGCGGAACTGGCAGATGAGCGCGAGCAACAGTTGTTGCTCGCCGAAGCGACCTCGCGCGAAGCAGCGGCCACGGCCGCCGCGGCCCTTGCCGTCAGGCGCGCCGAGCTCGTCTCGCTCGACGCGAAGCTCAAGAAAGCACGCATCGAAGTCGAAAAGGCAATGGCGAGCGTAGCCTATACCCGCATCGTCGCGCCGATGGATGGTGAAGTCGTCGCGCTGGTGACCCACGAGGGGCAGACCGTCATCGCCGAACAGCAGGCGCCGGTGATCCTCAAGCTCGCGGACCTCGACACGATGACGGTCAAGGCGCAGATTTCGGAAGCAGATGTCGTGCGCGTCGCGCCCGGCCAGCCAGCCTATTTCACGATTCTCGGCGATCCCGACACGCGATACGAAGGCAAGCTGCGCGCCGTCGAGCCGGCCCCCCACGACTTCGCGGACGTGCAAAGCGGCGGGTTGGGCGGCAAGGACAAGAGCTCGCGGCCGAACACGGCCGTCTTCTACAACGCGCTGTTCGAAGTGCCGAATCCCGACCATCGGCTGCGCATCGCGATGACGGCACAGGTGAGCGTCGTCCTCGGCAAGGCGTCGCGTGCACTCGCCATTCCGGCCTCCGCGCTCGGCGCCAAGGCGAGCGATGGCAGTCACAGCGTGCGCGTCCTGGCAAACGACGGCCGCGTCGAGACGCGCAACGTGCGCATTGGCATCAACAACAGCGTGAAAGCCGAAGTATTCGCTGGCTTGAGCGAAGGGGAGCGCGTCATCGTCGGTACGTCCGGGAAATCGAGCGATGCGCCCCTGGACGCGGGAGCCTGACGATGCGCGAGCCGCTCATCGAGCTTACCGGCGTCACGCGGCGCTTTCGTGCCGGCGATGAAGAAACCACGGTGCTGCGCGATGTCGATCTTACGATCGAATCGGGCGAATTCGTCGCGATCGTCGGTGCCTCCGGCTCCGGCAAGTCGACGCTGATGAACATCCTCGGCTGCCTCGACCGACCGAGCGCGGGCTCCTACAAGGTCGGCGGCGTGGACACGGGCACGCTCTCGCACGACGACCTGGCCCGGCTGCGCCGCGAACGTTTCGGATTCATCTTCCAGCGCTACCACCTGCTGCCGCGCGCCAACGCAATCGCCAATGTGGAAATGCCGGCGATCTACGTCGGCATGGCTCGCGAGGCTCGGCGCGAGCGCGCCCGGGCATTGCTCGCGCGGCTCGGGCTTGCGGAGCGCGGCTCGCACCGCCCGGCCGAACTTTCGGGCGGCCAGCAGCAGCGCGTCGGCATTGCACGCGCCCTGATGAATGGCGGCGACGTGATTCTTGCCGACGAACCGACGGGCGCCCTCGATAGCGCGAGCGGCGACGAGGTCATCGCGATCTTGCGCGAGCTGAACGCGCTCGGTCACACGGTGATCGTCGTCACGCACGACCCCCATGTGGCGAGCCACGCGAGCCGCATCGTCGAAATTAGCGATGGCGCCGTCGTAGGGGATCGCGCGAACGTCCCGTCGGCCGCAGCACCGCCGGAGCCGCGGGCGTACCACGGCGGGACGGCGCCCCATGGGGACGCGGCGGCCGCGGCGGCGCGCGCCGTGCCGATGAGCGAACGGCTGGGACGAGGGCGGACCGGCGTGCTGGCCCGTTTCGCCGAGGCGGCCGCAATGGCTTGCTCGGCGCTCCTCGCTCATCGTTTGCGCACGCTGCTGACGATGCTCGGGATCGTGATCGGCATCACCTCCGTCGTCTCGATCGTCGCGGCGGGCGAGGGCGCGAAACGCTACATGCTCGAAGAGATCAGCCGGATGGGTGCGAACACGATCAGCGTCTATCCCGGGAGAGATTGGGGCGACAGCCTCGCCGAATCGATCCAGACGCTCGTTCCGGCCGACGCGAACGCGTTGCGCGAAGAGCCGTACGTCGATAGCGTCACCCCGCTCACGAGCCGCTCGATGCTGTTGCGATATGGCAACGTCGACGTCAAGGCGCGCGTCTCGGGCGTCAGCGAAAGCAACTTCCGCGTAAGCGGCGACGA
The DNA here is from genome assembly GCF_003028655.1 of Trinickia symbiotica. Lineage (GTDB taxonomy): Bacteria > Pseudomonadota > Gammaproteobacteria > Burkholderiales > Burkholderiaceae > Trinickia > Trinickia symbiotica_A. The sequence goes on from NZ_PYUC01000027.1 coordinate 38,320, forward strand.
ATTCGCGGCCGGCATCGCGTTCGGTGCCGAGGAGGTCCGTCGCTACGCACAGGTCGTCGTCATCGATAGTAAGACCCGTCGGAAGCTCTTCGGCGAGCACGTCGATCCGCTCGGGAAGGTCGTGCTGATCGATAACGTGCCGTGCGTCGTCATCGGCGTCCGGGCGGACATGCGCGGGTCGTTCTTTATCGACAACACCACGCTCAACGTCTGGGTGCCTTATACGACGGCGAGCGCGCGGCTCTTCGGGCAACGCCACGTCGAGGGGATCGTCGTGAGAGTTCGCGCGGGGCAACCGAGCGAAGCGGCCGAACAGAGCATCACCGAGCTGCTGACGCGGCGGCATGGTCGCAAGGACTTTTTCACCTACAACCTGGACAGCGTGATCAAGACGATGAACAAGACCGGCCAAGCACTGACGCTGCTGCTGTCGCTGATTGCGGTCGTATCGCTGGTGGTGGGCGGCATCGGCGTCATGAACATCATGCTCGTATCGGTGACCGAGCGCACGCGCGAAATCGGCATTCGCATGGCGGTGGGTGCGCGGCGTGGCGACGTGATGTGCCAGTTTCTCGTCGAGGCCATTCTCGTGTGCCTGATGGGAGGCGCGATCGGCATTGCCTTGTCGTTCGGCGCGAGCTTCGTGCTCGAAGCGTTCGTCGACAACTGGCGAATGGTGTTTTCGGCGAACACGCTCGTCGCGGCCGTCGTTTCTTCGACGCTCGTCGGCGTGGTGTTCGGCTTCGCGCCTGCACGCAATGCGGCGCGGCTCGATCCGGTGGTCGCGCTGGCGCGCGATTGATGAGAACAACGAATGCCTCGAGCACTCAACATGAAATCCAAGCGACACCACATCCGTGTCCATCTTAGACCCCTCATTGGCGGGGTTTGCGCTAGTGCGCTGCTCTCCGGCTGCATCTCGCCGAGCGGCGATCGACTCCCCCCGGCCGTCGCGGTACCGAGCCAATGGCTCGCCACCACTGACCGAGCCGCGGCACCGATGGCTCGTCGCTGGTGGGAAGCGTTCGAGGACGCGACACTGACAGAGCTGATCGACGAGGCGCTCGCGACGAACAACGATCTCGCCATTGCCGCGATTCGCGTTCAGCGGGCGCGGCTGCGAGCGGGGCTCGCCGCAACGAATGGGCTGCCGAGCGCGGAAGCGAACGCCGGCATCAATGTCTCGCGAGCGTTCGATTCGGCCGGGACGCGCCGTTTCACCTATGCGAATGCGTCGCTTTCGTACGAAGCGGATTTGTGGGGCAAGCTCGCCGCGCAACGTAGCGAGGCCGCATGGAAGGCGCGAGCGAGCGAAGCTGATCGCGAAGCGGCCGCGCTCGCGCTAATCGGTACGACGGCGAAGCTCTATTGGCAGATCGGCAATTTGAACGAGCTGCTCGCACGGGGCGAAGCAAGCGTCGCCGATGCGGAGCGATTGGTCGAGCTTGCCAAGGCGCGCCATCGAGCCGGCGCGGCATCGGCACTCGACGTCGCTGAAGCGGAGCAGCAGGCGGCGCAGCAGCGCGCCGAACAACAGAGCTTGCGGATGGAACGAGAAGCGAAGCGCAACGCACTCGCCGTTCTCTTCGATCGCGCGCCCGAGCAGCGCGCGGCCGAACCGATCGGCCTCTCGGCTGCCACGCTGCCGGCCGTCGGCGCAGGCTTGCCGCCGGAGGTGCTGGCGCGCCGTCCCGACCTGCGCGCGGCCGAATTCCGTCTGCGGGCTTCCCTCGCCAACATCGACATTGCGCGCGCCAGCTTTTATCCGAGCTTTGCGCTGACAGGCGAGTTCGGCACGAGCAGCGAGGCACTCGTGCGCACGCTTCAGAGCCCTGTCGCAGCGCTCGGGATTGGTCTTACGTTGCCATTCATGCAATGGAAGACGAAGCAGTTGGAGCTTCGCGTCGCGCGCAGCGAATACGACGAAGCGGCCTCCGATTTCCGGCAAAAGCTTCACCGAGCCCTCGCCGATGTCGAAAATGCGCTGTCGGCGCGGACTCAACTCGATGCCCAAGCCGTGGAGCGCGAGCGCGCGGTCGTGGAAGCGCGGCGGGCGGCGATGCTCGCGGAGACTCGCTTCCGCGCCGGCAAGACAAGTCTCGAGCCGTGGATCGAGGCGCAGCGCGCGCTGCGCCATTCGATGACGGCGAACACGGCGAACCGCCTGGCGAGGCTCGAGAACCGCATGGATCTCTATCTGGCGCTTGGCGGCGGGGAAGGTTGGTTGACGAACTGACGGCTCCGATATCGGCCGCCACCCGAGTTGCTGCGTCAGAAGCGTCGTATCGCTTTCACCGCAATTCCGGCGCTTGCCATCTATATCTGAACGGATATAATCAATGTTTGAGAAACGCAAGCTCCTTTATTGGGAGGGCTCCTCCAAGAAGGATTTCAAAGAGTTTCCTATCGATGTGCAGAAAGACATGGGCGTGGCGCTCTTCGTGGTCCAGTTGGGTGGCACACCTGACTCGGCGAAGCCGTGGAAGGGTCTCGGCTCCGGGGTGTATGAACTGGTGGAAGACCATCGAGGCGACACCTTCCGCGCGGTCTATACGGTCCGGATTGGTGATGCGGTACATGTGCTGCATGCGTTTCAGAAGAAGTCCAAGACCGGTATTGCCACACCGCAGCCGGACGTTGAGCTGATAGAGAAGCGGTTGAAGGTAGTGCTTGCCCGCTACGAGGCGAGCGGGAGAACGCGATGAGTCGCAAAGTCATCCCTCGAGGCACTGGCAACGTGCTGCTGGACCTCGGTTTCCACGATGCTGAAGAATTGTCGGCAAAGGCGGCGCTGGCGCTCAAGCTCAACAATCTGATTGATCAGCGTGGTCTCAGCCAGACGGAAGCCGCCGCGATCACCGGCATGACTCAGCCCAAGGTGTCCCAGATTCGCCGGTACAAGCTCCAGAACATTTCGCTGGAGCGGTTAATGCACGCGCTTGTGTCGCTGGATCAGCATGTGGAGATCGTAGTCCAGCCCGCGCGGCGGACTCATACACCCGGCATCACTGTCGCAGCATGACACGTCGACTTCACGCTGAAAGGCACGGCATAGACCCGGAGTGAATGGTCTCGGGTTTGGATACGCGCAAAACTACCCAAACGCTTATCCTTCTTTGCCCGCGCGCACGCTCGGTCACGAGGTCCGCGGCCTTCCTGTAAACTGAGCGTCGGACTATACCGCGACCCTTTACATAGCCGCACCTTGCCAGCGAGCTTATCGAGGACGGCCAATGTCCCGGCGGCGCCCCGCGGCACCCTTTTTCCAAAACACTTCAATTGAGGTCGACGAACCGTGATTAGACACATCGTGATGTGGAAGCTGAAAGAAACGGCCGAAGGCGCGACGCGCGCCGAAAACGCGCGCAAGCTCAAGGAAAAACTCGAGGGATGCCGAGACATCGTCCCAGGCATATTGCAGCTGGACGTCGGCATCGCCGCCCCGGGGCTCGAATCGACTTACGATGTCGTCCTCGTGTCCGATTTCGCCGACAAGGCGGCGCTCGACGCCTATCAGGTCCACCCAACGCACGAAGCACTGAAGGCATTCGTCGGCAAAGTGCGCGAAACCCGCGAGTGCGTCGACTACGAAGTCTGACGAGCGGCCCGGCGCGTACTGAAATGTCCGAAAACCATTCCGCGAGTGGCGACCCGCATCCGCAGGCAATCGAGAGCCCGTTCGTCGACCACCTCGGCGTGCGCCTCGTCTCAGCCGCGGACGGCGTGAGTGAAGTCGTTCTCGCACTCGACGAACCGCATCTGAACACGTGGCGGATCGCGCACGGCGGCGTCACGATGACGCTCGCCGACGTCGCACTGGCCACGGCGGCGCGCAGCCTCACCGATGATGGTGTCGGCGTCGTCACTGTCGAAATGAAAATCAACTTCATGCAGCCCGGGCGCGGCGAACTGCGTGCATACGGACGCGTGCTCCATCGCTCGACGACTATGGCCTATTGCGAAGGCGAAGTCCGTGACAGCGAGGGCCATTTCGTTGCAAAAGCGCTCGGCACCTTCAAATACATGCGCCGGCTCGCGGTTGGGCGCGACGTCGTCGAGCAGCGACGCCGCCGAACGCCCGCGGGCAAGCCGGGACCGAGCGACGCCTAAGCAGGCCGGCCGGTCTCGACAAAGGGGAGAGCGGATGGACCATTTCGACGGCAGGATTGCCGTCATCACCGGCGCCGCGAGCGGTCTCGGCCGCGCGTTTGCCGAAAAAGCCGCCACGCTCGGCATGAAACTCGTGCTGGCCGACGTGGATGCGCAAGCACTCGCCGGCGTCGTCGATGCCCTGACGGCGACGGGCGCCGAAGCGATCGGCGTGCCGACCGACGTGTCCGACGGCAGCTCGGTCGAGACGCTCGCCGAGCGCACGCTTGCGGTCTACGGCAAAGCGCACCTGCTGTTCAACAACGCGGGGGTAGGCGCGAGCGGCTTCGTCTGGGAAATGAGCGCGAACGATTGGGCCTGGGTGATGGGCGTCAACGTGCTGGGCGTGGCCCACGGGGTGCGCGTTTTCACGCCGATCATGTTGCGCCAGGACGAGCCCGCGCATATCGTCAACACCGCCTCCGTCGCCGGTTTTCTCGCGCCGCCGATGATGGGCGTTTACAATGCGTCGAAGCATGCCGTCGTCGGACTGACCGAGACGCTTTACCAAGATCTGCGCCAGGTCGCGGCACCCATCGGGTGCTCGCTGCTCTGCCCGACGTTCGCGCCCACGGGCATCGCCGATGCGGAGCGCGCCCGGCCCGCTCGCTGGCGCAATGAAGGGGCACGATCGGCCTCGCAAATCCTCGCGACCCGGGAACTGCGCAAGGCGGTGCGCGCGGGACGGCTAAGCGCCGCGGAAATTGCGGAGGCGGCATTCGATGCCGTGCGCGAGCAACGGTTTTACGTGTTTCCGCAACCGGACATCCTGTCTAGCATTCGGACGCGCCACGACGACATCGAGCAGTTGCGCGCGCCTAGCGACCCGATGGAGCATCCGCGCACCGACTGAAGATCTTGAGGCTCGTATGCAATGAGCGAATTCACGGTGGAGACAGGCGACTGGCCGAGGCTCGGCGCTGACGCGACGCTCGTTCGCGACGCCGTTTTCTTCCGTGAGCAGCGCATCGCGGCGCTGCACGAGTGGGACGATGCCGACCTCGATGCGCTGCACGTCGTCGCGTATCGCGCTTCCGATCGCGGGCGCCGGCCCGTCGGCACGGGCCGGCTCTTGCCCGGCGGAGCGATCGGCCGGCTCGCGGTGCTCGAGGAAGCGCGCCGCCGCGGAATCGGCTCATGCATGCTGCGCACGTTGATCGCGCACGCGGCCGACCGGGGCGACGCGGCGGTGTGGCTCTATTCGCAATCCCGCGTCGTGCCGTTCTACGAGCTGCATGGCTTTACCAAGATGGGCGACCCGTTCGAAGAGGCCGGCGTCGAGCACGTCGAGATGCGGCGCCTTCTGACCATCCCGCCCGAAGCGCACAGTGGCGCCTCGAATACTCGCTAGCCTCCCGAGTCGACAAGCTCTATATCGAAGCTGAAGTGCCGCTCGACGCCACCGGGCCGCACGACATGATGAGAGCCGTCATCGTCGCTGCGTTCGACAATCTCCACCTCGAGGCGCGCGCCGTTCGCCGATACACGCAGGGCAGTCGTGCCGCGCGTACCGTAGTCGGGCGTTTCGATGAAGGCGGCCGAAAGCGCGCGCTCGCGCTGGAGCGGAATGCCCGTTGCGGGCAGTTCGTCGTCCCTCGCCATCCGCCTATCGCGCATCAACTCGATCAGCTCGGCCAGCTTCGCCTCTCGGTCGAGGGCGACGAGTTCGGCCAACTCGGCACGCTTGCGCACGAGCTTAGGCCAAGGCGTATCGAGCACCGCATTCGAGATGCCATGCGTCCCGGCCCGCACGAGAACGGGGGAAGCCTCGCCGCGGTTGCAGTACCAACCTAACTCGCGCCTGCGGAAGTCGCCGACGATCAGGTTGAACCCGTTGTAAATCGCGCCTCGCTCGGCCACTTCTCGCAAATAATCGAGCGGCGCGAGCGCCGCCCCCGTCAGAAAACCGGCGACGAGCGCGCCGCGCGTCGGCGCTCCGGGCCGAACGTCGCGCGGCGCCCGGTAATTCGTCAGCGCCGCGAAACGACCATCGCGCGACAGCCCGAGCCACGTACCGCCGCCTTCGAGATCGCGCCCCGCGAGCAGGTGCGGCGCGTCCCGCCACCAATCGAGCGGAGCGGTCGTGCGACGAAAAAACTCGTCGCGGTTGGCGGCCAGCGTGAAAAGCGGGCCGCGCTCGGCATCGGGCCGCCAGTCGAAGACGATGAGACACATATGGGTAGGGCGGCTCAGACCTCGGTCGGCAAAGCGTACGGCAACGGCTCGAACGCGAGCACCGGGCCATCGGCCGCGCCGAGATGGACAGAGCCTTCGTCGAGCGCGGCCAGCTTGATTTCGACGAGCGCGTCGAAACCGCCTTGCGGGGCTGCGGCAGCGTTGACGATCATGCCGCAAGGCTGAGCCGGATCGGCCGAGTGAAACACCTCGCGGCCCGGAACCACGCCCGCGGCATCGCCGAAATGCGCGAGGGCGGTACGCCGCTTGATCGTGCCGCGATAATGGCTGCGCGCGACGACTTCCTGCCCCGGGTAACATCCCTTGCGAAAATTTACCGCGCCGATCACGTCGTAGTTAACCATCTGCGGCACGAACTGCTCGACCACGGCTTGCGTGATGCGCGCTTCGCCGGCGCGGATGTCGAGCCAATCCCAGACGGCAGGACTGGCTCGCGTGAGCCTTTCCTCGAGCGCGGGCAGGCGCGCCTCGACCTCGTCCTTCGGTCCGATCCAGAGGTAGCGCGGGCGCGAGAGTGCATCGGGCACGCGGATCAGGGCGCCGGCCGGTCCGCCGACTTGCACGTGCACGCCGTCGGGCAGTGCGTCGAAAACGGCCGAAAGCGCCGCGCGCACGTCACCCGCGAAGCCGACGACGGCTACGTTGCCGGTTACGTCGACGAGTTTCGCCTTTGCGCGCAGAACGAACATCGACAGACGCTTTTGCACGCTTGCGCAAACGTCTTTCGCCAGCATCAGCCGAATCGCCTCGCCCGCGCGCCAGGCGAGCATCGTCGCGAGCAGCCGTCCCTTGGCCGAGCAGTAGCCGGCAAGCCGGGCGCTCGCCGCGTCGAGATGCTGGACATCGTTCGTGAGCTGCCCATGGAGGAATGTCGCGGCGTCGTCGCCCGTCGTCTCGATCACGCCGAATTGATCGAGCCGCATGAAGGCGCCGCGCGCGAGAACCGATTCGAATTCGGCCGATTGGGGCCGCGGCGCGGCGGGAAGCGTGGCGGGGTTCGGATTTGCGGGTACGGTGGGGACGTTCATGGAATGGGACTTCAGTCAATCCTGACTTTGGCGGATGCGATCAAGTTATTATATGAGGTCTACCTGAGCCACGTTCCGCATGTCCCTTCTGAAGAAATGCCTCGCTCTCGGGGCAGTCGCAGTCATTGCGCTTGCCGCGCTCGTTGGAGGCGGCTACTACTGGGCGATGAAGCCTGTCGCGCTCGTGGCGCCCGTCGTCGACGTGACGATCAAGCCGCACAGCAGCGTACGCAGTGTCGCGCAGCAATTGATTCGCGGCGGCGTGCCGTTCGCGCCCGAGCCTTTCATATTGATGACGCGCGCGCTCGGCCTGCAAAGCCGGCTGAAGTCGGGCAACTACGAGTTCAAGAGCGGCGTCACGCCCTACGAGGTCCTGCAAAAGCTCGCGCTCGGCGATACGAACGAGGACGTCGTCACGATCATCGAAGGCTGGACGTTTAAGCGCATGCGGGCCGAACTCGACGCCGATCCGTCGCTCAAGCACGATACGGCCGGTATGAGCGACGCGCAGCTCCTGGCCGCGATCGGCGCCTCAGAGACGGCCGTCACGAACGCGGAGGGACTGTTCTTCCCGGACACCTATCTTTTCGATAAAGGCGCGAGCGACCTCGACGTCTATCGCCGCGCCTATCGCCTGATGCAGCAGCAGCTTTTGCGGGCTTGGGCCGAGCGCGAGCCCGGCTTGCCCTATCAGTCGCCTTATGAGGCGCTGACGATGGCCTCGCTCGTCGAGAAAGAGACAGGCAAGTCGTCCGATCGTCCGCTCGTCGCCGCCGTCTTCGCGAACCGGCTGCGGCTCGGCATGCCGTTGCAGACGGACCCTGCCGTCATCTACGGCTTGGGCGACGGATACGCGGGCCACCTGCGCAAGCACGATCTGCAGAGCGACACGCCTTACAACACCTACACGCGCCGCGGCTTGCCGCCGACGCCGATCGCGCTGCCCGGCGCGGCGGCGCTCGAAGCGGCGATGCGCCCCGCGCAGACGAGCGCGCTTTACTTCGTCTCGCGAGGCGACGGGAGCAGTGTATTTTCCGATACGCTCGGCGACCACAACAAGGCCGTCGACAAGTACATTCGAGGTCAACAATAAATGGCGCGAGGCAAATTCATTACGTTCGAAGGGATCGACGGCGCGGGTAAGACGACCCATCTCGCCTGGTTTCGCGACCGGCTCGAGGAAAAGCTCGATGCGAGCGGGCGGGCCGTCATCGTCACTCGCGAGCCTGGCGGCACGCCGCTCGGCGAGTCCTTGCGCGAGCTCCTGTTGCATCGCCGGATGGATCTGGAGACCGAAGCGCTCCTGATGTTCGCCTCGCGGCGCGAGCACCTCGCGCAGGTGATCGAGCCGGCGCTGACGCGCGGCGACTGGGTGCTGAGCGACCGCTTCAGCGATGCGACCTTCGCCTACCAGGGCGGCGGGCGCGGCTTGCCGCGCGACAAGCTCGAGACACTCGAGCGCTGGGTGCAGGGCGGGTTTCAGCCGGATCTGACGGTGCTCTTCGACGTGCCGCCGCAGACGGCCAGCAAGCGGCGCAGTGCCGTACGCTCGCCGGACAAGTTCGAGAGCGAGACGGAGGCGTTTTTCGAGCGCACGCGCGCCGAGTACCTGCGGCGCGCGGACGAGGCGCCGTACCGGTTCGCGATCATCGATGCGACGCAAAGCATCGAGCGCATCCGCAAGACACTCGACGAGCTCATCGCCACGATGTGAGCGTGCCCCTTCCGAACCCCGAAGCAACGAGGCCCAACGGGAAGACCCGATCATGATTTACCCCTGGCAGCTCGACGACTGGAACCGCCTGCAAAGGCTGCGCGCGCAATGGCCGCACGCGTTGCTGCTGCACGGGCAGGCAGGGATCGGCAAACTGCATTTCGCGCAGCACCTCGCGCAGGGTCTCCTTTGCGAGGCGCCGCGAGAAAACGGCGAGCCATGTCGCGCTTGTCTCGCCTGCAACTGGTTCGTCCAAGGCAACCATCCCGACTACCGCGCGCTTGCACCGGAGGCGCTCGCAGCGGAGCTCGGCGCAGGCGGCGCCGCACCGTCCGACGAGAAAAGCGACGCGGACGATGGCAAGAAGACGCGCGCACCGAGCAAGGAAATCAAGATCGAGCAAGTGCGCGGGCTGCTCGATTTTTGCGGCGTCGGCGCGCACCGGGGGGGCGCGCGCGTCGTGCTCGTCTATCCGGCCGAGGCGCTGAACGCGGCGGCCGCCAACGCACTCTTGAAAACACTCGAAGAACCGCCGCCCGGCGTCGTGTTCCTGCTCGTATCGGCACGCATCGATCGCCTGTTGCCGACGATCGTCAGCCGCTGCCGTCAATGGCCGATGCCTACACCGTCGGCCGACCTGGCAACCGAATGGCTCGCGAGCCAAGGCGTTGACGAGGGCGCCGCATTGCTCGCCGAAGCGGGCGGTGCGCCGCTCGCGGCGCTCGCACTCGCGGCCGATGAGAACCGCGCGCTGCGCGATTTCGCGCTGAAGCAGCTCGCGGCGGGCCCCGAATGCGACGCGTTTGCCTGCGGCGAGGCGCTGCAGAAACTACCGGTACCCGTTGTGCTCGGCTGGCTGCAGCGCTGGCTGTACGATCTGCTCGCCGAGCGCACGGCTCGCCGTCCGCGCTACTTCCCGGCGGCCGAGCGCGAGCTCGCGCGCTGCGCCGCGCGCGTCGACGCCAACGCATTCGCGCGCTACTTGCGGACCGTCACGCGCGAGCGGGCGGTCGAAAATCATCCGCTCAACGCGCGCCTCGTATTCGAGGCGCTCTTCATCGGCTACCGGGAGTTGTTCATCTGACGCGGCCTTTGCACCCCTTGACCAACACGAGCCCTTTCACGATGTTTGTCGATTCCCACTGCCATATCAATTTCGAGGGCCTCGGCGACCGCCTGCCGCAGGTGCTCGAGAACATGAAGACGCATCAAGTGACGCATGCGCTTTGCGTGAGCGTCGATCTGGAGACGCTGCCCTCGGTGCTCGCGATCGCGGCCGAATACGAAAACGTCTTCGCTTCCGTCGGCGTGCACCCCGACCATGAAGACGCGCGCGAGCCGACCGTCGCCGAGCTCGTCGAGCTGGCCGGACATCCGAAAGTCGTCGCCATCGGCGAGACGGGCCTCGACTATTACCGTCTCGAAGGACGTTCGATCGCCGATATGGAATGGCAGCGGGAGCGTTTCCGCACGCACATTCGCGCCGCGCGCGCGACGCAAAAGCCGCTCATCGTTCATACGCGCGCATCGGCCGACGATACCTTGCGCATCATGGCCGAAGAGCATGCGCACGAGCCCGGCGGCGTCATGCATTGCTTCACCGAGCCATGGCCCATCGCCGAGCGCGCGCTTGCGCAGAACTTCCACATCTCGCTCTCGGGCATCGTCACGTTCAAGAACGCGCTCGACGTGCAAGACGTTGCGCGCCGCGTTCCGCTCGAGCGGCTGCTCATCGAAACCGATTCGCCGTATCTCGCTCCGGTGCCTCACCGGGGCAAGTCCAATGAACCTGCGTACGTCAGCCATGTCGGACGCTTCATCGCGCAGCTTCGCGCGATGCCCGAGGCGGAACTCGGCGCGGCGACGACGGGCAATTTCTTCCGGCTCTTCGCGGCGGCGGCGCCGCGCGCGGACTGATCCTCGACACTCGACGCCTGCTGTCAGGCAATAGAAAGGAAAAGATGGTGCAGATGAACACGCTCACGATGATTTCGGCCATATCGCGCTTCGGTGTAACGGCCCCGCTGCGGCAGAATCGGCGGTCCGGGAGGGCGTTGAGCCTGCGCCGCCTCTTGGTGGCTTGGGCGGCCCCGATCCTGGCTCTGACGATGGCGGGCCAGGCTCATGCGACCGATAAGGACGCGATCATCAAGGCCGTGAAGTTCGACGATGTCTCGGCAGTGACGAAGCTGCTCAAGCGCGGCATGGATCCGAACACGATCGACGACGAAGGCATGCCGCTCCTGGTGCTCGCGGCGCGCGAGAAATCGGACAACGTCGCGAAGCTGCTCATCGACAACCCGAACACCGATATCGAGAAACTCGACGCCCACGACGAGAACGCGATGATGCTGGCCGCGCTGAACGGCGACGCCGATCTCGTGAAGCTGCTCATCGCCAAAGGTGCGGAAGTCAACAAGAAAGGCTGGGCGCCGCTGCACTATGCCGCCGCGAACGGTCACGACGACATCGCGAAGCTGCTGATCGACAATTCGGCCTATATCGACGCCGCATCGCCGAACGGCACGACGCCGCTGATGATGGCGGCGCGCGGCAATCACGTGACGACGATGAAGGTGCTGCTCGACGGTGGGGCCGATGCCAAGCTGAAGAACCAGATCGGCATGACGGCGCTCGATTTTGCCAAGCGCTATCAAGCCAAGGATGCCACCGCGGCGCTTCAGGACATGTTCGCGCGAGAGCAAGCGGCATCGAGCGGGGTGCCTGCCGCGGGGCAAAACAGTGCAAAATGAGCGTCCTGGCGCGGCGAGGGCCGTGCCATCACGGTGTCCCCGGCGGACACGAGGCGCGAGGCTCAGGCCTTGCGCCGGGCTGGGGTGGCCGCACGTTCATCGCTCGGAGAAAAGGAAAACCATGTTGCGGGCTTTGATATGCCTCAGTGCGCTCGCCGCGCCAATTTCGGCGCTCGCGTTCACGGGAGCGCAACTCACCAAGCTGTGCGCTCAAACAGACATCGCTTCGCGCAATGCCTGCAAGGGCTATGTGCAGGGCGCGGCCGACGGCGTCTACAACACGATCGACGCGATTGGCGGCACCACGGGCCCCCGGGTCGGCCAGTACTTCTGCCTGCCGCCGAAGACAACGCCGCAATCGCTCGTCGATGCCGTCCGCAAGTACGTGGCGGAAGACCCGCGGGCCGGCGATTACAACGCGAGCACGGTCGTCTCGCTCGGTCTCGGTAAGGCCTATCCCTGCAAAGGACGCGACTGACGCGGGACGCACCCTCAAATGCTTGCCGATTGTTTCTCGACTGTAACAGCGGGGAATAAGTGAAAACGGTGCATTGGCTTGCGGGAGCCGTACGGAATAATGGAGGTCAGCGCGCCGCGGACGGCGGGCGGGGCTCACGAACGCCGTGGCCCGCTCGTCTTGCGCGTCGGTTGCGCCATCAAACGTTTGCCGGATCGGCGAACCAACCCTCGTTCGCATGGAGTGCAGGCAATGAAAATAGCGCAGATCGCACCGCTCACCGAATCCGTGCCGCCGCGGCTCTATGGCGGCACCGAGCGCGTCGTCTCGTACATCACCGAGGCGCTCGTCGAACTCGGCCATGACGTCACGCTCTTCGCAAGCGGCGATTCGAAGACGACCGCCAAGCTGGAAGCCGTCTGGCCGCGCGCGCTGCGTCTCGATCCCGCGATCCGCGACCGCGTGGCGCCCCACATGCTGCTGATGGAACTCGTGCGCCGCCGTGCCGAAGAGTTCGACGTGCTGCACTTCCACATGGATTACTACTCGTTTTCGCTGTTCAAGCGGCAGGAAACGCCGTTCGTCACGACGCTGCACGGGCGGCTCGACTTGCCGGAACAGCAGCCGGTCTTCGATACGTTCAACACAGCGCCCGTCATTTCGATCTCGAACGCGCAGCGCCAGCCGTTGCCGCAGGCGAAATGGCTCACGACCGTCTATCACGGCCTGCCTGAGAGGCTTTATCAGCCGCAGCCGACCGAGCAAAGGTACCTCGCGTTTCTCGGCCGCATCTCGCCTGAAAAGCGCGTTGATATCGCGATTCGCATCGCCGCCCACTGCGGGTTGCCGATCCGCATCGCGGCCAAGATCGACGCCGCCGATCGGGAGTATTTCGACCGCGAAATCAAGCCGCTCTTCGACTTGCCCCACGTCGAGTACATCGGCGAAATCGCCGACGATCAGAAGGCCGAATTCCTGTCGGGCGCACACGCGCTTCTTTTTCCCGTCGATTGGCCGGAGCCGTTCGGGCTCGTCATGATCGAGGCGATGGCCTGCGGCACGCCCGTCATCGCGTTCAATCGCGGCTCGGTGCCCGAGGTCATCGACGAGGGGGTGTCGGGCTTCATCGTGGAGGATGAAATCAGCGCGGTGGCGGCCGTCAACCGGCTCCACATGCTGCCGCGCGAAGCCGTGCGCAGGCGCTTCGAAGAGCGCTTCACCTCGCATCACATGGCGAGACAGTATCTCGCCGCCTATCAGACGGTGATTCGCGCGCAGAAGCGCTCGCGCTTCAAGGTGATCGATTCGGCCTCGACCTGAGGCGCGAGCGCCGGCGGGGAAGGGAAGCAGGAAAGGCGCGCGGCGCCTGCGCGCCGCGCGATGAAGACACGCATCAGATGTTGATGCGCGTGATTTTCATGCCTTGCAGCGAGAGGTCGGCCATGAGCCCTGCATTCGTCAGGACGATGACCTGGACCGGCTTAGTCGCCGACGTCGTATCGACGGCCCCGTTGGCCCCCATCTTCAGCAGCGCAACCGACGCATCGCCGCCCGCGGACCAGCCTTGACGCGATTCGAACGATTTCAGCGCATCGTCGGTCATGAAGAGGAAGACGACGGCTTTCGATTGCGCGCCGGCCTGCAGGCCGAACGAACCGGAAACGAGATTGTAGTAGGCGTAAGTGGTCCCGCCCGTACGTAGCGCGCCCTCGCCATATTCGCCGCCGACGACGAACCCGGCCTGTAGGACGCGCGGGAACACGAGGACGCCGCGCGCGCGAGACACCAGCTCCCGGGAGCCGGGCACTTGCGCGTACATGCGCGAGAGCGTGGCATCGACGCCGGCATTGATGTCCTGGCGCTTGGACGCATTGGTGCCGGGGCTTTCGCCCACCGGATTGCCCTTATTGGTGGTTGCCGTACAGCCCGCGAGCACCAAGCTGCCGGCCACGACGGCACCCGCCGCCTTCAGTACGAAACTTCCTTTTTGCATGGCTCTCTCCGTGGGTATCCGTCGGTCAAACCTGCAACGGCAGGCCTGGACGATAATCGGAACGCAGTCATGCGTTCCCGCTCGCGCGAGAAGGCGTGACGAACAGGGCGAAGCACAGCGCATGCCTGGACCTGTCCCGAATTCGGCTTAGTGTGGCGCCGAGCTCTTCGGGATCGGCGGCCGCCGCAGCGCGCGTCGAATCCCCGCGATGACGACCCCCAGCGCGAAGAGAAACGCCGCCGGCACGACCCAGTAGCCGACGAACGCGTGCCAGAGATAGCTCACGAGCGTATCTCGCCTCAGCGCGTATTCGTCGATCGCCGCTTGATGGCGCGGCGCGTTGGCCGCGAGGACGTCCGGCGGACAACCGGCCGCGCGCGCCTCGTCGGGTGTTCCATGACAGCGTGCAGGAGCGCCCGCCGCCCGCTGCCCGTCGGTGAATTCCCACGTCGTCAGCGCGCGATCGCGATCGACGATGTTGTAGCTCATTTCCTCGCGGATCTCGTGGACCGCGACGATCGCCACCGGCACGGCCCAAACGAGGATCGTCACGATCCAGCGCTTGACCCACCGGTTGTGTCTCCATGCCATTCCTGCCTCCGCTATGCATTGCGCATCGACGACGAGAGGGCGGCCTTTGGCGTTTCTGTTTTCGATTGGGAAAGCGGCCGTCTTGGCAGCCATCATAGAAGAAATGCGACGAATCGTCGCGGCCATGGGGAGACAATGCGGACCAACCGGTAAATTCTTCAATGTTTCCGGCATTTGACGCACCGGCTCCGCCGTTCGCGCGCAGGCACTTGCGGCTGACGCAAAGACGGCAAGCCGCGCCGATTGTGCTTTGGGCAGGGAATGGGTCTTGCATCTGCCCCAACCGGCCCGCCTACCACGCGGCGCGCGCGGGCCGGGGCGAAGCCGATGGCGCTCGACCGCTTCTTTCGACCGCTTCTTTGCGCCGAACCATTCGCATTCGTGCTGTGGCACGGGGGTTCAAGCTATGTTGGAGCCGTTCACCGAGCAGTACAAGGGATACGCGATCGGCGTTCAAGCTTTGCGGCGGGCCAAGGAGCCGGACGAGCCGGCCGACGCGCCGCGTCGCTTCGACATCGTCGTGACGATCGCGCGCAAGTCGCGCGGCGAGCGCGCGAAGGCGGAAATGTTCGGTGTTCCCGAGCACGCTCCGCTCGACGACCAACTGGAGGCGCACAAAATCGGTCTGCAATACGCCCGCGACATCATCGACGGGAAAGTCGACGGATCTTCGGTCGATAAACTCTAGCGGCCGCCCCAATCTCCTTGAGTCGAGTCCGCGGCAGGGCTCGGCGACCCGTTCACGTCTTCTTCCGGCGTCGGTCAGGGAAACCCCCGACCGATGCCAAATCAACTCTCCTTGCGTACGCTGCTAAAACGGTACAGCATAGGCGGGCCGGATCGCGCCTGTCGATGCGCGCCGGGCTCGGCGCCTTGCTCAGTCACCGCAGCCGCAAACGTTTGACGCAGGCGGCCGAATCAAAAACCGCGGCTCTCGCGAGCCCGAATAAAAGGAAAAGGAGAACCTCATGAATGATCGCACCCGTCGCCGCTTCGTTGCCGCTGCCGCGACGCTCTTCGCCATCGCGCTCACGCCGCTCGCCGCGACCGAGGCCATCGCGCAAACAGCGAAGAAACCCAAGGTCGCACTCGTCATGAAATCGCTTGCCAACGAATTCTTCCTGACGATGGAGACCGGCGCGAAGGACTATCAGAAGCACAATCCCAGCAAGTTCGATCTGATCACGAACGGCATCAAGAACGAAACCGACACGGCGGCGCAAATCAACATCGTCGAACAGATGATCAATTCGCACGTCGATGCGATCGTGCTCGCACCGGCGGATTCGAAGGCGCTTGTGCCCGTCGTCAAAAAGGCGGTCGACGCCGGCATCATCGTCGTCAATATCGACAACCGGCTCGATCCCGACGTGCTGAAATCCAAGGATCTGAACGTACCGTTCGTCGGCCCGGACAACGCGAAGGGCGCGGAGGAGGTGGGCGACTATCTCGCGAAGAAGCTCAAGGCCGGCGACGAAGTCGGCATCATCGAGGGCGTGTCGACGACGACGAACGCGCAGCAGCGCACGGCCGGCTTCAAGGCCGCGATGCAGAAGGTCGGCGCGAAGATCGATTCGGTCCAGTCTGGCGAGTGGGAAATCGATAAAGGCAACGCGATCGCCTCTGCGATGCTGAATCAATATCCGAACTTGAAGGCGCTCCTCTGCGGCAACGACAATATGGCGATCGGCGCCGTCTCGGCCGTGCGCGCGGCCGGCAAGCAGGGCAAGGTGTACGTGGTCGGCTACGACAACATCGGCGCGATCAAGCCGATGCTCAAAGACGGCCGAGTGCTCGCGACAGCGGATCAGTACGCGGCCAAGCAAGCCGTATTCGGGATCGACGTCGCGCTGAAGGCGATCGAGGAGCACAAGAAGCAGTCCGAGCTGTCGCAGGTCGTCGAAACACCCGTCGACCTGGTGACGAAGGCGGGCACACAGACAGCCGCGAAGTAGTCACTCGGAGTGGCTTGCCGCCGGCGCGGCGCGGCCCCGCCCGGCACGCGGCAGGGCGGGGCCGCGGTCGCTGCCCGATCCAACTCCGCCAGCGGAACGTAAGGAAGCCTTCCGGCGGATTCGCGAGCCGCGCCGAATTCGTCAGCCAATTGACTCAAGAAATGCCCGCCACTGCCGTTAGCGTTGTATAGGGCTGGAGGAGCGCGAACCGGACGCGCTGACTTTGGCCGGCCCAACCCGGGACCGAGCAAGTCATGCGGCAGCGCGACACGCGATGTCGCCGGCGACCACGGCGGCCTCGAGAACACGGATGATGGATTCGATCGACCACGACGAAACGAACGCAGTGCTCGAAGTGATCGGCATCGGCAAAACCTACGCCGAGCCCGTTCTCGCCGACGTGACGCTCGCGCTTCATGCGGGCGAGGTGCTGGCCCTGACCGGGGAAAACGGCGCCGGCAAAAGCACGCTGTCCAAGATCATAGGCGGGCTCGTGACGCCGACCACGGGCACGATGCGCCTGGGCGGCCGGCCCTATGCGCCGGCGAGCCGCCAGGAAGCCGAAGCGCTCGGCGTGCGCATGGTGATGCAGGAGTTGAACCTGTTGCCGACGCTGTCGGTGGCGGAGAACCTCTTTTTCGATTGCCTGCCGCGGCGCGGACCGCGTGCGCTGGGCTGGGTCGATCGCCGTCGGCTCGCCGACGACGCGCGCGCCGCGATGGCGCGCGTAGGACTCGACTCGATCGACCCCGGCACGCCGGTCGGCTCGCTCGGCATCGGCCATCAGCAGATGGTGGAGATCGCGCGCAACCTGATCGGGGAGACGCGCCTGCTCATTTTCGACGAGCCGACCGCGATGCTGACCGCGCGCGAGGTCGACCTGCTGTTCGAGCAAATCAAGCGATTGAAGGCAAGCGGCGTCGCGGTGGTCTACATTTCACACAGGCTCGAGGAGCTCGCGCGGATTGCCGAGCGGGTAGCCGTACTGCGCGACGGTCGGCTCGTCCACGCGGGAGCGATGGCTGACGTCACGACCGACCGGCTGGTGACGAAGATGGTGGGACGCGAGATCGGCGAGCGCATCGAGTTGGGCGTTCGCAAGCTCGGCGCGCCGTTGCTCAGGGTCGAAGCGCTCGGGCGCGGCGACGTCGTCCGCGATGTGTCGTTCGAAGTCCGCGAGGGTGAGATCTTTGGCGTGAGCGGGCTGATCGGAGCCGGTCGCACGGAATTGATGCGGCTCATCTACGGCGCGGACACGGCCGATCGCGGCACGGTGTCCGTCGGGCGGCCTCCCATGCCCGTGCGCATCGGCTCGCCCGCCGATGCGGTGAGGCACGGCATCGTGCTCATTACAGAGGACCGAAAGGGCGAGGGCCTGCTGCTGCCTCACTCAATCGCCGCGAACGTGTCGCTCGGCAATACGGCGAGCGTGGCGAGTTGGGGACTCATCGACGGGCGCCGAGAGGCGGCACTCGCCCGGCGGCAAATGCAAGTGTTGCACGTGCGTGCCGCGGGGCCCGCGCAGCCGGTCGCCGAGCTCTCGGGCGGGAACCAGCAAAAGGTGGTGATCGGCCGGTGGCTCGCGCGCGACGCGAATGTCCTGCTCTTCGACGAGCCGACGCGCGGCATCGACGTGGGCGCCAAGTTCGACATCTACGGGCTGATGGGAGCGCTTTCGCGCGAAGGACGCGCGCTCGTCGTCGTCTCGAGCGACCTGCGCGAGCTGATGCTGATTTGCGACCGCATCGCCGTCATGTCGGCCGGACGTCTCACCGGCATCTTCGAGCGTGACGGCTGGACACAGGATGCGCTGCTCGCGGCGGCTTTCGCCGGACATCTGGGCAATGGGGGCGCACCGCAAGCGCCCGCCAACGCGTTGAACGCACGGAGACCGTCATGACCGAACAATCGGCGCGCCCCGACGGCGCGCAGGCCGAACCGTCCCGCGTGCGGCAAGAAACCGCCGCCGGGCTCCTGACTGAAGCGGCGAGCGCGCGGCCGACCGGCACGCGGCTCGGCATTTCGAATTACCTTGGGCTCGCCGGTGCGCTCTTTGCGATGATTGCGCTCTTCTCGCTTTTGAGCTCGCATTTCCTGACATACGAAACGTTCAGTACGATCGCCAACCAGATCCCTGACCTGGTCGTCATGTCGGTCGGCATGACCTTCGTGCTGATCATCGCGGGAATCGACTTGTCCGTCGGCTCGGTGCTCGCCCTCGCGGCCTCGGTCGTAAGCGTGGCTTCGCTCAAATGGGGATGGGCGGCGCTGCCCGCGGCGGTCGTCGGCATGGCGGCGGCGGCGCTGACCGGGGCGATCACGGGTGCCGTGACAGTCGGCTGGCGCATTCCCTCGTTCATCGTCTCGCTCGGCGTGCTCGAGGCGGCGCGCGGGCTCGCCTATCAGATGACGAATTCGCGCACCGCCTATATCGGCGATGCGTTCGATTTCCTGTCGAATCCTATCGCGGTGGGCATCTCTCCGGCATTTCTGCTCGCGGTGGCCGTCATGATCGTCGCTCAGCTCGCACTGACGCGCACCGTGTTCGGCCGCCATCTCGTCGGCATCGGCACGAACGAGGAGGCCGTCCGGCTGGCGGGCGTCGATCCGCGACCTTACAAGGTCGCCGTGTTCGCCCTGATGGGCGCGCTTTCGGGTCTGGCGGCGCTTTTTCAGGTGTCACGCCTCGAGGCAGCCGATCCGAATGCCGGCGCCGGGCTCGAGCTGCAGGTCATCGCGGCAGTCGTGATAGGCGGCACGAGCCTGATGGGCGGCCGCGGATCCGTGATCAGCACCTTCTTCGGCGTGCTGATCATCTCGGTGCTGGCGGCGGGGCTAGCGCAGATCGGCGCGAACGAGCCGACCAAGCGGATCATCACGGGCGCCGTGATCGTCGTCGCGGTGGTGCTCGACACCTACCGCAGCCGGCGCAAGCGCGGTTGATGGAAAGGCGTCTTTGTCCGCCACGCGGGGAACGTGGCGGACAAAGACGGAAGAAACAAGCACAATCGGGGTTGCCGGCCATCGTTGCGCCGGTCAAGAAAAACAAGCGAGAGAGAAACAGGTTATGGCGACGATCAAGGATGTGGCAGCCATGGCTGGTGTGTCGTTCACGACGGTATCACACGTGGTCAACAACACGCGGCCGGTATCGGCCGACGTGCGCGCGAAAGTCGAGCGCGCCATCCGCCAGCTCAACTACGTACCGTCGGCGGTGGCGCGCTCATTGAAGGCGCGCTCGACGGCAACGATCGGGCTCGTCGTGCCGAACAGCACCAATCCTTACTTTGCCGAGCTCGCGCGCGGCATCGAGGACGGCTGCGCGCGCGCGGGCTATTGCATGTTCTTCTGCAATTCCGACGACGAGCCGGCCAAGCAGCGCAACTATCTGCGCGTGCTGGAGGAAAAGCGTACGGACGGAATCATCGTGGCGTCCGCCGGGGACGATGCCGTGCTGGCGGAAAGCCTCGCGGACGCGCGCGAGCCGCTCGTCGTCGTCGATCGCAACATCGAGGGCCTCGCCGCCGACCTGGTTCAGATCGATCACGAGCGCGGCGCTTATCTGGCGACGCGGCATCTGCTCGAGCTCGGACACGTAAGGATCGGGTGCATCACCGGGCCCGTGACAGCGGCGGTGAGCGCCATGCGCGTGCACGGCTTCATTCGGGCCATGGCGGAACGCGGCATCGAAATCGAGCCGAGCGCGATCGTCGAAAGCGATTTTTCGGCCGGGGGCGGGCAGGAAGCGGCGGGAAAGCTCTTCGATACGGTCAAGCCGACCGCCATCTTCGCTTGCAACGACATGATGGGAATCGGCGCGCTGCGCGTCGCGGCCGTACGCGGCATTCGCGTGCCGGAGCAGTGCTCGATCATCGGTTTCGACGACATCGAGTTGAGCGGGTACACCTATCCGGCGCTCTCGACCGTCGGCCAGTCCGTGCGCGCGCTCGGCGAGGCGGCGGCCGCGATGCTGATCGAGCGCATCTGCGGCGAACTCACCGGGCCGACACGCCGGCGCGTCATTACGCCGCGCCTCGTGCTGCGCGAGTCGACGGCCGTCTGCATGGGCGTCGAGCTCGACGCATGACGGCGCGTAGCGCCTCCGAGGCGCGGGTTTCCTCGGGGGGGCTCTGGACACGAAGTGCCTCAAGCGCACCGACGACAACGCCGTTAAACACGGTATGAACGACGCATGTGCGCCGCGAATGCTGCACCGGAGGCGACGCACGTGCTCCCGCGCCGTCCGTGATCCCACCCGCGGCGATGTGCTCCGCTTCCGCAATGGCTTCGCGCACGAAATCCGCATAACCGCCCGCATTGGCGGCGTTGTCCGACTGGTT
>NZ_PYUC01000028.1:0-56287 GCF_003028655.1 Trinickia symbiotica
CTTCGAGCCCCTTGAAGGGTCGTTCAAGACCAGGACGTTGATAGGTCGGGTGTGTACACGCAGTAATGCGCTGAGCTAACCGATACTAATTGCCCGTAAGGCTTGATCCTATAACCGGAGCGTTTTGCGCCCAGTGTTATCGCTTTAGCGATTACTCTGGGCTCATGCAAAGCTAGTGACCAGTTATCGCTTTAGCGATTACTGGGAACCACCCCCGTAGGGGGTACAGCGCAGAAGGTGCGACTCGCGAATTAGTGCCGCAGTCACTACCCATTACTTCCCTTACTCCCCTTCTTCCCAGATTGGCTGTGCCGCCCACCCGCGACACGGCAACAAGTCATGCCTGATGACCATAGCGAGTTGGTACCACCCCTTCCCATCCCGAACAGGACCGTGAAACGACTCCACGCCGATGATAGTGCGGATCCCCGTGTGAAAGTAGGTAATCGTCAGGCTCCCCAACCCCCAGCAAACCCCCGCCAGCTCTCGCTCGCGGGGGTTTGTGCTTTGGGGGCGTAGTTAAACACACACCGCGACACGAATAGCCGTTCGGAAAAGTCTGATATCAGCGCCGATCGAGAATGGCATAAGGGCCCCGCGCTAGACTTGGGCCCAGTCAGTTCTCGGAGACTTACGGTGCGTAAAGTATTTTTGGTCGTCGCGATGTTGTCGCTGCCCTCTGTCGCCGCCGCATACGGCGGCAACTCCGCCTACGATCAGTGCGTGCTGCAGTCGCTGCGCGATAGTTGGAACAGCGCCGCATCCACGTTGATACAACAGTCCTGCGACGCGCTGTACCGCAATGGCGCGCTGCTGTTGCCCCGTGAGCGCACTTTCCACGAGTGCATGCTTCAGGCGCTGCCGGGAGTTAGAGATGACTTCGCGATTCAGCAAATTTTCGCGATTTGCCGTCGGCGCGGCGCGATGTGAGGTGAGCAGGGCGAGGCACGAGTTCGCGGGCATTCTCCTCGCATTGGCTGCGCACCTTAGGAAGCGCCCCATTCGCACCCTCTCGCGGCAGGCGGAACGATTCTTGCGCCCCCTTCCCGTACCGACAGCGAAAAATCCTTCGTTGCCGGGCCGTTTGCGGTCGATTCCGGCGTAGCCAGCCGCCAGCGCCGCACGACGGCTAGCTGACCGGCTGAATGGAGGCAAAGAGATGAACAATGTCTCAGCGCATCGCGGTTTCGATCGCCGCAGCTTCCTTGCCGGTATGGCCGCAATGGCCGGTGGCGTGGTGCTTTCGGGCTGCGGAGGCGGCAAGCAGAACACGCCGAACGGTAGCGCGCCCGCTCCTTCGATCGGCGACGTGCCGTCACCCGATGCAGGTGACCGCTACAGTCTGCCGCGGCCGCCGCTCCCCGATCCTGCCGCTTCGAACGTCGACTTCATCGTACTCGTGACCATGGAGAATCGTTCGTTCGACCATTTCATTGGATGGGTGAGCGGAGCTGAGGGAATGCCGGCCAACCAGCAATACAACGACGCATTCGGCAGCCCGCAAACGCCGTTTTTGCTTTCTGCGAATCCGTCATATGGCTACCAGGCGTGCGGGCATGCGCAGCCGGATCACTCATACGAAGGCGCGCGAACTCAGCTTGCATCAGGCGCGATGAATGGCTGGCTGCTCACGCCCGACACGAACAAGACGCGTGGCGATCTCTACCCGATCGGGTTCTACGGTCAGTCCGACCTTGATTTCTTCCGCGGCGAAGCAAGCAGCTATGCAGTCTGCGACTTCTTCTTCAGCGGACTCCTAGGCCCTACGTTCCCGAACCGCATCTACCTCCATAGCGGTGCAACTGATCGCCTGACCGACAGTACGGATAAGTGCACGTTGCCGACGATCTGGGATCGTTTTGCCGATGCCAAAGTCAGCGCGAAGTACTACTTCCATGATGTGCCGATCGTTGCGCTCTATGGCGACCGGTACGTCGGCATCTCACGATTGTTCTCCGACTTCCTTTCCGACGCCAAGGCCGGAACGTTGCCTTCGTTCTGCATGGTCGATCCGAGCTTCATCGGCGAGGACGAAGGCACCGCCAACGACGACCACCCGTTTGCCGATATCCGCAATGGTGAGGTGCTTTTGGGGCAGATCTACGATGCATTACGCACTGGACCGAACTGGAGCCGTACGTTGATGATCATCGTCTATGACGAATACGGCGGATTTTTTGAGCACGTGGTCCCGCCCATCCGGCCCATCAGTAACGCCGAGCTGGCGCTCGGAAACGACGGACGGCTCGGCTTCCGTGTCCCGTGCGCATTGCTCGGCCCGCGCGTTGCGGCGGGCAAGGTCTCGCGATATCCGTTCGATCCAAGCTCGATCCATGCACTGTTGCAATGGCGCTTCGGACTGCAGCCGTTAGGCGTCCGCGGCAGCGATCCGGCAACGTTCAATCTCGCGTACGCGCTCGAGTTTGGCGCCGTGCCCCGCTCGGACGCGCCGCCCATCGCTGTAACGCAGGGCACGTTCGGCGGATTGTGCGCGGGAGCGACGCAGCCTTCGTCATCGAGTTCGCCGTCAGCGATCGACAAATCGCAGTCGGCTGTCAGCGCGATGCCCGGTAGCATGGCCGAGTTGCGGGCCAGGGCCGATTCGCTCGGGTTCCCAAGGCCGTAGGCGGGTCACGCTGCTGATGTAGTTCGTGATCGTCGTACGCCCTGGAATGAGCCGATAAAAGACGACGCGCGGCGCAATGCGACGTCACATGCTTCGAGCGAACACTCGCGGCGTTGCCGAAGGCGACATGCGCTCGCTAACGGAACGGATCTCGGCGCGCTTCGCGCTGGCGAAGGCATACATGGATACCCGCGACGCGGCACGCGCCTTCGCGCACCTCGACGAAGGCAACCGCCTGGAGCGGGCGAGCTTTGCTAAGATTCGGCTGCCACGGGAGAGTGGATGGCGCGTATTGTCCGGGCTTTCAGCCCGCAGCGCTACGCAGGGTCGGCGACGAGTCGGTGGTCGACAATCTCGAAGATGAGGCGCGACGCATGATCGATTTTCTCGGACTGCCGTGGGACGACGCGTGCCTCGCATTCCATGCGAACCACCGGGTGGTCCGTACGGCGAGCGTCAATCAGGTACGCGAGCCGATCTACACCACGTCGAAAGGACGCTGGCGGCAGTATGAAGCCCACCTCCAGCCACTGCTCGCGGCGCTCAGTGCAAGTTCGTCCCCGAACGGCGAGATTCCCGGCGACCGGGTGTCGTGGTGACTTCCGGCAAGCGGGATTCGGTGCAGGGCCGGGTTGTCGGGAAGATGCGGTTGCTGCGGCAACGCGCCCTGCACTGGCGCATCGCCGCACGATACGCGTTATGGGGCTTCATGGCCGGTGCGGAGCTACTGCTCACCGCGTGCGCGCAGTTAGACCGTAATGCACATGCTGATGCCCTGGCTGCAACGGCGGGTCTGAAGCGCGAGCAGATCGTAACGGCAAGCTTTGTCATCACCGCTTGGTCGCGCATCGGCCGTCCTGACCAGCCGATCGATTTGTACATCGAAGGGGACGGTCTCGCATGGCTGTCGCGCAGCGAACCATCGCTCGACCCAACGCCGCGCGAGGCCATGGGCCTGGCGCTGGCCGTGGCGGACCCCGCGCTCAACGTCGCCTATGTCGCCCGTCCTTGCCAGTTCACCCCGATTGCGCTCAATCCACGGTGCAACATCCCATACTGGACGGGCAGGCGTTTTGCACCTGACGTCGTGGCGTCGACGAACGAGGCAGTCGATCAGATCGCTGCCCGTGCGCCCGGGCAACGCATCAACCTGATCGGCTATTCGGGCGGCGCCGCGATCGCGGTGCTGGTTGCCGCACGACGCCGCGACATCGCGTCGATCCGCACGGTCGCGGGCAACCTCGACGACGAATACATCAATCGTATCCATCATGTGTCGGCGATGCCGGAATCGCTGAACCCGATCGACTTCGCGCCACGGGTCTCGGCGATCCCCCAGATCCACTTCGACAGCGACGCGGACATCGTGGTGACGCCGGAGGTTGCCCGACGCTTTATCTCCGCGGCGGGTGGCCGGTGCGCAGCGATGCGCACCGTTCACGCCGTAACGCACGACGGAGACTGGAGCCGCCTATGGCCAGGGTTGTTGGGGATGGAGCCAAAGTGTCGAGGAGAACCTTGAAACGGGGAAAGCAAAGATGTCCCCGCGTGGACTCCCGGTGTCTTTCTCGGAGGCTGGGCTCTACGCCGTTTGAGCAAGCGATATCGCCGGCTCGGCCACGAGCCGGAGACGCGTGATTTCGGACGGCGCTCCCAACCGCTTGGGCGGTCCCCAGTAACCCGTGCCGCGGCTCGTATAAACCCAGAGATTATCGATCCGTGCAAGACCCGCGGTGAACGGCTGCTGCAATCGTACAAAGAAGTTCCATGGGAAGAACTGCCCTCCGTGCGTATGTCCGGACAACTGCAACGTATAGCCGAGATCCGCGGCGGCCAATGCGGTGCGCGGCTGATGCGCAAGCAGAACCTTCACGCGGGCTTGCTCGGGTGCGTTCTCGATGGCTGCCGCCGGATCGCTGCGATGCGTGCCATTCAGATGTCCAGTCGAATAGTCGGTCACGCCCGCGACGACGAATGGCGTTTCGTTGTGCTTCAAGACGACATGTTCGTTCAGCAGGACGTTCAAGCCCATACGCCGGAACTCGGCAATCCACTCGTCGGCACCCGAGTAGTACTCGTGGTTGCCCGTTACGAGGTAAGCGCCATACCGCGCGCGCAGACTTGCCAGCGGCTGCGCATGCTCGGCGAGCTGCTCGACGCTGCCGTCGACTACGTCGCCGGTAATGGCCACGAGATCGGGCTCGAGGCGATTGACCTCATCGACGATCGCCTGAACATAGCGTTGCTTGATCGTCGGTCCTACGTGAATATCGCTGATCTGCACGATGGTGAGGCCATCGAGCGAGGCAGGAAGATTGGCGATCGGCACCTCGATGGTCACGACCTTTGCGCGCCGCCGCGCATTGACGAAGCCGATAGCGGTGGACAGCAACGCCAGCGCAGGTACTGCCACGGCCGTATCGATGCGCCACCTGCCGAGCGATATCGTTCGAGGCAACAGCGTGTCGACGGTCAGCAGCGATGCAATCGTGAGGTCGCGCACGATCGTGATGACGAGCAGCGATGAAAAGAAGCCCATCGCAAGAAGGCCGACCCACGCGAGCCTGTCGGCAAGCGGTTGGCGCTCGAGGCGACGAGCGAGCATGCCCAGCGGAATCAAAAAGCACGACAACACGAGCCATATCGCGGCGACCACCTTGACGGGCAGACCGATCGGCCATTCGGGGATCAGCCTGAACCCGACGTAGACGTGCAGCAAGACCCCGATAACGATGACGCGGACTAAGAAAGAGGAGCGGCGCATAGGGGGGAGGGGAACTACGCAGTGACAACAGCGCGGTGCCGCCGAAACATATCAATGGGACTTGAATTGTACAGACGGCATCGGTTGTTTGCCGGTCGCGCCCCGGCCACGGTGGAACCAGTTTCACCGCGGGCTTTCAACGGGGTGTGCGCGGAATTCTTTGTCCTGAGCGTCGATCTAACGAGCGATGGTTGGAGACCCATTCGTGAGTCGAATCCAGCGTGGCTGTCAGCCGCGCGCGGGAGGAGGCGAATGATGAAAATCAACAAATTACCGCATTGGATGCATACGTCGCATCGCCCGCATCCGCCACACCACCTTGGCTACGAGGGTAGCCATGTCAGGTTGCCGCTCGTCGGGCTTTCCGCCATGGCCGTCGGCCTTTACTACCTCGTGCGCCACACCGACTTGCTCGAAATCAGCCGGAGTACTTTGTTCTACGTCGCGATGGTGTTCGTGGCGCTCGGGATTGCGGGACTTTTCGGCGTGGTGGGCGCTTGGCTGCGCTACGGCGCCGACGAGGAAAGCGAAGGGTTTTGCTTCATCGGTGCACTGATCGGCGCGGTCGTCTTTTACATCGCGCTATTCGCATAGTTCGGATCCATTTGGGTATCACGCTGTCTCTGCCCGAAGCGTTCCAGTCGAGAAAGGTTGCGGCTCCGCGCATCGGCCCGGCGGGATGCGTCGCGTCAAACGATTCTCGCGATCTCGTTACCAGCTCCGCGCGTCGGCGCTGTTTCTCCGCAAGCTACGTGAGGCGCATTCACGCGCCGAGGTATAAAGTTTGTTGCGATTCGACCGGCACCCGGTCGTGCCATTGGTTTGATTCAGATGATTGAAGACATGTTCGGAGGCGCTCCGGAGCCCGCCGTGGACTGGTATCCACATTGGCTGAAATCCGAAGACGCGGCGCGCGCGCTCCTGAATTTGGTCGACGAGGTTGCATGGAAACAGGACACGATCGGTACGCCTGGCGGCATCAAGCGCTTGCCGCGCCTGACGGCCTGGCAGGGCGATCCCGGCGCCGTTTACGTCTATTCGGGCATTCGCAATGAGCCGCTCGAGTGGACGCGGACCGTGCTCGAGCTAAAAGCCGCGGCCGAGGCGGTAACGTCCGCGATTTTCAACAGTGTCCTGCTGAACCGATACCGGAGCGGGGACGACAGCATGGGCTGGCACGCCGATCGGGAGCCGGAGCTCGGCGAGGAGCCGGTCATTGCTTCGGTCAGTCTCGGTGCGGCGCGCAGGTTCGATCTTCGACATAACGCAAGCGGGGCGATGCGCAGTTTCCAGCTGACGAGCGGCAGTCTTCTCGTCATGCGCGGGCGCACGCAGGCGGAGTGGCGGCACAGAGTACCGAAGGCGCCGGGTCTCATCGGCGAAAGGATCAATTTGACGTTCCGATTCGTCACGCCGCGCTGATCGATTTACTGGCGCCGGCCCGTGCCGCAGGTAGCGCCGTTCGCCCGCTGCAGCGCGAATTTCTTAGAAGAATTATAAAAAGTTTATGCGCATAACGAGCGCGAGGTGACGGGCGGTTCCCGCGGTTGCCGCGGTCCAAAAGAAAAGCGGCCCGCCGACGTAATGTCGAGCGGGCCTAAGAGGGTTGGCCTCGAGAAAGCCAAGGCCGACTATACCAATCGCAACGCGCCGTGGGGCGTTTCGTAACGAACCGTAAAAAGATTTCCGGCTTCGGCGCGTCGGCGAGATTCCCCTGCCTCGTCGGCGACCCGATGCGAACACCTCATCGCTGAAACGGAAATACGCTGTTTTCGGGCCGAGTCGTTTTCCGCTCAACGGCTTGCAGCCGCCATAGCCCCCCCATCGGCGAATGCTTACTCGTGCATGACCATTCGGCAGCGCCTTGCGCGGCAGCCACTCCTCGATCTCGGTCGACACGTAGGCCGCTCAATGTGCATACCGGGGTATCCACGCTATGCGGGAAAAGTTTGATGACACCATTTTCGTCACGGACGTCCCCCCAAGCGGGGAGGTCGATCCCGTCGTGGGATTCTCTTGACCAGACATGTTCTTCCGTATCGAGCCACAACACGGCGTAATCGTGATTGACGGTGGGATCGGGGCCGTTTATCAGAATCGTGAGTCTCATCGAAATTCGCTCCAGAGGGATGGTACTGCTGGACTCCTCGCTCTGCTTTTTGTGTTCGCCTTGCCTGCTTGTGTGCGGTCCGCTGAAAGCAAGGTGAGAGATACCACTTTAGGCAACTTCCACCGCGGATGCCACTATCTGGTGCCTAGGGTGTTCCCTCGTGATCTGCTCGTACCTTGTTGTGCGGCGCATTGCTGATCATGCGCGTTCTCATGTCCGGTGCGATGCGGCTCTTTGACGCAGCAGTCGGAAGGGCCGGCTGGATTTGACGAACGCGGATATTAATTAGGAATCCGAAGTAAAAAGTTGGAGTGATTCGAGGAGGGACAACGAGCGAAGTTCGCGTCGTGAATTTCATTAGTAGAGCTAACGATTCATGGATGGACGGCAATGTATGGACTATGCCCTGCGATGAGCCGCTGGGGTGTGCGCTGCCATGGTGTCCTCTGCGAGGCAGCTAAAAAGTGACTGTTCTGATTGCCGCGAAAGCGTGTAGGATACTGTATATACATACAGGTTTTATCATACTTCACGCTATCCCGATGTCTGTCGCGATCATTCATCCCGAGGACGTGCATCCGTCCCTTTGGCGCGCTTCCCAGCTGGCTCGGGGCGGTATGCGCACGATCGATACGGGCTACGCCGCGCTTTCGGCCGAGCTGCCCGGCGGCGGTTGGCCGCTCGGGGCGCTCGTGGATTTGCTGATCCAGCAGCCGGGAGTGGGCGAGATGAGGCTTTTGCGTCCGGCGCTCGCCGCGCTTGCCAAGCGCCCGCTTGCGCTCGTGCAGCCGCCCCATCTCGTCAATGCACCTGCATTCGCTTATCTGGGCGTGCCGCTCGAACAGCTGTTTCAAGTGCGCGCGCCGAAAACGGCGGACGCGCTCTGGTCGGCCGAGCAGATATTGCGAGCGGGCACTTGTGGGGCGCTTTTGCTCTGGGCGTCGCACGTGCCGACGGCCTCCTTACGGCGGCTGCATCTCGCGGCCCAGTCGTCCGAGACATTGTTCGTCATGATGAGGCCGCTTACGACCGCCGAAGGCGCTTCACCGGCTCTGCTGCGGCTGGCGGTACGGCCGCAAGGGGAGGGCATCAGCGTCGAAATCGTGAAACGACGAGGACCGACGCGTGCCGAGCCCGTATCGATTCCTTTGCAACCCAGTCCTGTTTTGTTCAGCCGTCATGCGCGTATTTCTCGCCGTCAAGCTGCACCGGCTCGAATTGGAAGTGTTCCGGCCGAAGTGGTTGCCTGAGCCGGCATCGGGGGCGGTCGTGTTCGAGAAGGAGAAAGTCGTCGTCGCTGACGATGCGGCGCGCGCGGCGGGCGTGCGTTCCGGCATGCGGCGCGGCGGTGTGCTGACGCTCGCACCCGGCGCCGAACTCTACGAGCGCGATATGACGAAGGAAGCATCGGCGCAGCGCGAAGTCGCAACGGCGTTGATGCGGTTCTCGCCGGAAGTCGGCATGACCCGGGATGCGACGATCGTGCTCGACGTGAGCGCGAGTCTGCGGCTTTTCGGCGGTATCTTGCGGTTGTGCCGGCAAGTGCGCGGCGTCCTCGGCGATCTGGGTTTCAGTGCGCGCGTGAGCGCCGCGCCCACGGGGCAAGGCGCATGGTTGCTTGCTCAACAGGGCAGGCGGCGTTTTCTCAAAATGCGCTCGCTGGAACGGGCGCTTTCCGCATTGCCGTTCATCATGGTGCCGGAGTTGCAGCCGTTCGCCGACTGGTTCATCGGGCTTGGTTGCGGCACGATTGCCGACGTGCGCCGTCTGCCGCGCGCCGGCCTTCAACGCCGTTGCGGCGCCAGCGTGCTCGAGTCGCTCGATCGTGCGTTCGGCATCGCTCCCGAGATTTTCGACTGGCTGGTGCCGCCGCCGACATTCGCCGCGCGTCTCGAGTTGCCCGATCGCGTCGAGCATGCCGAGGGTGTACTGTTCGCTGCGCGCCGTCTTGTCGCACAGTTGTGCGGCTGGCTCGTCGCCCGGCAACTCTCGCTATCGGCGGCGACGTTTTTCCTCGAGCACGAACGAGGCCGGACGGCGGTCCCTCCAACGATGCTCGATATCGCCCTTGGCGAGCCGACGTGGCGAGAGGATCATTTGATCCGGCTGCTCAAGGAGCGGCTTGGGCGGCTGGAATTGGCTGCATCGGTGATTGGACTTCGCCTCGAAGCGACGGACGTGGCTCCCGCCGCACCGGCATCCGAAACGCTGTTTTCCGAACCCGGAGGCTCCGCGCAAGATCATGCGCGACTTCTCGAACTGCTCGTTGCTCGTCTCGGGAGCGAGAATGTGCTGCGAGCGGCACCCGTGGCCGACTATCGACCGGAAGTCGCGAATCGTTGGGTACCGGTTCACGAGAACATCAAAGCGGCGTCCATGCCCAATGTATTGCCGCGCCCCACATGGCTGCTCGAAAAACCGGTGCGCTTGCTCATGCGCCAGCATCGCCCGTTTTATGGATCGCCGTTGAGAATCGTGTCACCGGGCGAGCGCATCGAAGCGGGATGGTTCGACGGCGAGCTCGTGACGCGCGATTACTTCGTTGCTCAGGCCGAAGACCGGAGTTGCTACTGGATTTATCGAGAACGGGTCAGTAGTCGCGATCCGGAAAAAGAGCCGAGTTGGTTCCTTCATGGGCTTTTTGGATGACGCGAGAACACCATAAGCGAAACCACGGCTCATCGAGGCGCCGCCTCGTCGTCGGCACGCATGGCTGCGTTCGGTTACAATACAGCCTTGGTTCGCTTCCAAGGCGCAAACAAGACACGCGTCTTCGCGAATCCTCCTTTGACTGATATCGCCCAGTGAGGCCGGCGATAGCAGCGACGTCTGGAGTGCACGCGCCGCTTCCAATCGAATTGGATCGCGGTCGCCACGATTTCCCATCCCCTCGCGCATGGTTCGCCGCTGCTCATGGCGGTGTTCGGCACTTCCAGAACGACGGGGCCGCCCATCAAGCCCCATCTTTTCCACTATCGCGAGCGTGTGTCCATCATCGTTCGCGGCTCCTTCACCCGCGAGGCATCCGAACCGATGTCCCGCCATTTGAACAGGAACCTTCAATGGCAAAAGAAGAATTGCTCGAACTCGACGGTATCGTTGACGAAGTGCTGCCGGACAACCGCTACCGCGTCACGCTCGACAACGGCGTTGCGGTGGGCGCGTATGCGTCTGGCCGTATGCGCAAGAACCACATCCGCATTCTTGCGGGCGATCGGGTCACGCTGGAACTCTC
This sequence comes from Trinickia symbiotica, assembly GCF_003028655.1. Taxonomy (GTDB): domain Bacteria; phylum Pseudomonadota; class Gammaproteobacteria; order Burkholderiales; family Burkholderiaceae; genus Trinickia; species Trinickia symbiotica_A. Next base: position 10,736 of record NZ_PYUC01000028.1, read on the forward strand.
GGTATACGACCTGACGAAAGGGCGAATCAATTTTCGCCACAAGGACGAGCGGAGCGGCGGGGCTACACCACGGACCGCGTTTCGCCGCCGTTGAGGGGCGGTACGAAGCGGCCTGCTCGCGTCGCGGGCCACACCTTGCTACGCGCATATCCGCGATCTATTTGCGCCGAAGCAGGGTCGAAGAACTTTCGCTGTACAAATCCGGCCATGGGCGTAGCATGAAGTCGCTGATCGCCTCACGGCCGTTTCTGGCGCGTACCGAGTCGCCTTTCCAATGGAACTCGGCCGCCCACTTTCATCGCAGGCAAAACAACTTAGCCAATCGTGTGCAGACTGACTTAGGCCACTCGCACTCATTCTCCGTTCCGCCGCGTGGTGATGCGGCCTTAGAGGTGCCCTATGACAACAGGTTTTCGTCTCTACCGGGGGCTGGAGATATATCCGCTGGTCTATCCGCATCGGGCCACCGAGCCCGGGTGCGCGCATAACTACGATGAAGGGTTCGACGCCGCCGTCCGCATTCAGGAGCCGGGAAGTTCCGAAGGGACGTCGCGTAGCCGCGTATTCAGGCTTGCGGTCGCGCAACCTTTTCAGAACGCAGGCGACGCGCGACGTGCATCGACCGCATATGCGGAACGCCTCATCGACACCTGCCCTCAGGACAGGAACGTCCTCGATCTCGAGTTGTAATTCGACGTTCGAGACACTCGGCATCAGCCGCGCGTATCGATCCAGTCCCGTGCCCATCGGTCGGAATAGCCGAGTGCATCTGCTTCGCTGCTGAAATATCCGAGCGAATAAAACTCGTAGAGCGGCGAACCGCAACGGGCATCGGACCGCGTCAGCGTTACGTTCGAGGAGAAGCAGCCGTCAGGCAGACAGTGAGCAGACGGCGAGACGGCATAGCCGCGGTATTGTCTGGTGGCAGAAATTTGCATTGGTACTGATGGGATTGAGCATGAGTGTAGGACTGCGCCTTCCCGAAAAGGGACGCTGATCTGTTCGGAGGACAAGCCTCGAGAGGGGAGGATGCAGACTGCGAAGCGCCTTGCTCGACCAAAAAACCGGCCGGGGCGCCGATGCGGCGGGGAGCGTCCGCTGCCGGGGCTGCGGACGCTTGAACGAATTAGAGCGGCTTGATGTTCGATGCCTGAAGACCCTTCGGGCCACGCTTCGTCTCGAAGCTGACCTTCTGGTTTTCAGTCAACGTCTTGAATCCGTTACCCGAGATCTCGGAAAAATGCGCGAACAGGTCGGGGCCGCCCGCATCAGGAGTGATGAAGCCAAAGCCCTTGGTCTCGTTGAACCATTTGACGGTACCGGTATCCATTGATGAATCCCTCAAAAAATAAAATTGATCAGTCCCGCCCAGCGTTGCGACGGGGAAGCTTCAAGAGGGAGAAAGAGGACAACGAACTCCGCGCAAATGGCGGACATGAGACGAGCACCAATTGAACTTCCTGAATACTTCAGCCACGCACGATACGCGGATAGTCCTAGCCCGTCAACTGATTTCGTGATAACGAACGTAACAGCGGGAAACCGCCGGGCAAGGACGGACAGTGGCCCAAGCTCGCCCGTGATGTCAAAAGCGGCAACTGGCCTATCTCGAACGACCTGTGCGAGAACGCGATCCGGCCGTTCGTCGTCGGCCGCAAGTGCTGGCTGTTCGCCGATACGGTTGCTGTTGCGCAGGCGAGTGCGAATCTCCGCTCGCTAGTCGAGACGGCCAAGGCCAACCGCATCGATCCCTATCGTTACCTGATCACGTCGTTCCAGAGGTTGCCTCTGAGTGAACACCGCCGACGACTACACGGCGCTCCGGCCCGAATTGAATGTCAACGGCGAAATGCGCGAGTCAAAGAACGCTTCCGGAAAAACACGACGCGCTCAGTTTCATCAAAGCCGAGTGCGCGGTGTAACGCTTGGGCGTCGACGTTGTCGATAGACGTATCAGAAGCAAATTCTGCGCATTCCCGCGAAGCGCCCCATTGTTCGATCGATGTACACAACGCTTTGGCGATGCCTTGCTGACGCATGCCGGGGACCACGTAAATGCCTTCGAGAAAAACCACCGGCGAGGTGTCGCAGCCGTTGACGTAGTCGTGTCGTATCGCAGCCATCTAATTGAAGAAGGGCAGTCGGGCTCTTATCCGATCAATGAAGCTAGGAGGCATGGCGATGGTGTGATTCGCTTGTTCCTCATCATCTTGATAGGTAATGCTATTTTTTCCGATGGTCAAAGGTTCATGACCGGGCACGCCGTCCCAGAAGACCTTGTATTGCCGTTTTGCTACGACCTCGCCTTGCTCGTCAGTAACCGTCAGTTCGACAGCATCGAAGCTATCGCCAAAAAAATGGCTGTTGTTGGTTCCGCTTCCACAAATGTTGATGATGTACTTTTTTCCGTCAAACTCCTTCACTCCTCCATTGAGCTTGCTATTGTAATTATAGCGTTGGCAGTCGGTGTAGTCGTGATTGCCCCAAAAAGCAACTGTGGTCGCACCGGCTACTAGCACTAGCAGAACGAGAGTAACCGTGAATTTGGGGTACTTCTTCACATTGGTTCTTGATCTGTTCAGCAGTGGACTTCGGTGGTGGGGGCGGTGGAGCTTCGCCAGGTGCAAGCCTCTCATAGGAGACGGTTTGGACAGTGTTGATGGGAACCGCACCTCTGTTCCCATAACGCTCTTTCCAGACCTTTCCACGAAAGACCGAAGGCTCCAGTGTGTAATATGGAACCTTCCTCACCTTTGCGACCATATCTGCCTGCTGTCAGAATGTAGAGCCTCAATGAATATCATCATGTGGGCTATTAAGCCGGAACGCGCGTATCTTACATGAATGCTTTGATTAATTCAACTTGTTACCCAAAACAACTATTTTGAGATAAGCGAAATAAGAGTGAATTGTCGCACAGAATTTTCCTATCAATTTCCTTGTGGCGACAATTCCCACTGCCACACGGCTATGCAGCGCTGAAACCGTGCCCATGCGAATCAGCGGCTAGTCGAAGTGCATGACGGGCCTGCGCTATGTCAAAGCGGCGCTCGCGATGTGCCGAACACATCGATTCAATCGCGCGTACCGTTTCGCCATTGGGCGCCGCCGGCCCGCGGCTGCCCATCCCCCAGAACGACAGCGAAGAGCGCTAGTGATTTGACTGCCCCGGACCTTCCTCACGTTCCCCGCCACGGCCGCCAGCTTGGCCGCCTCGCTCTTCGAAGCGGCCGCTGGGCGCTGCCATGGCACCCGGGGCAGGGCCGGGCCGCATTTGCGGGCCGCCCGTTGCACGCGAGGGCGGTTCTCCGGGCTGAACGCCGCGGCCAACCGGAGGCTGAGGTTGAACCTGAGGTCGGGGCTGCGGTTGAGGCTCGACAGCGCGCGGCGACGGCTGCTCCATGGGGCGCGCATATCTGGGCTGAGCCTCTCCCTGGGGCGGACCGCCGCGCACCGGAGGCGGGGGCACTCCAGGAGTACGTCCATATGTCGGCGCCTCACGCTCCTCGGGCCGCGGCGCCGGCGGCCGGTCGACGTCCCGGCGCTCGGGTGGCCGGACACCGCGCTCTGGTCGTGGATGATTGGCCCAGCGCGCTTCATCGCGATACCAGGGCCGATCGCGGTAATGATGGCCCCAATAGGAATCGAGCGAGAACACGACGATAGGCATTCCGATCGTCGCGCCGTAAGTCATGACTGGAACTTCCGTACCCTGGTAGGGATAGCTAAGGTAACCGCCATAGGCCCATCCGCGCAGGCCGGGCGCGGCGACGTCGCACCAGCTGTAGTCTTCGACGCAGCCTATCACCGTCAGCTCCGAGCCCTCCTGCACTTGGGCGACGATGGGGTAGTCCGGAGCGGGACCGGCGTAAATGTCGATCGGAGCGTTCGTATAGGCCTGCGTTTGTGCAGGCGCAGTGCCGGATAGCACCAGCAAGCCGACTCCGGCTGCGACGGCTCGAATGGCGAAGTCCCTTTGCATGATGTTCCTCCCTGGGCTGATTGGTGTTTGCGGCTTTGGCGAACGGTGTGCGCTTCTTTTCGTCTGTAGGAGCAGCGCGCGCCGCAGCGATTGTTTCGTCTGCCTTAAACAATGAGCAAGTTCCGTGCTTTTGCGACGCCTTGCAGCCGCCAAAGATGGCTCGTGTTCAGCTGGGACGCACCCGGCAGCGCGATCCCGAGGGGCCTCTGACCCAAAAATTCCAGTACACCGTAGGCCCTTTGAGGTGTACGATACTGTACGGATATACAGTCTCTTCTTTCGCTTTTTTGATGCCCGTTGAAGTCATTCGCTCGCCGTTGCGGCGAGCCTCGCTGCGTGCACGAGGCCGCGATCGCGCCGTAAGGCGGGCGATCCGGCGGTGCTCATGCGGGTTCCTTCATGGGTTGTTCGGATGACGCGCGATGGATACCGTTTTCAGCGCGCTGCCGGCCTACGCCGAGCTCTTTTGCTTTTCCAATTTCACATTCCTGCACGGTGCCTCGCATGCCGAGGAGCTCGCTGAGCGCGCCGCGCAACTGGGCTACGCCGGTCTCGCGATCACCGACGAATGTTCGCTCGCAGGCGTCGTGCGCGCGCACGACGCGGCGAAAGCGGCCAATCTGCCACTCGTCATCGGTTCGCACTTCAAGCTCGTCAACGCCGACGGGTCGCCGGCATTCGGTCTGATCCTGCTTGCGCAGAACCGCGAAGGCTACGGCAACCTCTGCGAGCTCATCACGCTCGCGCGAACGCGTGCGCCGAAGGGCGAATACCGTCTGACGCCACAAGATCTCGCCCGGCCGGACAAGCAATACGGTCATTTGCGCGGCATGCCGGACTGTCTCGCGATTCTCGTGCCGGATTTTCCGGCGAAGGAAGACGCGCTGCACGAGCAGCTTCGGTGGCTCGACGAGACTTTTCCCACGAGAGCCTGGTGCGGGCTCGTACTGCACCAGCGCGCGATGGACGATATCCATCGCGGCGTGATCGAATTCGTCGCCGACGATTGCGGAGTGCCCGTCGTCGCGCTCGGGCACGTGGTGATGCATGTGCGTTCGCGCAAGCTGCTGCAGGACACGTTGACGGCGGCTCGTCTCGGCAAGCCCGTGCACGAGTGCGGCTACGATCTCGCGCCCAATGCCGAGCAGCATCTGCGTCCGCGTCTGCGTCTCGCCAATCTGTATCCGGCACGCACGCTCGAGGAGACGACGAATATCCTCGCGCGCTGCGCGTTTTCGCTCGATGAGCTTCGTTACGAATATCCTGACGAGCTGGTACCCGACGGAATGACGCCCGCGGCGTATTTACGGCAGGAAACGTACATCGGCGCGCATCGGCGCTTTCCGCAAGGCATTCCGCACGAGGTCCAGCTCCAACTCGAGCACGAGCTCGAGTTGATTGGCGAGCTCCGGTACGAGCCGTACTTCCTGACTGTCTACGACATCGTCCGCTTCGCGAGAAGCCAGGGCATTCTTTGCCAGGGAAGAGGATCCGCGGCCAACTCGGCGGTCTGCTATTGCCTCGGCGTGACCGAAGTCGATCCGGAACGCGGCAATATGCTTTTCGAGCGCTTCATCAGCAAGGAGCGTGGCGAGCCGCCCGATATCGACGTCGATTTCGAGCATCAGCGTCGCGAGGAGGTCATTCAGTACATCTATTCGAAATATGGCCGGGATCGTGCCGCGATCGCGGCCGCGGTATCGTGCTACCGGCTGCGCGGTGCGCTGCGCGACACGGGCAAGGCGCTTGGCGTCGATCCGCAGATCGTCGATATGGTCGCCAAGTCGCATCAATGGTTCGACGGCAGACACGATTTGCTCAAGCGTTTCGAGGAGTGCGGATTGAATCCCGAAACGCCGCTGATACAAACCTGGGCGACGCTCGCGATTCAATTGCTCGGCTTTCCTCGCCATTTGTCGCAGCATACGGGCGGCTTCGTCATCAGCAAGGGCAAGCTGTCGCGTCTCGTGCCCATCGAGAATGCCGCGATGCCGGAAAGGTCCGTCATCGAATGGGACAAGGACGACCTCGAATCGTTAGGTCTCCTGAAGGTCGACGTGCTCGCGCTCGGCATGCTGTCGGCGATCCGCCGTACGCTCGATTTCGTCTCCGAGAAGCGCTGCGAGCGGTTCGAAATGCAGGACATCCCCCCTGAGGACGCCGAAACCTACGAGATGATCTCGCGCGCTGACACGGTAGGCGTGTTCCAGATCGAGTCGCGCGCTCAAATGTCGATGCTGCCGAGGCTTCGGCCGCGCAAGTTCTACGATCTCGTCATCGAGGTCGCCATTGTGCGTCCAGGGCCCATTCAGGGTGGGGCCGTTCATCCCTATTTGCGGCGGCGTCAAGGGCTCGAGCCCGTGTCTTATCCGAGCGACGCCTTGAGGCGTGCGCTTGCGCGCACGTTGGGCGTGCCGATTTTTCAGGAGCAGGTGATGCAGATCGCGATTCTCGCCGCGGGTTTTTCCCCCGGCGAGGCCGATCAACTGCGCCGAGCGATGGCAGCCTGGAAGCGCAAGGGGGATCTTGGGAAATACTACGATCGCATCGTGGGCGGCATGACGTCGCGCGGCTACGACAAGGCGTTTGCCGACAGCATCTTCGAGCAGATCAAAGGCTTCGGCGAGTACGGTTTTCCCGAAAGCCATGCCGCGAGCTTTGCGCTGCTCGTCTATGCGAGCAGCTGGTTGAAGCGCCACGAGCCCGAAGCTTTTCTCGCCGCGATGCTCAACAGCCAGCCCATGGGGTTCTATTCACCATCGCAACTCGTGCAAGATGCGCGACGTCATGGCGTCGCGGTTCTGCCTGTCGATGTCGCCATCAGCGATTGGGATTCGAAGCTCGAGCGAATCGACGGCACCGTGAAACCGGCGGTCCGGCTCGGTCTCTCTTTGCTGAAGGGCATGCGCGACGGCGCCGCCGAACGAATCGAGGCCGCGCGGGCGGTGCGTCCGTTCGAGAGCGTGCACGATATGGCGCGGCGGGCGCAGCTCGATCGTCACGATCTACAAGTGCTCGCGGCGGCCAATGCGCTTTCCTCGCTTGCCGGCAATCGTCGGCAGGCATTGTGGCAGTCGGTCGCCGCCGTGCCGGATAAGGACATGCTCGAGCGCGCCGCGGTGGACGACGGCACGCCGGAACTCGGTACGCCGTCGGAAGCCGACGATATAGTCGGCGATTACCGGTCGATGGGATTGACGTTAGGACGTCATCCTCTGGCGTTGCTACGGCCGCGCTTGCAGGAAAAAGGGCTGATGCCGGCCGCGGTCTTGCAGCGCTATCCGAACGGGCGTCTCGCTCGCGGATGCGGCATCGTGACGGTTCGCCAGCGGCCCGATACGGCCAAGGGCGTCATCTTCATCACCATCGAAGACGAAACCGGCAACGTCAATGTCATCATCTGGCCGAAAGTGCTCGAACGGCAAAGGAAAGAAGCGCTCGGCGCTTCGCTGCTCGGCGTGCTGGGGGTATGGCAATGCGAAGGCGAAGTGCGACATCTCGTGGCGCAAAGGTTGATCGATCTCTCGCATTGGCTCGGGGAATTGCCTGCGTCCAGCAGGAACTTTCATTGAGACGTTTTCCGCTCTTCTGTTCTTCCGTTCTTCTGTTCTTCTATTACGCTGGGATCGCGGAAGGTCCGCCGGCCTCGAGCGCCGCGCGGCGGGCATCGAGCCCGCCTGCCGCGCAGGCCGGCTCTACGATCGCTCAGTACCGCGAAATCTGATTGCCGTCGATCCGCACGCGATCGCCGGGGCGCAGATCGCCCGGTGTCTGCATGTCGAATGAGCGTCCCGAGCCGTCGCTCAATCGAACGTCGACGCGATAGCCGGCGGGTTGCCCCATCTGTTGCCCGATCTGGTTGCCCGCCACCGCGCCGCCCAGCGCGCCGACGACAGTCGCCGCATCGCGGCCGTGACCTCGTCCGATCTGATTGCCGAGCACGCCGCCGACGAGCGCGCCCACGAGCGTTCCGGCCACGCCCGAGGGGCTCGTCGCGCCGCCGATCGGGCGAATCGCCGCAATCGTGCCGTACTGCGTGCTGTAGCCGCTGCCGGGCTGCGCGTAGGAGGGATCGGCGTAGCCGGGTTGCCCATATTGAGGTTGCCCGTACTGCGGCTGCGCATATTGCGGTTGCCCATAGGCGGGTTCCTGCACGTAAGCGGGTTCAGCGTATTGCGGTTGCGCATAGGCAGGCTGCGCATACTGTGGCTGCGCGCCATACGTTCCGTAGGAGCCAGGCGCGACGCAGGCGGAGAGGGACAAGGCGGCGCCGGCAACGAGAGGAACGAGCAGGGCGGTTTTAGTGAAGACGAGGCGCGTCATCGGTTTTCGATAAGAAGTAACGCTCGCGGAGCGCGGGTAGGTCCAGTTGCGCAACGGAGTATAGGGAAAGCCGTTTTGGCTGTATGCAGGGTGCGGGTAACAGACTGTAAAGTCTGTTGCGGCGGCGATGAGCGCCGCGGGCGACGCTTCAGCGTTGATGGGTGACGCTAATGACTAACGTGCTCCACTCATGAGGGAACAGACATTTCGGAGTCCCGATCATCGGTGTTTCGCGTGCGGAGTATTCGGTCTACTGAACGCCGTAACCCCGGCTTTGCATGCAGTTGCCCCACGAGCGCCAGTAAGTCGTCATCGGCGGCTCGGGGGGAGGCAACGGTGGCATTTTGGTTTCGCTGGCGTTCCCCGTTGCAATCGACGGCCCTGACGCCGCTCCTGGAGCCGATGCCATGGGTGCCGCCGAAGCCGCCGATGCCGCAGTGCCCGACTGGCTTGCGCCCATGCCGGCGCTTGCACCTGAAGCAGCGGTCGGTGCAGCCGCGTTGGGAGCCGCCGCGCTGGCCACGCCGGTACTCCCTGGCAACGGTGGCGCCGATGTGCCGCGCCCTGCATCGGACGCGAACGTGATCGGTGTCGAGCGCGTCGGCGTTTGCGGTTGCCGCGCGACGTCGACGTTCGTTTCCTTTTTCGCCTGCGCATAGCACAGCGCTTGATCGATGGCTTGCTGGGATGGCGTCTGGCTTCGCATCGGATACGTGATCGGCCGTTGCGCCCACGAAATCGCGGGCGCGATAGTCACCAGTAGTGCAAATCCAACCCGAAAACGGACGCTCATTGGTTTCTGATCTTCGTTCGATTGAGGGATACCCAGCGCCGCCAGCCGGCGATGCCGACATTCGACGTCTCCTCCGAGCATATCCACAGGATCGGCTGGGCGACCGAGAGAGTATCGTCATGATCCGCCAATTCGCGGCGTCCGTTGCGGTTCAAGACAGAACCGACGACCTCGCCAGCCGTGACAGCCGTATTAAGCATCTGTTGCGGTTTTGCAACCTTTTGCTCGGAGCGAGACGCGCCGACAAATAGGGATCGATCAAATCAGCGCGCTGAGTATATTTGCATAGTTCAATCAAATCAGCGACATAGCAGGCGCAGGAGACAAGTTCCTTTCAGTTAGTGAAATAACGTATTGCGACCCACGCGTATACCCTAACTAGGGTCAGCCCGTAGACTCGCGGCTCGTAGGACGGTTTTCCGCAGAGGATTCGGTTCGCTCGCCAAGAGGGCGGCGAAGGCAATGCGGCCGTCTGTCGGAAGTCTGGCCCCAGGCCAGTTGTCATAGAAAGGCACTCTCATGAAAAAAACCCTCATTGTTGCCGCGGTCTCCTCGTCGTTCGCGGTTGCCGCTCATGCACAAAGCAGCGTCACGCTCTACGGCGTGCTCGACGCGGGCATCACGTATACGAGCAATGTCGGCGGTCACTCGAACTGGCAGCAGACGAGCGGCGGCATCGACCAAAGCCGCTTCGGTCTGCGCGGCGCGGAGGATCTCGGTAACGGTCTGAAGGCGATCTTCACGCTCGAAAGCGGCTTCAACCTGGGCAACGGCAAGTTCGCCAACAACAACGGCATGTTCAATCGCCAGGCGTTCGTCGGCCTGTCGAGCAACTACGGCACGGTGACGCTCGGCCGTCAGTACGATGCGGAGCAGGACTTCCTCGCGCCGCTGACGGCAACGGGGAGCTGGGGCGGCACGTCGTTCGCGCACTTCGGCAATCTCGACAACCTCAACACGAACGGCGGCGCGGCCGTGAACAACTCGATCAAGTTCACGAGCGCGAACTACTCCGGCTTGCAGTTCGGCGGCACTTACGGTTTCTCGAATCAGACCGGTTTCAACAACAACCGCGAGTACAGCGTCGGCGCGGCCTATCAGTTCCAGGGCCTGCGTATCGCGGCGTCGTATGCGCAAGAGAACAATCCGTTCAGCACGACCAGCGGCGCGACGGACAGCTCGTTCGCAAACTCGGTCTTCGGCCTCTCGAGCCTTGGCAACTTCCGCCTGCGCACGTACGGTGCGGGCGCGAGCTATGCGTTCGGCCCGGCACAGGTCGGCGTCGTTTGGACGCAAGCGCGTGTCGACAACGCTACCGCGATCCCGCTGTCGCTTCGTCAAAACAACTATGAAGCCAACGCCAAGTACAACTTGACGCCGGCGCTGGGTCTCGGCGTGGCTTATACCTACACGAACCAGAACGTGTCGGGCGTGAGCCAGCACTTCCATCAAGTCGGCGCCCAGGCTGACTACTCGCTGTCGAAGCGCACCGATGTCTACGCGCAGGTCGTCTATCAGCGCGCTTCGGGCCCGGCTGGCACGACGGCTTTCATCTATAACCCGACCACGGGCAGCGGCTTCTCGAGCTCGATCAACCAGACGGCCGCAACCGTCGGCTTGCGTCACCGCTTCTAAGACGCATCCGATCGCTCCATCGTAGACAAAGGCGCCGCTTGCGGCGCCTTTTTTGTTGGACGTTTCTCCCTACTGGGGAATGGGCCACTGCGTGTTCGCTGTTCGCTGCCTCGTATACTGCGTTCATTCGCGACGATATCGCCGTATCCCGCTCGTCGCCATTGATGTTGCGCGATGGCGGGTAGTCCGTGCGAGGTAAGGCACGCCTCGTGCGAGAGGGCATGCATCGTCGCACTTTGTCGAGAACCGTGGAGAATCGAGCGTGAACGAGGCAACGTCCCCCGAAACCGGCAATCCGATACGAACCGATGTCGTCATCGTCGGAGCGGGGCCCGTCGGCCTCTTCGCCGCGTTCGAAGCCGGCGTGATCGGACTGTCGTGCCACCTCGTCGATGTGCTCGGCGAAGTCGGCGGCCAATGTATCGAGCTTTATCCGGAAAAGCCGATCTTCGACATCCCGGCTGTTCCCGTCTGCACGGCGCGTGAGCTCGTCGAGCGGCTGATGGAGCAATGCAAGCCGTTCGCACCGCCGATTCATCTCGGGCAGCGCGTCCTTCACGTCGAGCAACGCGCCGAAGACAAGCGCTGGCTCGTCAGCACCGAGCAAGGTCTGACATTCGACGCGGCCGCCATTCTGCTTTCAGCGGGGAATGGTGCATTTGTTCCGCAACGCGTGGCACTCGAAGAAGCCAAGGCGCTGGAAGGGCGGCACGTTCACTATGCTGTGCGGCAGCGCTCCACGTTTGCCGATCAACGCGTCGTCGTGGCCGGCGGCGGCGATTCGGCGCTCGATTGGGCCTTGGCATTGCGTCGCGTGGCGAAGCGCGTCACGCTCGTTCATCGACGCGAGACGTTTCGTGCGGCTGCCGCGACGGTGCAGGAAGTCAAGGACGCCGCGGCGGCGGGCGAGCTCGACCTGATCATCGGCACGATCGCTGCCCTCGATGCGCCAGGCGGCAACTTGCGATCCGTCGAAGTGAAGCGGATCGGTGGGTCGGTCGTCATCGACGCCGATCATCTGATCGCGCTTTTTGGCCTCGTCGCGGAGCTCGGTCCGATTGCGCGATGGGGATTGGAGACGCTCGGCGGGCGCGTGGCCGTCGATACGTCGAACTACGAATCGTCGAAGCCCGGGATCTTCGCCGTCGGCGATATCGCGGTCTACCCGAACAAGCAGAAACTGATCCTCTCGGGCTTTCACGAAGCCTCGCTCGCGCTGCGCAAGGCCTATACCTATGCATTCCCCGACAAAAAGCGCGTGCATGTGCATTCGAGCTACGATCAGAAGCTGTCCGAGCGGATCCTCGGCGCCGAGGGCGTGGCCGCGCACGCCGAGGGGCATTGAGCGAGCGTGCGCACGCGCACGCTCGGCCCATCGAGTCGAGCATGGCGGCAGTTGTTCCCGGGCGGGATCCCAACCATACTGCCTCATGTACCGGACGTTCGCGAAGCGTAGCGATGCGCCTGGCGGACGCCGTTCTCTGAATGGAGGCGTCTCATGTACAAGCGAATCTTGGTGCCAGTCGATGGCAGCGAAGGCGCGATGCATGCACTCGACAAAGCCATCGAGCTTGCACGGTCGCTGCACGCGGAGGTGCAGGCCGTCTTCGTGCTCGTGCATCCGGCGCAGCTCGTCGATATCGGCGGTGCGTACGTCGAGGAAATGCCCCCTACCGATACGACGAGCCGCACTGCAACGTCCGTTCTCGACGAGGCGCGCGAGCGTTTCGCGCGCGCGGGCGTGGTGGGGAGCGTCCGAGCGATCGATTCATACGGAGACAGCATCGTCGCTGTTTTGAGGCGTGGCATCGACGAGTTCTCGGCCGATCTTGTCGTGATGTATTCGCATGGCCGCCGGGGATTCAGGCGGCTCCTTGCCGGCAGCGTCGCCGAATCGTTGCTGCGCGATACGACGATCCCGTTGCTGTTGCTGCGCGACATTACCGAAGAGGAGGAGGGCGCGGCAAGCTGACGCTCAGTGCGCGGCGCGCTCCGTCATCGGCCTTGCGGCGCCCGGGCGCGCTCATCCGCCGCCGCGGGCACGGGCAAGCTCAGCCTGCCCGGGAGCGAAACGCGCGGGCAGCGGGCCGGACGACTACCGACACGCGGCGACACAGCAGTGCACGGCGGTGCGCGCGTCGCGCACGCACCGCCGCGCTACGCGGGACCGGTTGCTTCGTTGGGTGTGGAGGGTCCTCGCGCTTGGCCGATTCCGCCAGCGTTGCCGCCTTGACCGAATCGGCGAATCGTTGCAGAGCGGGGAGCGAACCGCTGATGCTGTGGTAGGTCTGGCTGCCGATGCGTGCGTCGAGCAATACCTGCAAGCCTGCTTGTGTCGCCAGTTCCAGAATGTTCATGTTCGGCCTCCCCGTTTGCAGCCGGCACCACTCGAGCGCGGGTGCTTTGGCCTCTTTCTCGACCGCGCTTGAGCCAATTGTCAGACTTGCCGCGTACGGCGAATGTGCGATGGCTAACGGCACTCGTCCGCTTACCCACTGAATCGCGTCTGATCGGTGCGTTCACCCACCCAGGACGAGCAGCGCGTCCCGTCGTCAGGGTTCCGGCTCAATTCGCGCGCCGTCCTACGACGTTTTCCTCCGTGGGGGGCGAGAGGGGCGCAGCAGAGTCAGGCCGCGAAATCGCTCTCTCTTGTGTTCTTCCTCGAAATGAGCGCGAGCCGGCTTGACGAGGTCGCTTCGAGCGACGATGCCCACGAGTTCCAGAGAGTCGCGATCCGCGACGACGGGTAGTCGTTCGAGGCCATGCACGGCGAGGCGCGTTGCAACGAGCCTGCAGGTTTCGTCGGCGAGCGCGACCGGTGTCGAGCGGCCAGCCAGTGCATCGCCGAGCGTGAGATCCGCCGTTCGGTCGCCGTGCTCAGCGTTCAAGGCCACGACCGTGCTGCGATCGACTACGCCGATGAGTTTGTTGCCACGTACGACCGGGTAAGCGCGATGCGACTGACTCGCGCCGAAGAACGTCTTCAGCGCTTCGTGCGTCGTCAGTGACGCATCGATGGTTCGGACGCTGCGTGTCATCACTTCCTCGACGTAGTGACGTTCCAGCGGGTCGACGCCATATTCGCGATAGATGTGATATCCGCGCCGCGCGATCTTCTCGGTCATGATCGAGCGTCGCATGACGACGGTCGTAAAGCCGTGTGCGACGAGCGTCGCCGTGAGGAGCGGCAAGAGCGCATTGCTGTCGTGCGTCAATCCGAACGCAAAGAGAATCGCGGTTAGCGGCGCGCCAAGCGTGGCGCCGAGCGTCGCGGCCATCGAAACGAGTGGCCACAGTGTCGGCTCACCGCCCGGCAGGATATGGCCGAGGACGACGCCGAGCCCCGCGCCGAGCATGAGCAGCGGCGCGAGCACACCGCCCGACGTCCCGGAGCCGAGCGCGATGACCCATACGATCGCCTTGACGACGAGGATCGCGACAGCGATTTGAATCGACAGATTTTGATGCAGCAGATCGCCGATGACGTCGTAACCGACGCCGAGGACGCGCGGCTCGATGAACCCGCCGATCCCGATGATGAGGCCGCCGAGCGCGGGCCACCACATCCAATGCAGCGGCAGCTTGCCGAAGAGGTCTTCCGTCTTGTAGAGCGCGACCGACAGGCCGCAAGCGAGTGCGCCGCTGCCGAGCCCGAGGATCGCGCACGATGCGAGCGAAATCGCATGAGGCGCGGCCGTCTGCAGCGGAAAAAGCGGCCCCGCGCCGAACCATGCGGCGCGCACGAAGCCTGCCACGGCGCACGCGAGTGCGACCGGCAAGAAGCTGCGCGGGCGCCATTCGAAGAGCAGCAATTCGACGGCGAGCAGCACGGCCGCGACCGGCGTGCCGAAGACGGCCGTCATGCCGGCCGCCGCGCCCGCGACGAGCAGCGTCTTGCGTTCGGCCGCCGTCACCTTGAAGCATTGCGCGAGCAGTGAGCCGAGCGCGCCGCCGGTCATGATGATCGGACCTTCGGCGCCGAACGGCCCGCCGCTGCCGATGACGATGCCCGAGGAGAGCGGCTTCAACACCGCCACTTTGGGCGACATGCGGCTTTTGCCGAAAAGGATCGCTTCTATCGCTTCGGGAATGCCGTGACCGCGGATCTTTTCCGAGCCGAAGCGCGCCATGAGGCCGACGACGAGACCGCCGGCGGCGGGCACGACGATGACCCAGGGCCCGAGCGCGTTATACGCGGGCGAATGATCGTCGAACGAGAACGTCCCGTAGAAGAAGAGATTCGTGAACAGATGGATCAGATGAAGCAGAACGTAAGCCGCTACCGTGCCCAGCACGCCGATGACCGCGGCCAGCGCGCAAATGGCAGGCAAGCGCGCATTCGCGGAAAAGTCTCGTTTGTGAATATCGACGTTCATTGCTTCTCTGTTCATAAACCGGTTAAAGATCGATCTGCGGCACGTTGAACGTGTCCTTCAGTGAATTCAATTCGGCGCGGTGCAGCGCCGCGAGCCGCGCGAGGATGGATTCGCCGGCCTTCAGCAAATGCACCTCCATCTGCCGCCGATCGACCTCGCTCTGCCTGCGCTCGACGAGACCGATGGCTTCGCAGCGGGAGACCAGCGCGACGACACCATGATGCTGCGCCTGAAGGCGCTCCGCCAACTCGCCGATCGTCGCCCAGGCGCGGCCCGGATAGCCTTTCACATGAAGCAGCAGCAAGTACTGCAAAGGCGTGATACCTTCGCTTTGCGCCGCACGCTCCGAAAATCGTTCGAAGCGGCGCATCTGATAACGGAACTCTGAGAGCTGCTCGAAATCTTCTTTGTCGAGCGCGCGCGAAGCAGGGTTTCTCATTTTCGGCCGGACACTGTTCAAAAGGGCCGAAAATTATATCACATTGTGATATTTTTGCCCTGGCGTCGCCATCGTGGCGCGATGCTCTGCACATGAGATCAGGCGCGGGCCAGCTTCAGCCGTTGCGTTTGCGTTTGAGTTTGCCGATGCAGGCCGCCGATCAGGTCCGATTGCGTGATCATGCCGGCAAGCCGCCGATCGCCATCTAGCACAGGAATATGGTGATGGCCGTAATGCGCGAAGAGCGGGATCAGCTCGGCGACAGGCATGGACGCATCGACCGTGCAAACAGCTGGTGTCATCAATTCGCCGATACGTCGGGTGGCGGCGCCATCGCGCCTGAAAGCGGCGAGCCCGGTGCGAATGCGGCGCAGGCCGAACGGCGTACGGCCGACGAAATCGGTTCGCGTCACGATGCCGACGACGCGGCGTGCATCGTCGATGACGGGCAAGGCCTTAATGCGATGTCGCTCGAGCAGGCGCCAAGCGGCTGCCGCTGTTGCGTCGCGCGATACCGTCACGACGTTGCGCGACATGATCTGATCACAGGTCATATCGCTGAAGCTCCGTGCGTAGGCGAGCAATTGCGCTTCATGCACGAGAGACTGCAGGTCGTCGGCCGCCACGTCGATCCATTCGCCGCGATGCCGGACGATCGCCTCGATATCGGCGCGCGTCACGCCGGCACGCGTATCGTCCCCTCCAGAAGCGGCGTTCGCGCCGGCACGGCCAACATGTGCGTGCGGATAGCGATGCCCTGTCAATCCGTGATAGACGATGGCCGCGCCGAGCAGAACGATCGATTGCAATCCGATCGGCTCCAATACAAAACGAAAGCCGAGCGCATGGATAGTCGGGCCGCCGAGCACCGCCGTCAAAGCGACGGCGCCTGAAGGCGGGTGCACGCAGCGCAGCGCGAACATCGCGCAAGTGGCCATCGCGATCGCCAGCGCCGCTGCCGCAATCGGATTCGCGAGCCAGTGCGACGAGAGCACACCGAGCGTGGCCGCCACGAGGTTGCCGCCCAGGAACGACCAAGGCTGTGCCAGCGGGCTCCCGGGCACGGCGAAGAGCAGCACGGCCGAGGCACCCATCGGCGCGACGAGAAGCGGGATGTCCGCCTGCGAGCCGAGGAGCCAATACATCGTCACGCCCGTTGCTCCGATGCCGATCAGAGCGCCGAGACAGGCGCGAACCCGTTCGCGCCATGCAACGGCGATGGGATGCGGGGCAAAGCTCTGAAACCAGCGGGCAACGGCGAGGCGCGACACGGTTTGATCCGATCAAACGAGTGGGAAGTCCGAACAGGGGTGACGAGCGGAATGGGCCTGCGCTGTTGCACGACCCGCGCTCACATTCGCTCTCTCCGCCCCGAGGGTGCGGCTTACTCTCAGAGGGCCGGAGCGAAGCAAACGGGGTGCGATTATATCTCAACGTGAGGTATTGACGCGCCCACGTGCGGGGCGCGTTGTATTGATGCAAACGAAGCGGGCCGTCCCGGCCGTTTCATGCGTTTCATGCGTCGATTCGGAACGAAGCTTGCTCCACTGTCGCGTCACGGACGACTCTTGATGCGAGCACCCATGTCAACCACCACCATGCCTATCGCCGAAGGCCTCCCGTTCCCGTTGGGTGCGACATGGGACGGCCAAGGCGTCAACTTTGCGTTGTTTTCCGCCAACGCAACTCGGGTCGACCTGTGTCTTTTCGACGAAAACGGCAAGCGCGAGCTTGGGCGGATCGAATTGCCCGAGTTTACGGACGAGATCTGGCACGTTTATATACCTGGCTTGCGGCCGGGCGCGGCTTACGGGTATCGCGTGCACGGCCCCTTCGAACCCGAGGCCGGCCATCGCTTCAATTCGAGCAAGCTGCTACTCGATCCTTACGCGAAAGCCCACGTCGGGAGTCTGAAATGGAACGCCGCGGTATTCGGCTACAGACTCGGAGCCAAGGACGTCGATCTGACGCTCGACAAGCGCGACAGTGCTCCGTTCGTCCCCAAATGCGTCGTCGTCGATCAGAACTTTTCCTGGACCCACCCCACCCGCATACGCGTGCCGTGGGAGCGCACGATCATCTATGAAACACATGTGCGGGGATACTCGAAGCGGCATCCTGCCGTAGCGCCCGAGCTGCGCGGCACATTCGAAGGCTTGGGTCAGAAACCGATCGTCGACTACGTGAAAAGCCTCGGCGTCACCTGCATCGAATTGATGCCCATTCACGCGTTCGTCAACGACAGTCATTTACTCGACAAAGGCCTTACGAATTACTGGGGCTATAACACGATCGGCTTCTTTGCGGCCGACCCTCGCTATTTCGCGCGCAGCTCCGGCATCATCGACGAGTTCAAGCAGATGATCGACCGCTTTCACGAAGCCGATCTCGAAGTGATACTCGATGTCGTCTACAACCACACCGCCGAAGGCAACGAGCTTGGCCCGACGCTGTCGTTTCGCGGTATCGACAACGCTTCTTACTACCGCTTGATGCCCGACGAGCCGCGCTATTACATCAACGATACCGGCACGGGCAACACGCTGAATCTTTCGCATCCGCGCGTGCTGCAGATGGTCATGGATAGCCTGCGCTACTGGGTCACCGAAATGCGGGTCGACGGCTTTCGCTTCGATCTCGCGACGATTCTCGGCCGCGAGCCGTACGGCTTCGACGAAAGCGGCGGTTTTCTCCACAGTTGCCGCCAAGATCCCGTGCTCTCGAGCGTCAAGCTGATCGCGGAGCCATGGGATTGCGGCCCGGGCGGCTATCAGGTGGGCGGCTTTCCGCCAGGATGGGCGGAATGGAACGATCGCTTTCGCGACATCGTGCGCGCATTTTGGCGCGGCGAGGACGGTGCCGCGCCCGAGCTCGCCAGCCGCATCACCGGCTCGGGCGACAAGTTCAATCGCCGTGGCAGGCGCCCCTGGGCCAGCGTGAACTTCGTAACCGCACACGACGGGTTCACGCTCAACGACCTTGTGTCATACAACGATAAGCACAACGATGCCAACGGCGAAGACAACAAGGACGGACATTCGGACAACAAGTCGTGGAATTGCGGCGTCGAAGGACCGACCGATGATGCGCAAGTGGGCGCGCTCCGTGAGCGCCAAAAGCGCAATCTGCTCGCGACGTTACTGCTTGCGCAAGGTACCCCGATGCTCGTTGCGGGCGATGAATTCGGCCGCACCCAACAAGGCAACAACAACGCCTACTGCCAGGACAACGAAATGAGCTGGCTCGACTGGGAGGGCATGGGTGATGAGGGACGTGCGCTGACGGAATTCGTCATCAAGCTGACGACGCTTCGTCATACGCTTCCTGTGTTGCGGCGGGGCCGCTTCCTGACAGGTGCGTTCAACGAAACGCTTCAATTATCCGAAGTGAAATGGATGAGCCCAGCGGGTACGGAACTGACGGCGCAGCATTGGGACGATCCCTTGATGAAATGCTTCGGCCTTGTGATCGATGGCCGCGCGCAGGTGAGCGGCATTCGCCGACCGGCATCCGATGCCACGCTGCTGCTCGTGCTGAACGCGCATCACGACGTGGTCGACTTCACGCTTCCCGAGATACCCGGCAGCGATCAATGGAGCTGTCTCATCGATACCAACGTCCCTGTCCGTGAGGAATTGCCGGATTTCGAATCGGGAGACATCTATCAGGTCACGGGCCGCTCACTTCTGCTGTTCGCGCTTCATGCCAAGGGTCAAACGAAGCGCATTTTTGCGAAGCTCGAAAAGCAACTGACGGAAGAAGGCGGTGTGAAATAGATAGTCAACGCCATGCTGCGCCATCGCAAAGCAAAACGGTCTGCGTGTCGCCAGGGATAGGAACTTCGCTCAACGTGGCGGCATCGCGATAGAGCGCGGTCTGATTGATGGCGGCGGCGATGGCGGCATCGTTCGCGGTTTCATTGCCATCGCCGCCCGACCGTGTGCGAAGCAGGTGCCAACGTCGATATTGTTCGATGAACCACCGTCCCTCCGAAACGCGCGGATAGTTGACGGTCCCGCCATCGAAGAACGAGACGGTGAGCGGCGGCTGCGGGAAACGCTTGCCTCCCTCGCGGCCCGCGAGTCGAGCTGCGATCAGCTCGAATGGAACGTCGAGCGCTTCGGGCTTGGCGAGCCAGCGCGCGATTTCCTCCCGATGCGAAGGGGCATCGACCCATCGGCATGCCTCGAGCATCGTCTGGATCAATGCCCGCGCGGTATTCGGGTGTTGGGCGACGAAGTCGCGCCGGCAGGCGAGCACCTTCTCGGGGTGGCCGGGCCATATTTCGCTCGTCGCGGCGACCGTTTCTCCCACGCCGCGCGCTTCGGCGACAGCGTGCCAGGGTTCGCCTGCGCAAAAACCGTCGAGCGTATCGCGCTCGAGGGCGTCGACCATACGCGGCGGCGGAATGACGACGCTTTCAATATCTTCGAGTGGATGCACGCCTTGCGCAGCGAGCCAGTAATAGAGCCACATCGCATGCGTGCCGGTCGGAAACGTCTGTGCGAATACGGCGGGCCGCCCGAGCGTGGCGAGCGCGGACTTGAGATTGCCCGCTTCGTCGAGCGCGCGGGCGAGGCGGGTCGAGAGCGTGATGGCCTGACCGTTCCGATTCAACACCATGAGGACGGCCATGTCCGCCTGCGGCCCGCCGATGCCAAGCTGCACGCCGTAGACGAGGCCGTAGAGCGCATGGGCCGCATCGAGCTCGCCGGCCAGCAGCTTGTCTCGCACGGCCGCCCACGACGGCTGCCGGCAGAGCTCGAGCGTCAGTCCATGCCGATGCCCGAATTCGAGCACCTTCGCCGCGATGAGCGGGGCCGCGTCCGAGAGTGCGACGAAACCGACACGCAGATGCGTCTTTTCAAGGGCCTTTTCGGCGACGGGGAGCATTTCGGTATCCATGTCCTACCTCGATGAATCGGCGGCGTCGACGAGCCGCCGCGCGATTTCGGCAAGCCGCACGCCGGCATCCATCGCGCGCTTGCGCAACGTAGCGTAGGCTTCGTGCTCGGACATCTTGCCGCGCTCCATCAAGAGCCGCTTCGCCCGGTCGATCGTCTTGCGTTCGGCGAGCTCGCCCTCGACTTGGGCGAGACGTTGCCGCAGTTTCTCTTCATGAGCGAAGCGGGCGAGTGCGACTTCGAGAATCGGCGCAAGCCGCTCGGGCGCGAGGCCTTCGGCCACATAGGCCGTGACGCCCGCATCGACGGCCTCGCGGATCAAGCGCTGGTTCGCATCGTGGCTGAACATGAGCACGGGCCGTGGCGCCGTCTCGTTCATGACGGCGAGGTGCTCGAGCGTGTCGCGCGAAGGCGATTCGGTATCGATGATGACGACGTCGGGCCGCTCGCGCTCGACCACCTTCGGCAGCGCCTGCGGCGTCGCCGCTTCGGCGAGCATCTCGTAGCCGAGACGCGCGAGCGCCTCGCGCATTTCGCCGATCGGTTTTTCAGTATCGGTGACGAGCAGGATGCGCAGCTTCGATGGGGTCATGCAACGGCCGTGGCGTTCAACAATCGCTTGATTTCGGGTACACAGGAGCCGCACACAGTACCGCAGCCGAGTGTCGATTTCAATTCGTCGAGGCCGGCGTTCGCCGCGATGGCTTCTTCGATCTGTGTCTGCGTCACCTGTTTGCAATTGCAGACGATTCGGGCGCGGGGCGCAAGGGCGCGCAGCGCGTCTTCGCCGCCGGGCAGGAAAATCGTATGGCGCGGGCCCGTCCATGGCGTCGCCGCCCGGATCTGTTCGATCAGCGAGCGCGCGCCGCTCGTATCGCCTGTCAGCAAGAACCCGTCGATCAGCTTGCCGTTCCATGCCACGCGCTGCTCTCGGCCGCGGCGTGCGTCGCGATACTCCAGCAGATCGTCGCCGCGCGGCAGTCCAAGCGCATCATGGAGCCGGTCGGCCCAGTCGGGGTGCGCGATCGCGTCCGCGGCCGAAACGACGAGCAGGTCTTCGTCCTCGATCCGGACGGACGCATAGCGCCGCTCGCCGAGCAAAGACTGCACGGCCGCTCGCAGCGCCAGCGTGTCGCCGCGCTTCGCGGCGACGAGTCGCCACGGCAAGTCGGGCACCTCGATTCTGACGGCGGCATGCTTGAGCTCGGGCTGTGCCGAGTAGGGATCGACGGCGCCGATGGTCGCCTCGTTGACGCCGCCGTTGTTCAGATACTGTCCGCTCCAATGCATCGCGGCGAAGAGCGTGCCGGATCGGAGATCGTCCGACGTTTCGAGCGGAAGCACCATCTTTCCTCGGCGGCTCGCAATCGTCACGAGATCGCCGTCAGTCAAGCCGCGGCGGGCAGCATCGCCGCGGTGCATCACGACGGTCGCTTCGGGCGCGTGCGAGAAGAGCGCGTCGGCGCGGCCCGTGCGGCTCATGCCGTGCCATTGGTCGCGCAGGCGCCCCGTCACGAGCCGGAACGGGTAGCGTGCATCGGTCGATTCAGCGACGGGCAGATAGGGCGTCTTATGAAACAGAGCGCGGCCGTCGGCCGTGGCGAATACCCCATCGGTGTAGCGGCGCGCATCGCCGCGCGCCGCACCGGCGACGAACGGCCATTGCTTCGGGCCCTCGTCTTCGAGCAAGGCATACGAAAGCCCGCCGATATCGAGATCGCGGCCGACCGTTAGCGCGCGGTGCTCATCGAAGATCTCGTGGGGCGAGGCATAGGGGAATAGTTTGGACTCCGAAGCGACGACATCATGCGCGCTCTCATGTCGAGGCATCAGTCGCCGCTCGAGGCGTCGCGCAACCTCCGCGACGATCCACCAGTCGGCGCGCGCGTCGCCCGGCGCCCCGACGGCGGCCTGCACGCGCGAAATGCGTCTCTCCGAATTCGTGACCGTGCCGGACTTCTCGCCCCATGTCGTCGCGGGAAGCAGCACGTCGGCATAGGGAACGGTATCGGTCTCGACAAAAGCCTCCTGCACGACGACGAACTCCGCCTTGGCCAGCGCCTTGCGAACGCGTGCGATGTCGGGCATCGAATGAACCGGATTGGTGCAGGCGATCCAAACTGCCTTGATCTTGCCGTCGGCGATCGCATCGAACATATCGACGGCGGGCAGTCCGACCTTCTCGGACAGTCCCTGGACGCCCCAAAACGCCGCGACTTCGGCCCGATCGTCGGCGTTGCCGATATCGCGGTGCGCCGCGAGCATCGTCGCCATTCCGCCGACCTCACGGCCGCCCATCGCATTCGGCTGGCCGGTCAGCGAAAACGGCCCTGCGCCCGGCTTGCCGATCTGCCTCGTCGCGAGATGGAGGTTGATCAGCGAGAGGTTCTTGTCCGTGCCGTGACTCGACTGGTTGAGCCCCATGCAGTAGAGCGACAGCGTCGCCGGGCTGTCGGCGAACCATTCGGCCGCGCGGATCAGGTCTTGCTCCGCAATGCCGCAGATCCCCGCTGCCGTGCGTGGCGAGTATTCGCGCACGAGCGCCTTGAGATCGAGGAACCCGTGCGTGTGCGCGTCGATGAAGTCGCGCTCGAGCAGGCCTTCCCATATGAGATGGTGAAGCATGCCGTTGAAGAGCGCGACATCGGTGCCCGGTTGGATCGCGAGGTGAAGATCGGCCAGTGCGGCGACGTCGGTGCGGCGCGGATCGACGACGACCCAACGGATGTCGGGATTCTTCGCCTTGGCATCCTCGAGCCGACGAAACAGCACGGGATGCGCATACGGCATGTTGCTGCCCGCGAAAAGCACTGTCCGAGCAAGCTCGAGGTCTTCATAACAAGTCGGCGGCCCATCGGCACCGAACGCCTTCTTGTACGCCGTCACGGCGCTCGACATGCAAAGCCGCGAATTCGTATCGATGTTGTTCGTACGAATCAATCCCTTCGCGAGCTTGTTGAAGACGTAGTAGTCCTCGGTCAGCAGCTGGCCTGAGATATAAAACGCGACGGAGTCGGGCCCATGTTGCTCGACGATCTCGGCGAAGCGAGCGGCGACGTGATCGAGCGCGCTCGCCCAGTCGGTCGGCTCGCGCTTCGCCTCACGCGTCGCGCGCAGCTCGGGCTGAAGCGCGCGGCCGGCGGTGCTGGCCGCCGTGAGAGGCAGGGAGCGGCCTTTCGTGCAGAGGCGCCCGAAGTTCGCGGGATGATCGGGATCGCCGGCGATGCCCGTGATGCGGCCGTGCTCGGCTTCGATCAGCACCCCGCAGCCGACGCCGCAATAGCAGCAAGTCGAGCGCGTGACGGTTTTCATCGCGACGTGCCCTCCATCAAGAAAGGCAGACGTAGACCGCGACACCCTCGACTTTCACGGGAAATCGGCGCGCGCATCCTTGGTCGGGTGCGCGGGCCTCGCCCGACGCCAACTCGATGTTCCAGCTGTGAAGCGGGCAGGTGACGGTCTTGCCGTAGACGATGCCTTGCGAAAGCGCACCGCCCTTGTGCGGGCAGCGGTCCAGCAGCGCGAACACTTCGTCTTCGGCGGTGCGAAAAATCGCGATGTCGCCGTCGGCATGCTTGAGCACGCGGCTGCCGAGCCGCGGGATGTCGGACAGCTGGCAGACGTGAGTCCAGTTGGGCAGGTTCGATCGATCCATGGTCAAGTCCTCACTCGATTACCGTAAGCGGAATGTATTCACGTTGCTGCACGCCTTCGATGCGTGCCTGCCAAGGATCGGGCAGGCCTTCGAGCGAGTAGAGCAGGCGTTCGTAGAGCGCCTTGCGGCTTGCGGCATCCTCGACGATCTTGCGCTTCACGTAATCGAGGCCGACACGCGCGATGTAATGAACCGTGCGATCGAGGTAATGCGCTTCTTCACGATAGAGCTGAAGGAAGGCACCGGTGTACTCCTTGACCTCGTCGGGCGTCTTCACCTTGGCGAGGAATTGCGCGACCTCGGTCTTGATGCCGCCGTTGCCGCCCACGTAGAGCTCCCAGCCGCTGTCGACGGCGATCACGCCGACGTCCTTGATGCCCGCTTCCGCGCAATTGCGCGGGCAACCCGACACCGCGAGCTTGACCTTGTGCGGCGACCACATGTTGGCGAGCATCGTCTCGAGATCGATGCCCATTTGCGTGCTGTTTTGCGTGCCGAACCGGCAGAATTCGCTGCCGACGCAGGTTTTCACCGTGCGGATCGATTTGCCGTAGGCATGACCTGACTGCATGCCGAGATCGCGCCAGACGTCAACGAGATCTTCCTTCTTCACGCCGAGCAGATCGATGCGCTGGCCCCCCGTCACCTTCACCATCGGGATGTTGTATTTATCGGCCACGTCGGCGATGCGGCGCAACTCGTCTGGCGTCGTCACGCCGCCCTTCATCTGCGGCACGACGGAGAACGTGTTGTCCTTCTGGATATTGGCGTGCACACGCTCGTTGACGAAGCGGCTTTGCGGATCGTCGACGGCTTCGTGCGGCCACGTGGAGATCATGTAGTAGTTGATGGCCGGGCGGCATGTCGCGCAGCCGTTCGGCGAGCGCCACTCGAGGAAGTCGTACACCTCCTTGTGCGTGAGCAGCTTGTTCTCGCGAATCGCCTTGCGCACTTCGTCATGATTGTGGTCGGTGCAGGCGCACATTGCCTTCGTCTTCGGTGTTTCCTGGAAGCTCGTGCCGACCGTGCTCATCAGAATCTGCTCGACGAGGCCCGAGCATGAGCCGCAGGAGCTCGCTGCCTTCGTATGCTTCTTGACGTCGTCGAGCGTGAAGAGGCCCTTCTCCGTGATCGCCTTCACGATCGTGCCTTTGCACACGCCGTTGCAGCCGCAGACTTCGTCGCCGTCCGCCATTGCCGCGGCGCGGTTGTGACCTTGCACGCCCGCATCGCCGATGCTCGATTCGCCGAACATGAGGCGGTCGCGCAGCTCGCCGAGCTTGCGGCCTTCGCGCAACAGCTTGAAGTACCAGGCGCCGTCGGCCGTATCGCCATAAAGACAGGCGCCGACGAGACGATCGTCCTGGATGACGAGCTTTTTATAGACGCCGCTCGCCGGGTCCGACAGAACGATCTGCTCGGTGTTGTCGCCGCCGATGAAATCGCCCGCGGAGAAGAGGTCGATGCCCGTCACCTTCAGTTTCGTCGAGAGCACAGACCCCTTGTAGCTGCCGATGCCCATCAGCGCGAGGTGATTCGCGCACACTTTCGCCTGCTCGAAGAGCGGCGCGACGAGGCCGTAGGCGATGCCGCGGTGGCTCACGCATTCGCCGACGGCATAGATGCGCGGGTCGTACGTCTGCAGCGTGTCATTGACGACGATGCCGCGATTGCAGTGCAGGCCGGCCGCTTCGGCGAGCGTCGTGTTCGGACGAATACCGGCCGCCATGACGACGATATCGGCGGCAACCTCGTCGCCGTCCGCGAAGCGAACCGCGGCCACTTCGCCGGCTTCGTTGCCGACGATTTCAGTCGTTGCCTTCGAGAGCAGAAACGAGAGTCCGCGTTCTTCGAGCGAGCGTTGCAGCAGTTTTCCGGCGCTCGCGTCGAGCTGGCGCTCGAGCAGCGTCGCGGCCAGATGGACGACCGTCACATCCATGCCGCGCAACATGAGCCCGTTGGCCGCTTCGAGCCCGAGCAAGCCGCCGCCGATCACGACCGCGCGGCGCTTCACTTGCGCCGCATCGATCATCGCTTGCGTATCGTGAATGTCGCGATAGGTGATGACGCCCTTTAGCGTGGCGCCGGGCACCGGAAGGATGAACGGCTGGGAGCCCGTTGCAATGAGCAGGCGATCGTACGGCGCCTCGGTGCCGTCTTCGGCGACGACGCAACGGCGCTTGCGATCGATGCGCGCGATAGCCTTGCCGAGATGCAGGTTGATGCCATTGCGCTCGTACCAATCGAGCGGATTGAGCACGATGTCGTCGAACGTTTGCTCGCCGGCGAGCACGGGGGAGAGCAGGATCCGATTGTAGTTCGGGTGCGGCTCGGCGCCGAAGACGGTGATGTCATAGTGATCCGGGGCGAGCGCGAGCAGCTCTTCGATCGTCCGGATGCCGGCCATGCCGTTGCCGATGACGACGAGTCGGGGCCTGTTCATCGATGGTCACTCCTTGAAGCGGGCGTCGCAGCATCGTTGCTCGACCGAAAATGCTTATTCCGCATGAGCCAAAACGAAACGGCGTCCGCTCGTGTCCGAAAGCACGAGGGGACGCCGTTGTCCTTAAATCGATGGCGAGCAGGGCATTTCATCGCCGCATCGCATCTTGCTGCATGCATCCCGACGCCGTTGTCGGGCACGCGCCGGTTAAAGCAAGCCCTGTGCCAACAACGTCAAACCCAACCCCGTCGCGGGTTTCGCCGAATTCGGGGGAAGCGGCGCGAACTGTTCGAGGGCAGCTGTTGCACCGCAGCAGTGCAGGGGCCTTATGCCATCGCACTGGTTTTGCGCCGCGATGTCTTCTTCGGTGCGTTGCGTTGCATAGCGCACGTCCATTCGGCGTCTATAATTCCTAGCCTCATCTCTTGCGGTGCCTCGCGCGATTTATTCGCGTCGCATATCGTAAGAATCCGGGCCTGCCAACCACATAGCAAAGGAGGTTTGATATGACCATCCGCATCGGTGACGAAGCACCTGATTTCACCGCCGAGACGACCGAAGGACCGATCAAGTTTCACGAATGGATCGGCAATGGCTGGGCGATTCTCTTCTCGCATCCGAAGGACTTCACACCCGTCTGCACGACTGAGCTTGGCTACATGGCGGGTCTCAACCCTGAATTCGAGAAGCGCAATACGAAGATCATCGGCCTGTCGATCGATCCCGTCGGCGATCACAAGAAATGGGTGGGCGACATCGCCGAGACGCAGGGACACGCCGTCAACTATCCGATGATCGGCGACGACGATCTCAAGGTCGCCAAGCTCTATGACATGATCCATCCGAACGCGAGCGCGGGCCCGCGAACGGCGAACGACAATGCGACCATTCGCTCCGTCTTCATCATCGGGCCGGACAAGAAGGTGAAGGCAATGCTCATCTACCCGATGAGCGCGGGCCGCAACTTCGACGAAGTGCTGCGCTTGCTCGATGCGCTGCAGCTCAACGCCAAGCACTCGGTCGCCACGCCGGTCAACTGGCGCCCCGGTGACGACGTGATCATTCCGACGTCAGTTTCGGATGAGGATGCGAAAAAGAAATATCCGCAGGGTTTCAAAACCCTCAAGCCGTATCTGCGGACTGTGGCTCAGCCTAAATAACAGATTGCGATATGAATATGCCGGCCAGTTCGGTCGGCATATCGGCACGCCTAATTGAAGTCGATTCAGTGATTGAGTCTTTTCATGACTTCGGACTCCAAAGCGGCGTGCCACTCTTCCGATGCTTCTATCGGATCCATTTCATCTTCGATGAAACCCTGAGCACGTTCGGCCGCTAGCCGCGTTCCGTCGAAATCGGGGCCGAAGTCGTCGCTGTCGTCGCCGGGCGGCTCGAGCATATCGCGTAGCATCGCCGCAAGCTCCGGCGTATCCCATGGCTTGCCTTGTTGCTTGCGAACCTTGATGTAATGCCTGATTTCCGCGTCCTGCTCCGGCGTCAACGGGAGCCCGCGAAACGTCCGGTTCGGGTCGAGGTCGGTCATGGTGGCTCTCCGGCGCGATCAGTCGATATGAGTGTAGCGCCGTTGAGGGCTGGCACGCTACATCAAACCGTATCGGAAGCGTTCAGGGCGAGATGACAGCTAATGGCGCGATCGATCCCGAAGTTGGGAGCCGTGCTCAGTCGGCAGGAATCGTGACGATCGGCGCCTTGGCGCTCGTATCGACTTGCGCGAGCGCCATCAGGTCCTGGACGACGGTGAACGCATATTTGGAATCGAAATCGTCGTGCTCGATCCAGTAGTTCGTGCCGTTGTAGCTTACCGTCACGTAGGCGTTCGATGGCGCGCCGCGGCCGCTCCGAACGATGATCGTGGGTCGTGTCTCGCCGCCGATCAACGGGACTGTCGATTTCGTCGCGCCCTTCGCGACTTCGGCATCGGGAACATCGATCTGCGCGCCGAGATCGCTCAGCACGGCGAGCACCGAGCGCGTCAGTATCGCGATCTGACCTGGCGGCGCCCATTGCCCGTACACGACTTCGAAACTGCCGGTGTCGGCGGGCAAGTGCAGCAGTCGTTTCAGCGCGGTGCGATCGGCTAGCGCACCCGGCGGATCGTCGGCGCTCTCCCTGATGGCGAGGAATACGCGGCTGGCCCCATTGCCATTGCGCGATTCGACGTTGAGATCGCCTTCGAGTTGAAGCCGCCTTGCGGCGCGCAGCAATTCGAAAAACGCGGGCGATCCCGCGCTGCCGGGGCCGCCGAGGGCCGTCCCGTTACGTAGATCGCCGATCGATTGGGCGACGATTCGGAGCAGCAGGTCCACGGGAATGCCGCCTTGCGCGAGCGGCAGCACGAGCGCCGGCGCCAGAGGGCGGATGAAGGCCGTTGCGAATGCGTCCCCGGTGGTCGGCACGAAAGTGAAGGTCGGGTGATTCGAATAGGACACCGAACCGGTCGCCGAGGCGTAGCTCGCTTGAGCGCCCGAGCCGAGATTGAGCGTCGGTCCGCCGCGCGCATCGAACGAATACGAGGCGATGATCTGGCTGACGCTGACGAACGAAGGTGCGTCGGCGTACCGCAACTGCACCATCGACGCGAGGATCGCGCGCTTGTTCGCCTCTCCGAGCGCGCGTGCGTAATCGACCTGATCCGCTTTCAGGTGTCCCGGGCCGATGAGCGAGCATGCGCTCGCAAGCATCGCCGCGCAGACGATGACGAGGGTTCGGCGTAAGCGTTTCATCACACATATCGAGTGGCGCTTCGGGCGAGCCGCACGACGCATGCCTGTCGCCGCCAGCGTCGCGCCGCGTGCGTTGCAGGCGCGCGAACCGGCTCGCCCTGTACCGGTTACGCGTACGCTTTACAGCGTTGCGCGAGAAGGTTGCGGGACTTGCGGTGGGTCTCGATGGAGGCCAATTGAAGGCTCTGCGTAAGAGGATTGCATGTCCGAGCTCGCGTTAGCGCTTTGGTGGCCAACCTGTAAGGCGGCCGAGGAAATGTGCGGTTGTCCACAGTTTCTGTGAACGTCTCTGTGGATATCTAGTGGGGCACCGCGCATAAGTCATTGACACGGCTCGACTTCCGTCTGCGGCATCGTCTTTGCGCGCAGTGAGGTATCCCCGCCCGGAGCAACGACGATGCAAACGGCAGATGTACAAATCCCCAGCGATGACCTCCTTCTCGACGGGACGCTGACGGTGCCGGATGCTGCCCGCGGCATCGTCGTATTCGCGCATGGCAGCGGCAGCAGTCGGCTCAGCCCGCGCAACCGCGATGTGGCGAGCGTTCTCGAGCACGCGGGTCTCGCGACACTGCTTTTCGATTTGCTGAGCGCCGATGAGTATCGGCAGGACGTGTTTTCGGCCGAATATCGCTTCGACATCCCGTTGCTCGCGCGAAGATTGGGCGGTGCGCTCGACTGGGTGCGCAGCCATGCCGTCTTGTCGTCGCTGCGAGTCGGCCTCTTCGGCGCCAGCACCGGCGCCGCTGCTGCGCTGAGCGCTGCGGCGCGCGACGATACCGTACGCGCGGTCGTCTCGCGCGGCGGTCGGCCCGACCTCGCGCGCGAGGCGCTCGAGCTTGTCAAGGCGCCCACGCTGCTGATCGTCGGCGAGATGGATAACGAAGTGGTGCGCCTCAATCAGTTCGCCGCTCAGCAACTCGCTTGCGAACATCGAATCGAGATCGTCCCCGGTGCCACGCATCTGTTCGAAGAGCCGGGCGCGCTCGAGCAGGTGGCGCAGCTCGCCGCGCAGTGGTTCGTCAAGCGGCTTGCTTCCGATGAGCGGGGTGAGCGAGAAGGGCGGCGACAGGAATAACCGACCACCGGCGAACGTTTAGTCGTTGGGGCCGGGCGTGGCCGGCGATCCTCTCGAGCCACATCATGGGAAACATTCTTCGGTGCGGGCCTGTGTGGGCGGCCGGCCTGCTATGCGCCGCGTGTGCCGGCGCGCAGACGTACGACGGGTCGAACGTCGACAATTCGTACATCGATACCTCACGGTGCCAAATCGTCTCCGGACAGACTCAGATCGAAGGCACGATGCAGCCGTTCGTCGGTCGAGCCTGCCTGCAGTCGAACGGCATCTGGGTTTTCGTGAGCGAGTACGGTTCCTGGGTGGCGCCGGCCGACGGCTACACGTATTACCCGTCGCCGTGGTGGTACGCGGAGTCGCCTTATTTCTTCGGCTCCACGGTGGTGTTCGTCGACCGCTTCCATCGGTTCCATCACTTCCATCATTTCGATCACGATTTCGATCACGGCTTCGGCCGCCATTTCCATGAGTGGAACCACATGCCTGCAGCCAGCAGCCGTCCGTCCGGAATCCACTCGTGGGGCGGCGGAATGCATGCATGGGGCGGAGGTGGCATGCGGCGAAATTGATCGGGTCTTGCCACGGCATTCTTCGGGTGAGGTCTGCACGACTCGATGTGCGGGTGCGTCTCGCGTTTGCGCCGTGCGCAACGACCTTGGTCGAGCACGGGGTGCAATGGCGTGGATTTGCGGAAGGCCGCTCGCGTTTGCCCTCGTGCTGGGTTTCATGTCGCAGATGGCATGGTCCGCGACGTTCGATGCGGCGACACGCCTGCCCGAGCATTACCGGCTGGTTCCGGAGCGCTCCAGCGTTGCATTGTCTGTCCAGATCATCGGACACACGCATTTGAGAATGCGTTTTCGACGCATCGACGCCGAGCTCGATCGGCCGCCCGGCCGCGCCGACGATCCGCTCGTTACCGTTACGATCGACGCGGCCAGCGTCGATGCGAACAAGCCCTTCGCGACACCCATCGTCAAAAGCCGGGCGGTGCTCGACGTCGAGCACTATCCGAGCATCCGGTTTGCGAGCACGCGCTTCGTCAGGACCGCAAACGGTACGGGCTTTTTGACAGGCAACCTCACCATTCGCGGCGCGACACGACCCGTTACGCTCTTCGTCACCTTCGAGCGAAGCGACGGCCATTCGTTGCGCGAGGACGAGTCGCTCTCGTTCGCGGCCGACGGCCACTTCAGCCGTGCTGCCTTCGGCTTGTCCGCCTGGTCTTCGACGATCGGCGACGACATCCATATGACGATCCACGCGGAATTCGTCCCTGTGCGCTGATCGATCCAGTAAGTAAATCGTAAAATTCGTTCGTCGCTAATCGTAATGCGAACGATTCGCATTGTCGTTGATGTTTTCGTTAGCGCTGCGTACAATTGCGCCCAACGTCGACGTCGACTTGCGCAGGAGTCCGAACGATTGTCGCTGCGACGATGGGCGCCCTCATTCAATCAACAAGAAAGGAAGTTCGATGACGCTTGCGTCACACGCTCGATGCGCTGGACACGCACCTTCGCGACGCCGTTTGGCGTGGTCCACCGCTTTGCTATGGAGCGCGCTGTTTTCTTCGGCCTCGTTCGCCGCCGGGACTCCCGATGCGTTGCCGCAATCCTCGGAAGAGGATCTGAACATCCAGGCGCAGCCGATCAGCCCGTGGACGGGCATCTGGACGCGGCAGACCCTGCTGGGCGACATCGGCGGGCTTCGGCCGTGGCTCGGCAAGTATGGCGTGACGCTCGGCATCACCGAGACGAGCGAATACCTCGCGAACCTGCG
Source organism: Trinickia symbiotica (assembly GCF_003028655.1). GTDB lineage: Bacteria > Pseudomonadota > Gammaproteobacteria > Burkholderiales > Burkholderiaceae > Trinickia > Trinickia symbiotica_A. The sequence goes on from NZ_PYUC01000028.1 coordinate 42,887, forward strand.
TGGCGGTCTGGCGCGCGGCGGCACGTACGACGGATTGACGACGATGACGCTCAACGTCGATACGCAAAAAGCGTTCGGCCTGCCGGGCGGCACCTTCAACGCGAGCGCGCTGCAGATCCATGGGCGCAACCTGAGCCAGGAAAACCTCGGCACCTACAACACGGCAAGCGGCATCGAGGCTCAGGACACCACGCGTCTCTGGGAGCTCTGGTATCAGCAGGCGTTTCTCGGTAAGCGCATCGACGTGAAGATCGGCCAGCAGAGTCTCGACCAGGAGTTCATGGTCAGCCAGTACGCGGCGACCTTCATCAATACGATGTTCGGTTGGCCGGGATTGCCTTCGTACGACATGCCGAACGGCGGCCCCGCCTATCCGCTGTCGTCGCTCGGCGTTCGCGTGCGCGGACAGATTACGCCTTCGCTGACGGCGCTTGCCGGCGTATTCGACGGCGATCCGCTCGGTAACGATCCGAGCAACCTGAGCGGCACGAATTTGAACCTACATAGCGGCGCGCTCTTCATCGGCGAGCTGCAGTATTCGATCAATCAGCCTGCCGAGGGCGAGATGGACTTCGGCAAGGCGCGCGGCCTGCCCGGGACCTACAAGATCGGCCTCTGGTACAACAACGAACGATTCGACGACCAGCGCTTCGACAATACGGGGCTTTCGCTCGCGAACCCGGCATCGACGGGCAGCGCTCAGCGGCATCACGGCGACTACAGCTTCTACGCCGTGGCCGATCAGATGATCTGGCGCCCCGATCCCGACGAGGCGAGGAGCATCGGTGTCTTCGCTCGCGTGATGGGCGCGCCCGGCGATCGCAATCTCGTCAGTTTCAGCGCGAACGCCGGCATCGTGATGAAAGCGCCGTTCAAGGGGCGCGATAACGACAGCGTCGGCCTCGGCCTCGCCTTCATTCAGATCGGCAACCGTGCAAGGGGGCTCGACCTCGATAGCGGCAATGTCGTGCGCGGCAGCGAGACGGCCGTTGAAGCGACCTATCAGTACCAGGTCACGCCGTGGTGGCAGTTGCAAGCCGATATGCAATACACGTTCAACGCGGGTGCCGGGCAAAACCCGAACGATCCGACGAAGGCACTCCGCAATACGTTCGTCGTCGGCGTGCGTACCAATATTATCTTCTAGGCTGATTCCCATCATGGCCCATCTATTTAGGAATCCTGACAACCGAGGCGCACGCGGATTTCGTTCGGTTGTTTCCGTGGTGCGAACATTCGTCGAGGCTTTTGCGAAGCGCCCTACGGCAAGGTCCGCGGCGGCTGCCGCGATGACCGTCGCAGTCGCGCTCGGCGGATCGATCGGACCAAGCACGGCATTCGCCGATCCGATCGGGTTTCTAGAAACCATCCATCGACATACGACGCTCATCAACACGGTGCCCGACAACGGCGACCAGAATCCCTATGCGATCACGATCGCACCGGTTTCGGCGGGAGCCGTAAAGCAGGGCGACGTGCTCGTCGACAACTTCAACAACTCCGCGAATCTACAGGGGACGGGCAGCACAATCGTCGACTATCGCCCGGACACGAAGCAAATGACGTTGTTCGCGTCGATTCCCCGTGAACTGAAAGACTGCCCGGGCGGAATCGGCCTTTCGACGGCGATGACGATGCTGAGGTCGGGCTGGATCATCGTCGGCAGCACGCCGAGCAACGACGGCACGACCGATACGAAGGGCGCGGGCTGCCTCGTCGTGCTCGACAGCCAGGGCAAGATCGTGTCGACGTTCGCGAGTCCGAATATCAACGATCCATGGGGCAACATGGCCGTCGTCGACAACGGCGGCACGGCGACGCTCTTCGTCAGCAACGCGGGTTTCGGTGTCGGCTCCGCCAAGGGCAACCCGCCGGTCTACAAGCAGGCCACCGTTCTTCGGCTCGACCTCGAGATCCCTGACGGCAAGCCGCCGGTTATCAAGCACGAGACGGTGATCGGCAGCGGCTTCGGTGCGCAGGCCGACAAAGGCGTGTTCCTCGTCGGGCCGACGGGCCTCGCGCTCTCGGCCGACAAGAAGCTGCTCTACGTGTCAGACGCCATCGGCAACCGGATCACCGAGATCGACGATCCGTTGACGCGCGACACGAGCGCGGGCGTCGGCCGCCAGCTGACGGCGGACGGCCTGCTGCACCGGCCGCTTGCGATGACGACCGCACCGAACGGTCACCTGCTCGTGACGAATGCGCTCAACGGCCAGGTCGTCGAGATCGATCCTCTGAGCGGCAAGCAAATCTACGCGCGATGGATCGATACCGATCGCGCGCAAACGCCGCCCGGAAACGGCGATCTGTTCGGCATCGCGATGACGCCCGAGGGCGACGGCTTCTATTACGTCCAGGACGACGTCAACACCCTCGTGCTGGCCAAGTGAACATGGCAAACGATCGGAACGGTCCATTTCAGCCCGCCCGGCGCGGCTTTCTGAAGGCGGGCGGCGCGGCCGCCGTCGCGGCTACCGCGTTGGGCACGGCCGCCGCCGCACAGGCGACGCCAGCCGCCGCGAACGACGATCCGTACCGGGCTCTCGAGCCGTTTTTCGGCCAGCACCAGGGCGGAATCGTGACGCCGCAACAGAGCCATACCTACGTCGCCGCACTCGACCTCACGACGAACAAGCGCGCCGATGTCATCGGCCTTCTGCGCGCGTGGACTGAAGCGGGGTCCCGGCTCACGCGCGGCGAGCCCGCCGCCTCGATCGACGGCCCGGACGATCGGCCGGCCGAAGACTCGGGCGAGGCGCTCGGGCTCGGCGCGGCTCGACTGACGATCACGTTCGGCTTCGGTCCCGGTTTGTTCGCGCTGGAAGGAAAGGACCGCTACGGTCTCGCGAATCGTCGTCCCGCCGCGCTCGTCGATTTGCCGCGCTTCAACGGCGACCAGCTGGTGCCCGAAAAGACCGGCGGCGACTTGTTCATCCAAGCCTGCGCGCACGATGCGCAAGTGGCTTTCCACGCCGTGCGCCAGCTTGCGCGGATCGGCAGCGGCGTCGCTCATATTCGATGGGGGCAGGCCGGTTTCCTCTCCGGCCCGCGTGGCGAGACGCCGCGCAATCTGATGGGTTTCAAGGACGGCACCAACAATCCTTCCATCAAAGATCCGCAACTCATGAACGAGTTCATCTGGGCCGGATCGGAAGGACCGGCCTGGATGCAGGGTGGAACCTATACGGTCGTGCGCCGGATCCGCATCACGCTCGAGCATTGGGATCAGATGGAGCGCGGCTTTCAGGAGTCGGTCTTCGGCCGGCAGAAGAAGACTGGCGCACCGCTCGGCAAGACGAACGAGTTCGATGCCCTCGATCTGGAGGCGGCCGATAAGGACGGTAATGCGGTGATTCCGGAGAATTCGCACGTGCGCTTGTCGAATCGCGCCACGAACAACGGCGCGCAGATTCTGCGCCGCTCCTACTCGTACAACGACGGCACGAACTTCTACATCGAACGCTGGCCGCCGTGGCGGCAGGAAACCGAGTACGATGCGGGGCTGATCTTCATCGCGCACCAACGCGACCCGCGTACAGGTTTTATTCCAATCAACGAGAGGCTCGCGAAGTTCGACATGATGAACCAGTTCACGACGCACATAGGCAGTGCGATATTCGCTTGCCCGCCGGGCGCGAAGCCCGGCTCGTTCATCGGCGCCGCGCTCTTCGACGCTTGACTCGATCGCGGGCCGACATCGACTCGTTCGGACTACTCAACAATTAATGCAGCAATAGTTTCACGGGAAATTCGATCATGAAGCAATTCCAATTCGGCAAGCGCGCGGCCGCCGCGGCACGTATCGCGGCGCTTGCACTCGCCGCGCTCGGCGCACTGCCGGACCTCGCGCATGCCGCATCGATCACGCTTTACAACGCGCAACACGAGCAACTCGTCGGTCGGCTCGCCAAGGATTTCGAGAAGGAAACGGGGATCACGGTCAAGATTCGCAACGGCGAAGGCCCCGCGCTTGCCGCGCAGATCGTCGCCGAGGGCTCGGCGACGCCGGCTGATGTTTATTTCACGGAGAACTCGCCCGAGTTGATGCTGCTCGAGGAGAAGGGCCTGCTCGGCGCGGTCGACGAGCAAACACTCGCCACGGTGCCGAAGCGGTACAGCTCGCCGACCGGGAAGTGGGTCGGCGTGTTCGCACGCGAAAACGTGCTGGCCTATAACACCGCCAAAGCACAGCCGGGGCAACTCCCTGCCTCGCTGATGGATCTTGCGAAGCCCGAGTGGAAAGGAAAAGTCGGCATCGCGCCGAGCGACGCGGATTTTCTGCCGCTCGTGAGCGGCGTTCTCGCGTCCAAAGGGCACGACGCGACGCTGGCCTGGCTCAAGGGTCTGAAGGCGAACGCGCAGATTTTCGACGACGAGGAAGGCGTGGTGGCCGCGGTCAATCGCGGCGCCGTCGCGACCGGCGTGATCAACAACTATTATTGGGATCGGTTGAACACGGAACTGGGCGCGAGCAAGATGCGCAGTGCGATCTATCACTTCGGCCATGGCGATATCGGCGCGCTCGTGAACGTGTCGGGTGCCGCCGTCCTCAAGACGGCGCACAATCCCGACGGCGCGCAGCGTTTCCTCGCGTATCTCGTCGGCCAAAAAGCGCAGACATTGATGGCGCAAAGCCACGTCGGCTACGAGTATCCGTTGCGCGCCGGCGTCGCCCCCGATCCGATGCTGAAGCCGTTCAACGAACTCGATCCGCCGGCGCTGACGATCGAGCAACTCGGCGACGATAGTCAGGCTGCCAAGCTGCTGCGAGAGGCGGGTCTGCTCTAGCCCTCGTTTGGATGAGCACACCGTGGTTTCGTTAGTCGAGCCAACTTCTCCCCCTGCCGCGCGCGGCGCGCGCCCGAACGCGCCGCGCCTCGTGACGCTCGCCGCGGCATTCGCCGCGCTGCTCGTGCTGTTGCCGCTCGCGTTCACGGTTTGGCGGGCGGCGAGTTTCGGATTCGACAACGCGGTCGAACTGATCTTCCGGCCGCTCGTCGGCGAACTGCTTGCGAACACGCTGCTGATCACGGTGACGGCCACCGTCGCGGCGGCGATCGTCGGCACCGCGGCGGCATGGTTCGTCGAGCGCACGGCGCTGCCGGCCCGCCGGGTCTGGGCCGTACTGATGGTCGCGCCGCTCGCGATGCCGCCGTTCATCACGAGCTACGCCTGGGTCTCGTTGAGTCTCGACTTGCAAGACTTCGCCGGCGCGCTGCTCGTCGTGACGTCGACTTACTTTCCGCTCGTCTATTTGCCTGTCGCGGCGGCGCTTCGCGGCATGGATCCGGCGCTCGAGGAGACCGCACGCTCGCTCGGCTGCGGACGCTTCGCGACGTTCGCGCGCGTGGTGCTGCCGCAGCTTCGCCCGGCCTTGCTCGGCGGCATGCTGCTCGTCGCGCTCAACGTCATGTCCGAATTCGGCGCGTTCTCGCTGCTTCGTTTTCGCACGTTCACGACCGAGATCTATGCGGAATATCGAACCAGCTTCGACGGCAGTGGAGCGGCATTGCTGGCCTGCCTGCTGATCGGGCTTTGCCTCGTGTGCGTTGCGCTCGAATTTCGCGTGCGAGGCGAAGCGCGCTATGCGCGTATCGACCGCGGCACACGGCGCGCGGTGCAGCGAGATCCGTTGCGAGGTTGGCGGTGGCTCGTCGCCGCTTGCTTGGCACTCCTCAGCATCGTCACGCTCGGCGTGCCGCTCGGCATGATAGGGTACTGGCTGACGCAGCATGGCGACGCGGCGATCACGCCGGTCGACGTGTCGCCGCAACTGCTCTTCGACGCGGCGAGCGCGTCGATCGGCTTCGGACTGACAGCGGCGTTGGTCACGACCGCGCTTGCGCTCCCGCTGTCGTTTCTGCTCGTGCGATATCCCGGCCGGCTCGCGATCGTGCTCGAGCGGATCGTCTTCGTCGCGCAGGGCGTGCCGGGCCTCGTCATCGCGCTCGCGCTCGTGTCGGTGGCGGTGCGTGCCTTGAGGCCTCTCTACCAGAGCACGGCGCTCCTCATCGTAGCCTATGCGATTCTGTGCCTGCCGCTCGCGCTCGTCAGCGTGCGCGCGGCACTCGCTCAGGTACCGCCTAGACTCGAAGAAACGGCGCGCTCGTTGGGTCTCGGGTGGATGGGAACGTTGCGCCGAGTGTTGTTCCCACTGACGAGCCCGGGCCTCGGCGCGGCCGCGACAATGGTGTTCATCGCGGTTTCCACCGAGCTCAACGCGACACTGTTGCTTTCTCCGCTCGACACGCATACGCTCGCGACGCAGGTCTGGAGCGATACGTCGACGCTGGCTTTCGCCGCGGCGGCACCCTATGCGGCGCTGCTCGTGATCATTTCGCTCGGCGCTTCGGCATTTCTGTTCGTGACGCTCGGCCGTTCGGCCTTGCATGTCGGTACCGGGGATCAATAATCGGCAGGCAGCGGCGGGGGCATCGCTTTGCGACGCGACGCGCGACGCCGTCGACACAATATGAGCAATCTATCCATACAGGGCCTCTGGAAGACGTTCGAGGGCCATGCCGTGCTGCGCGGGGTCGATCTGTCCGTGAAGAGCGGCGCGTTGTTGGCGCTTCTCGGCCCGTCGGGCAGCGGAAAGACGACGCTGCTTCGCACGGTCTGCGGTTTCGAGCGCGCGGACAGCGGCACCATCGCGATCGACGACCGGCGGGTGGCGGGCGAGGGCATGCACATGCGACCCGAAGCGCGGCGCGTCGGTTATGTCTCGCAGGAGGGGTCTTTGTTTCCGCATCTCTCGGTGGCGGAAAACATCGTGTTCGGCCTGCCCTATGCCAGACGTCGAACCCGCCATCGCGTCGCGGAGCTGCTCGAATTGGTCGGCTTGCCGGCTTCGTATGCCGATAGGCCGCCCCAGGCGTTGTCGGGCGGGCAGCAACAGCGCGTCGCGCTTGCCCGCGCGCTTGCGCCGTCGCCCAGAATCGTCATGCTCGATGAGCCGTTCTCGTCGCTCGATGCGGCGTTGCGCGCCGAAACGAGACAGGCTGTCGCCGCCGCGCTTGCACACGCGGGGGCGACGGCCGTACTCGTCACGCATGATCAATCGGAGGCGCTTTCGATGGGGCACGAGGTCGCCGTGCTGTGGAACGGTCGAATGATCCAGACGGCGGTACCCGACGAACTGTATCGGCGGCCTGTCACGCGCGAGCTTGCCTCCTTCATCGGCGAGGCGGTGCTGCTTCAGGGAATGGCGAGCGGCGCGGAGGTAGCGTGCGATCTCGGCCGACTCAGATTGGCGGCCCCTGTCGAAACAGGGACGGTCGACGTCATGGTGCGCCCAGAGCAGATCAAGGTCGAACCGGTCAGTTCGCAAGGCCAGGCGGATCGCGACGCGGTGGAAGCGACCGTCGAGGAAATCACCTTCTATGGACATGACGCCACGCTGAGCTTGCGGCTGGCCCAGCGTTCGGATCGGTCGAAGGAAGCCGCGGTGCGCGCGCGCGTGCCCGGCCATCAGGTTCCGGCAACGGGCGTTAGGGTGCGCCTCACTGTCGAAGGCGAGGTCATCGCCTACCCGCGTTGACTAATGCGTCGTTCATCCGCTTGCCGGCGCGGAACGCCGCGTCGGCCGCCGGCTTCATCGTCGTCAGGAGTCCTGATGAACGTCGGGCACCCGTACCCAGCCTTCCATTAGAACGCGTGCGCTGCGGCTCATGATTGCTTTCGTGACGACCCACTCGCCGTCTCGCAGCATAGCTTCGGCGCCGACGCGCAGCGTGCCCGACGGGTGGCCGAACCGGACGGCATCGCGCTTTCCGCCGCCGGCCGCCAGATTGACGAGCGTGCCAGGAATCGCCGCCGCGGTCGCGATCGCGACGGCAGCCGTACCCATCATCGCGTGATGGAGCTTGCCCATCGAGACGGCTCGTACCAACAGGTCGACGTCGGCGGCTTGGACCGCCTTGCCGCTCGAGGCGACGTAATCGGCCGGCGGCGCGACGAACGCGACTTTCGGCGTGTGCTGCCTCGTCGCGATTTCATCGAGCTGAGTGATGAGCCCCATTCGCAGCGCACCGTGGGCGCGGATCGTCTCGAGCCTCGACAGCGCCCCGGCATCGCCGTTGATGGCTTCCTGTAATTCGGTGCCTCGATACCCGATTGCCTCGGCGTCCACGAAAATCGTCGGAATGCCCGCATTGATCATCGTCGCCCTCAGGGTGCCGATGCCCGGTACGTCCAGATCGTCGATGACGTTCCCCGTCGGGAACATGGTGCCGCCCGCGCCTTCCTCGTCGGCGGCAGGGTCCATGAACTCGAGCTGGATCTCCGCCGCTGGAAACGTGACGCCGTCGAGCTCGAAATCGCCCGTCTCCCGCACCCTGCCATCCACGACCGGCACATGCGCGACGATCGTCTTGCCGATATTGGCCTGCCAGATTCTGACGACGGCGGTGCCGTTGCGCGGAATGCGGCTCGCGTCGACGAGCCCGGCGCTGATCGCGAACGGGCCGACGGCCGCAGACAGATTGCCGCAGTTTCCGCTCCAATCCACGAACGGCCGGTCGATCGATACCTGGCCGAACAAGTAATCGACATCGTGATCGGGCCGGCTGCTCTTGCCGACGATCACGGCCTTGCTCGTGCTCGACGTGGCGCCTCCCATTCCGTCGATGTGCTTGCCGTACGGATCGGGGCTGCCGATGACGCGCAGCAACAGCGCGTCGCGCGCGGCGCCCGGCATGCGCGCGTTTTGAGGCAGATCCTCGAGTCGGAAAAAGACACCTTTGCTGGTGCCGCCGCGCATATATATAGCGGGAATCCTGAGCTGCGGAAGGTACGTCATTATTCGGTAGTCCTTAGGAAACAGCGGCGATCGGTCTCCTATCGCCGCAAACTGTCTCGCCGCGAGCGGTCGTCAAGCCGAGCCGAGAGCGTCTTGGTCGGCAAGCGACGATTCGAGAAAGTCCTGTGCAAAGCGTTGCAGCACACCGCCGGCTTCGTAGATCGACACCTCTTCGGCCGTATCGAGCCGGCAGGTGACGGGAACATCCACGCGCTCGCCATTTCGGCGGCGAATGACGAGCGTCATCTCGTTTCTTGCGCGGCGCTCGCCGACGACATCGAACGTCTCGGTGCCATCGATGCCGAGCGTAATGCGGTTGACGCCTGGCTTGAATTCGAGCGGCAATACGCCCATGCCGACCAGATTTGTCCGGTGAATGCGCTCGAACCCTTCGGCGACGATCGCTTCGACGCCCGCGAGCCGGACGCCCTTCGCGGCCCAGTCGCGCGACGAGCCCTGGCCATAATCGGCGCCCGCGATGACGATCAGCGGCTGCTTGCGCGACATGTAGGTTTCGATCGCTTCCCACATCCGTGTGATTTTGCCTTCGGGCTCGATGCGAGCCAGCGAACCGGCCTTCACCTTGCCGTCTTCGACGACCATCTCGTTCTTCAGCGTCGGGTTGGCGAACGTCGCGCGTTGCGCGGTCAGGTGGTCGCCGCGGTGTGTCGCATACGAGTTGAAGTCCTCTTCGGGCAGGCCCATCTTCGCCAGATACTCGCCGGCGGCGCTGTCGGGGAGAATCGCGTTCGACGGAGACAGGTGATCGGTCGTGATGTTGTCGCCGAGCACGGCGAGCGCACGCAGGCCCGCAAGCGTGCGCTCGCCGGCCAGTGCACCCTCCCAGTACGGCGGGCGGCGGATATAAGTGCTGCGCTCGCGCCAGTCGTAAAGCGGGCTGACGGTTTTGCCGTCGTCGGCGGAAACGGCGAACATCGGTTCGTAGACCTGACGAAATTGCTCGGGCTTCACACTGGCGGCGACAATGGCGTCGATCTCTTCGTCGGAGGGCCAGATGTCCGTCAGCGTCACCGGCGTACCGTCGGGGCCGATGCCGAGCACATCGTTTTCGATGTCGAAGCGGATCGTGCCGGCGATCGCATAGGCGACGACGAGCGGAGGCGAGGCCAGGAACGCCTGCTTCGCGTACGGATGGATGCGCCCGTCGAAGTTGCGATTGCCCGACAGCACGGCGGTCGCATAGAGGTCGCGCTCGACGATCTCCCGCTGAATCGCCGGGTCGAGCGCGCCCGACATGCCGTTGCACGAGGTGCAGGCATAGGCGACGACGCCGAACCCCAGCTGCTCGAGCTCGGGCAACAAGCCTGCTGCCTCGAGGTAGAGCGTCACGGCTTTCGATCCGGGCGCGAGCGAGCTCTTGACCCAGGGCTTGCGCGCGAGGCCGCGCCGGTTGGCATTACGCGCGAGCAGCCCGGCCGCGATCATGTTGCGCGGGTTGTTCGTATTGGTGCAGCTCGTGATGGCGGCGATGATGACCGCCCCGTCGGGCAATTTTCCGGGCTCGATGTCCACCACGCCGCTGATGCCGCGCGCGGCGAGCTCCGAGGTTGGCACGCGTCGATGCGGATTCGACGGCCCGGCGATATTGCGCGTCACCGACGAGAGATCGAACCGCAAGACGCGCTCGTATTCGGCGTGCCGGAGGCTGTCGGCCCACAGGCCCGCCTCCTTGGCATAGATCTCGACGAGCTTCACGAGCGCATCGTCGCGTCCCGTGAGCTTCAGATAGGCGATGGTCTGTTCGTCGATATGGAACATCGCCGCTGTCGCGCCGTACTCGGGCGCCATGTTCGAAATCGTCGCGCGATCGCCAAGCGTGAGGCGCGCGGCGCCCTCGCCATGGAACTCGAGATACGACGAAACGACCTTTTCCTTGCGCAGGAATTCCGTCAAGGCGAGCACGATATCCGTTGCGGTGATGCCGGGCTCGCGCTTGCCGGTCAGCTCGACGCCGACGATATCGGGCAGCCGCATCCACGACGCGCGGCCTAGCATGACGCTTTCGGCTTCGAGCCCGCCCACGCCGATCGCGATGACGCCGAGTGCGTCGACCATCGGTGTATGCGAATCTGTTCCGACGAGCGTATCCGGAAACGCCACGCCGTCGCGCACCTGGATCACGGGACTCATCCGCTCGAGATTGATCTGATGCAGGATGCCATTGCCCGGCGGAATCACGTCGACGTTACGAAAAGCCTTTTTAGTCCAATCGATGAAATGGAAGCGGTCTTCGTTGCGTCGTTCTTCGATTGCGCGATTCTTTGCGAATGCATCCTTGTCGTAGCCGCCGCACTCGACGGCCAGCGAGTGGTCGACGACGAGCTGTGTCGGCACGACGGGATTCACCAGCGCGGGATCGCCGCCGCGCGCTGCAATGGCGTCGCGCAGCCCCGCGAGATCGACGAGGGCGGTCTGGCCGAGAATGTCGTGGCAGACGACGCGCGCGGGATACCAGGGGAAATCGAGGTCGCGCCTGCGTTCGACGAGTTGGGCGAGCGAGGCTTCGAGCGTTTCCGGCTCGCAGCGGCGCACGAGGTTTTCGGCCAGTACGCGCGACGTGTAAGGCAATTTTTCGTAGGCCCCCGGCCAGATCGCGTCGATGGCGGCGCGCGCATCGAAGCAATCGAACCGGGTGCCGGGCAGGGGCTTGCGATAGTGTTCGTTCATGGAGTGGGTGAGAGGGAAAGCGTCCGTATCAAACGTCGATGGCGGCCACGGAGCGGGCACGCTTACGTAATTCGAACTTCTGGATCTTGCCGGTTGCCGTTTTCGGCAGTTCGCAGAATTCCACTGCGCGCGGCACCTTGAAGCCGGCCAGGTGAGCCTTGCAATGCGCGATCAGGTCCGCGGCCGTGGCCGTCGCCCCGGCCTTCAGTTCGACGAACGCGCAGGGTGTCTCGCCCCAGCGCTCGTCGGGCTTCGCGACGACGGCCACGGCGAGAACGTCGGGGTGGCGATAGAGCACATCCTCGACCTCGATGCTCGAGATGTTCTCGCCGCCCGAGATGATGATGTCCTTGCTGCGATCCTTGATGCGGATATAGCCGTCCGGGTACACCACGCCAAGATCGCCCGAGTGAAACCAGCCGCCGCGGAAGGCTTCCTCGGTCGCTGTCGGATTCTTGAGGTAGCCTTTCATCGTGATGTTGCCGCGAAACATGAGTTCGCCGATCGTTTCGCCGTCGGCGGGGACAGGCGCCATCGTGTCTCGATCGAGCACGACGACGGCATCCTGCAGGTGATAGGCGACGCCCTGTCGCGCGTTGAGGCGTGCGCGCTCGCCGATGTCGAGCGACTTCCACTCCTCCTGCTGCGGGCATACAGCGGCCGGGCCGTACACCTCGGTCAGGCCGTAGACGTGCGTCAGCTCGAAGCCGAGCTTCTCGAGGCTCTCGATCAGCGCGGCGGGCGGCGCCGCGCCGGCCACCATCGCATTCACGCGATGTTCGATGCCGGCCTTCAGTTCCGCGGGCGCGTTGACGAGCATGTTGTGCACGATCGGCGCGCCGCAATAGTGGGTGACGCGCTCGTTGCGGATGAGATCGAAGATCGTCTTCGGCTCGACCTTGCGGAGGCAGACGTTGACGCCCGCGCGCGCGGCCACGGTCCACGGAAAGCACCAGCCGTTGCAGTGAAACATCGGCAGCGTCCACAAGTACACGGCGTGCTTCGGCATGTCCCATTCGAGGATGTTGCTGATCGCGTTCGTATAGGCGCCGCGATGGTGGTAGACGACGCCTTTTGGATTGCCCGTCGTGCCCGACGTGTAATTGAGGCTGATGGCGTTCCATTCGTCGGACGGTGGCTGCCATTCGAAGGCTGGATTTCCGCCTTCGAGCAGCGCTTCATATTCGATCTCGCCGATTCGTTCCCCGGAGCCCTCGTACATCGGGTCGTCGACATCGACGACGAGGATCGGCCGCTCCACGCCTGCCAGTACGGTTCGCATGACCGCTGAAAACTCGCGGTCGACGAATATCGCCTTCGCTTCGCCGTGGTTCAGCATGAATGCGAGCGTGGCCGCATCGAGGCGCGTATTGAGCGTGTTGAGGACCGCGCCGATCATCGGCACCCCGAAATGTGCCTCGACCATCGCCGGCGTGTTCGGCAGCATCACGGCCACGGTGTCGCCGAAGCCGATGCCGCGGGCGCTCAACGCCGAGGCGAGGCGGCGCGTGCGCGCATAGGTCTCGGCCCAAGTTCGCCTTACGCTGCCATGCACCACGGCAAGGCGCGAAGGATAGACCGCTGCGCTGCGCTCGATGAACTTCAGCGGCGTGAGCGCCGTGTAGTTCGCCGCGTTCTTATCGAGGCCTGTCTCGTACATTTCGGCGGTCATGGCTGTCTCCTTACCATGTCGAATAGCGGGTTGATTGCCCCTATCCGCGCCGCTCAACGTTTTCCGATCGGCACGAAGTCGAGGTCTTCCGGTCCCGTGTAATTGGCGCTCGGCCGGATGATCTTGTTGTCGATCCGCTGCTCGATGATGTGCGCGCTCCAGCCGGAGGTGCGCGAGATCACGAAGAGCGGCGTGAACATCGCCGTCGGCACGCCCATCAGGTGATAGGACACGGCGC
>NZ_PYUC01000029.1:0-42309 GCF_003028655.1 Trinickia symbiotica
GTATTGACCGTAGCTGCCGGCAGGGATTTCCATCTCGCCAAGGCGCAAATCGGCAATCTCTTTGGGCTCTACGGTCATCATGCCATCGGTCAATGCCTTGAGCTCGGCCACGAATTCTTTCAACGTTTTTTGCTTCTGGGACATCAGGTTTCTCCAGTGGTGACTGAGGTAATCCGGTTTAACACCACTTCATTAGTAGTACGAATTACCAGTTAAAAATCAATTTACTTCTGGCGGCCAGGAATTTCGGGCGGCACGGCCAGTTTCGTCGTGAATGAAAAAGTAAGGGAAGATGTCAGTTCATACTGCTGTACATCATCGTTCCGCCAGTTATTGGCATCTGGCTACCGGCAAATTCAGCTTGCTGTCTCCGGGTGGGGATTCTTCCCAACGCGTGTTTCAGGTCTACGCCTGGATCGGAGATGCCTCGACAGCCGCTTTTCAATGAAATGCTGGACCAGGGTCCACAAGCCAGTGAGCGCAAGGTAGTACACCGAGACGCCCAAGTAGACTTCAAACGTCATGAAGGTAGCTGCTTGCAACTGCTCTGCAACGCGGAACATTTCAGCGACACCGATCACACTCAGTAACGAGGTCGTCTTCAGCATGTTGTTGAACTGATTTCCCAACGCCGGAACCAGCAGTGGCAACGCCTGCGGCATGATGATCCGATGCATTGTCATACCCGGAGTCATCCCAATCGCCTGCGCAGATTCCCACTGCCCTCGAGGAATGGCCGTAATGCTGGCCCGCGTGATCTCGCTCATGTATGCACCCTCGTGCATCCCGAACGCGAGAATGCCCGCGATCAATGCACCGCTGATCTCGAACGGACCGATATGCATCACAGCCGGAAAAAGATCGAATCCAACAAGATAAGGAAGGCCGAAATAAATCAGGACCAGCTGAACGAGAACAGGCGTGCCTCGGAAAAACCAGATATAAACTTGGTTGCCCCCTCTGAAAATTCGACTGGGAGCCATGCCGGCGATGGCCAGGACGAAGCCAATCACTGTGCCGAGAAACTGCGCGATCGCTGCTGCTACAACCGTTGCCACCAGTCCTTTGAGCAACGCGGGACTGGGCGAAAACACAAACTTCAGGAAGAAGCTTGGATCGAATACGACATGAATATTGGTTAACACAATTGCTTACCTCTCTCCTTGATCCCGCTTACGTCATGTCCGAGAGCGTGCCGTCAGTTCGAAGTGCGCCAACTATCCCGGATTTGTCTCTGTCAGAAGCAGGATCACGATCGACATGAACTGATCGGCGCCGGAATACCACGCTATGGCCGTCTCTCACACGCGGACCGCCCTTTGCTTTCTTCACTACATACAAAGCCCGCCAGCAAGACCGTCAATGCAGGACGCTATCGCCCGATAGCCGAGCCGTCTCCTCCGTAATGGCGCGCTGCAACGCCTCGTCCGTAACCGTTTCGCCAGCCGCCGTCAAACGCTTGCGCACGGCATCAACCAGAAGCTGGCGATGCGCTTTTGGTCCTTGCAGCGCGGCCGTGGCAAAACGGGCGCGCACTGCGTCAGGCCAGATTGCGTCGTACACCTTGCGCTCCGGTCCCATATCGAAGGCTGCTGGAGCGTTTGTCGAGCGACGCTCTGCCCGCGCGACATCCGTAGCGCCGTAGTTGATCGAACCGTCCGACTCAAAAACGACCCCATAGTCCTTAAAGGCTGCCTCGGCGGACAGCATGCCGCGCTGCATGTCGTTCCGTATCGCGTCAGGATCCCGGTCAAGGGGATCGCCAAACCCACCGCCGGACGGTGTAATGAGGCGCAGGACATCGCCGCGTTTGAGCTTGAGTACTGTTACGCGCTGAAGTACCTCCTCATCATCCTTGCCTGGATTCAATACAACCTCGGCCATCCGGCCAGGGTGCCCACCGTGCACGCCCCAAGGGCGAAAAGAAAATCGATTCATGCCGCGAATCGTCATGGTCGCTTCGGCATCTGTGTTCTCCATCTCCATCAGGAGTGCAGCACCGCTGCGCCAGCGGCCGGGCGAATAGCTGTCTTCGAGAAGACGCGTTGCGTGAACAAACAACACCGTCTCAACTTCAATGACCTCAGTCGGAACGCTTTTCAGATATCCGGAACGCGAGTCGATTGCATCAGTGCCATCGCTTCCAGCGCGCCCCCCGCCACCGCCACACAGCGGGTTGATGACACTGACCCGTCGCTTTCCGCTGCGCGGGTCTCGTGCGCTCAGCACGATCACCGCCGACATGCCCGGACCCGAAGCCGTCAGCCCACCCTTCACAGCCTGCTGCAGACAGCCAAGCAACGTGTCATAAACGCGCGTGCTCGCCGCGACCCGCGAGCCACCTGCGGCAGGAAACTCTGCATTGATGACGGTGCCTCGCGGCGCATGCATCGTGATTGCGCGCAGCAAGCCGGCGTTCCGGGGCGCATCCGGTTCTACGGTGAGCAGGTAGTAAAGGAATGCCTGGACGGTGTATGGATGCGTACGATCGCCACTAACGAAGTTGTACGCCGCTGGGATCTGTGGGTCTGTACCATTGAAGTCGAACGTGACGCCGTTCCCATGGACGCGCATTGCGCAACGGATATAGGTATGCTGCCCCGGCTCAATCCCCTCCAGGTAGTCACCGAACTCATAGATACCGTCAGGAATCTTCGCAATCACTGCTCGCGCTTTCATTTCCGCAAACGAGAGGACGTCACGCATACCCTGCTCGACCACGCTTCGTCCATACGCCTCGCACAACTGGTGAAACCGTCGGTCCATGCTCTGTAAAGCCGACAGCATGGCTTTCATGTCGCCCCAGAGATCGTCCGGAATCCGGCTGTTATCGAGCAAGAGACGACGAACGTCCTCGTTTATCTCACCCTTCTTGTAAAGCTTGACGGGGCGGATGCGGATCCCCTCCTGGAAAACTTCGGTGAATGCAGGCGAAATGCTTCCGGGTACTGCGCCCCCGATATCTGATGCGTGAACAAAGCCCCATGAGAACGCGATCAGTTGTCCTTCGACGAAGATCGGGCGGACCATCGTAACGTCCATCATGTGAGTGACGAGACCATCGGTCGAGAATGGATCGTTCGTGAGGAAGCAGTCGCCCTCGTCAATGCCGAGCTCGTGCAACTGCTCGATCGTCTTCTGAAGAGGAACGCCGATGAACGAACTCACACCTGATTGACTCGGGTACGCAAAGATTTCTCCCTCAGGCGTGGCGACTGCGCACTGATAGTCCTGCACCAGCTTGACGAACGTCGTGTGAGCTGTGCGATACATGACCGCTGACGCTTCCTCGACGATCGCGGTGAAACGGTTATTCATTACTGCTGTCCGGACCGCATCCATCTCAAGACTCCTTCGTCAACAGGATATTGCTGTGCGAATCGACAGTCGCCAGATAGCCGGGCGGCACAAAAATTGTCGTGTCGTTCTGCTCAATGATCGCTGTCCCTTGCAGCGAGTCTCCGGCACACAGACGTTCCCGAGCGTAGACTTTGCACGCCCCCGCCGACCGTCCCGCAATCTGGATATCCCTCAGCCCAACAAGCGCGTCAGCCGCGCGATCCTGGCGAGACGAAACCTCTTCAGGCGTCGGGATGGGCAGCATCCCCCTGATGCGCACGCGGAACTCGGTAAATTCCACAGCCGCCGATGGGTCGGAGTGCGCGTAAAGTCGCTCGTGCTGACGATGGAACTCCTGCTCCATTGCTGCGACATTGCCCGTCTTCGCCGCGTCAGCCGGCACATTCACCGTCAACTGGAACGACTGCCCGCAATATCGGGCGTCCGCACGATATTCGAGAATGGTTTCCTGAAGGCCCGCGCCAACGTTCTGGCCCGTCAACCATTGATGTGCACAGGTCTCGAGCGAAGCGAATTCCGCTCGCGTTGTTTCGGCATCGACAGCAATGCCCTGCATGCTTTTCACGTTATCGTGCGTCAGCCCTGCTACCAGTCCGCCAAACGCGCAGAAGACCGATGGCATGCCAGGGACGAGTACGCGACCGATGCCAAGCTCCGCCGCCAGCAGCGGCCCGTGGAGCGAGCCGGCACCACCATAAACAACCAGCGTGACGTCGGCCGGGTCGAGACCATAGCGCGCAAGGTAAGGCAGGACACTTGCGACCATGTTCGACGTAGCAACCGTGAGGCATGCCTCAGCTGCCATCACCACGTTCGTACCGAGCGCTTCTGCTATCGGCCGCATCGCTGTTTGCGCCGCTGCCAAGTCCAGAGTCATCCGCCCGCCGAGGAAGTGGTCCGGATGGATCAGGCCACAAAGCAGGTATGCGTCGGTCACCGTGGGCTGCATCCCACCATGACCGAAGCAGGCAGGACCCGGCCGCGCTCCGGAACTGCGCGGACCAACGCGCAACACACCTCCATCTACCCAGCAGATTGAACCACCACCCGCTCCAATTGCTTCGATACCGGTAACCGGCATCATCAACGGGAAATCACCGACTTCTGCTTCGCCAGTAATCGACGGTTCCCCGTCCTGAATAAGCGAGATATCTGTGCTGGTTCCGCCCATGTCCATGGTGAGCATGCACCGCTCATCAAGAGAGACACCAAGGTACTGCGCCGCGGACACGCCGGAGGCCGGGCCCGAGAGCAGCGTATGCACGGGCAGCGCCCGAGCCTCTGCGGCAGCCAGCGCGCCACCATTCGACTGCATGATGAAAAGCTTCGAGTCGGGCAAACGCTCGCCAAGCCAACGTTCAATTTCCGCGATGTAAGCGGTCATCCGAGGCTTGACGTAGGTATTCAGCACTGCAACGATGGCGCGCTCGTATTCACCAATCTTTGGCCAGATGTCGCTGGAAACCGATATGTTCTGGATACCTGTCGCCGCAATGATTGCGTCGCGGGCGGCATGCTCATGCGACGGGTTACGGAAGCTGTGAAGAAAAGCGACGGCAATGCCCTCGACCCCAGCCTCTTTGGCTTGCAATGCAGCTCGTTTAACGGCGTCCAGGTCGATTTCCTTGCGCACACGACCTGCTGAGGTCATGCGCTCCGGAATTTCAAAAACCAGCTCGCGTGGCACGAGAGGCTGCACGCGATCCCCGAGAAGATCGATCGCGCGACGCAGGCGCAGGCGCTGCAGTTCGAGAATGTCGCGAAAACCCTCCGTCGTAAACAGCGCAATCGCCGGTCCGTTTCGCTCAATGACGGTGTTGGTAGCGACGGTAGTACCGTGCACAACAACGATCTGCTCCTCAGCGCGAGGTTTCATGCGTTTGAGCATTTCCTCGCAGCCAGTCTTGAAGCCCTCTGCAAAGTGAGGCGGCGTCGAGGGGACTTTCAACGTCTCAACTTTCTGCTCTCCTCCTTCGCGCCATGCGGCGAAGTCGGTGAACGTCCCGCCGATGTCTACTCCGATCTTAAGCATCTTATCTCCGTGTCTTCTCACGACAAGGTTCGCTACGTTGCATTAACCGCGTTTCTCCAGACACGAGGCGCGGTTGCCGCGCACCACTGGGTGAATCTGGACGTATGACGCTCAGTCCATGCATCGGGTGAATGCAGGGCAAGGCACTTCCAGGCTTCTCTTCCAGGTTGTTCACCAGCGAGGCTGCAAAGCCTGGCACCGGGGATCACTGGCCGTCTGTTCACGATGGATGTAGCTTATGTTCAATTCGCGAAATGTACAATATGTTTTTTGTTATTGAACTAACAGCGCAACCAATCTTCCGCGGGGCACCCGTTCGCTGGCAGGTTTGAGAACTGATTTCGTCGGGGCGCCCTTGGTCGGAAGGCTGCCAATGGTTGCTTCACGATGCGACTCGTCAATCTACGGGGCCAGATACCAAGCGCCGCACAGCGCAAGTCGTGACTGGAGCGTCGTCGAAGGCTGCTTCACGCCTGACCACCGAGCGTCCAGCCTTCGTGACAGCGAAGCCAGGCATACCGCGTGAAGCAGTTGCTGACCATCGGATGGGAGGAAAGAAATGTGGGAGATCAGAGAGCGCCACTCATGTGGGCTTTATCCTCGGGATGGCCACCTACCTAAAAAGGGCCGACACAATGATTTGCCTACTCCCCGGTCTCCATTCTAGTTTCACTTAGGGGCAGGGATGGGCCGAATTACATGCAACGACGCCGTTTTCGATCCCCCAGCGCTTGATCAACTGCGTCATCCCGCCACTGGCGTTCATCTTGTCAATCGCGGCCTGCACCGCATTTTTCAGATCGACATTTCCCTTCGGGATCGCAATGGACATCGTTTTCGGCGGCACCGGCACTCCACCAATCGAAAACCGCCCGCGAGAGCGCGACATGTAATAATTCATAACCACCGTATCGCTCACCAGAGCGTCGACCCGTCCAAGGCTCAAATCCTGGAAGGCGACGGCATTTGTTCCCAATTCGACAATGTCGATCGGATGTCTTCCACTTACTTTCAAATCGTCGCTGATCTTGTGCAGTGCCTTCGAATTATTGCTGCCAAGCAGTACAGCAACGCGTTTCCCCGAGAGGTCTTCGAATCGGGTCAAATGTTTTGGATTCCCAGTCGGAACCAGTAGGCCGGACCCAAACCTCCAGTAGTCAACCAGCTCATACCGTTGCGCGCGCTCTGGCGTTTTGCCGAGACTGGCAACTGCCAGATCGCACTTTCCGGTGTCGAGTGCAGCAAAAAGACCGGAGAACTGATAGTTGTCTATCTTCGCCGCGACCCCCATCGATGTCGCAATATCATTCATCATGTCGACGGCCGCACCCTTCGGTGTCACACCATCATCTGCGATACCCTCTGCTGGTGGGTTCTCAAGATCCGAACAGAAGGTCAAGATCTTCTTCGCCTTAATCGATGCGGGCGCCTCAACCGAGGCTGCCGCCGCCGCCCAGCTTTGAGCAGTCAACAACACAGCAGCCCCGACTACTGCCATACCTTTGATCCAGCGCATACAGACTCCTACATGTGTTAACCAATGTGCTTCGTTATCCCCACCGAAGCTTTCGGCCGGTCGAAGGTCGCTCGACGCTTTTCACCGCGTCGAGGTGTCTCTCTCGCCCGGTGCCGCGATAACAGTTCGCCCTTGCCGGGTTTGACTTAAAAGCGCACTGGCCAGGTGTGGCAGCCCCGTCAGAACTTATGGGTGATGCCGACGCGCACGTCGCCCTGCGTGCTAGCCAGCGACGGCGTTGTGTACCAGCCCAGTTCTGGATTAACCCCTGACGAAGCCTTCACGAAATCGCCCGATAGATACACTGTGGTACGTTTGGACAACGAGTACTGAACGCCTGCCGAGACCTGATTCCACGTATGTCCCTGGAGGGTATCGTGCTGATAGCCTGCGGCCACCAACCACGCCGGAGTCAGTTGATACGTCGCCCCGCCTTCATAGACATGCATATACGACGTCATATTCTTGTGGCCAAGTTCGGTGTTGGTGAAGTTGGCCATCATGGTCAGCTTGCCGATCTGGTAACTGCCACCGATCGCAAAAATCTTGTACGTATCGAGCACAAAGTTCGAAACGAGGTCCGTCTCCACGTTGTTCGACACTGTCGCCACCGTTTGACCAAAGAAGACTGGCGTACCAAGGCGGTTATAAGGATCGATAGCATATCCGGGCAAGGAGGCGTACGCGACACCCAGACGGACGGGACCATTGGTGTAATTACCACCCACCTCCCACGCACTGCCTGTGTGGAAACTGCCCGCAACGTTGCTGAACGAATACATCACACCAGCCCTGAACCCAGCAAATTTGGGCGTTGTGTACTTCACGGCATTGGGCAACCGCGTACAACTCATCCGGTCGATGTCACCCTGATGAATGCCGTATCCGCTTGCAATGAAGCTCACGTTGTAGTCGCAGACATAGTCCGAAATAATGTCGTACTGGTCACCCATCTGCAGGGTGCCCCACGTCTGGTTGTCGAGGCCCACCCACGATTGACGGCCGAATACGGCCCCGCCGTTCGCTGCCTTTCCGGTATTGACGTTGAAGCCGCCTTCCAGGGCAAAGATGGCTGCAGTGCCGCCACCGAGGTCCTCCCGGCCTTTGAAGCCCCAACGGTTACCGTGTGCAATCCCGCTATCCATCTTGATGTTTTTGTGTCCGCTCTCGTTGGACACATACGTGATGCCATCGTCGATCAATCCGTATAAGGTCACCGTGCTCTGTGCGTGGGCAACGCCGACCGTCGAAGTCAATCCGCCAAATGCAAGCATCATTGCAACCTGCTTTTTCATCGCGACAATCCCTTTATCATTTAGTATTCCTAATTATTTGCTTAATACCCCACAATCGGTGGATGAACTTCCGCATCGATACGGTGCACCCTTGTGGAACTGCGCCGCTCAGCTACGTTGACGGCAGCTTATGTTCGCCAAAAAAAATGTACAATGTGTTTTTTGTTATTGAACTAAAATCTAGGGGAAGTCCTGAGCGGTCCTGTCGAGCTTGATCGCGGATGGCTGCCCGCGCGCGGGTGGGCCCCCAACGTTGCGGCAGCTCCTCGCACATCAGTTGCGTCAGAGCAACGCCTGAACGAAGGGCGTAGTCGTCCCGGCCGTCGGCTTGCGCCGCTCGAAGCTGTACACTTCGCACTATGTTATTGAACATAAGAGAAGCGAATGGACGTCCAGTCATTTGTTGAGCAAGTCAGCGCGAGGACGATGCGCGGCATCGCGTTAGAGGTTGCGGAACTGATCCGCAGTGGCGCAATCCCGGTCGGCACTCAGTTACCGCCGGTGCGCGACCTTGCCGAGGCGTTTGGCGTGAGCCCGGCTACCATTTCCGGCGCGTGGAAACAGCTTCGCGCGGTGCGCATGGTGAGCGGCGGGGGTCGTACCGGTACGTGGGTACGCGGTGACCAGACGTCCCTCAGACCGGCGCGCTATGAAGACTTCGCGAACTACGGCGAGAACATCCAGGCTGATCTGCGTTTTGCATCGCCCGATCCGGAATTGCTGCCTGATCTCCAACATGCATTGGCTAAAGCGCATTTGGCCCACAACCTCCACAGTTACGTCCGCGAGCCGATTTCGCTCGAGTTGAAAGCCGCCATTGCCGGCGATTGGCCGTACAAGGACTGCACCTTTACAGCGATCAATGGGGGGTACGATGGACTGCATGCGGCGCTGCAAATGGTCATCGTACCCGGTGCCACGGTAGCAATCGAAGACCCGACCACCTTGCGTGCGTTCGATATCCTTGAAAAACTCGGTGCACGGGTCATCGGAGTGGATTGTGATTCACAAGGCCCGCTTCCTGAATCGCTGGCTGCCGCGTTGCAACAGCGTCCTGTGGCTTTCGTCTATCAGCCTGGATCGCACTCGTTGACCGGGAAGCGAGTCAGCCCGAGCCGGCTGAACCAGTTGCGCAAAGTGCTTACCGGCAAGTCAACACTGATCATCGAGCTTGATGGCCTCGCGGGCTTGGCCAGTGCGCCCCCGCTGACCCTGGGTTCCGCATTTCCTGAGCGGACTGTCCATATTCGTACTTTCTCAAAGTCCCTGGGAACCGACTTCAGGCTTGCAGTGTTCTCAAGCACCGAAAAATTCGCGGACCAGGTTCAGGCATATCGGAACTTCCGCGAAGGCTGGACCAGCCGGATTCTGCAATGCATTGCGGCAACACTTCTCACGGATCCCGAGTCACTGCGTGAGGTTGCCACTGCTCGCGAAACGTATGCAAAGAGGCGTGGCGTTCTGACTGATGCACTCGCGGAGCGAGGGATAACCGTGTCGGGGCAAGATGCGTTGTGCATCTGGCTTCCTGTATCCGACCAGCAATACGCTTTGGTAACGCTCGCTGCACGCGGGATTGCCGTACAGCCAGGTTCACGGTTCCAGGTCACACCGAGACCGCATATCCGTGTCGCCACGAGCTTCGGGATGGACCAGGTAGATACGATTGCCGACGCTCTGGCGCAGGCAGTCGGCGCACTCGATGGCCCGATCTTGCGCAGTTGATTACGGCTTGGCCTGCATTGCGGCTACGAGTCCGTGACCGAGGTTGTCCAAAATCGCATTGAGCAACGCCACCGGCGAAGGAAAATAGTGCCTGGGACATCTGCCGACCGGCACCACGAAATGCAGATGGAACGAAAACGGCCAATAAAGGCCGGGACCGTACAATAAATCCGCGCTTCAGACTTAATGGAACGTGCCTGGCTCTTTGTTCAAAGTACCGATCCATTCAGCAGGTATCGTCACCAAGACGAAAACCAAACTTCCCACCAGGTCCAGGCCTCGTCCTTCCTATCTCAATACAGGCCGGTGGGATTTGGATCGTGGCTGACAATCACATTCTTGATGTTTTGGTAGTGATTCAACATCATCTTGTGATTCTCTCGTCCAATGCCCGATCTCTTGTAGCCGCCGAACGCTGAGTGAGCAGGATAAAGATGGTAGCAGTTGTTCCATACGCGTCCAGCCTGGATGCCCTTGCTCATACGGTGAGCAACCGAAATATCTCGCGTCCAGACAGCTGCAGCGAGGCCGTATTGCGTGTCGTTAGCGATATGCAACGCCTCTTCCTCGGTCTTGAAAGTTGTTACCCCTGCCACCGGACCAAAAATCTCCTCTTGGAAGATGCGCATACTGTTTTCGCCGCGGAACATCGTCGGCTCGATGTACCAGCCCCCTTTCAGGTCGCCCGGAAGATCCGAAGTCCGACCGCCACTAAGACACGTTGCGCCCTCCTCGAAGCCAAGTTTGATGTAAGACATGATCTTATCGAACTGTTCCTTCGATGCTTGGGCGCCAATCATGGTGCCAATATCAAGCGGATTACCAACCTTGATACCTTTCACGCGCTTGATTGCACGTTCGATAAAGCGCTCGTAGATCGACTCTTGCACTAGGTACCGCGACGGACATGTGCAGGCCTCGCCTTGATTGAGCGTAAACATCGCAAAGCTCTCAACCGCTTTCTCAAAGAGAGCATCGTCTTTCGCGGCTATGTCATCAAAATAGATACTGGGTGACTTTCCGCCTAGCTCCAAAGTCACAGGAATCAGATTCTCCGCTGCATAGCCCATGATGAGTTGCCCCGTCGTTGTCTCTCCTGTAAATGCAATCTTGGCGATACGGGGACTACTCGCGAGCGGCTTACCTGCTTCCAGTCCGAATCCGTTCACGACATTCAGAACCCCAGGCGGCAAGAGATCCTGGATCAGCTCCACTAGCACCAGAATCGAAGCTGGCGTCTGCTCCGCCGGCTTCAGCACGATACAGTTACCCGTGGCCAATGCGGGCGCGAGCTTCCAAGCCGCCATCAACAGCGGAAAATTCCAAGGAATGATTTGGCCGACTACCCCGAGCGGCTCTTTGTAGTGGTACGCGTACGTCGAGTTATCGATCTCCGAGATCGTCCCCTCTTCCGTGCGGATGCACGAGGCAAAGTAACGGAAGTGGTCGATAGCCATAGGGATGTCGCCGGACATCGACTCGCGCAAAGGCTTACCCTTTTCAATAGTCTCCGCTACCGCCAGTAGCCTGAGGTTTGCTTCCATGCGGTCTGCAATTTTAAGCAAAATGGATGCACGTTCCGTCGGCGATGTTTTTGCCCAACTAGCCTTTGCCGCGTGTGCGGCATCCAATGCTGCCTCGATGTCACTCGCGTTTGAACGCGGAACTTCGCAGAAAACCTCCCCGGTAATCGGAGTCGCGTTCTCGAAATACTGACCGGCGAGCGGCCCTTGCCACCTCCCTCCAATGTAGTTTCCATAGCGTTTCTTGAACGGGCTCTTAACTCCAACGTTGGATGCATCGAGAAGCTTCATGGTGATCTCCTAATTGTTTAATGCACTGAAACACCAGTGTTGCCAGAACTGAATCGTTTCAGATCCGACTAGCCGCAGCCGGCTATTTACTATGTTGAAGACGCGTTAAGCGGTGCATTCAACTGTCGACGGAAGCCTACGCTGCGTCTATCGAACCCTCTAGGACTTTTCCGCCATCACATCAAACGGCACAGGTGAGCAATCACCATTACACAAGGAAGTTTTGGCTAAGATCGATTCGGAATTTGCGGTTTCCTGCTTCCTCAGTCTGTGAGACCTTAGTCCGTCAGCGAGCGCCGATGTGCCAGCAACGCCATCAGACTGCGATCGCGCCAGCGACTGCGTTCCTCGATACGATCGCGCGATAGCACTCTGCGGCGCTCGGCGTCGAGTTCGTCCAACGTCTCGGCCGGCCAGTCGAACGGCACGCGCGTCGCGGCGATATCGCGATAAGTGCCCCTGTAGCGCGACGCGTAATCGGAGACGCCACCCGGAGCGTTCAGATCGATGGTCTCGAACGGGCCCATGAAGCACCAGCGCATCGCCAGCCCGTCGCGCATCACGGTGTCGAGGTCGGCAGCAGTGGCATAGCCCTGTTGGTAGAGGCTCAGCGCTTCATCGAGCACAGCGCCTTGCAGACGGTTGAGCAGGAATCCCGCGATTTCGCGCCGGACAATCACAGGCTTTTGCCCCACCTGTTCGTAGAACGCAAGCGCCCGTTCCAGCGTCCCCGGCGAGGTCCACGGCGCGCCGCACAACTCCACAAGCGGCACAAGCGAAGGAGGATTCACCGGATGCCCGACGAAGCAGCGCGCGCGGCCCGGCAAACCCCCAGTAAACTTCGATACGGGCAAGCCCGAGGTCGAGCTGGCAAGCAGTGCGTCGGGCGGGGTCAGCCGATCCAGTTCGGCGAACAGCGCAAGCTTAGCCTCGACGACTTCGGCGATGTTCTCCTGCACAAGCACGGCGTCCCCGACCGTTTCTTCGAGCGTGCCGCATGCGGTGATGCGCGCGAGGATTGCATCGACCGGTTCCTCGATCAGACCAAATGACGCAAGATCTTCGACGCTCTGGCGAATGGCGGGCAGTGCGCCCTTCAGCATCTCTTGCGAGGCATCGTGAATTCTCACGGTAGCGCCGCTGCGCGCGAACACGATTGCCCACGCGCGGCCGATACGCCCCGAGCCGATTACGGCTGTTCTCTTTGTCTGCATACGATCTATCCTGACTATAGCGGGCTTATGCACTCTCCATCACGATGAGATGTAGAGGCCACCATTGATATGAATCGTCTCGCCTGTCAGAAAGCTCGCTCCATCGCTGCACAGAAATGAGACCACCGTAGCCACTTCGCGTGGGTCGCCCATGCGCTTGAGCAGCGTGTTGGCGAGCCACATATCGCCATCGCTCTCCATGATTGCGCGAACCATCGGCGTATCAATGATGCCTGGCGATACGCAGTTCACGCGCGTGTGCGGTGCAAGTTCTTTCGCGAGACTACGTGCAAACGCGAGCACGCCACCTTTGGCCGCGCCGTAATGCGAATGCCAGATAACACCGGCGTGGCCCGCGAGCGATGCGACATGCACCATTGCACTGCCCTCGCGCAGATAGGGCATAACAGCTCGCGAAACATAGAAAGTCCCGTCAAGATTGATAGCGATGATGCGGTGCCACTCCTCGTCCGTCATGTCGCGCGTGGGACTCTTCGGAAAGTGGCCCGCCGAGGTCACCAGGAAATCGATGCCGCCGAAGCGCTCATTGCACAGCCGAGCAGCGGCGTCGGCATCTGCGGATTGCGTCACGTCCACCTTTGCCACCGCGATGCGCTCGCCCGACGGATCGAGCTCCCGCGCGAAGTCTCGCAGCGCCTGCTCGTTGAGGTCGGTAAGCACCATGTTGGCACCGCACGTGTGGAACTCGGCCGCGATGGCCCGAGAAATGCCGCCGTTGGCGCCGGTCATCAGCAGCGCACGCCCTTTGAAGTCATACATTCTTCGTCTCCTTACTTGTTGTTCACCACGACGTATAGCCGCCGTCTACCGTGAGAATCGTGCCAGTGCAATAGCTCGCTGCATCGCTCGCGAGGTACAGCACCGCGCTTGCGATCTCGTGCGTGTGGGCGAGGCGGCCCATCGGCGTCATCTCTTCCCAGCAAGCGAGCCAGTCTGGATTGATGTCGCGCAAAGGCCGGGTCATCTCAGTCTCGACGTAACCCGGCGCGACCGCGTTCACGCGCACGCCGGTCTTCGCCAGCGCGCAAGCCATCGCTTTCGTCGTCATGTGCATCGCGCCCTTGCTCGCCATGTACGGAATCGGGTTGTGCGGCTTGGTCACAACGTACCCACACATCGAGCCGATATTCACGATGCTGCCGGCGCCGCGCTTCGCCATGTGGCGGCCGAATTCGCGGCCGCACCAGAAGGCGGCGTCGGAGTTGACTTGCATTGTGCGGGTCCAGACGTCGTCAGGCGTGTCGAGGAAATCGGTAACGATCGCTATGCCCGCGTTGTTGACGAGAATATCTACCGCGCATTCTTCGTTCAGCTGGCGCGCCAGCTCGGCTACGGCGTCCGGTTGCGTAACGTCGATCTGGCGCGCCATGGCGTCAATGCCGAGGCTCTTGAGCCTATCCTCGGCGGCACACCCCGTATCGCGATCCAGCTCGGCGATGACGACACTCGCACCCGCCTCGCCCACCGCCTTGGAAATCTCGAGCCCGATACCGCGTCCCCCGCCGGTCACGACAGCGCGTCGACCGTCCAAGCGAAACTTTTCCAAATACATGATTCCTTCTCCTATCGTCTTTACCATCGCGAGTTTCGCTGGCCCTCCTCACGAGAGATGATGGACGTCCTCGATGCCGTACACGGGCGTGTCGATGCCCTCCATCCGTGCTTTGAGCTGAATGGCGAGATACTTCGAGTAATGTCGCGACTGATGCAGATTGCCGCCGTGGAACCAGAGCGCTTCCTGCTTTGTCGGCTTCCACATGTTGCGCAACTCGCCCTCCCACGGCCCAGGATCGCGAATGGTGTCGGAGCCGAGCCCCCACACTTTGCCAACCTTATCCGCCACCTCCTGCGAAATGATTTCGGCCGCCCAAGCGTTCATGGAGCCGTAACCGGTCGCGTAGACGATCAGGTCCGCGCATAGTTCGCTGTCGTCGCTGAATACCACCGAATGCGCTTTGATCTGCGCGATGCTTACGCGAGACTTCAGCTTGATCTCTCCGTTGGCGATCAGTTGCGACGCGCCTACGTCGATGTAGTAGCCCGAACCGCGCCGCAGATACTTCATGAACAGGCCTGAATCATCTTCGCCGTAATCGAGCATGAAGCCAGCATCTTCGAGAGAGCGATAAAACGCCTCGTCTTCCTCGCGGATGCGCTGCATCAGAGGTTTGTGCATTTCGCCAAGCAGCCGATACGGAATCGACGCGAAAATCAGATCGGCCTTTTCCACATCGATGCCGCGCTGCAGCGCGCTTTCCGAATAAAGCGGCTCCAATGCGTGCTTCATCTGCGTGGCCGAGCGGACCACCAGCGTGCTGGAGCGCTGCACCATCGTGACATCGGCGCCTTCTTCCCAGAGGGCGGCGCAAATGTCGTGCGACGAGTTGTTGGAGCCCACCACGATCACCTTCTTGCCGCGCCACCCTTCCGGCCCGGCATGCTGCGATGAATGCTGCTGCACGCCCCTGAACACGTCCTGCCCCGGATAAACCGGTACGTTCGGCTTGCCAGATACACCGGTCGCGAGCACTAACTGCTTCGGATGCAGCATGATCGCTTCGCCTTTCCGCTCCACGACGACAGTCCATTCCTGCTTGGCCTCATCGTAGGTCGCCGAGCGCGCCGTCGTGGAACCCCAGAAGTTCAGCTCCATTACGTTCGCGTACATCTCGAGGAAGTCGGCGATTTTGTCCTTCGGAGAGAACACCGGCCACGTTTTTGGAAACTCGATGTATGGCAAATGGTCGTACCACACCGGATCGTGCAGGCAGAGCGACTTGTAGCGCTTTCTCCACGAATCGCCAGGCTTTTCGTTGCGCTCGACGATGAGCGTCGGCACGCCGAGGTGACGCAACCGCGCCGCGAGCGCGATGCCGCCCTGACCGCCACCGATGATCAGCGTGTACGGCTGTGTCGAAATACCGAGCTCGTCGACTTCTTTCTGTCGCTTCTCGCGCCACGTCTGCCGATCCTCGCGCGCGCCGTGCTCCGCGCCGATCGGCCGGCGCGTGCCAGATGCTTCCTCGTGCCCCTTCAGTTCGTTGACGAGAGTCAGCAGCGTCCAGGCCTTTCCGTCTTTTAGCCGCACATGGCCGATGCAGCGCGCCACCGGCGTCTCAAACGTGAGCCATGAGTCGATTACGCCGCCCGTGTCGATGGGGTCCTCGCTCGCGGCGAAGCCGTAAGGCTGCGCCGTGCCGAGCGTCGCGGTAAGCATGTGCTCGATGGCCGGCCTTCCTTCGACTGTCTTGATGTTCCACGTGAGCGCGAGCATGTCGCGCCAGAAACCATGCTCGGTGAAGAGGCCCGCGACCTTGGTAGCATCACCGCTGGCAAGTGCATCGTTGAATTCGGCAAGCCACTCGCTCAGCTCGATGCGGGCCCGTTCAAGCGACGTCGCAGGTTCGAAGTCGGTTACTGCATTCATATCATCTCCATTGCTCATGGATGTCGGAAAAATGGTTTCAGCCAGCGACCGGGTTCTCTGCATCGCTGACAGTGGATCGCTCAAGCGGCGCCACATTTTGCTGATCGACCGCTCTCGCGAGGGCGAGGCGTCGATTGCGGCGCAGGATCAACACGCGCGCAAGCGTCACCGCACCCACCAGCACGACACCGTTGAAGACCGGCTGCACGTATGAATCCGCGCCGAGCATAAAGAGACCAGTCGTGCCGGTGCCGACGAGATAGACCGCGAGAAACGCGCCCCAGATGTTGTAGAAGCCGAGTCGGAACGAGGTTGCGCTCAAAAAGGCCGCTGCGAACGCGGGTAAGAGAAACGCCTGCGCGGCGGTTGGGTGTCCGGCGCCGAGCCTTGCCACCTGAATGAATCCAGCCAACGACGCAAGCGTACTCGACACGACGAACGACATAGCGATATAGCGAGGAAGATTCACCCCGATTAGCTTTGCCGCGTCAGGGCCCCCGCCGACCGCATAAAGGCGCCGTCCGACCGGACGATAACTAAGCATGAACCACATTACTGCCGCAATCGCCAGTGCATAGAGAAACGGCAGCGGCACGAAGCCCAATAGCCGCGTTTGCCCGAGCGCGAGAAAATCAGGCGGAATACCTTTGTAGATCACTTGCCCACCGGAATATAAGAGCACGATGCCAGAAAGCACGCTGCCCACGCCGAGGCTCACGACCAGCGAATTGAGTTGAAGGTAGCCGACGAGCACGCCCATCAACAGACCGATCAGCGCGCCGATTGCGAGCACCGCGACCAGCACGAGCGGCCACGGCCACTGATTATTCGATTGCAGACCCGCCGTGAGCATCACGCCGAGACTCGCGATAAAGCCCGGCGCGACATCGAACTGTCCGACGATCATCGGCACCATCACGCCTACGGCGATGAGGCTGAGTACTGCGCCGTCGCTCATGATGGAGCCGGCGTTTTCCAGCGTGGCGAACGAATCGGGCCGGATGAGAGAAAAGAAGCCGATCAGCATGAGAAGCGCGATCAGCAGGCTAAAGCGGCTGAGAAAATGATTGATGCGACGCATGTTGACTTCCTGTCAGCAATGAAAACTTATCTCGCGAACCGCGCGGCAGTGTTTTAACGCTCGTACACGGCGCGATTGATCGTTTCGTGCGTAAGCTCCGCACCGTGGTATTCGCCGACCACCTGCCCGTCGCACATGACGATGATCCGATCGCAGAAATCGACAAGGATGTCGAGATCCGAATCGAACACAAGCGCACCGATTTTTCGGGTCTCCACGACGCCGCGAATTGTGTTGAATATCTCAGTGCGTGCGCCGATGTCGATTCCCTGCGTGGGCTCGTCCAGAATCAGCAGTTGCACTTCCCGACGCAACCACTTGCCAAGCGATACTTTCTGCTGATTACCGCCTGAGAGATTTTCGATGGGCGTGCCGGCGCTTTCGGTCTTCACCTTCATGCTGCGCACGACCTCGTCCGCCGCGCGCCGCTCCCGTGCAGGCACGATGCCGATGCGGCTCATCAGCTGGCCGAAGTCCGCCATCACCGAGTTCTCCGCGACGCTCAAGCCGTGAAACACGCCGCTGCGGCGCTCCTGCGGCACATACGCCAGGCCCATATCGACGAGCGCTCGCGTCGAAAGATTCGTGATGTCGGCATGGCGCAGGCGGATGCTTCCGGCCTGCGCCTTTTGCAATCCGAAGATGAGCCGACCCAGTTCCGAACGTCCCGATCCGACGAGTCCCGCGACACCGACGATCTCCCCGCGCCCGACATTCAGATCGACACGACGAAGCCGGATGCCCGACAGGCCACGTACCGTCAGCAGCGGCTCAATCCCGCGCGCCGCCGTCGCCGAACGGGCCGCGGCCGGTCTGATCGCTTTATTGACGATCAACCCGACGAGCTTTTCCTTGTCGATGGAAGAGGTCGGTCCATGGAACACTATCGCACCGTCGCGCAATACGGACACTTCGTCTGCGACTTGCATCACTTCTTCAAGCCGATGTGTGATGTAGAGAATTGCGACGCCGCGCGCCTTCACGCGGCGCACCATCTGCAACAGGTGGTCGACTTCGGAGACGGGCAGGCGCGCCGTCGGCTCGTCCAACACCAACACCCCACCGCTTTCCGGCAGGCTGTTGAGCGCGCGCGCGATGGCGATCATCGACTGATGCGCGGGACCGAGCGACCCTACCGCCTCACTCGCGAGGGTGGCAATGCCGTAATCGTCGAGCAACTTCTGCGCACGGTGATGCTGCTCGCGCCAGTTGATCGCGCCCCGGCGTATCGTGAAACCACAGGCGAGGCCCAGGTTCTCGGCGACCGACAGCGAGGGTACGAGCCCCAGGTCCTGATGCACGAATGCGATGCGCTCGCGCGCCCCGTGCCCGGTCGGCGAAATCTCGCCGCTGTCCGGTTCGTGATAGCCCGAGAGAATCTTGACGAGCGTAGACTTGCCGCACCCATTCGCGCCGAGCAGCGCATGCACGCGGCCCGCGCGAAAGTCGATGCTCACGTCCCTCAGGGCGCGAGTGGCGCCGAACGATTTATTCAGGCCGCGAATCCGGACGCGCACTTGCTGGTCATCATCGAGAACATCGCTCATTTCTGCACTCCCCACAGCTTGCGATAAGCCGCCCGGAAGTCGTAGCCGCCCTGCCAGCCGTGTGACATCTCGTAGTCGCTGAGCGTACTGATATTGGTCTTGTCGAACAGCCGCACCGGAATGCCCTGATTGACGGTGGGCTGGCCCTGCATTAACCGGTTCAGGTTGTCGATAACCGCGTACGCGTCCCATTCGCGCGGATCGGCCGCGCATACCGCTTCGACTTGCCCGTCCTTGATGAGTTGAAGACTCTCGGCATTGCAGTCAAAGCCCGCGCCGCGCATCTTCGACGACAGCCCCGAGGCGATTAGCGCGCGCGACACTCGGCTCATGCAAGCATCGAAGCACCACCCCCAGTTGATCTTCGGATTCGCCTGCAACGCCGCCGTGGCGATCGAACCGGGCTGCGTGTCGATGTTCGCCATCGGCCATTCCTTGACAGTGACCTTGCAGTCCTTGCATTTTTTCGGGTCGGTCAGGACATTCTTCGTGCCAACCCACTGACCGTTGCGCGTGACATAGAGATCGGTATTGAGCAGAATCAGCGCGTTCACGTTGCCGTTCGACTTCCAGATCATGTAGTTCGCCAGCGCCTCGCCGTGCTTGGCGTAATCCCACGACACATCCGGTATCGTGTCCGGCGTGTTCTTCAGCGTGCCGAGCGTGATCAGCGGAATCTTCGCTTTGAGTGCACGCGCCACCCCATCGGAGACGGTCGTCGTATCGACGAATTCGAGCACGATGCCGTCGTACTTCGCATCGATCGCGGAATTCAGCGCCTTGTTCTGCTCCTGCGGATCGCCCCGCCCATCGAGCACGTTGACCTGCCAGCCCAGCGCCTTGCCCGCCTCGACCATGGCGCGTGAAGCGCGCGCCGCGCCATCGGCTGCCTCGCAGCACGACACGACCGCGATGCGCTTGCCGGCAAGCGGCTTCGGACTCGATGACGGGCCTCGCCATTCGATCTTCGCGGTCATCAACTGCTCGGCGGCCATCTTTGCCGCCGACGCTTCCGGCGTCAGCGGGGCATCGGCTGCGACTGCATGCACCACCGGAATCAGCACGGCGAACAACGTCGCCGCGCCCCACGCGTGCTTCAACGTCACGGCACAGCGCGTCCGAGCGCTTTGACTCCAGCCGCGCATCGTCATCAAGATTGCCTTCATGTTTGTCTCCGTCAATTTATGATCGTCGCAACGCCTCTGAGAGCACGTGACGATTGTTTTATGCACATTTGTAATAACCGGGTTTTGCTTAACTGCTTCGCTTCTGACGATCCTCAAGGGCGCCCCCCACTCGTCTTAAGCTTTTGCTACACAATTTCGCCACAGCAACGCATCGGCAACGTCCGAGGCATTGCAGCTAATCTGGCAGCAAGCCTACTTAGGCCATTTCCAATCGACTAGGACTTTTGCGCCATCCTGGTGACCACAGAATCGATCAATCCAGCCGCAGCCGCTGCGTCTTACGCAGCGGGTCTCTCGGTACTATCCCCGAGAGGGGAAGGACCAATGGTTGATGGATAATAGTTTTGCTAGCGTTCATTCCGAATTGGAAAAATTGATTAGCGCTTTTGCCCTTTACATCCCCGTTCGCCGCTCCTAGTACGCCGCTCGCGGTGCATCAGGTCGGAGGCCGCGAAAGCTAGGAGGAAT
Source organism: Trinickia symbiotica (assembly GCF_003028655.1). Taxonomy (GTDB): domain Bacteria; phylum Pseudomonadota; class Gammaproteobacteria; order Burkholderiales; family Burkholderiaceae; genus Trinickia; species Trinickia symbiotica_A. The sequence goes on from NZ_PYUC01000029.1 coordinate 20,688, forward strand.
CATGCAATTCGAAGCGTGGAATGCCGCGCTGCGTCACAACTGTGGTCATTTTTTCGCGGTACCGCGCAGGGGGCAAAAGGCCATCGAAGGCCACTTTTGCCCGCATGACGTAGCTGGGCTCAGCATCGTAGACATCGCCTGCAACATCGAGGGGATCGATCGTCCCATCGAGGGCGTTCGTAGAGATGGGAGAGAGTATCTTTTTCTCCTCGCGCCAATCTCCGGCCAGATGCAAATGGAGCAAGACGGCGAGCGAAACGTCTTGAAGCCCGGGGAGCTCTATCTTCTTGATTCAACGCTTCCAGCGAGTATTGGCTTTGGCAACGCCTTTTGTCGCTACATTGCCGTGCATATTCCTCGTGCGCTGCTGCTACTGGACGCGCCTGCAGGGCCTATCGGCGGCTCGCCGAATTTCGCCGACCGAACCGCTCTCCTGCGCTTGTATCGTTATGTGATGACCTTGAGCGATATGAAGCGAGGTGGTGACGCAGACCTCCTGCTTGGACTCACTCGAGCAACGTTTTCCCGCAACGACGCCTCTCGCCCCGCGCACGCGATGCGGACGCAACAATCGCGCTTCGCGTTGGCCGTCCGAGAAATTGAAAGCTTCTTGAACTCTGATGAGCTTTCGCTTCCCTGGCTAGCTCAACGCCTCGGCATATCGACGCGTCAGCTCGACCGGGATTTCGAAGCACACGGGACCAGTTTTATCCAGACGCTCCGCACCAAGCGCTTAAAGCTCGCCGCAGAGTATATGGATGTCGCAGCTCGTTCTCGTCGTGCTATCAGGATCAGTGACCTAGCTCAAGATTCCGGCTTTCGAGACTTGTCGAATTTTAATCGCGCTTTCAAGGCCGAGTTCGGCGTTACGCCAGGAGATTATCTTCGCGGAGGCTGTCAAAACGCAGTGCAAGAGACGGCACATTCTCTCTAAAATTTTGCCTCGGAAGAAACTTTAAGAATCCGTAATGTGCTCTGATCGAGCTTCCCCAGAGCGACGTGGGAGTGCATTGCTGTCTAAGTAGCGGCCAGCGAAACAGAGCAACTCGTTGCGATGAGCCGCTCTCGTTTCAAACAGCATTATCGACAGGCGCACTCGAAACGAGCACCCTCGCGCGCAGCGCCGACGTAACAGAGTCGATGAGTCCATCTGGCGGCGCAACACCGATTCGGGAAAGTGCCTGCTGCACGCTAATCACACGTTCGGCGTCGTAGGACCTTCCGCTTTCGATAGCCCGCTCGAAAGCATTGGCGAGCCGGTTGATCTTCTCTGGATCAGCACTGACCAGGAGCACCGCATGAGCTAACACTGCATGCAGCGGGGCGTGCGATCCGCGCACGTCCGGTCGCACGGCACGCCAGTATTGCGCGGTACCAGCGATCTTTCGTGCATCGCCCCGAGGTCCCCACGCAAGATTGAAGCGTCCGTCGCAGAAGGAACCTTCAACCGGCTGCCAATGAGTTTGAAGCCCGAATGTGCCCAGCGCCTCGCGCAGGATCTCACACAGATGCCTATAGACCACCTCAGAAAATGGGCCCACGGTGCCCCGCACCGGATAGGCCAGGCTTAGGTTGACTATCCCCGGCCCCTGCGGCACCAGCCCACCGCCAGACATGCGCAAAAATACCGGGCAGCCGCGCCGTGCGAAATCAGCTCGAGCGCTTTCCAGTTTAGCGAAGCGCCGGTAACTGCGCGGTACCACCAACGACATCGGCGCCTGCCACAGATGCGCGACGCACTTGCCCGCGGCGGCCTGCGACAGCAGCGAGATCTCCGCCGCGAGGGGATCGGCGGAATCTGCATCGACGTCGATGATGTGAAATGGCATATGCACGTGAAACGGCTTGGGGAGAGAGGAACCGGATCGACGCTTAGCAAAGTAGTGTAAAGTGGCGCCGCCGTTCGCATTGACCGATTGACTTGTGACCAGCGTCAATGACTTTCACCTACTCGTTTGTCATGCGAGTAAAACTCGCCGCGGCGCCTGCCGCGGCGGTGCGGTCTGCTGCTCGAGCGGTCAGCCTGCGGACAAATGCCGTTGCAATGCGGCGTTCACCTCGCCGGCCTTTTCAAGCATGGCCATGTGGCCAGTGGCGTCGAACAGGACCACCTGTGCGCCAGGCGGTGCGTTGGCTGCCTGGTCTGCGGGAATGACGCGATCGTCTTTGCCCCAGAAAACAAGTATGGGCTTGCCGAATGTCCGCAGATCGCCGACCAGCACGGCCGACTGCTTGCCGTCCTTGAACAGCGCGGCGCTCAATTCGGCCAGCAACGGCTCGACCCCGTCCATGCGTTTGAACTTGAGCATGTCATCGATCATCTGGCGACTCACCAACCCCGGATCGGCGAACAGTTGCTCCAGCACCGGCTTGAGGTCGCGGCGAGACTGAGCCTTGACGAAGCCGTCGGTATAACCCGCGTTGATGGCAGCATCGAAACCAGCCGGGCTGACCAAGGCCAGGCTGGCCACGCGTGCTGGCGCGTCGAACGCCATCTGGAGGGCGATGGCGCCGCCCATCGAATGACCCACCAGATGAACTGGCCCGCTCTCGCCCACAGCATCCAAGAACTTCAACACGAAGGCGGCCAGCGCCGCCATGGACGTGCCAGGCAGCTTGGTCTGGCTTTGCCCGTGCGCCGGCAGGTCCAACGCGATCACCGGGTGTTGTTCCGCCACCGCGTCGAGATTGAACAGCCAGTTGTTCAGGTCGCCACCGAAGCCGTGGATGAACAATACGGGCCGGCCCTCGTCCGGTCCGCGCCGCGCGTAACGCACGCGGATACCATCGACGTCGGCATAGTCGAACGTCGGCCCCCCGTTCTCGTCTTCGCTGTCGATAGCCGGCACCTCGAACGCGGCGATGTAAGCTTCAATCTCGGCATCGCTGACATCCGTCTCTGCCAGCACGCCCAGCAGCGCCTTGACGGGCAGTGTCTCGCCGCTCTGCGCGACAATACGGCGCAGCAGTCCGGGATCCGAGGCTTCCACCGCGTTGGAAATCTTATCGGTATCGACATCGACCAGCGCCTGCCCGACTTCGATGCGCTCGCCTTCCCGAACCAGCCAATCCTGCACGGTGCCTTCGGACATCTCCAGCCCCCACTTGGGCATCACAATCGGGATAATGCCGGCCATCAGTGCTGCCCTCCGTTCATCGTGCGGCGAGCTGCTTCCGCGATCTGTCCGGCACTGGGGATATACAGGTCTTCTAGTGTGGGCGAGAACGGCACCGGCGTATGCGGCGGGCAAACCATCTCGATGGCCGCCTTCAGGGCACCGAACGCGCGCTGAGCCACCTGCGCCGAGATATCGGTGGCGATGTTGCAGCGTGGGCTGGCCTCGTCCACCACCACCAAGCGGCCAGTGTTCTCGACCGTTTCCAGCACCGTGTCGATATCCAGCGGCGACAGCGTGCGCAGATCGACTATCTCGGCCTCGATGCCCTCCTTGGCGAGCGCCGCGGCCGCCTCCAATGCCCGATGAACCATCAGGCCGTAAGTGACGATCGATACGTGTTTGCCGTCGCGCACGATGTTGGCCTCGCCAAACGGAATCGTGTACGAGTTCTCCGGCACCTCGCCTTCGAGGCCGTACAGGTTCTTGTGCTCGCAAAAAATCACCGGGTCGTTGTCGCGGATGGCCTGGATCAGCAGCCCCTTGGTGTCATAAGGCGTGGACGGGCACACCACCTTGAGGCCGGGAATGTGGGTAAACAACGGTGTCAGCATCTGGCTGTGCTGAGCGGCGGCCCGAAAGCCGGCGCCGACCATCGCGCGGATCACCACTGGCGTTTCGGCCTTGCCGCCGAACATGTAGCGAAACTTCGCAGCCTGGTTATAGATCTGGTCAAAACACACGCCCATGAAGTCGATGAACATCAACTCGGCAATCGGCCGCATGCCACACGCGGCTGCACCAATGGCCGCCCCGACGTAGGCTGACTCGGACAACGGCGTGTCAAGCAGTCGATCGCCGTGCTTGGCATACAAGCCCTTGGTCACGCCGAGCGCACCACCCCACGCGTCTTTTTCGCCGTTTGCGCCGGCACCGCCGACGATATCCTCGCCCAACATGATCACGCTCGGATCACGGCTCATTTCCTGATCGATCGCTTCATTGATCGCCAGCTTCATACTCAATTTGCGGGCCATGGTTAAGTCTCCTGATTTGATTATTGGATCGTTCGTCGCAAAATGATTTCAATAGCTGACGTAGACGTCCGTGAGCAGGTCTTCAGGGCCCGGCAGCGGCGCCGCCTTGGCCTCCTGCACTGCATGCTCGATCAACCCCAAGACTTCATGGTCGATTGCGTCCAGCTCATCGCGCGAAATGAGCTCTGCACGCGTCACTGCGTGCGTGAACTTCTTGATGCAATCCTTGTTGGCGCGAATGTCGTCGAGTTCGCCGGGCGCACGGTAAGTCTGCGCATCGCCTTCGAAGTGGCCATAGAAGCGCACCATTTTGCATTCGAGCAACGACGGCCCGCCGCCCTCGCGTGCGCGCCGGATGACTTCGCCCGCAGCCTCATGGACGGCGAAGAAGTCGGTGCCGTCCACTGTCACGCCAGGGATACCGAAGCCGGCGGCGCGATCGACATAGCTATCCACGGCGGTGCCATATTCGCGCGCGGTCGATTCGGCATAGCCGTTGTTCTCGATCACGAAGATCACCGGCAAATTCCAGACTGCCGCCAAGTTCAGGCTTTCGAGAAAGGTGCCCTGGTTCGACGCGCCGTCGCCGCAGAAGGTGATGCCGACCTCGCCTTTGCCGCGAAACTTGGCAGCCAGTGCCGCGCCACAGATCAGTGGCGCACCGGCTCCGAGAATGCCGTTAGCCCCCATCATTCCCTTGGACAGGTCGGCTATATGCATTGAGCCGCCCTTGCCATTGCAGGAGCCGCCCTTGCGGCCATAAATCTCCTTCATCATCGCCACCGGATCCACGCCTTTGGCGATGCAATGACCATGTCCACGGTGCGTGCTCGCGATACGGTCGCCGTCATTCAAGTGATGCAGGATGCCGACCCCCGCCGCTTCCTCGCCAGCATAGAGGTGGACGAAGCCGGGAATGTCCCCGCGGCCGAAGTCGACGTGCAGTCGCTCTTCGAATTCACGGATCATCCGCATCTTGCGATAGACCGCGAGCAGTGTTTCCTTGTCGAGCGGTAGCCGAACCTGCGCTGCGATGTCTGCTTCCACGTTTGTCTCCTTTTTCAGGTTTGAGTGGTAGGGGCGTCGAACTGGGGATTGGGCAGGCGTGCACCTGCACCGCTGCGCATCAGCTGCGCGCCCGCCGCATAGCGCATGCAGGCGGCCACGTCGATGCTGCGAAAGGCCTTCTCGTGCAAGGTGACGACGACTTCGTCGTGCGGGCCGAAAGCCAGCTCGCGCTCGCCGTCGAGCGCGACGATGCCGGCGTGCTGTTGCACGCGCTGCGGCACGGCATGCTCAAGGCGCTGCCAGTTAGCGATCGGCACCGGTTGCATCAGGCCGGGCGCGATCGGCGCAATCAGCTCGAACGCGCAACGGCCGGGCCGACCCAGTTCGATCGCCAGACCGCCGCGTTCATGTCGGCCGACCGGTTCCAGCAGGCCCGCGATGGCAGATAGGCCAATCGCCTGCGGACTGGCGTATGACACGTAGACTGCTGCCAGCGTGTCGGTTTTCCATACGGCGCGCGCGCCGATGTATTGCTCGCGAGAGATGACGGCGTCCACTAGAGCGATATCGCGCCGCACCGCTCCGTTCGGCTCGCGAATCGTCACTTCCAGGCGCTTGTTATTCGCGAGCGCGCACCATGCCGGAATGCGGCCGGTTGCAAACAAGCCGGTCGCCAGTCCGGTGATCGTGGGCTCGCGCATTTCGGGAAAGGCATTGTTGGTGCCCGTAGAGATCCCGACGATCGGTACCTTGCCGCACTCGCGGACCACCGCACGATGCGTCCCATCACCGCCGAGCACCACGATGGCGGCTACGCGAGCCTCGCGCATCATTCCTGCGGCGCGCAGCGTATCGTCCACGCTACCGGTGACCGGCATGTCCAGGTAATCGACTGCCGTCAGCGCGGCGTCGGGCCCTTGCGAACGTGCAAGATGCCGCTGCAGCATGACCCGCAGCCCCTCGCGGTCCGGCATCATCAGAACGCGGCTAACGCCGCCCGCGGCCAACGCGGCCAGAAGGCGCAGGACGATATTCACGCGGTCTGCCAACTGCAGGCTGTTTGCGTTGGCGATCACGCGGCGGATATCGCGTGCCGAAATGGGATTGGCGATGATGCCGACTAACGGCGCACGGACTGAGGAGGGCTCGCGCATGTCAGCCTCCTAGTGTCCGCCGCCGCGCGATCGCAGCGTCAAGGCGGGCTCGTGCAGAAGCTGCTCGCGGCGCCAACGGGCAACGATACAGGTCGGCATACAATTGCGGCTCGCCTATCATGCGGTGTCTCTAGTATATGTTCTGGTATCTGCTTGATGCGCTCTTGTAGAGCTTGATTCATCATTTCTGGAATACTGCGGAGCGCCATATTGACCGCGCAGGCAGGTAACAGCGATCGGTTTCCCACTAAGTTGAGGGCCCCAAACGTCAGATCAAAACCGTTCGGGCTTCGTCATGCATCACAGTTCGGCCAATGAGCGCTAAGCGGTGCGCATAGACGGACCCTTTTGGCTCGGCGGGAAGACACACCATGATCCATCGTCGTGGCGAAAAAAGAACATGGATACATGGCCTGCCACGTTGTCAGCTTCCACACAAACGTAGGCCCCATTTCTGGCCCGTTTGAACAGACTGACTCTTACGCTGTTGCCTGGGGCTGGCGCCAACCAATCTTCAACCATCGCTCTCAGCGACTTTCCACCGCTTCCCATCAACATCTCCCTAATGAAGTCGTTGCGCTCCGTCCGATAGCGTTCGTGCAGGCCCGATGGCCGATCGAAGCGCAACATCGCCGACTAAAGATCTCTTTTAGAAATGGTGATTAATACCAACATTGGCGCCCACCGTCGTGCCCGTGACACCGTTCAGCGCCCCATCGATCGAGAGGCCAGTGTTCATGGCTCCGTGGTTGTTCACAACGCCCACCTGCCCATACACCGTGGTCCGTTTCGATAGGAAATATCGGGCTCCCGTCGCGCCCATCAGCGAGTGATTTTTGGTCTGATTTCGATCGCTCGTGACCCAGACACCGCCGTTCACATCGAGATCCGGCAGCACCAGATAGTCAACCCCGCCACCATAGACGTTGTTGTTGAACGAGCCAGCTACCTTGTAGCTTGCGAACGATGCCTTGACCGTTACCTTGCCGAATTTATATGCGCCACCGAGCATGCGACCGAGAAACGGCTCCGTCGTCGGAACAGGCGTCTGAGCCGTGCCGCCCGCATTGCCGTTGTATAACGACGAACTGACCATCACGCTGCCGTTGTCGTATTTCAGGCTGGCGGAATACTGACGGCCGGCGGAAAAATTGCCCGCCTCGCCGCCAAACGCGAACATCACGCTGCCTTGTAATCCGGCGAACACTGGGCTCGAATACGACACGGCGTTGGCGTTGAAAATCCCCGTAGCCAACACGTTGTCGACATAGTTCACAATGCTGCTGCCGAATTGCGATAAACCGCGCGCGTCGAGTTCGTACAGCGATAGTAAGAATGGTGAAAACTGCAAACCGGTCTTGAACTCGCCGAGGCCGTTGCTCAGTCCGATCCACGCCTGTCGTCCGAAAAAATTGCCGTTTGAATCGTTGAATGCGCCGTTGGTCATGCTGAAGCCGCTCTCAAGCTTGAACTTCGCTTTGACGCCGTTGCCGACGTCTTCCTCGCCTGAGAGCCCGAACATCGATACAGAATCAGCACTATCGACCAGCGAAAATTCCGTGCCGTTCCGCCCCGTCGACGCATTCAGCGACTTATTGGTAAAAAGCAAGCCAGTGTCAACGGCGCCATACAGCGTAACGCTGCTTTGCGCGTGAGCGGCGCCAGCCATCGCCAACGCCAATACTCCAACGCCTAAACCGTTTGTTGCTATCCATCGTTCTTGATTCATTTTGCTGTCTCCTTCGATATCATCTCGGGCCGGTCTGATTCCGTCATATCCGGATAGGGCATCGACTTTTTATTTAGTTATCCTAAGTAAATAAATGCTCCCGAAGCAACGACTTTACAACGACTGCTATCGGGTTCGGACGGGGTACAGCACCGCTTGCCCCGATACTCTAGGGCTATCTCCAATCGAACCGCACCAAGGTCTCTTCTTCGGGGGAAGGCGGCGCGCGAGCACACCGCATTCTTGCGTTAGGACCTGAGGCTAGCGCCCTTGCCGTCGATCGCCGTCAAAAATGCCTTGCCCTCATGGGTGGCTCCACGTCGCCGCGCCCCGTGCGTGCTTCAACGTCACAACACAGCGCGCCCGAGCGCTTTGACTCTAGCCGTCCATCGTCCTCAAGATTGCCTTCATGTTTGTCTCCGTCATTTATGATCGTCGCAACGCCGCTGAAAAAGCCTGACGATTGTTTTATGCACGTTTGTAATAACTGGGGCTTTGTTTAACTGCTTCGCTTCTGACGATACTCAAGGGCGGCCCCCACTCGTCTTAAGCTTTTGCTACACGATTTCGCCAAAGCTACGCAGCGGGAAAGTTCGAGTCATTGCGGCTCGTCTGGAAGCAAGCCTACTTAGGCCATTGCCTATCGACTAGGACTTTTGCGCCATAGTGACCGCACGTTGGATGAACGCACCAGCGCAGCGACGGACATCGATCCGGACGACAGCTGCCTATTTCAGCACTGCTCCTTGGAAGTGTCGAATGCCTCTGTGCGCCCGGCGTCCTACGTTTCGTCCGCGCGCAGAGCGGAGCGGACCTGCGATCCTTGGAGGGGAGCCCCGCCCGCGGCCATCCGGTCGAACGCCTCGGTTGGCGTTGGGACGTTTTCGGTGCGCACATCGATCACCACGGCCGTTCGTGCCTGCAGCGCCTGCTCAAATGCATCCTCGAGGTCCGATGCGTCGTGCACGGTCATGCCGAGTGCTCCGAGCGATGCGGCGAATTTCGCCCAGTCGTGCGTCGGCAGCTCATGTAATCGCCCCAACTCTGGGCTGATCCGGTCAGCACGTAGTTTCGGATTGCCGTACGCCGAGTTATTTAGTACCACGCATACCAGCGGAATGTCATAGCGAGCAGCAGTTTGCATTTCGACGCCGTGCATCAGCATGCAGCCGTCGCCGGTCACGACCACGCACGGGTCGTTAGGACGAGCCAGCTTCGCGCCGATCGCCGCGGGAATCGCCCAGCCCATCGCTCCCATGTACTTAATCGACGTAAAGAAACGCCGCGGTTCGAATGCGGTCCAGTAGTGCCCCGCGAAAAAAGCGTGTGCGCCGCTGTCGATGAACAGCATGGTTGAGCGCGGCATCACGCGGCGCAGCACCGTGATTGCTTCAGCCGGGTGCAGGCGCATTAGTCGAGATGCGCTACGCCGGATCGGATCGGTCAGCGTGCCGTCCGGTTTCAGCGAGAAGAGCCAGTCCAGCCGGTCTCCCCGGCTCGCTCGCAGGCGAGCGGACAGCGACGGCTCTGCGTAGTTCAGCGCGTCAAGGCAGCTGCGGGCGTCGCCGAGTATCGGTAGGTCCACAGGATAGTCCTGAAACACACCGCTTGCGTTGATGTCGTTTGCGATCAGCGCATGCCGAGGCCTGAATCCATCCGTCCAGATCAGCGTGTCCAGCATGTTCAGTCGCGATCCGAGCACAAAAAGCACATCGAGATTGCCGGAAGTGAGCGCATCGATCGCCGGTCTGTTACCCGGCCAGCCCATCACACCGAGACTAAGGCGATGATCCTCGGGAAATACACCTTTTGCTGGCAGGGTCGTAGCCACCGGTATGTCAAAGCTTTCCGCAAACCGAACGAGCGCTTCGGCGGCGTCCGACTGCACGCATCCGGAACCGGCAAGCACAGCCACCTTGGCCTTTGTCCCGACCTGCTCCCAGAATGCGTCGCAACTGCCGATGTCCACGAAGCGAGGCTGATACAGGGACCGAGGAAGCCTCGCCCACTCGCCCGTGGCCTGGGCTCCTTGAACGTCGGAGGGAATCGACAAATGAACCGGGCCTCGCGACGCATGATCCAGCATGCTGTGCAACAGACGCGCGAGGTGATGCCAGGTGAGCGATGGCGCAGTCAGATCCAGCTGCAGCGCGGTGATCGAAGCCGCCATATCGGCACCCCGGATTCCCGCCCCGCTGGAGTCCTGGAACGCGCCCCGCCCCGCCCGCTCCTGCTTCACTTCTCCCGAGATCGCCAGCAGCGGCGATCGGTCCGTGCAGGCCGTCGCCAGCGCGGTTAGCGAATTTGTGAAGCCTGGCCCGCTCGTCGTCGCGTAGACGCCGAAGCGGCCGCCTGCGCGTGCATACCCATCGGCCATGTAGGCTGCGCCGGCTTCATGCGCGCAAATGATGGGTTTCACTTCATGCTGGCGCGTCAGGCTTTCAAGCAGGGGGTCGATCGTTTCCCCCGGCACGCAGAAGAGATGCCGGATGCCTTCCTCGCGCAAAGCGCTGACGATTGCATCGGCGACGTTCATGCGACCTCCGCCAGTTCGGATCGAACAATCTGGATCGCGTTCAACGTGCGCGGAACCCCGACGTAGACCGCGAGCAGGATGATGCACTCGAGAATCTCTTCGAACTTCATGCCTCGTTTCAACGCGGTGTGCACGTGCTGACGCAACTGGACTTCGGTATCGCCCTGTGTGATCAATGTCGAAAAAACCACGAGCTCCTTGTCGCGCGCCGTCAAGCCTGGTCGTTGCCACAAGTTGCCGAGCCCGAACTCCTCGATAATCGAGAAATAGTCGGGGCAAAACCCCTTCAGTGCTCTCAGGGAGGCAACGTGCGCCGGATGATAGCTTTCATCCAGCTCCCGCTGACCGGCGCTCACGCCGCTCGAAAGACTGCCTTTTTCCTGTTCCATGAATGATTTCCTCTTAGCGAGTGAAAGTACCGCCATGAATGTTGGGCGTCCCTTGCGCAGCGGCAATGCGGTCAGTGGTTGTGGAAATAGTCCTCGCCGCCGGGTCTCATCCAGTCGGTTCGCCGCGGCGAGAAGATATCGAGATCGAGCGTGTCCTCCAGCGCATGCGCGCTATGCGGGACGTTGGCGGGAATATGCAGCATCTCGCCGGCCCTCACCGTGAACTCGTGCTCGAGCGCTTCGCCCACGCGAAATGCCACCGTGCCTTGCATGATGTAGGTCAGTTGCTCGTTCGGATGAGCATGCCGGGCAACCGTTGCTCCGGATTTCAGCGTCAACAGGGAAAGCGTCAGATCTTTTCCGTTGACGATCTGCTGCGTGATGCTTTCGCCGAGGGCCTTGACGGGCAGGTCGCCCAGGCTGTAATGCGCTATTTCGCTCTTAGTTACCATGATCCATGGCTCCGCAATGGTTGTTCAACCGGCACAGGGACGGTAAACGTCGGGAAGTACTCTCTTTGTCAAACGCAACTACCTGACGGCAACGCCTTAGGCGCTCCTTGCCGCAAGACGGTACGCTTCCTCGACGATCACGTCCTCTTGCCCCGCCACCAGCTTTCGATGCGCAAGCGCCTGGCACAACTCGAACGAATCGATCTTCAGCTCGGACGCAAGGCGCTCGATGTGCGGAACGTAGCCCGAAAAGAGGCCGAAGACGCCCGAGCTGATGTTGTCGATGGCGATGTGAGGGGTGCGGATCGGCAGGACCTTGTCCGCGCCCCTCGCGAGTCTGACCGTACGCTCGAAGCTCGTACCTGTCCGGTATCCATAGCGCTCGAGAACTGGAACGAGCGTTTCGAGCTGCGTGTTGCCGGCGCCGGCGCCGAAGCCGCAAACACATGCGTCCAGTAGCGTCGCACCGCTCTCCGCCGCGGCAATCGAGTTCGCCACCGCGAGCCCCAAGTTGTTGTGAGCGTGATACCCGACCGGTATAGAGAGACCGTCAATCAGGCGCTCGACCTTTTCCTTAACGAGATCCGGGGTCGAAAAGCCCGCGCTGTCCATCAGGACGATCGCGTGGGCGCCATACGATTGCATAAGGCGGGACTGTTTCAGAATCTCGCCGGCATCGGCCATATGCGACATCATCAGCACGCCATAGGCGGTTTTCCCAGCATGCCTCACATACTCGATGAATTGCCGCGTGATATTGGCCTCGGTGCAATGCGATGCCAGCCGAAACACGTCGACGCCCGCTTCGAGCGCAACTTCGATATCGGATAGCTTGCCGGTCCCGGGGATGAAATGAATGCCGAGCTTCGAGTGCCTGAGCTTTGCGCGGACGGACACCAGCATCTCCGCATCGGTGGTCACCGCTTTACCCAGCAGGGCCGATGAGGCCCCCAGTCCGTTACCGTGGCCCACCTCCACGATATCGATGCCAGCCTCGTCGGCGGCCTGCGCGTAGCGGGTGATCTGCCCAGTCGTCAACTGGTGCCGCACCGCGTGATTGCCGTCGCGCAGGGATGCGTCGGTTAGAGTGATGTAGCCTTTCACGATTGCACGCTCCTCGTCAGACTGCCCTTGTACGCCGCCACCGCGACAGCCGCGCAATTGATAATGTCGAGATTTCCCGCATAGCTCGGCAGATGATGTCCGCTGCCGTGCACCTTCACGCTGACAGTGATTCGTCCTGCATCGAGAACCGGCGCGAGAACGATCTGAAACCCCGGGACGTATTCTTGTACGGACGCGACGGCCTTCCCGATTGCGTCCTCGATCTCTGAAAATTCACCGAACTTCGCGTTCGCATAGATCGTCGTTTGCATCGAGACGCCCGGTTCGGCGGGGTTGATGTTCAGAATCGCCTTGACCGCGTTCGCCCCCGAAAACTGGGACAAGGCCCGCTCCGTCGTCGTGAGGTAATTGTTGATGTTCTCTCGCGTCGCCACGCCGGCGCTCGCAGCCGCGATCGTCGAAACGACCTCGAGGTAGTCGATCTGCTGCGTCACCTGCCTTAGCGCATGCACGAGTGGCACACTCGCCTGTCCGCCGCAGGTAATTAGGCTAACGTTTTGCTGCCCGGCGACGTCGACCAGGTTGACTGACGGCACACACGCCATACCGATGCAGGCCGGCGTCAGATCGACGGCAAATTTCCCCGAAGCGGAAAAGAACGCATTGTGCTCGACATGCGCATAGGCGTCGGTCGCATCGAAGACGATGTCGTACGCATCGCTGTGCGCCTGAAGGAAATCGATTCCATCCGCCGACGTCTCGACGCCACGCTCTTTTGCGATGGCGAGCCCGCGGCTCTTCGGATTGCGTCCGACCACGAATGCCAGGCTCAAATCTTCCGACTCGAGAACCTTGCACATCAGATCCGTGCCGATATTTCCAGGGCCAATGATGGCTACGGTCGTGCGTGGATCATTCATATCGCATTCCTCTTTCTGAAAACGTAAACATTGGCGCCCTCCAGTTCAGGAAAAGGCCAGAAATCGGAGGTTGCAAATCGCGGCTGCAAATCCGCGCCATACGCTCTTTCTGCGGTAGGCATATGGTCTTTAGCTCCGGATTCGAGCATCGGCCAGACGTCACCGCGGACCGCTCTCACGCAGATTCCGCGCCATGTCGGCCCGCCGCCCCCGGAAAGCGACAGGCCGGGCCTCCGGGGCACTTGCAGAATTCGCGCCGGCCGAATGACGTCGGCTTCCCGACAAACCGCGTGCGTTTTGTCGCAAACGTAAGCGGCGAGGGTATTGGGCCGCAAATCCCTCGCTTGCAGCTTCTGGGTAGCCGCTGGGGGCAGGGGGGCCAGCGTAAACGCGCGTCCAACGAACTGGCGACGCATAAGCAACTCGCTAGTGAGATGACGCGCCGCCCGAAGGCCGCCTGGTCCAGCAAGCGCTGCGGGTCAAGGCTATGCCTCAGGCGTGGCCGACGTTCGGCAAAGGTGGTTAATCTGGTCACGGCCGAATGCGCTCAGCCGGTGGACGTCGAGTACGTCGAGCGGGGCGGACGGGCTGTCTGGAACGTCATTCATGGACGGATTTGGGAGAAAAAGAGGATATGGTGCGCTCGGGAAGACTCTGTCATCGCAATGACAGACGCTCAACAATGTAGGTTGCTAGTCTTTGTTGATCAAGATCAGCAAAGCTAGGAAGCGATGTCATGACGCACATGTTCGATGAGGGCCTCGGCCGCCGGCAGGCCAACTATGTCCCCCTCACACCTCTCGAATTTATCGCGCGAGCGGCCGACGTTTATGGAGACCGCCTTGCGGTTATCCATGGTGACGTGCGCCGCACCTGGCGCGAAACATACGTGCGCGCAAGGTGCCTCGCCAGCGCGCTCGAGCGGGCGGGTATCAGCCGCGGGCACACCGTAGCGGTATTGCTACCGAACATTCCCGCGATGATCGAAGCGCATTTCGGTGTGCCGATGTCCGGCGCGGTGCTCAATACGCTGAACACGCGGCTCGATATTGCGTCGCTACTGTTCATGTTGCGGCACGGCGAGGCAAAGTTTCTGATCGTCGACACGGAGTTTGCCGAACTTGCGCGTCGCGCGGCCCTCGAGCTCCCGCAGTTGCGCATCATCAGTGTAAGCGACGTGATGCCCGCGGATCCCAACGCATTTGCTCGCGCTACCGACTACGAAGCCTTTCTTCAAGAAGGCGATCCGCAGTTTGCGTGGAAGCTGCCGGCCGACGAATGGGACTCGATTGCACTCAACTACACGTCCGGCACGACGGGCGACCCCAAGGGCGTTGTTTACCATCATCGTGGTGCTTACCTGAATGCGCTCAGCAATATCCTCGAATGGGATATGCCGAAGCATGCAGTCTACCTTTGGACATTACCTATGTTCCATTGCAACGGCTGGTGCTTTCCGTGGACGATCGCGGCGCGCGCTGGGGTCAACGTTTGTCTTCGAAAATTTGATGCCAGGACTGTATTCGACCTGATCCGGCGCGAGCGCGTTACCCACTACTGCGGTGCGCCGATCGTCCAGAGTGCTCTTGCAAATGCCTCTCCAGAATGGCGCGCAGGCATCGATCACGGGGTGTCGACGATGGTGGCCGGAGCGGCACCGTCCCCTTCCATGATCGCGAGTATGAAGCAGATCGGCTTCGATTTGACTCACGTGTACGGACTGACCGAGGTGTATGGTCCTGCATCGGTCTGTGCAAAACAGGAAGCCTGGGAGACGCTAGATGACGACGAGCGAGCGCGCCTGACTGCACGGCAAGGCGTGCGCTATCACCTCCAGTCAGCGGTGACCGTGCTCAATCCAGACACGCTCGAACCCGTGCCACCCGACGGCGAAACAGTCGGTGAGATCATGTTCCGCGGCAACATTTGCATGAAAGGCTATCTGAAAAACGAACGTGCAACTGAAGACGCCTTCCGCGGCGGCTGGTTTCACACCGGCGATCTGGGAGTGCTCGCTCCAGACGGTTATGTGCGCATCAAGGATCGCAGCAAGGACATCATCATTTCCGGTGGTGAAAACATTTCGAGTATCGAGATCGAAGACACGCTTTACCGGCACCCCGCGGTGTCGGTTGCGGCAGTTGTCGCAATGCCAGATCCGAAATGGGGTGAAGTTCCGTGCGCGTTTGTCGAATTGAAGGAGGGGATAAACGCGACCGCCGAAGAGCTCATCACACATTGCCGTCGGTATCTTGCCGGGTACAAAGTTCCCAAGGCGGTACGCATTGGAGAGGTGCCCAAGACATCGACCGGAAAAGTCCGGAAATTCGATTTGCGCGCAAGTGTTGGATCAGGACGCGCCATCGACCTGGTCGGGGATACGCCGTGCGCCTCCGCGAACAAGACCTAGGGATGTGGCATATCCATATCCATACGCCCTACATGACTGCACGATTGAATGACCGACCATGACTTACACTGCCCCTGTGAAGGAAATGCTGTTCGTGATGAAGGAACTGGCCGCTCTGGATGAAATCGCAGCGCTACCGGGCTTCGAGGACGCGACTGGCGAAACGGCCTGGGCCGTCCTCGACGAATCGGCGAAGCTGTGCGGCGAGGTGCTCGCACCGATGAACTTCGAAGGAGACAAGAACCCGAGCAGTTGGAGCAATGGCATTGTCACTGCGACGCCAGGCTTCAACGAGGCATTCCGGCAGTACGTAAAAGGTGGCTGGCAGGGGCTGCAGCATCCGACCAACTATGGGGGGCAGTCTTTGCCAAAGCTGGTCGCGACGCCCTGCATCGAGATGCTCAATGCCGCGAACCTCTCGTTCGCCCTGTGCCCGCTCCTGACCGACGGCGCAATCGAGGCGTTGTTGACCGCCGGCAGCGAAGAACAGAAGCAACGCTACGTGCCGAAGCTCATTTCGGGCGAGTGGACAGGTACGATGAACCTTACCGAGCCGCAGGCCGGCTCTGACCTCGCATTAGTGCGCACACGCGCCGAGCCGCAAGGTAACGGCACCTACCGCATCTTCGGCACGAAGATCTTCGTCACGTGGGGCGAGCATGACATGGCCGAAAATATCGTGCACCTCGTGCTTGCGCGTCTGCCCGCCGCACCCGACGGCGTGAAGGGCATCTCGCTCTTCATCGTACCGAAGTTCATGGTCAATGAAGACGGGTCGCTGGGCGCGCGCAATGACGTGCATTGCGTGTCGATCGAGCACAAACTCGGCATCAAGGCGAGCCCGACCGCGGTGCTCCAATTCGGCGATCACGGCGGCGCGGTCGGCTATCTTGTCGGCGAGGTCAACTGCGGCCTCGAGTATATGTTCATCATGATGAACGCGGCGCGCTTCGCGGTCGGCGTACAGGGGGTTGCCGTCGCCGATCGTGCGTATCAGAGAGCGGTCTCGTATGCGAAGGAGCGCGTGCAGAGTCGGCCCGTGGACGGCTCAGCGAAAGAGGCCGTGACAATCATCCATCATCCAGACGTGCGCCGCATGCTCGGGACGATGCGCGCGTTGACCGAAGGCGCCCGCGCGCTCTCCTATGTCGCCGCCGCTCACACTGACATCGCGCATCGTCACCCCGACAATGCCGTGCGCGCCGACCATCAGGCGATCTACGAATACCTCGTGCCGGTGGTGAAGGGCTGGAGCACGGAGTTGGCGATCGAGGTAACGAGTCTGGGCGTTCAGGTCCATGGCGGGATGGGCTTTATTGAGGAGACTGGCGCCGCGCAGCACTACCGCGATGCGCGCATTCTGCCCATCTACGAGGGCACAACGGCGATCCAGGCCAACGATCTGGTCAGCCGCAAGACGCTGCGCGACGGCGGCGCGGTCGGGAAGCGAATCCTCGTCGCCGTGTCGAAGACCGTCGACGCGCTCGCGGCACACGAAGGCGCGGCCTTTGTCTCGATGCGCGAGCAACTCGAGAAAGGCCGGCGATCGCTTGAAACGGTTATCGACTTCATCCTGGCGAACGCGAGTCACGACCCGAACGCGGTGTTCGCCGGCAGCGTCCCGTACCTAAAGCTTGCGGGCATCGTTCTCTGCGGTTGGCAAATGGCGCGTGCGCTGCTGGCGGCGTCGACCAATGAGACGCGCGACCCATCATTTTGCAGTGCAAAGATTGCGACGGCGCGTTTCTATGCCGAGCATGTCCTGCCCCAGGCGGCGGCGCTCGAAGTCTCGATCACGAGTGCGAGAGGTGCAGCGGGCGTGCTGGCATTGTCCGAGGAACAGTTCTGACACGATCCCCGTCACGCTGCAGTACAAGAAACTTTGGCGGACGATATGCGTCATGCGAGCCTTGAATAGACATGAAGCACACTATCGCAATCGAGGAGCAGCAGTGACAATCAAATCCGTGGGTATCGTCGGCGCGGGCACGATGGGTAACGGTATCGCGCAGACCGCGGCTGTCGCCGGCCTGAAGGTCGTGATGATCGACGTCGCCGACGCCGAGCTCGCCAAGGGCGTCGCGACGCTGACCGCGAGCCTCGAGCGGCTCGTCGCGAAAGCGAAGCTCGACGCGGCGGCGCGCGACGAGGCGCTCTCGCGCATCGAGACCTCGACCGAGTATCAGCGTCTTGCGGATGTTGATCTGGTGATCGAAGCGGCGACCGAAAATGTCGAGCTCAAGCAACGGATTCTGAAGCAGATTGAAGCCGTGGCGCGCCCAGACGCGGTCATTGCAACGAACACGTCATCGATCTCCATTACGGCGCTCGCGGCGACGCTTGCCGATCCTTCGCGCTTCATCGGCATGCACTTCTTCAATCCGGTGCCGCTCATGCCGCTCGTGGAGATTATCCGTGGCTTGCAGACGAGCGACGCGGTCGCCGAGGCGATTTACGCGCTGACGCAACGCTTCGACAAGTCGCCCATCGGCGTCAGGAATTCGCCGGGGTTCGTGGTCAATCGGATCCTCGTGCCGATGATCAACGAGGCATTCTTTGTGCTGGCCGAGGGCGTCGCAAGCGCCGAGGAAATTGACGCGGGCATGAAGCTCGGCGCGAATCATCCGATCGGCCCGCTCGCGCTCGCGGACCTGATCGGACTCGACGTCTGCCTGTCGGTGACAGAGGTGCTCGTCAAGGACCTTGGCGACCCGAGGTACCGGCCTTGTCCACTGCTACGCGAGCTGGTTTCCGCTGGGCGACTGGGGCGCAAGACGAACCGGGGCGTCTACCACTACGGTTAGACGGCTTGGCCAACGACGAGGGGCCGGGCGGAATTGCGCTTTATCGTCACCCGCATGACTGGCCAATGACTCGGCGCTTTTGGATGTGCCGAGGAATAGTCATGCTTTTATTTCTGACAGGCAATGAGATTTGGACCGACTGTCGCGATTTGAGTTAGGAATAAGCCGCAAGTGCAAAATGGAGAAAGGAGATGAAGGTAGTTGTCGCAGTCAAACGCGTAGTCGATTACAACGTGAAGGTCCGCGTCAAGTCGGAAGGCACGGGTGTCGACATTGCGAATGTGAAGATGTCGATGAACCCGTTCGACGAGATCGCGGTGGAAGAGGCGGTGCGGTTGAAGGAGGCCGGTGTGGCAACCGAGGTCATCGCGGTGTCGGCAGGCGTGGCCCAGGCGCAGGAAACGCTGCGTACGGCGCTGGCGATCGGTGCGGATCGCGCTGTGTTGATCGAGTCGAACGAGGATGTGCAGCCGTTGGCCGTCGCCAAGCTGCTCAAGGCGCTCATCGATAGAGAGCAGCCTTCATTGGTCATCCTCGGCAAACAAGCCATCGATGACGATTCGAACCAGACAGGGCAGATGCTCGCCGCGTTGGCCGGTCTGCCGCAGGCGACGTTCGCCTCAAAGGTGACAATCGAAGGCGGAAAGGCGACAGTCGCGCGTGAAGTGGACGGCGGCACGGAAACGCTGTCGCTGACGCTGCCGGCAGTGGTCACGACTGACCTGCGCCTCAATGAGCCGCGCTACGTGACACTGCCTAACATCATGAAGGCGAAGAAAAAGCCGCTCGAAACGCTGAAACCCGAACACCTCGGTGTCGACGTGACACCGCGCCTCAAGACGCTAAAGGTGGCCGAGCCGCCGAGGCGCAGCGCCGGTGTTGTGGTGCCGGACATCAAAACGCTGGTCGAGAAGCTGAAGACCGAAGCCAAGGTGCTGTGAGGGAGCAAATAAAGATGACGATTCTGGTAATTGCAGAACACGACAACGCTGCGATCAAGAGCGCGACGCTGAGCACCGTGGCGGCCGCTGCGGTCATTGCCACGTTTACGGGCGACGAAGTCCACGTGCTGGTTGCCGGCCGCGATGCAGACGCGGCGGCCGAGCGTGCCTCGACGATCGCAGGCGTGAGCAAGGTGCTTTTGGCCGACGCGCCGCAACTGGCCGAGGGCCTCGCAGAGAACGTCGAGGCGACGGTGGTGACCATCGCGAGGGGTTACTCGCACATCCTCGCGCCGGCCACTGCCTACGGGAAGAACATCGCGCCGCGCGTGGCGGCCAAGCTCGACGTTGCCCAGATCTCGGACATCACTGCGGTCGATAGCGCGGACACGTTCGAACGCCCAATCTACGCGGGCAATGCTATCGCGACCGTACAGTCGTCGGATCCACTCAAGGTGATCACGGTGCGCGCGACGGGGTTCGATCCGGTCGCGGCCGAAGGCGGCAGTGCGTCGGTCGAGAAGATCGACGCCGCTGCCGATACGGGCATTTCGCAGTTCGTGAGCCGCGAAGTGACGAAGCTCGATCGTCCGGAACTGACAAGCGCGAAGATCATCGTCTCGGGTGGCCGGGGTCTGGGCAGCGGCGAGAATTACACGAAGGTGCTCGAGCCGCTGGCCGATAAGCTCGGCGCGGCGCTGGGCGCCTCGCGCGCAGCGGTCGATGCGGGCTTCGTGCCGAACGATTACCAGGTGGGGCAGACGGGCAAGATCGTTGCGCCGCAGTTGTATGTGGCAGTGGGTATTTCCGGTGCAATCCAGCATCTGGCGGGCATGAAGGATTCGAAGGTGATCGTGGCGATAAACAAGGATCCCGAAGCTCCAATCTTCAGTGTGGCAGATTATGGTGTCGTCGCAGACCTGTTCACGGCGGTTCCGGAACTCGTGGATCGGCTCAACTGATTAATTTTTTCGCGATCGAAGCTGCACCGAATAAGCTTCACGGCGCGAACAACAACCAAGCTTGTCTTGTGAGACCGTTCAAAAATGACGCGAACCTTTTCAGGACCGAATGGGCTGGAAGACATCGATCGACTGTGCATCTTTCTCTTCGATAGTTGGTGTGAACGCCGAAGCCTCATACCGCTTTCCTATCTCATGCACGCATGGCCGATATTGAAGGCTGCCCCGCTTGCGAGGACGCACTTGCTGAACACCTTTCGGGAACTGCTGCAGTTTCATCCTGATTCGCTGAGCGATCGTGATCATGAGGTGATCGGGCAGGTTTTCGCGATCGATGCCCTCACCGATCCGAAAGGTTTGGTCTCGTGACGCTCGAATCAAGCGGACGCTGGCCGTCGTGGCCGATGGCGTCGAGCGGGACGAGCAGTGCGAACATCTGCGCCAGCTAGGTTGCGATGCGGTACAGGGCTACCTGATCAGCCGGCCGATGCCAGCAGCCGAAGTGAGCCAATGGATGTCCCGGGCGGAGGCTCCGCACGACATTGCCGACGATGAGCGATAAACAGCGAACAGTCATGAGACCTATCGATCATCGGCGGAACGTTGATCGCGGGCATCGCCGGAGGCGCGCGCGCGGGTCGCGATAGCCGCCTAAATCATTGATCAAATGGAATGTGGAAAAGAATGCGGATGAATTTTAAAAATCTAAAAATCGGTATGCGCCTGGGCGCGAGCTTCGGGCTCGTGTTGATGCTCATCGCAATGTTGATTGCGGTCAGCCTGGACGGAATGACCAGCATCGGCGAGATCATCGACAGCATCATCTACAAAGAGTGGGTGAAAGCGGACGCAGCCCAGGCTATCAATGCGATGACGCGTGCCAATGCGCGCCACACCATGGAGCTATTCATCGCAAGCGACAAAGACAAGGCTTCGATTTATCAAAAAATCGAGGACAACAAGAAGACCATCGTAAGCACCCGGCAAAGGCGCCTTGAAGCGCAGGAGTTCTGACGCGAGCATCGTGCCCATTAACAACTTTAATGGACAGGTGTACACGATGGAAGAACTGGCAGCGAATCCCGAAGTCGCGGTGCAG